>CALKHN010000064.1 GCA_937991535.1 uncultured Sphingobacteriales bacterium
GTACGCTCAGGCTGAAAGCTGACGGCTGATAGCCCCAAGCTGCAGGAACGTGAAAAGCGAGAGGTGAGTGTGTTAAAGGTGAATAGTGAATGCGTTAATGAGTTATCAGTTCATTGTTAGTACGCTCAGGCTGAAAGCTGAATGCTCACAGCTCAAAGCTACCGCAGGTGAGAAGGGAACAAATCAACCGGTCAACTACAAATCAATCAACAGCATGAAATTTACAGTTTCCATTATACTAACCGCACTGCTGAGTTTTGTTGCCTGCCTGTACCTTCCCTGGTGGAGCATTGCTATAGTGTCTTTTTTAATTGCCATCATCATTTTGCAAAAGCCATATATGTCGTTTATAGCGGGGTTTGTTGCCCTGCTGCTGCTGTGGGGAGGATTGGCCTGGTGGATCAGTATGGCCAACCATGATTTGATTGCCCATAAAATTTCTGTATTGGTAATAAATGCCGACAGCCCTTTTTTGCTGATCGGTTTAACGGCCTTAATTGGAGCAATGGTGGCAGCATTTTCAGCGCTTAGTGGCGCATTGCTTCGCCGCTTGTTCTGAATCAATGTGTAATGGCGTTTAGTTACAAAACCTTATTTTCGTTAGGGTAATGTTGTTGCATGAAAAGATATTTGCTGCTTACTGTTCTCCTTGCCAGTTTCCGTTTTATTGCGCTTGCCGTTCCTGTTACGGGAACAGTAAAAGATAATAAGGGGAATCTTCTTCCGTTTGCCTCAGTGGTGGTTAAGGGTGGTGTAATGGGCACTACCGCTAATAATGAAGGCAAATATATATTGAACCTTCCATCGGGTAGCTATACGCTCCAATGCATGCACGTTGGATTTAAAATGCAGGAAAAGGATATAACCGTGCAGGGACAGGAGGCGAAAGTTGATTTTGTTCTTCTTGTGCAGGAGCTTATATTAAAGGAAATAGTGGTAGGCGATAATGCGGAAGACCCTGCTTACGAGATTATCCGGCAGGCAATAAAAAAGAGATCTTTTTATAAAAACCAGGTGGATGCTTTTCAATGCGAGGTATATATCAAAGGACAGCTCAGGCTCCAGGATTATCCACAAACGATCTTTGGACAAAAGGTTGACTTTGCAGACGGAGATACAGGAAAAAACAAAATGATCTATCTGTCCGAAACCATAGCTACCTATTCTTTCCAAAAGCCGGAAAAAGAAAAAGTAGAAGTTACTTCAACAAGAGTAAGCGGCCAAACGGAGGGGTTTGGATTTGGCAGCCCGAGGTACGTAACTTTTTATGACAATAATATACAGATCAGCAACGCGCTCAATCCACGTGGCTTCATTTCTCCCATTGCTGAAAATGCACTGAATTTTTACCACTACAAATTTATGGGCAGTTTTACCGAAAACGGGAGGCTGATCAACCATATAAAGGTTACGCCCAAACGAAGTTATGAGCCTTTGTTCAGTGGTTATATCAATATTGTTGAAGATGAATGGCGGATTCATAGTGTGGATCTGATGCTTACCAAAAAATCGCAAATGGAACTGGCCGACACATTACGTATTGAGCACCTGTACGTACCCGTTACCAAAGATGTATGGATGATTCAGAGCCAGGTCATATATCCCGCGGTTAAAATATTTGGTTTTGATGCCAAAGGAAGTTTCGTTACCGTTTATTCAAATTACATACTTGATCCCGAATTTGATAAAAACTTTTTCAACAATGTTATTCTGAAATACGACACAGGATCCAATAAAAAACCCCGTGCTTACTGGGATACCGTTCGGCCGGTACCGCTTTTGGATGATGAAATTATGGATTACCTGAAAAAAGACAGTCTTGAAATCATCCGGCGTGATCCCAAATACCTTGATTCTGTTGACAGAAGAAAAAACAGGTTTACCCCTCTGGGTGTTTTGATTTTTGGGCAAACATTCAACAGGCAAAGTAAAAAATCTTCCCTTAGTTATCCGCCATTGATTGAAATAACCAATTTCAATACAGTGGAAGGATTTAATATCAATTTTGGTCCAACCTATTCCAGGAATTTTACAGAAAACCGGTCTGTTTCGGTTACGCCCACAGCGCGCTATGGATTTACCAATCATCACTTTAACGCTGATATAGATACGCGGTATACTTTCGGAAAAGGACGTATCAATTCGATTGCGCTTGCAGGCGGTAAAAAAATATTCCAGATCAATAATACCAATCCTGTAAGACCTATTGTAAATACATATAATACGCTTTTATTTGGAAGCAATTATTTGAAAATTTATGAAGCGGTATTTGCAGAGATCGCATTTACAAGAGGAGTGGGAGAGGGCACCACCATCAAAGCGAACATCAGTTACCAGGACAGGATCCCGTTGTCGAATACAGATGATACGTATTGGGGCAAGGCTAAAAATGTTGACAGACGCACACCCAACTATCCGGTTGAGCTGGTTTCAGAGAATTTTCTGCGGCACCAGGCTTTGTTTGCAGCATTTACCATTAGTTACCGTCCCGGCACTAAATATATACAGTTGCCAGAGCGGAAAATTAACCTGGGTTCCAAATATCCAATGTTCACTG
Organism: uncultured Sphingobacteriales bacterium; assembly: GCA_937991535.1. Classification (GTDB taxonomy): domain Bacteria; phylum Bacteroidota; class Bacteroidia; order Chitinophagales; family Chitinophagaceae; genus Agriterribacter. The sequence continues at coordinate 2,558 of CALKHN010000064.1, forward strand.
TAAGCTATGCTAAAGGTATAAATGACGTACTGGGTAGTGATGTGGATTACGACCGCTGGAAATTTTCTGTAAAGGATGATATTAATGTAAGACTGGCTGGTATGTTTGATTATAATATTTCAGTAGGTGGTTTTTTCAATAACCGCAGGCTGGAGATACCCGATTACCAGCATTTTAATGGCAACAAGATGCTTGTTGCTACCGAATACCTGAATAGTTTTCAGTTAGCGCCCTACTATGCCCGCTCTACCACCGAAAGATTGTATGCTACATTAAATGCGGAGCATCATTTTAATGGGTTTTTTACGAACAAAATCCCATTTGTCAAAAAGCTTAACCTGCATCTTATTGGGGGAGTCAATGCTTTTGTCGTAAATAAAAGCAATTATTACTATGAAGCATTTGGTGGTATTGAAAACATTCTTAAAATCATCAGGATCGATTACATATGGGGTTTTGGTAACCAGGGATTCCAGAGTTCAGGGATCCGCGTTGGCTTTAGGGGAGGATTGGGAGGGCAAAGGGAGCAGTAGGGTGAGAAGTGAAGAAGTGAGAGTGCCTTTACAGTCGTTGCCATGCAAATTAAGCCGGCTAACTGCTGAAGGCGATTATATAACTTGTACCCTGCAACCTGAAAACCTGCAATTTGCAACCTGTATCCTGCAACCTGAATCTCCCAAACTCTCCTTATCTTTGCGCCGTTTAAGAAATTTTGTTCGTCATGCAAACGACCCGTTCCGCCGGATAAGCAGAACATAAAATTTCAATATTATGGCAGTATTACACAACCGGATTTCACAAAAAGAACTGAAGGAGCTTATGCTCCGGGAATCAGAGCCCCGCACCACGCTTTCATTTTACAGATATTTTACAGTAAATGATCCGCAGCAGTTCAGGGATGAATTGTACAGGGCTTTGGATGCTTTAAAGGTATTTGGCCGCATATATGTGGCTCACGAGGGCATCAATGCGCAGGTAAGTGTTCCGCAATCGAATTTTGACGCATTCCGCAATTATTTATATTCTCTACCTCCTTTGGAGAATATGCGTTTGAATATTGCGGTGGATGATGATGGTAAATCGTTTTGGGTGCTTAAAATAAAGATCAGGGAAAAGATCGTGGCGGATGGTATTTCTGACCCTGGCTTTGATATGAGCAAAAAAGGGAAATACGTTAATGCCGAAAAGCTGAATGCACTGGCGGAAGATCCGGATACCATCATTATTGATATGCGCAATCATTACGAATATGAAGTAGGCCATTTTGATAATGCCATAGAAGTGCCCAGCGATACATTCAGGGAACAATTGCCTATGGCGGTTGAAATGATGCAACCGTATAAAGACAAGAACATCATCATGTACTGTACCGGGGGCATCCGTTGCGAGAAGGCGAGCGCTTACATGCTGCACAACGGTTTTGAAAATGTATTTCACCTCGAAGGTGGTATCATTAATTACGCAAAAGAAATAAAAGAGCGCAACTTAGAAAGTAAGTTTACAGGAAAAAATTTTGTATTTGACGACCGTTTGGGGGAACGCATAACCGATGACGTTATCGCCCATTGCCATCAGTGCGGCAAACCCTGCGATACCCATACCAACTGCAAAGATGACGGCTGTCACCTGCTTTTTATTCAATGTGATAGTTGCGCTGCAAAATACCACGGCTGCTGCAGCGTGGAATGCAGTACTGTTTACCAGCTTCCGCCGGAAGAACAAAAACAATTGCGCAAAGGAATAGACAACGGTCCGCATATTTTTAATAAAGCCAAAGCCAGGCTCAGACCGAGGCTGTGGGAGAGAGAGTAAAGTAACAGGATTTGAGATTTGGTATTTAAGATTTGAGATGACATCTCCCTCTTAAAACGAGGGCCGGTTCCGGTTCGAATTTTATCCACCACGGCAGACAGGTTTGGTTCTTATTATTTGCTTTTTGATGCTTTTGCACTCTCAATCCTTCCCAATCCATTTCAAACAAACCGGCTTGCCCACTTCAATGCGTTTACCCGTATCGGTGAGTAGCCCTGTTTCTGCATTTCTTTTGAAAATTACAATGTTGTCGCTTTCCTGGTTGGCGGCTAATAAATAATTGCCCGAAGGATCAATAGTGAAATTGCGGGGAATTTCTCCAAGGGACGACTGGTGCCCGGCCAAAGTAAGCATCCCATTCTCCTGGTTAATGGAATAGATAGCTATGGTATTGAATCCGCCCCTGTTGGAAGCGTATAAGAATTTTCCGTCTGCCGATACATGTATATCAGCGCTGCCAATAAAACCTGTGTCATTGGCCTGTACCGAAGCAATATGCTGTATGGGTTTTAATTTCCCGTTGCTGTATTGAAACGCATCTACCGCGCCACCCATTTCTTCCATCAGGTAGGCGTACTGATTATTGGGATGAAAGGTGAGGTGCCTTGGTCCGCCACCGTCCTTTATTTTGGCATAAGGCTGAAGCGCGGGTTTTAACTTGCCTGTGTTTGAATCGAAAGCATAGATCATTACCTTATCAATACCCAGGTCGGGTACAAACAGCCATTTGTTATCTTTTGAAAGTATGGTGCAATGCACGTGGGGTTTTTCCTGCCTTTCTTTGTTTACTCCGGAGCCCCTGTGCTTTATGGTAGTGGCGGCCTTACCCAATTCGCCGGAAGCGCTTACAGGCAGTACGGAAAGTGTTCCACTGGTGTAATTGCCGGTAATTACCCATTTTCCTGTTTTGTCTGCCTGGATATAACAGGGTGCATCGCCGCCGGATAGTTGCTTATTGATCGCCCTGAGCCTGCCCGTTTTTTTATCGAATGAAAAAGCGCTCACTTCACCGCCGTTGTCTTTGTTGCCGTTTTCATTTGTGGCGTACACAAATTTTTCATCGGGAGAAACTGCCAGAAAAGACGGGTTGGAGCTTTTAACATGGCTGACGGCCTTATAACTCCCGTCATTACTGTTGAATTCAAATACATAAATACCTTCACTTTTGCCACCGGTATAAGTGCCGGTAATAAGATAATGCAATGGGTTGGATTGTGTCATACCGGTAATAAATAAAGCGGATAACAAAATAGTTATTGCGGTTGATTTTATTTGCATGATGATCACATATTTAGTTCTTTCAGCCCTTTTATAATCCTGCTGTATGTTTCTTCTTCGCTCAATGCTTCGGGCTTAAATGGTTCGCCGGTTACTTTTTCAAATAATTCAATATACCTGTTGCTGATGGTTTGCACCCATTCGTCACTCATTTCCGGAACGGTTTGTCCTTCTTTGCCCATAAAGTTATTGGCAATGAGCCATTCCCGCACAAATTCTTTACTCAGTTGCTTTTGGCGTTCTCCTTTTTGTTGCCGCTCTTCAAATCCATCGGCGTAAAAATACCTTGATGAATCCGGGGTATGTATTTCATCCATTAAGCAAATGCTATCGCCGTTCTTGCCAAATTCATATTTTGTATCTGCCAGTATCAGTCCCTGTTTGGCCGCGATGGCTTTACCTCTTTCAAATAACTGTAAGGTATAAGAAGCGAGCATATTCCAGTCTGCTTCGGTTGCCAGGCCTTTGGTAATGATTTCTTCCCTGGATATATCTTCATCGTGCCCCTGCTCGGCCTTTGTTGCCGGGGTTATGATGGGCGAAGGGAAAGGATCGTTTTCTTTTAATCCTTCAGGCAGTTTTACGCCGCACAGTGTTCTTTCGCCCGTTCTGTATGTACGCCAGGCATGACCTACCAGGTGGCCCCTGATCACCATCTCTAATTTAAATGGAATACATTTTTTACCTATAGCGGCATTGGGTGCAGGTACGGCCAGCAGCCAGTTCGGACAAATATCACTTGTGGCTTCCAGCATGCGCGCAGCGATCTGGTTCAATACCTGTCCCTTGTAGGGTATAGGGCGTGGAAGAACAACATCAAATGCGGAAATGCGGTCGCTGGCGATCATCACCAGGAGGTCATTGCCGATGGTATATACATCACGTACTTTGCCTTTGTAAAAAGCGGTTTGCTGCGGAAACGAAAATTTGCCCATACGCGAAATTAAACTACCGGCTCTAAATGTCCAACTCCGGGCGCATTTACCTTTGGTGAGAAGCGTTCAAATTTTCGGATGCTATAACTATTATATCAGGCTGAGCTATTACCCATTGAAATCTACACCCGTCTTCATTGTGAGTTAAGATGGATTCCTCCCGCAGAATGACAATCTGTGTAACTATTATGGTCTGTAAGAAAGATGTTCAGTAGTGTTACACTGCCGAACATTTTTACGACAGTCCAATTTTCACCCCGCTGCTTGTTACCCCAACAAAAGCCTGCCTGCGGTAGGCAGGGAGGGGTCTGTACCTTGAATTAAGCCGGTGTGCTGTTTACTATTGAAGTGTTTGGCAACCGGGCCAAGCTGCACTTCAAAGAACGGCAACTCCATAAAAAAAATGAAAGTGATGTTATTGTGTGCTGTATTTGATTATTGTTTTGCCAATTGATTCACAATTAGTACTATTTACTCAGCTTTTAGCAATAGTCTTTTTCCCAGCTATGTTAATACTCCCTCTAAAATCTCTTTATCGCCTAACGGGTATCTAAATATCTATTTTTAAAAGAACTTCGTAGATGTCAGCCCGCATTTTTGACAATACCGTGTTGGCGGTTCGTGTTTATTAGAAAATTGATCTATTAATTAACCCAAATTAAAAAGTTACACCGTTTCAATAAAATTAAATTAAAACAAAAAAGCCAACTATTTTAAACCCATCATTAATGATTCAATTCAGTAAAGCCTGGATTAAAAGATATGTGTTTGTACTCAAGGAAACCTTCTAATGCAGCTTCACCATTCAAACGACCATTACCACTCTTTTTATATCCACCTTCTTCAAACTGTGCAAAAATTTGAGCGTAGGTATTTATCCAGACAGTGCCTGCTTGTATAGCTTTAGCAACTCGCCATGGCCTGTCTATATCCCGCGTCCAGATACTGGCTGCAAGCCCATATTCACTGTTATTTGCCAAGGCAACTGCTTCTGCTTCCGTATCGAAAACCTGTAAGGTAGCTACCGGGCCAAATATTTCTTGCTGCACAATAGGCAGTTCAGAATTGATTACTTCCAATAATGTGGGCCGGTAGAAAGCACCTTTAGACAATGCGCCTTCAGTAACAGGACCACCCCGTACAATTACTTTAGCACCTGCGGCAATAGCCTCTTCGACAATATTATTTACCCGGTGCACATTTTCCTTATTCACCATAGCCCCCATTTCGCTGGAAGGGTCTGATGCCGGGCCCACCTTGACATTTAAGAGTCGCTCAGCAAGTCCTTTTTTTATATTTTCAGCAATATCCCGTTGTACCAATATACGGCTGCCGGTCATACAAAACTGTCCGCTAAAAATGGTGATAGCTTTCTCCATAGTGAAAATTGCTGACTGCAAATCCGCATCATTAAAAATTATCATCGGTGTCTTTCCACCGAGCTCTAAACTAAAGCGTTTCAATTGTGCTGCGCCTGCAGCTACAATGGTTTTGCCGGTTTTGGTACTACCCGTAAAACTAATTACAGGAACATCAGGAGATTGCACCAGGAATTTTGCTACTTCATTGCCGCTTTCTGTGATTATGTTTATAGTACCTCGTGGTAAACCGGGTGTATCTGAAATGATTTTGCAAAGAAGTTCGTTTGTCTGAGCTGTCACACCTGGTAATTTTGCCACAGTAGTAGTGCCTGCAGCCAGGGCAGGTGCAAGCGCCCGCACAAATAGTGCCACAGGTGCATTGGCTGGTACAATAATACCGGCAACACCAATGGCCTCCCGAATGGTAATGGACAGACTGCCAGGCTTTGCTTCTCCGGAACGTCCTGCTGTAAATGTTTTACTGGCCCAATAACGCAGAAGAGAGGGGGCTGCAAACACTTCCATAGTAGCTTCAGGAGTGATTTTTCCAACTTCAGTACATAGCATCTGAATCAATTCTTTGTTAGCAGCTTCAATCTGGTCGGCAATAGCCAAAAGAATTTTGGAACGCAAAGAATGATCATTCTTCCAGGTAGTTTCCTTAAAAGCTTTTACTGCAACCGCCACTGCTTGTTGAGCTTCCTTTCTGCCGCCATCTGCATATCTGCCTATTTCTTCGCCTGTAGCAGGATTAAAACTTATTCCACTTTGCTCTGCAGTTAACCATTCACCACCTATCCAATTCTTTGCATTATTATTCTGCCCGTTAGTGGATAGTTTTTTCACATCTGGTTTCTTTTCAATTGTTTCCATGAGCGTAATTTTTTTGAAAAATTTATTCAAAACCGTAGTAAAATTGAAATTTAATTGCGACGATTAGTGGTAAAAAAGGGACATTTTTTGAACTTCTCAGTACGTTGCTCTAAAGCGGCTATCATATAAGCTTTTCGTAAGTCCAAGTACATTTTCAGGAGAATTATTTTCAAGCAGATGAAGTTCAGGTGGTGTGAGCCCGGTAAATTCTTTGTAATCTTTTGACAAGTGTTGATAATCTGAATAATTGCATTCAATCGCCACTTTCAACCAATCCCAATCAGGATGAGCATTTTTTGTATTGAAGGCTTTATTAAACCGGATTATCCTTGCATACGTTTTGGGATTAACCCCTATCCTTTCGTAGAACTTCCTTTTAAATTGTTTTGTGCAGAGGCAGGATTCTCTCGCTAACCAGCCAAGAGGCACATTACTATTACCTTTCATCATGCACTTGCTTACCGAATCCAGTAGATGCTGTTCTTTTCTTGCATTGCTAATCAAGACGCCTACAAATCTGTCAGCTATTAAGAGCATTTCGGTGTAGCTATCAGCATTTTGTAACTGCTCATAAACCAATCGGATATTTTTTGGTAAAATACTTTCTGCTTCGAGGCATTGATTACTCAATTCAAAAGCTGGAATGCCGGTTAACCTAAATAAACCAGTAGGTTGAAAAACAATCTGAAAATTTAAGAAACCGTCTCCATAAAAATATCTTCTGTTAATAGAAGTTTGTTGACCGAAAAATATAATTAGCAAATGAACATTCTCTTTATGACATTTTTGAAATTCAATATCAAAACTTCCTTTCAATAGAAAATAGATACATTCTTCCGGTTTTGGAGGATAAGCTTTAATAGAAACCTCAGTGATTTTATCAAATTCAAAATGAACAATCCTGTAGAATTGTATAAAATCCCTGAACGCAGGGGCAGGTAAAAAATCTTTTAAAATCATCTGTAAGATTTTAAATTCAGCAGGCTTACAGAAATAATTCCTCCCGAAATCCGTCTAAGAAGACTGCACAACAGTACGTCTTGGAGATGTGGAGGTATTTTAAAATCATAAGTCAGTAACCGCTACTAAATTTGTAATTAAAAGCCTATTGTTTATTCTATTACCCGGAGTTATTCGTCAACCGGAGCTGAATCTGAATATCAGACTGAAAATAAAAACATATTCGTCTCCCGCCAAAGCCACCAGGTTGCCTGCCGTGTTTTGCTCCTTTTGCTTTGAATAAGGAAAAATGGTTTTCGTGATTGCCTTGCTGATTCTTCCGAGCACACGACAGAAAGGTTTGTGTATAATGACAGTTGGATCCCATAATACATTTTTGATCGCGTCTGAAGCCTTGTGTTCAGCAACGAGGATCGCGACATCAGGAAGCTGAAGGTTCTTTAGCTCCCCGCAAGATTTGCAAAATTTTACACTTTGTGCTGAGGCTGCGCCGATAAAAAATATAAGCGCAAAAGAGGTACTGACATTTCTCATACGATGATCCGTTTTAGTGATGTACGATTGTTGAGTCGTCGAATAGTGATCTCCTGTGGACTGCCAACCGGTGGTTCTGCAAGTTTTGAGGTTTGTTTAACATGGCAGGTAACGAACAGCGCTTGCTGCTGTGGCGGTATATATTGAACGTCCGGCTCCGAACCGCCGCTGAATAAAGATATATTGTTTAATGTTAACTATTATTCCCCGGATCACCCCAACACAAAAGCATCTCCTGCCTGATCTGCAAAATACCTCAACTTCAAAGAGCGGCAACCCCATAATGTAAGGCGGCAATGTAGGTTGTGTCTGCCCCGCAAGGCGGAGTTCAACAGCGTTTTCATTTCTCGTCCTACGGACGAAACGAAAGCTTAGTTATTGTATTCACAATGAATTCCACCACATTGTTGCACAGACTGCTTGAATACAGCATTTTAATTTTAAAGGCAGGCTTCCGGAATGTGGATAATAACATGCAGAGGGTTTTCACAAGACGGGTGAAATGAAGAGCCTGGATTATTCAAACCGGTAATGCACGAGGCAGCAGATCGTAAAAAAAGAAAAAGTGAATGTGAGCACCCGGAAAGTTTTAATAAGGCAGATTAAAAAGCCCAATAAATGTATTCTTTCTTTTTTTAAAAGTGAAACGATTTGGGAAATTTATTTTTGTTCGTGCAGCATTGATAGCAGCCGTTCTGGTGTTGTCACCAGTGAATGCTGTTGTTGTAAAAATTCGGTAAGATCCTTTCGGTGTTACTCTGATTCACCGGTGTCTTCTTCTTCCGATGTTTTATTCCTGAATTTTTTGTAGAAGAACCAGATCATACCCAGCAGCACAATATAGCAGCCGTAGTTAAATAAATCATGATGGTCCAGTGTTCTGCCATGTGTCCAGCTTTGCTTCCATTCCTTCCAGTTGTTTTCAAGTGCAATCATCAGCAGGGCGGTGCGGCAGCAGTTAAGAAACCATATTCCTAACAGACCACCAATACCCCAAATGATTTTCTTTTTCCAATTCATTTTGTTAGCCAAAATAAATGCAGCCCAGAAGCTAAATATACCCAGCCCAACACACTGCCAGTTCATAAAAAGACTGTGCCCTCCCGGTACCACCAGGTATCGCGTGTTGACTACATGGGTATCAAGGCCCACCGCCTGGGTCATGAGGTTGGTGGTATGCATGATGCTGCCGGTAATCCAGTAAATATAATTTAAGTGTTCGGTAAAAAACGTACTGTGCTTTTCGCCCGGAAGCATCAAATCAACAAAATACATATTGAGATAATAAAAAACGGCGAAGAAGGCGCCGAATTTCAGCAGAAATGAGAAATCAAAATAGCGGTTTATTTCCTTACTTACGGATTTGATGAAAACCAACATTGTGTTCAGTAGTTTCGGTGAATAATAGGGTATACGCTATAATAGCCAGTTACTTTGAAGAATATGCTGGGTTATAGCCCTCCAAAGTAACCGGCATCTGATATATCAATAGAGTGCTACTGCTTTATTCAACCTTTTTCAAATCATCCTGTGCTTTAGGTTCTTTTTTCCTTTTGTCGTATGCTTTCTTTGCTCCGTAGGCAACTCCGGCGGCAATCAGCAGGCTTAATCCGCCGTCAATGGGTATTTCATCAGGATCTCCTCCCGGATCGCCCGGCAATTGGGCCAACAACGAAGGAATATACATTACAAAGCATACAATGGTCACAACTGCAGTTGTCAAAAGGGGCTTTAGTTTCATAATAAACGTTTTATAAGAATTAAAAAAGTGGTTACAGATTTATTTGGTCAAAAGTTTAATAACGGTACGCGTATCTTTTCCGGTTATCCTTAACTGGTAGATGCCGGCCGGTAATTTTCTTTCTAAGTCGAGTTTCTGGTTCATGCTGCCACCTGCGTGCTGAATATTCCTGCGCAATACAACCTGTCCTGCGCTGTTCAGCAGTTCTACTCTGTACATTCCTGCTGTCGAATTTTCAAACTGCAGGTTTACATTTCCATTGATAACCGGATTGGGATAAGCTTTGATCAATTGTTTACCCAATATACCGGCGTTGGTGATGGATTTCCTGGTCAACAGCACTACTTTAAACCTGTCGCAACTTGCGGAAGCCGCATCGGAATTTACCTGGAAGTATACCTGCGATATTTCATCTGTGTTTATCGTTGTGGAAGTATGCAGGTAATTGTCTTCAATAGTAGCCGAAGCCACATCTGTAAGATCAATGGGATTGAACTCCAGGATATAACTTCTTTGCGTTGTATTGGAGAGATTAAGATAAAGCGTGTCGCCATTATCACTTATCGGTGACCTTCTGTCAACCATCAGCGATTGACCCTGCCTTACGATGGCCAGGTTTTCAAGCTCATTTGGCATCTTAATGGCATCCATATCATCAATAGTGCTGGAGAAATTACGGCTGTAAGAAGTAAACACTTCATCTAAGATATTTGTTCCGGCATCATTGATGGTTTGCAGGTTGATCCTTAACCCCTGGGCGTTCTTTGCCGGTGCAAATACCAATCCTCCATTTGCTGACTGCTGATCGCTGACCGCTGAAAGTTCACTGCTGATACCTGATACTTGACCACTGACCACTGACTGCTCACTGCTGGTAGCTGATCGCTGATCGCTACCGGCTGACTGTCTAAACACATTCTGCGCAGGCGTTGCCGATTTGTCGGATTCTTTGATCATGATGCTTCCGGCCGCTCCGGTAGACTGTACCAGGAAGCCCTGCCCACTTTGGATATACTGGCTTTCGGGGCTAACCGAAGCCGGTGTAACATCATAGCCTGTACCATTGTAGCTGATATTTACATAAGCGCCTACTCCATAAGTACCACCCATTTTGGGATCCCACACGTAGAAACTGTTCTTTACATTGGTTCTGGTAATGGTTGCAAAATTGATGGGTGAAGCAAAGGGGTTGGCTACCGCTGTAAACCCTGTAGCGCCAACAGGTATGGTTTGGTTACCGGTGAGCAATGGCCCGTTCGCGCGGAGTGTTGTGTTGTTGGCGGGAACTGTATTGTCTTTCATTGTAATGCTTCTGTCTCCTCTTACAAACAGGAAGTAAGGCTTATTGGCAACTGTTGCTGTTGTTGTGCTGGTTACAGCCAGCAATGCGCCTGCGGAAGTAAAGCTTTTCAGTGATGATGTGCTTTGACCAAGGATATTCTGGTCAAAACCATTGGCAACCGATCCCACGGTTATGAATGTTCCATATCCCGGATTAGGGTTGGAGTTGGGGGATGCAGTTGTTACACCTTCCTGCCATGCCTGGTTAATGGTTTGCATGCCGCCTACCGGAGCGTTCATGAGTCTCCATGCCCTGCGTGCAGGTATATAGCGTTCAACAGTAACATTACCGTTAATGCTTCCGCCTACAGGCGCAACCCTTGCCGTGCTGGTTGCATTGCTCTTGAGCGTAAGTTTGTCGGCTGTATTGAGCACACCCTTTGTAACCATCAGTACATCGTAAATGCTTAATGCAGTACCAATGGTTGCTGAAGCGCCGGTTCCGGTACGGTTCAGCGTTAACATTTTTAAGCTGCTGCCAGCGCCTGCTGTAAAGTTCAGGTTACCCGGGCTGCCGCCATTGGTTCCGATGACAGCGAGATTCGATGTGGTGGATCCGGTTAAAGTTCCCGTGCCGGTTAGAGTAGTAATGGATAAAGTGTACCCGTTGATCTTTAACTGGCTGCCCGATGGATTATTGAGTGTGCCATACACGGTCCAGTTGCCCGTCATCATATAATTGCCGGAACGATTGGCGAGGTTAAAGATCTTACCATCGCCGAAATCGGTTGGGTTGGCGCCGCTTCCATCGAGGTTTACACCCCAGGTAAGTACATTATGCAAATTGCCCGCCGCTTTGGAATAATATATATTGCTCGCGGTTTTTGTCCATGTAAATTTAGCCGGCGCGGTGATAGTGCCTACAGACGCCACAATGTTGTCGTCACCTTCGTTAGCGCCGGTATAACAGAATTTGGCTATGCCGCTTGTATTGGTGTTGGCAAAGCCGGTACTGCCCGGGTTAGCGCCTGTGATCGTAAAGTCTACACGAACGCCTGCCAAAGGATTGTTGAACTGATCGGTTACCTTCGCTTCAAGGCAATGTTCTGTGCCCACGGCGCCGGTACCGGTTAAAGGTGTAACACTTAAATTGGTTACACTGGCTACAGGAGCAAGGGATTGGCCACCCGGGTACCCATACGAGTCGTAACTGTCGTATCCGTAAACAAAAATACCGAAAGGAAGATTGGAGCCATTGATGGTATGCGACCCCAGAGAAATATTCAATTGTGCGCCCCTGAAGCCTGTAGCGCCGATCGGTGAAAATGATGCGGCCGGTATAACAACACCGTCTAACTTTAATGTGCCTACTGCCGCCGCCGGTGCTACTACATTTACATAATTGCCGCTAAATCCCGAAGCGGGAGTAGAAAACGTATAATTTCCGAGAAACTGTTCATAGGGAGTAATGAGCATCATAAATGGATCGGATGTAACGCCATCGTAACTGCTGCTGTTGGAATATTGTGCCACCAGGATGGGATTGTTCGACTTGATCTGAGATGCAACTGTAAGAACCGTTTCAAATAATTGTCCTTTATTTAAGTTGGCAACAATAACACCATTCACTTCAACTGTAGTATTATTGGCCGATGCCAGGAAACGGAAAGTGTCTCCTCTTGTTCTTGTTTTTAGCGGAACTGAAATAAAGTTCTTACCCCATGCTGTAGTGGGCGGGAGTTGCTCAACAATATGATCGCATGCATAATAGTTCATAGGAATATTGGCGCATTGCATACCTCCGAATACCGCAATCGGTTTATTGGAAGTGATCAATGAACCCGAAAGGTCCTGCGGTGCAGCATCTGTGTTGCGCAAGAGATAGGTTTGCCCCTGGTTAAGTACGATATTATAGGGTACGCCTGCGGGTCTTCCGCTGGTGGTAGCCGTTGGCGTAATGGTAACCATGGTAGCATTTTGTGAAGCCACAATACCAAACTGCGTGCTGTTAACAATATTGGTGTTTTTATAACCCAGGTTAATGTAAGAAGTACCGAGTATGTCGGTGGGTAAGGCCAGGTAAGCATCCGTAGTTGCAGTATACCTGTTCAGTCCATATACCGTAACTTCCTTGCCCGCAACAATATGAATACCTTTATTTTCTATTACGTTCGAGAGATTCATCTCAAGTATTCCGGTTGGTAAATTAACGGTGGTTACTATACCAGGCGTAACAGTAAAGTTTGCATTAAAACCCATTCCCGGCGCGGAAACGGTACCAGTAGTGCTCTCATCCCCGCTGATGAAAAAAGACAGCGCGCCGGGGTTAAAGTTCCCGGGAAATGCAAGCCAGAAATCCTTGCCCTTACTATCGGGCGCCTGGGCATTGGCTGCGATGAAAAAGGTACTTAAAAGGACGGAAAGCCAAAGTGGCAAAAAAATTTTTTTCAAAGATGGCAGCAAGTAAAATTGTTTCATACATGTTGGGATTGGTGGTTATGAAATTTTTAATTGGCGTTGGTCACGGTGATGTCTTTATAACTGAATTTAGAAATTACTGCTATATAGGTAAGAACGGCTTTAGAAGCAAGAACAACCAATTCTTTATGAATGGGATTGTTACAATCCGCTTCAAAGGTTTCGCCGGGCTGAATAAGCATTTTTTTCTTTTCTCCTTTTCCTTCGGCATCTTTTTCTATCTGTGTTTGGAAAGTTTCCTTCCATGATACTTCCACCGCGTGTTTGTTCAGATTGTTTAGTTTTAGAAATACGGCATCGCTGCCTTTACATGCAGACAAGGCATAGAAAAACTCCACGCCATTAACCGTTTTATCCAATTGCCAGTTTGGCTCTTGTTCCTCATGAGGCAGAAAATAATCGTGAGATGCATATATACCGGGAGATAGGAAAATAGCAATGATCAATAAAATTTTTGCAAGGACTGATTTACGCCTGCGATATCCCGAAGTGGGTATGGTAGCGGTATGATCTGAAAAACCTTTCATAGAGAATTTGTTATGATGAATAACAAGATGATCTTAAAATCAGACTCTCTGATCTTAGGTCTCCCATGGTTTTAATAATGTTGGATGGATTTTAAACCTGCCTGGCAAGAGTCTCCTGCATAGACTGGTTATGCATTGCATATTGGAGGATGGCGTCAGGGAGTAAAACGGATTTGCACAAATAATGCTAAGCCGCAAAATGAATAAAATATTCGGGATAAGATTTTAAGAAATGGATTTTAAGAAATGGATTTTAAAATGAGGGGTACAGTACTTGTGGAGTGACGTAAGCGGACTTGAAGCAGGGACAGATTTAACAGGCATTAAATATAGAAAAGTTTTTCAACAAAATGAAATTTTTGATTAGGTAATTTATGCAAAAACGCATGTTTTTTTTATAAACAGGTAAAATTTCTGATATCTACTAACAATCGTTAATTTGCCACTAACATCTTTCACCAATTTGCTTATTATGAAAAAAAGTCACCGTTACTCCACCACCTTATTGCTATTATTTTTTTCCCTTTATTCCTTTTCGCAAAGCAACATCCTGTCCGGCACAGTTAAAAACAGTAACAACCAGGAGTTTGTGAGCGCCGTTTCTGTAATTATTAAAGGAACTACCGAAGGTACTTTTACCGACACGAGGGGAAATTTTAGATTAGCCACCAGTCAATCATTACCGGTAACTCTGGTTTTTTCATCTATTGGGTTCGAAACAAGAGAGCTGCAGGTTACAGGAACAGATCCTGTTGAAGCGGAACTTACGCCTTCCGCCGTACTCGGTGAAGAGATCGTTGTTGCCGCCACCCGAACGGCAACAAAAGCGATGGAATCGCCGGTAACCATCGAAAGGGTTAGCGCGGCTAACATCCGCAATACACCTGCTACCAGTTACTACGACATGGTTGCCCAGCTAAAAGGGGTAGACGTTACAACTTCATCCCTCACTTTTAAAACGCCCAGTACACGCGGATTCAATTTTTCCGGCAACACCCGTTTTAACCAGTTGGTTGACGGGATGGATAACCAGGCGCCGGGACTTAATTTTTCCGTAGGAAACTTCACAGGACTTACCGAACTGGATGTTGAAAGTATGGAATTGCTGCCAGGTGCTTCGTCGGCATTATACGGATCGGGCGGCGTTAACGGAACTTTGCTGATTAACAGTAAAGATCCCTTTAAATACCAGGGGTTAAGCTTCCAGATCAAAACAGGTATGAATCATGCAGATAAGCACCAGCGCAGTGAACCCGGCTGGTATAACGACTGGTCGGCGCGCTGGGCAAAGGCTTTTAATAATAAGTTCGCTTTTAAAGTGGGTTTCCAGTTGGTGCAGGCCAAAGACTGGATTGCAAACAGTACACAGGGCTATGACCGGCTTACCCGTAAAACATTACCGGGTAACAGGCAGTCAGACCCTAATTACGATGGCGTTAATGTATATGGAGATGAAACCAATATGCGCGATAATGGATTTAGTATGAAGAGCCTTGCGCAACTGGTACAGGGGCAAACACAGCAGGGTGTGCTGGCTGCAACAGGTGGTACAGTGGATATTGTTCAGATCATGAATGCAGTATTGCCACCCAATGCAACGCCTGCACAAATTGGAGGATTCATCGGAACGCTGCCGGAAGCCTTGCGTGGCCCGGTTACCAACATGGTACCGTTTTATTTTGGGTTGAGAAATGGTATCATTCCTGAAGCCAGTGCATCGCGTACGGGTTATGCGGAAAGTGAAATGGTAAATCCCAATACCGTAAACTTTAAACTATCCGGAAGTATTCATTATAAGATCACTTCTGCTCTTGAAGCATTATTTGCCGGCAATTTTGGAACAGGTAGTACCGTATATACAGGTAGCGACCGCTACTCTTTAAAGGACGCTAAAATAGGGCAGTATAAGCTGGAATTGCGGAGCAAAAGCTGGTTCCTGCGGGGTTATACCACACAGGAAGATGCGGGAGAAGCCTATAATGCCACCATTACCGCCCGCCGTTTAAATGAAGCATGGAAGTCAAGCACCCAGTGGTTTCCCGAATATGTGGCTGCTTTTGTGCAGGCCAGAGGCGCTGGGGCAGATGAGTCCGCCGCACATGCCGCGGCACGTGCCTTTGCCGATCAGGGTCGCCCGGCAGCAGGTTCTACTACGTTTAAGCAATTGTTCGACCAGGTACGATCTACACCTATACCTGCCGGGGGATTATTTTTAGATCGCAGCGACCTGTGGATGACGGAAGGCCAATATAATTTTAAAGAGGTGATTCCTTTTGTTGAACTGGTTGTAGGCGCATCATGGAAACAATATATATTGAATTCAAAAGGCACTTTGTTTATTGATTATGAAGGTCCCATCAGCATTAACGAATATGGCGCTTATGGTCAGCTTACCAAAAAACTCATCAACGATCATTTAACTTTAAGTGTTTCGGGTCGTTACGATAAAAACGACAACTTCAAAGGACGGTTCACCCCCAGAGCTTCGGCTGTGGTGAAATTAGCGGACAATCACAATGTTCGGCTGAGCTATCAAACCGCTTACCGTTTCCCTTCCACCCAACAGCAATACATCAATCTGGAAATAGGCGGTGGGCAGTTTTTGATTGGGGGATTGCCATGGATTCACGATGCCACCCTGCCCGGCGGTAAACCCGGACCCAACCTGAACGCGCAAACATCGGTACGTTTGGGTAATAATGCACAACCCCTGGGAGCTTACCACCCACGCGAACTAAAACCCGAAAGTGTGGCTTCATATGAAATAGGATATAAAGGACTGATCGCAAAAAAATTATTGGTTGATGTATATTATTATACCGGCCAGTACGACAATTTTATAGGGAGAACACTGGTAGCAAGACAGGTTTCTCCCCAGCAAAACCAGATCTATTCCATTGTAGAAAATGCGGCTACCATGTCTGCTTCCGGTGGAGGCGATGTAAAAATTGATCCCATCAAAGTAAAAACTTCCGGCTATGGCGTTGGGCTGGATTATCGTTTAAGCAGCGGACTTTCTGCATTTGTCAATTATTTTCACGATGAACTGCGTGATGTACCTGCCGACTTCATTGCCAATTTTAATACACCCGACCACCGTATCAATTTTGGTGTGGGGCATGCCGGGTTTGGAAAAAGTAAACGCGTTGTCTTTAATATTACCGGCCGATGGCAAACAGATTTCTTATGGGAAGGCGATTTTGCCACAGGAACGGTTCCTTCTTTTTTTACCATGGATGCTATGATAGGCTATAGGTTTCCGGCGATCGGTTCGCTTGTTAAACTGGGCGCTACCAATGTGCTTAACAAATATTATATGAACGGGTTTGGTAACCCCGAAATAGGCGGACTATATTACATGAGCTTTGCATACAATGTTTTTTAAACTACAGCGTTATTTTAAAAACACACACTAAAAAAAGCCCCGGTGCCTCAAATAAATGGCGTTGGGGTTTATTTTTTGAAAAAGTATTCAACAAATCACAACCTGCTTTCTGTATTTTTGATTTAGGTTAATCAGGAGGTCGTATCTTTAATAACAGTCTGTTTTTTGGGCAAATGGAAATCTATTATTGTCTGCAGAAAACTTTTTAAAGTTAAATGAAAGCCAATACAGGAGCGTATTTTAGTCCCTCTCCGGTCGGAGAGGGGTTGGGGTGAGGCAAAGTCAGGCTGCTAAAGGCTTTTATTACTTTTCCCGGATAACAATCATAGAAACCTTACAGATCCAAACAGCAGATAGTCATTATATCTTTTCATCCGAATCAAAAATTATGAACAGTCGTTTCATTTCTTCCGCACTTTTCATATTTATTTTATTGATGATCCCGTTTACGTTTGGATTCAAACCTTTGGCGGGCGCTGCTCAGGATAACAATTCACAACCCAACATTATTATCATCTTTATGGATGATATGGGCTATGGCGATCTTGAATGTTATGGTGGATTTCCGTATCATACACCAAATATTAATAAACTGTCGGCGCAGGGTATGCGCTTTACTAATTTTTATGCGGCCCAGGCAGTTTGCAGCGCTTCACGGGCGGCATTGCTTACGGGTTGCTATCCCAACCGTGTTGGTATTCATGGTGCACTTTTTCCGTGGAGCACAATTGCGCTTGACCCGGGAGAAGAAACCATCGCAGAGCTTTTGAAAGCCAAAGGATACAATACCGGTATGGTGGGCAAATGGCACCTGGGACAAAAGGAGCCTTACTTTCCCCTGCAACAGGGTTTTGATGAATGGCTGGGTCTTCCTTACTCGAACGATATGTGGCCCGTAGACTATGATGGAAAGCCAATAACGGATACGGCTAATCGCAAATCCCGCTACCCTTCTTTGCCCCTCATAGACGGCAATAAAAAAGTAAGAGAGATAAAAACATTGGATGATCAGGCGCAGTTAACGGGTCTGTATACGGAAAGGGCCAAACGATTTATAAGGCAAAACAAAGCACATCCTTTTTTCCTGTATTTCGCACACTCCATGCCCCATGTGCCCATTGCCGCATCCCCGGCGTTTAAAGGAAAAAGCGGCGCGGGACTGTTTGGCGATATGATAGAAGAAGCAGACTGGTCGGTTGGAGAAATCATGCGCACCCTTGAAGAACAGAACCTGACAAAAAATACCCTTGTTGTTTTTACCAGCGACAACGGACCCTGGCTCACTTTTGGCAACCATGCCGGCAATTCCGGTGGGTTACGTGAAGGAAAAGGTACCGCATGGGAAGGCGGGCAAAGAGTTCCCTGCATCATGCGTTGGCCGGCAGTTATACCTGCGGGAACCATCTGCAACAATATCGCGTCAACCATTGACCTGCTGCCCACTATTGCGGGTATATGTAAAGCAAAGCAACCTGCACGCAAAATTGACGGAGTGAATATATTTCCGTTAATGGAGCATAAAAATGACGTTAATCCGAGAAATGAATTTGTATATTATTACGACGCGAATAATTTAAAGGGAATCAGGGTAGGGCAGTGGAAACTGGTTTTCCCATCCATTTCACAAACCTATAAAAAAACGGTGATGGGTAACGACGGTTGGCCCGGAAAATATGCAAACGATTCTGTTCATCTTGCCTTGTACGATCTGCGTACCGACCCCGGCGAAACATTGGATGTAAAAGCACAGTATCCCAAAGTGCTTGGGCAGCTTCACGCAATAGCCGACCGGTATAGAAAAGAGTTGGGCGATGATCTTACCGACGTAAAAGGAGAGGAGAGAAGAGCGGCAGCGGTCGTTTCGTTTGATTAATAAACAGGCGGAGAAAGTCCTTTGCTTTCTTTCCTTCCTTTTTTAGAGCTCTTTAATACAGATGAAATGATGTAATTCAATATTTTTGCGCTTATGTCTTTACAATTGTATAATCCCTTTGATAATATCTATCTTGAGAACAATACCTGTTTCCTTACAGGAGAAGATTTAACGGATGAGGAAGAAACGATAAACGTATTTCCCGATTGGGCGCTGGATCGTTTTAATCTTCGCACCGCCCGGTTTAAAATGATGAATAAGGTGAATTCGGTTGAATACGGAGCGCTGAAATTACCCTGTTCTAAAAAGGTTTTGAACGTTTTTAACGAATTGGAGAGTGAAATTCAGGAAGCTTTTAACCTTGGATATGAAGGTGTTTTAAAATTACCATCCGAAAAACTTTTTCTATGGATGGGAAAAATACTCTACGGGATATTGTATCATGATTTACTGTTAGAAAGGAAAGAATTAGAAAAAAAAGGACAACTGTTTAATCTGTCTGTTCGTTTGAAAGAAAAATATAGCCTTTTTCATCTTATGCTGCAATCCCTGGTATCTCCAATATTTTTTACCGGGGTAAGCCCCTGGAGTATTACGGTGGTACGACTTAAATATTCAAAAGAAATTTTTCACTATCGTGATAATCCGATCCATCTTGTTTTCTCCCTTGGTATGAATGGTCTTGGGATCATTGCCTGCTTGCAGGATAATGGTATGGTGAAACAGGAGCAGAAAGCATTATTAGAGAAGATCGGAAATGCTGTATTACATCCCGTTCAATTTGAAGAACTCTGCGCAAGATTTCTATATGCACATTATCTTTTACAATACAAACCCCAATACAGGTTTGATGAGAAAGATGAAGCGTTAATAATAGCAGGTGAGGAACCCCCTGCAGATGCCGGCAAACCTTTGTTTGCAGCCTGGAATGATACTACTTATGCCCAGTTGCTGGCAGGTTACTGGGAAGCATGGGGATTTACTTCAAACAATATTGTCAGGCATCCCGATGGTCCCATCAGTTTCCTGGAAAACGATTATACCAATGGGTTGATTGATCCGCTGTCTGTTACGCTTCCATTTTGATCATACATTAAACCTGAAGTGCATAATGTCCCCGTCTTCTACCACATAATCTTTTCCCTGCACGGCTAATTTTCCTGCATCACGGCATGCCGCTTCCGACTTGTACTGGATAAAGTCATTGTATTTTATTACTTCCGCACGAATAAAGCCCTTTTCAAAGTCGGTATGTATTACACCTGCAGCCTGCGGCGCCAGCATGCCCCTGGTGATTGTCCATGCTCTTACTTCCTGTACGCCCGCCGTAAAATAAGTAATAAGCTGCAGTAAATGATAGGTAGAGCGGATGAGTCTTGTAACCCCACTTTCATGCAATCCAAGGTCTTCCAGGAACATCTGCCTGTCTTCATAACTTTCCATTACCGCTATTTCACTTTCAATAGCAGCACTCACATAGAGTATCTCCGCGTTTTCATCTTTTACCATATCCTGCACAGCCGCCGTATGCTTATTGCCTGTTATTACACTTTTCTCGTCTACGTTACAAACATAAATAACGGGCTTCATTGTGAGGAGGAACGTATCGGCAATAAACTTCTCCCTGTCTTCTTTGCTTACATTGAATGATCTTGCATTTTTGCCCTGTTCGAGGTGTTGTTTCAATTGCTGTAAAATTTCCAGTCCTCTTACCTGTTCTTTATCTCCGCTGGTACGGGAAATTTTTTCAGTACGGCTTATTTTTTTCTCTACACTGTCTAAGTCCTTTAACTGCAGTTCTGTATCAATGATTTCCTTATCTCTTACGGGATTTACATTACCGTCTACATGTATCACATTATCATCATCAAAGCAGCGCAGCACATGAATGATGGCATCGGTATTGCGGATATTGCCCAGGAACTGGTTGCCCAGTCCTTCTCCTTTGCTGGCGCCTTTTACCAGCCCGGCAATATCTACAATTTCAACGGTAGTAGGCACTACCCGCTGTGGTTTCACTAATTTTTCCAGTTCAATCAATCTTTCATCCGGTACTGTTATTACGCCCACATTGGGTTCTATGGTGCAAAACGGGAAATTGGCAGCCTGCGCTTTGGCGCTGCTTAATGCGTTGAACAAAGTTGATTTTCCCACATTGGGCAACCCTACGATACCTGCTTGTAATGCCATGATTAATTTTTATTGCAAGACTGGTTGTTAGCCTCAGTCTTTTTAAAGGCGGCAAAGGTAACATTACGAAGGGAAATTTCAAATCCGAAGCCGGAAGTTCTAAATTCGGAGGGAATACATTCGAAGTTGGATCCTGCACGTACGGGGCGAAATCCGAAGGAAAGAACGCAATAACAAGAACGAGATGCTTCATTCTTCAGCATGACAGGAAAATCCGGAATTCGAAGGGAAAAATTCTAAAACTGAAGCGGATCTCCAACGATAAACTATAAATCACAAACAATAAACTCAAAATCACCCTGCCCTGCAACCTGCAACTTGTACCCTGCAACTTGCACCCTGCACCCTATTTATATCATTTTTTGCCATTTACTTTTTAGCATTTATCTTCAACTATGGCATTGAATTATATATGGATGGCTTTTTTCCTGCTGGCTTTTGTTATTGCCTTTATCAAGTGGGCCTTTTTGGGAGATGCGGAAATTCTTAAGCTGCTGGTAGATGGGATATTCAAATCGGCCAACGATGGTTTTGATATTTCACTGAAATTAGTAGGTATTATGTCGCTGTTCCTGGGCTTTATGAAAATTGGCGAAAAAGCGGGAGCAATAAATTTTCTTTCGCGCCTGGTAGCTCCGTTTTTCTCAAAATTGTTTCCCGAAGTGCCCAAAAATCATCCTGCCACCGGACATATGATGATGAATTTTTCGGCCAACCTGCTGGGGCTTGACAATGCCGCTACACCTTTTGGCATTAAGGCGATGGAAAGTTTGCAGGAATTAAATCCCAATAAAGAGACCGCCAGCAATTCGCAGCTCATGTTTTTGATTTTGCATGCCAGCGGACTTACCCTCATACCGGTTAGTGTAATAGCCATGCGCGCTTCCGTAAAAGTGCCTGCCGCCAATCCAACCGATATATTTGTTCCCTGCATGATTGTAACGTTTGCCGCTACCATGGCGGCCTTGCTGATTGTATCTTTCCGGCAAAAGATCCGGTTGTTTCAGCCGGTTATATTGGCCTGGATAGGAGGGATATCGGCTTTGATCGCAGGGCTGGTATGGTATCTTACCACGCTTGACCAGAGCAGCCTGGAACTATTTTCTTCTACCTTAAGCAGTGGAATTATTTTACTGATCTTCCTTGCTTTTTTATTGGGGGGGTGGAGAAAAAAAGTAAATATGTTTGATGCTTTTGTGGAGGGTGCTAAAGGAGGATTTGAAATTGCTGTGCGCATTATTCCCTACCTCATTGCCATGCTTGTTGCTATAAGTGTATTGCGCAACTCAGGTGTATTTGGCTATATTACAGAAGGCTTCAGGCATTTGTTTAACATGCTGGGCATGAATACCGATTTCGTTGAAGCATTGCCTACGGCATTTATGAAGCCATTGAGCGGGGCAGGAGCCAGGGGTATGATGGTGGACGCGATGAATACCCATGGCGCCGATTCGTTTATTGGGAGACTCGCGAGCATATTCCAGGGAACCAGCGATACCACTTTTTACGTGGTAGCGGTTTATTTTGGGGCGGTTTCCATCAAAAACACACGTTATGCCATTCCTGTAATGTTACTGGCCGATCTGGCCGGCGTTGTTACCGCTATTGCTGTAGGATATTTGTTCTTTCATTAAAAACCATTCTCCAACTCTTCAGGATAAAAAATTTTTGTGGTTATTCTGCCCAATACTCTATTTTTAACCAGTGCAGCGTTTGGATTCATATAGCGAGCAGGAAATGGTACGGCTGGTTGCAGCCGGAAGTGAACCTGCTTTCCGGCAACTGTTTTACCAGTATCGGCCGAGGCTGATTGCTTTTGCGCTTGGCCTGTCCAAATCAGAACAGGCGGCAGAGGATATTGTACATGATGTCTTTCTTGGGTTATGGAAAAACCGGCAACGGCTGCCGGAAGTAGAGCATTTTAGCAACTATCTTTTTCGGGCGGTACAATACAGGACTCACCGGCAATTGCAGCGCAGGGTAAAAGAGGCACTGATTCTGGCCAGACTGCGACAGGAAGTATACGACGGAGATTTTATAGAACAACAGGAAATATTTACCCTTCAGGTCGTTCGGAATTTTCTAAAGCAAGGACTCGACAAACTCACTCCTCAGCAGCGAAGGATTTTTCTGCTTAGCCGGGAACTGGGTTTATCACATGCCCAAATTGCCGAAAGATTGGGAATTCAACCCCAAACGGTTAGTAACCATCTTTCTGACGCTTTGCGAATGCTACGGGATGAATTGGATATCTTTTACGGCCCACTGGCCGGCATCCCTTTTATTTTGCTGTCGGTTTCTTAAGATGATTTTGCAGTTTTCGCCATAGTTACCGTTACGCTGAGTGTATAATCAACGTAGTTTATTCATTTCTCGCCCGGCTTGTTAAAAAAAAACTAGCTTTTCCCAGTAGTTAGGTCTTTTTCATGTCACTCTATATAAGCAGATATTACTTTTTAATGAGTTTTTCATGATGGAACATTCCCGATTATACTATTTATTTGACTGCTATACGTCAGGTAGAATTACAAGTTCTGAAGAACTGGAGTTCGCTGCTTTGGTAATTGATCCGGCCAATGAGGAAGTCCTGGTAGAATTAGAAGCTCGTTACTGGGAGAAGCTAAAAGATTCGAAAGACCCTTTACCAGAAGGAGCGGAAAATTCCCTGCGGAATATCTTGCCGGCTTCGGTTGTGCCGTTACACAAAAAAATGGTTAGAGTGGTTGCTGCTGCATCCATAATATTGATGATTGGATTAGGAAGCTACTTCATTTTCTCAAACAAAAACGAGACCATATCTGAAACTGCCGTTAAAGGAACTGTACCCAAAGATATACAGGCACCAAATACCAATCGGGCAACTATTACTTTGGCTAATGGCCAAACAGTTTATATAGACAGCATGGCAAATGGATCACTTGCAACGCAGGGTAGCGTGATCGTAACTAAACTGGCAGACGGAAAAATAGTATATAGTGGTAATACCTCCGCAATCATATACAACGAACTTTCAAATCCACGCGGAAGTAAAGTAATAGACATGGTTTTCTCTGATGGAAGCCATGTATGGTTGAATGCGGGTTCATCCATTCGGTACCCTGTTGCCTTTGAAGGAAATGAGAGAAAAGTTTCGGTTACAGGTGAAGCCTATTTTGAAGTGGCTCATAATACAGCTATGCCATTTAAGGTAACAAAAGGTGAGATGGAGATTGCAGTATTAGGAACCCGCTTCAATGTAAACGCTTATGATGATGAAGCCAATATTAAGGTAACGCTACTCGGGGGATCTGTGAAAATAAGCAATGGCGCTGCGTCAGGTCTTTTAAAACCCTTCCAGCAGGCACAGGTTGCTGATAAAATAGCTATTTCAAATGATGTGGATATTGATGCAGTAATGGCATGGAAAAACGGGCTTTTTTATTTTGACGGCACTGATATAAAAACAATAATGCGTGAGGTTGAAAAATGGTATGATGTTGAAGTGAATTATCAGTCAGACATACAGGCATCTTTCGTAGCAAAGATATCAAGAGCGGAAAACGTTTCGGAGCTATTGAAAATATTGCAATTGACGGATCTGGTGCATTTTAAAATTGAAGGAAATAAAATAACTGTAATGAAATAATTCTCAACGGGGACCAAACAAAAAACCGCTTCGTGATTCAGACGAAGCGGCAGGAAGTTCAGGTTAACCCAATGATACAATCGTTCTCCAGACTGCTATTCATTAACCTAAACAAATGCAAAGTTATGCAATTAAACGCTCTTTGTAATCCTTTGCTATGCAGAAGGATTTTAACCAAAATGCTGTTACTCATGCAACTTACAGCAATTCTTTTAATCATGAGCTGCCTGCAGCTCAGCGCCAAAGGGTTTGGCCAAACGATTACCGTTAATTTTAAAAATGCCCCCTTGAAACAGGTTTTCAGGGCGATTGAAAGACAAAGCGGGTACAGCTTTGTGTATGGAAAAGAGCAGGTCGCTTATGCTGAACCCGTTAATTTAACCATCGCTAATGCTAAACTTGAGGAGGTTTTAAATCTGGCGTTTAAAAGAAAAACACTTACCTACACGATCAGTGGTAAATATATTGTTGTTAAACAACAAAAAGTTGCTGCATCAGAAAGGGTAGCCCTCCTTCAGGAAAAAATACATGGAAGAGTTACCGATGAAACCGGGAAGGCCCTTGAGGGAGCTTCCGTGATCGTAAAAGGCGCACCTTCCGGAACCAGTACAAATGCAAATGGGGAATTTGAAATTAATGTCCCCGACAACTCCTCAAGGATACTGGTAATCTCTTTTGTTGGTATGGAAGAAAGGACTGTGAATATTAGCGGAGGCGCCTTTGTCAATATAACTCTCAATAAGAAAGCCGATCAGCAACAGGAAATAGTGGTGGTTGGATATGGCACTCAGAAAAAAGTCAATCTGAGCGGTTCTGTCGTATCTGTTAGTTCAAAACAAATTGAAAACAGGGCCGCCTCAGATCTGTCTGGAATATTGACGGGACAAATTCCAGGGCTTACCATTATACAAAATGGAGGTAACCCGGGCCGGAATGTTGGCTCATTAAATATCCGGGGTATTGGTACGTTAAATAACTCAGACCCCCTTATTGTTGTTGATGGAATCCCCACGGGAATTTTAACGGATATAAATCCTGAAGATGTTGCCAGTGTTTCTGTATTAAAAGATGCGGCATCGGCTTCGATATATGGTGTAAGGGCCGCAAATGGAGTCATTCTCGTCACCACCAAAAGAGGGAATAACGCTAAGAAAAGCGCGGTTACCTATTCTCATCAAACAGGCTATACACAATTTATTTCTTTGCCCGGAAAGGCGACCGCATTTGAACTTGCCACTTTACACAATCAGGCAAACACAAATGATGGTACTCCGCTCTTATTTAGTAACGCTGATTTGCAGAAATTCAATGATGGTTCAAGTCCGCTTACACATGCAAATGTTGATTTAATTGGATTACTCTTCTCCAAAGGTCTTTGGAATTCTGACAATATTTCTCTTTCGGGCGGCAATGAGAAAGGAGCATATAATGTTTCATTAGGCCATATAACAGAGGGAGGCCTTTTAAAACAAACAGGGCTGCAGAAATATACTGTAAGGACAAACTTTGATATAAAAATATCAAAAAAAATAACGGCAGGACTTAATCTGGCAGGTACTATAAATGAAATAAAAGACCCTGCTGCCGGACTTAACTGGATAACGCACATTGCCTTCAGGGAATGGGCAAATGATGCTGTACAATTCCCCGATGGACGTTGGTCCAACCCGGCTTGGTCCGGAAGGGAACATAATGCTGTAGCATATAGTTCTGGTGAAATGGGAAAAAGCAGAACCCATGACGTGAGGATATTGGCAACAGGGTTTGCGGAATATGAAATTATTAAATCTTTGAAGCTGAAAGGCATCGTTTCAGTATTGCAGGATTTCAACAAAACGGATGCGGTTATTCTTGGCGTGGATTTATACCGGATTGACCCATCAACAGGAGTTATTGCCGGATCGCCCAGTTCAACAACAGTAAATCTTCAGAAAGGATCGCCTATGGTTGATCAGGTGTCAAGGGATTATTTTAATAACAATGAAAAAAATTATCAGTTGTTGTTAACTTATGATAAGGAACGAGGTAAGCATTCTGTTACAGGCCTGGCGGGATATGAGCAGCGGGAAAAAACTTCTGAGTTTTCAAATCTTTACAGGAGAAAGCTTATATCAGATCAACTGGACCAAATTAACGCTGCTGATTTAACTCAGGATTATGCAGCAGGCAACACGATTGCGTCTCGCTTGCAATCCGTTTTTGGAAGAATCAATTACGGCTTTGATGAACGCTATCTGCTTGAGGCTAATTTACGGTATGATGGTTCTACAAGATTTGCAAAGCAATACCGGTTTGATTATTTTCCGTCAATGTCTGCCGCCTGGCGAATTTCAAAAGAAAATTTTTTAAATATCCCGATTGTATCTGAACTAAAGTTACGGGCTTCATGGGGTAAACTGGGAAATCAGGAAGTGGGCGACTACGGTTACATCCAAACATATATCCTTAATGGTTCTTATTTCTTTAATGGACAGGAATTCGCCGCTATTACTGAGGGTGCGTTGTCGAACCCTACACTAACATGGGAAAAAACGGAAGCAAAGAATATTGGGCTTGATCTGGAGCTTTTTAATAATAAATTAGCAATTACGGGAGATTATTTTGTAAAGAATACAAAAGACATTCTTTACTATCTGCCCCAGCCGTCCATATTGGGCACCACGGGCCTTTTATCCAATGCCGCGTCCGTTAAAAATACCGGATTCGAAATCAACGCAGCGTATAGAGATCATGCCGGCAAGATGAACTACTATGTAAGAGGGAATATCAGTAAAATAAAAAATGAAATTACAGACCTTGCCGGAACAGACAGACCGGGATTCAGCGTAGGCGACCCGATACAAAATTACTTTGGTTATCGGGCAGCAGGATTATTTCAATCTGCCGATGAAGTTAGCAAGTCACCGGATCAGTCTGCACTTGGGAATGTACCTAAGGCTGGCGATATCAAATATGCCGATTTGAATAATGATGATAAAATAAATGCAGACGATAGGACCAATCTTGGCAAACGCTTTCCGGGAATCAATTATGGATTTTCTTTAGGTGCGGATTATAAGTCATTTGATATTTCTATGTTATGGCAGGGAGTGGCAGATTCTAAAATCATGGGATCGGGGAGGTTTATTCAACCATTTTGGTTTGGGTCATCACCGCTGAATTATCAATTAGACAGTTGGACTCCGGACAATAAACATGCAAGATTTCCTGAAGTCAGTTTCACTAACAGCGCTAATTATCTTCCAAGTTCTTTTTGGATTCAAAGTGGCGCTTATTTGAAACTGAGAAATCTGCAAATAGGTTATACTTTATCAGCCTCAGTGATAAACAAGATTGGATTGTCGAGAGCACGGCTATATATCAGCGCCGAGAACCTGCTTTCAATTTCTTCTTTTGATTATGGTTTTGATCCGGAAGACGTTAGTTATGAAGGAGACCCTGTATCTGTATTTAATGCTAACGGCCCAGCAAATTATCCTACTACGAAACGCTTATTGGCCGGATTAACAGTAACCTTTTAATATAAGAAATAATGAAAAATAAATATTATATATCAATTCTGATTTTTATCAGTTTTTCTTCCTGTAAAAAAAATTTTCTGGATGTGGTTCCAGGGGATCAGGTAACAGATGCAACCTTCTGGAGAAATGAATCAGATGCTCAAAAAGCTGCTGTTAGTGTATATAATTATTGGGGGTGGGCGGCAGACGATGGAGTTCACAATATTCCAACCAGGGCTTTATATTTAGGTGAGGCATGGTCTGACAATGGTACAACATCTAACTTCTGGAATGGCTTTTGGTACAATACCTGGTCTGGAAATGTGTCACCGCAAGACGCCAATATTGATGGGTATTGGACTGCCTTATATGAATCCATCAGAGAAGCCAATGTATTTCTGGCAAACATCGGCAAACCGGTAATGGATGAAGCAGTACGTAAAAAATTAATTGCTGAAGTTCGTTTCATTAGAGCGTATCAGTACCATATTTTATTGAATACCTGGGGTGGTGTTCCGATAGTGGATAAACCACTCACCGCCAGCGAACTTGGTGTGCCAAGAGCCACTCCCGAAGATGTGACGAATTTTATTTTGAGTGATTTAGACGCTGCCATACCGGACCTGGATATTATTCCTGAAAATGGAAGAATAAAGAAAGGAGGTGCTATGGCTTTAAAAGCAAGAGTTCTTTTATTCGCCAAAAAATGGCCGGAAGCCGCCAGCGCAGCAAAAACGCTGATGGATTTGAATATTCACGACCTTTTTCAGACAACCGAAGGAGATGGCTATCAAAAACAATTTGTTACAGACAATAACACCGAGGTATTGGCTTCATGGAAATACGACGTTACAGTAAGGCAAAACGAGAAACCAGCATTACTTACCTGGTGGCAGTGGTGGGGCGAAGGAAATCCCCTATCACCCACGCAGGCACTGGTTGAAGCATACGACACATACAATGCTGCTACAGATCAACTGGCGCCTTTTAACGCTGCAAATCCATATGTTAATAGAGACCCCCGGTTTAATTTTACGATAACCACCAGTACAGGATCGTCTACTGATTATGGCGTGAAAAAGTACCTGGGAGGAAATGAAGGCACAGAGAATATAATCATCCGTTATGCCGAAGTATTGCTGACTTATGCCGAAGCTAAAATTGAATCCAATCAAATAGACCAGTCGGTTTTAGACGCAATTAATAAAGTAAGAGCCAGGGCATATGGTGTTGCCGTTTCAAATGTTACAAATTATCCGGAAATAACCACCACTTCCCAATCTGCTTTGAGAGATATTGTAAGAAATGAACGCAGAGTAGAGCTGGCTATGGAAGGCCTTCGCTGGTATGATATTACCAGGTGGGGTATTGCTAACACGGTAATGAACGGCCCGGTGCTGGGTGCTAATGGCATGGTTTCCAAAACACGAACATTTTCTGACAGAGATAATTTAAGACCCATACCCCAACATCAAATAGATCTATCCAATAAATCGCTGGTACAGAATCCGGGCTATAATTAGAGCTACAGTAAGATATCTATTTAAGTTGTGGTCTTGCCTCCTTTTTTGATAAGCCGGCAATGACTAAAAGTACTGATCAGTTTTTTTACTGATCAGTACTTTAGTGCATCGAATTTGTTGTTGGTAAAGCAACCGTCCCGTCCTGCTTGCAACGTTTAATAAAACAGTTATCCAGCACGGTTTCCTGAATCCGCTCCACAAACTCCCTGCTAACCAAATATCTTATTCATCCGGTCAATGATCAATTTTAATCTTTCCCTGTCGCCACCCGGTACTTCCGCGGAGGCCCAGCCGTTGTAACCAATTTTTTCAAGCGATTGCATAATTACCGGCCAATTGTTGTCGCCTTCCATCAGTTCTACATCAAAACCTTTCCATAATCCTTCTTCGTTTTGCTTTTTGCGGCTGTATTCTTTTACATCTAATTTCATGATGCGTTTATCTAAGGTTTCAATCCAGTGTTCGGGCCAACCGTAACGGAGGATATTGCCAATATCAAAATACCAGCCCAGCAAAGGATGGTTGATCTCATCTACATAACGTGCCGCTTCAACGGGACTGATCAGGAAATTGTTCCATACATTTTCAATGGCTATTTTGATACCGGTTTTTTCGGCATGCGGTAGTAGCTTTTTTATTTCCTCCTGGGTGCGCTTGTATGCGTCGGCGTAACTGATCTTTTCATTTACAATACCGGCTACCAGCAGCACCGTTGTGCCGCCATACATTTTGCAGTCATTCATTGATTCGATAACCGAATCCGAGCACTGTTTCCTGATGGACGGATCGGGGTGGGAAAGGGGAAGTTTCCAATGTTGGGAATTGACCACGCCCGGAATTTCCAATCCTGTTTTTTGTTTTGCTTCTAATATTTCGCGATGGTCGAATTTATGCGGGGAGCTGAATTCCACTCCGTCATAGCCCAGTTCTTTCAGCAGCTTAAATTTATCCATTATGGTGTTCCCTTCTTTCACCATTTCAATCTTAAGGCTTTTCTTGATTTTGGGTTTCAGGGTTTTGGGTTCCGCAAAAGATGGAACGCCTATGGTTGTAGCGGCCGCAAACAAAGCGGTATTTTTAATGAAATTTCTTCTTTGCATAATTGTTATTTGAATGGGGTAATGCCTGGCATAGCTACATCGGGCATAGGTATTACCAGGTCGAAGCTATATGTATCTGCAGGTGGTCCTAATTGTTCGGTTGAATTCAATGCATCGTCCCAGCTTATTTTTTTACCGGTATAAGCGGCCATTCTGCCCATAATGGCAAGCAGGGAACTGTTGGCGAGCGCTTCGCCCTGGTTGATGGTATTGCCTTTTCGTATGGCGGCAAACAACTCATTGTGTTCGGTTTGGTACATATCATTTTGCGGACCCTTGTATGTCCACACCTTTTTTCCTGTTTTTATTTCATGCAGGTTACGTGAAACATCTGCCACGGCCCGGCCTTTGCTGCCCCACGCTTCCGCCGCGTAACCGCCCTGGCATCCTGCCTGCTGGCGGCTGAAATGGTATCCTCTTGCATCACCGGGATATTCGTATGTGATGGCAAAGTGATCGAAGATGTGCCCGTATTGCGGTCCCGTTCTCACCTGGCGTCCGCCGGTGCCTGTGGCATTTAAAGGCAACTTATCGCCAAAAGCCCAACTCATCATGTCTACGCTATGTACCGCCTGTTCCACAATATGATCACCCGAGAGCCAATTGAAAAACGGCCAATTCCTTAACTGCCATTCGGCCGATTGAAGCTGCGGATTTTCGGGCTTCCAGCTCCTGTAAGTAGCGCCTGTATTGTACGTATTGTACACGGCCGATACCTCCCCTATGGCGCCGTCAACAATTTTTCCGAAAGTGGCTCTTTTGGGTTCATGAAAGCGCCAGCAAAATCCCGAAACAATACTCACGTTTTTTTCTTTCGCTTTTTTGGTGGCTGCCAGTATTCTTCTTATACCGGGTGCATCAACGGCTGCAGGCTTCTCACAAAAAATATGTTTATCGGCTTCTACAGCGGCTTCAAGATGTAAGGGGCGGAAACCCGGAGGCGTGGCCAATATCACCACATCTACACCCGAGGCCAATACTTTTTTGTATGCGTCAAAACCAATGTATTGGTGTTCCGGGCTAACGTTCGCTTTATCGGCATGTATTTCTTTGAGATTGCTGAGTGATTCTTCCAACTGGTCACTAAATATATCTCCCATAGCGTGCAGTACTACATTGGGGTCGGCATTTAAAGCCTGGCTGGCTGCCCCGCTGCCGCGACCGCCACAACCAATTAATCCCACTTTAAGTGTGTCCGCATTCATCTTTTTATAAGCAGGCGCTGCATTGATGATATTGAATGGCAAAGCACCTGCCGTAACTGCCATACCCGAAAGTTTAAGGAATGTTCTTCTTTTTTGATTGCTCATGGGTTATGATAATTTTTAATAAAAACGCAATATAAAATATTATTCCCTAAAATGCATCCTGCAAAGAAGAGAAAACATACCGGCACAGCAGAAGCATAGGAGCACAATAGGATAAAACAAACCATGTGTACCTATATGCCTATGATCCTATGTGGTAAAAAGCTGAACACATAGGCCCTATGTGGTAATAAACTAAACACATAGGCACAGTAGCAACATAGGAACACAATAGAAATGCAAACCCTAAGTGTCTATGATCCTATGTGGTAAAAAAAAGCTGAACACATAGGCACAGTAGGAATATAGGACACAATAGAAATGCAAACCCTAAGTGTCTATGATCCTATGTGTTTTAAAAATACACTAAACACACAATTACAATAGAAATACAGGAACACAATAGGAAGAATAAGAAAAACTATGTGCACCTATGTGCCTATGTGTTAAGAGAAAAGATAAACCCCAACACAATGTAATCTATCTATAATCGAATTTACAGTCTTGACTTATTAACTTTATCTTTGACAACTACAGATTCTCCTCTATTAAATAACACATGTAAGATGAAATATTTTTTAATTGCCGTTGCTTTATTTACCGGTTGTCTTTCCGCAATCGCCCAGCACAAAAAATATGTTCCGCCCACTGATACCGCTGTGCTGAATAGCATCGCCCGCTGGCAGGATTTGAAATTCGGACTGTTCATGCACTGGGGAACCTACAGCCAATGGGGCATCGTGGAAAGCTGGAGCATTTGCCCCGAAGATGAAGGTTGGACGCAACGGAGAGGGCCCTACGCTGAAAATTATTTTGAATACGTAAAGGCATACGAAAATCTGCAAACCACTTTTAATCCGGTAAAATTCGATCCGCAAAAATGGGTAAACGCGGCTAAGGATGCAGGTATGAAATACATGATCTTCACCACCAAGCACCACGATGGCTTTAGCATGTTCGATACAAAAGAAACCGACTATAAAATTACAGACAGTAAAACGCCTTTTTCAAAAAATCCCAAAAGCAATGTAACCAAAGAAATTTTTAATGCATTCAGAAGCAAGGGCTTTGCTATTGGTGCTTATTTCTCCAAGCCCGACTGGCATAGCAAAGATTACTGGTGGCCTTATTTCCCGCCTAAAGACAGGAATGTAAATTACGAGCCCGTCAAATATCCCGAGCGATGGGAATCCTTTAAAAACTTTACCTATAGCCAGATTAAAGAGCTGATGAGTGAATATGGCAAAGTGGATATCCTTTGGTTGGATGGCGGCTGGGTGAGACCACTTTCTACAGTGGATACCACAGTGGAATGGCAGCGGGGAATAAAGACAAACCAGGATATTGATATGAAACGAATTGCCGGAATGGCAAGGAGCTATCAGCCGGGTTTATTAATAGTAGACAGGACAGTAACCGGCCCTTATGAAAATTATACTACTCCCGAACAGGAGATACCGCATGAATTGTTACCCTATCCCTGGGAAAGTTGTATAACCATGGGCAACTCCTGGAGTTATGTGCCCAACGATAAGTACAAGCCGGCACATCAAATCATACAAATGCTGATACAGATCGTATCGCGTGGTG
Source organism: uncultured Sphingobacteriales bacterium (assembly GCA_937991535.1). Classification (GTDB taxonomy): domain Bacteria; phylum Bacteroidota; class Bacteroidia; order Chitinophagales; family Chitinophagaceae; genus Agriterribacter. The sequence continues at coordinate 36,431 of CALKHN010000064.1, forward strand.
GGAACCTGTTGCTTAATATCGGCCCTGGCCCCGATGGCGATTGGGATCCGGTAGCCTATGCGCGGTTAAAAGAAATAGGCGAATGGATGAAAATAAATGCTGAAGCCATACACGGCTCCAGACCATTAGTGCCGTATGAATCGGGCAATATATGTTTTACTCAGTCTGATGATGAAAAAACACAGTACGCTTTTTACTTATCAGACAAAGATGATGTTGCGCTTCCGGCACAAGTAACTTTGCAAAAGTTTGAAGCTCCCGCCAAAGCCAGGATCAGTTTACTGGCCAGCGGTGCAAAGCTCAAATGGAAAGTAGAAAACGGTAACACCATTATTGAAATTCCTTCACTGGTGAGAAATAAATGGAACGGTAAGCATGCAGTAGTGTTTAAGATGGTGAAGTAAGAGGAAGCGGTCGGTATGCGACGAAGGAGCGTCAGACCGTGGATAATGTGGAAATGTGAAAGTGTGATAAATGTGAAAATGTGGAAATGAAATGAAAGCGGTCGGTACGCAACAAAGGAGTGTCAGGCCGCGAATTAATGTGAGAATATGAAAACCTGCCAGCCGGCATGCTGGTGTGAGAATTTAAATAAGGTCAGGATATATTCTAAAGCTGATGTGGTAGAATAAAATGTTGGGAACTGTTCTGCTGTACCGTCCCTCTACACGCTGTGGAGAGGGAAAAGAGGGTGAGGTATTTGCTACTTTTTTTAGTATCTTCGCTGTCTTTTATGGCAAAAGCAAAGCAAAAAGCAGTGCCGGTTGCAGATACCCCGGCGCCTGATCATGAATATATAGAGGTATTTGGTGCAAGGGTACATAACCTGAAGAATATCGATATCAGCATTCCTAAAAATCAACTGGTGGTTATTACCGGCATCAGCGGCAGCGGTAAATCATCGCTGGCATTTGACACCATTTATGCCGAAGGGCAGCGCCGGTATATGGAAACCTTTGGCGCTTATGCCCGACAGTTTATCGGCGATATGGAAAGGCCCGATGTAGATAAGATCACGGGACTTTCGCCTGTTATTTCTATTGAGCAAAAAACCACCAATAAAAATCCACGCTCTACTGTAGGTACCGTAACGGAAGTATACGATTTTCTCCGGTTGCTGTATGCAAGGACAGGGGAAGCCTATTCTTATAATACCGGTAAAAGAATGGTAAAGTGGAGTGAGGAAGAAATAGTTGAAAATATTTTTAAGCGGTTCAGAGGACAAAAAATTTCTATCCTGGCTCCATTGGTACGCGGGCGCAAAGGGCATTACCGCGAGTTGTTTGAAGAAATACGCAAAAAGGGGTTTTTAAAAGTAAGGGTGGATGGTGAAATAAAGGATCTGTCTCCTAAAATGCAGGTTGACCGCTATAAAATTCACGATATAGAAGTGGTGGTAGACCGGTTGAAAGCAGATGATGAATTTAAAGTGCGCATCAGCCAGAGCGTACAGCATGCATTGCGCCTGGGAAAAGACCTGCTGTTTGTAAGTCCCGTTAGTGACGCGGGCTCAAAAACATCAGCACCGGAAGCCTCCTATTCTAAAATGCTGATGTGCGAAGACACCGGCATTTCTTATGAAGAGCCATCACCCAATAGTTTTTCTTTTAATTCACCATACGGGGCATGCCCGGTATGTAAAGGATTGGGATCGGTGTACCAGGTAAATATGAATGAAGTAATACCTGATCATAACCGAAGTATCAATGAAGGCGCTATTGCTCCTTTGGGCGAAGAAAGAGAAGCCTTTATTTTTAAGCAGGTACAGCAGCTTGCCAGGAAAAATAAATTCAGTCTTGATAAACCGGTGAAAGATCTCCCGGAAAAAGCAATGAACCTGCTGCTGTACGGCGATGAATCCGGACCGGTGGAAATAAATCTGAATTTCGATGAAAGCAATGGTAACGGGCAGGTATATGCGACTACCTTTGAAGGTATTGTTAACCAGTTAAAAAGGTGGTTTACAGGAAGCTCAAGTGAAAGTATACAGCAATGGGCGGAAAAGTTTATGGAATTAAAAACCTGCGATGCCTGCAATGGAACCCGCCTGAAAAAGGAAAGTCTTTGGTTCAAAATAGATGATAAAAATATTGCTGAATTATGTGAGTTCAACCTGGATGCTTTGGTGCAATGGTTTGATGGAATAGAAGAAAGGCTTTCGAATAAGCAGAATGCCATTGCAAAGGATGTTGTAAAGGAAATAAGGGAAAGGCTGGGTTTTTTACTGGATGTAGGTCTTACTTATCTTACCCTCAACCGTCCTTCCCGCACATTGAGCGGTGGCGAATCGCAACGGATAAGGCTGGCCACACAAATTGGATCGCAGTTGCAGGGCATAACCTATATATTGGATGAACCTTCTATTGGATTACACCAGCGCGACAATCACCGGCTGATCGTTGCCCTAAAGAACCTGCGCGATATAGGTAACACTGTTCTGGTGGTGGAACACGATAAAGACATTATGCTGGCCGCGGATTACCTGGTGGATATTGGTCCCCGGGCAGGGTTTCATGGCGGAAAAATAGTGGCACAGGGCGTGCCCCCGGCATTGCTGAAATTAGACACATTAACTTCTTCTTATCTTAACGGCCACCGGCACATTAAAATTCCGGAGGAGCGCCGCAGGGGCAACGGAAAGATACTGGAGTTAAAAGGCGCCAGTGGCAATAACCTGCAAAACGTAAATGTAAAATTCCCGCTGGCAAAATTTATTGTGGTAACGGGCGTGAGCGGTAGCGGGAAATCCACACTTATCAATGAAACTTTATACCCGATTCTGAGTAAGCATGCCTATGGTTCAAGAATGCAGCCGCTCCAATATGCATCTGTAAAAGGACTGGAGCATATTGACAAGGTAATTGAAATTGATCAGTCGCCCATAGGCAGAACACCACGGAGCAATCCGGCAACCTACTGCGGATTCTTTACCGAGATCCGCCAGTTATTTGCTTCAGTGCCCGAAGCAAAAATACGGGGCTACAATCCCGGGCGTTTTTCTTTTAATGTTAAAAGCGGCAGGTGCGATGTGTGCGAGGGCGGCGGTATGCGTGTAATTGAAATGAATTTTTTACCGGATGTGTATGTGCCCTGCGAAAAATGCCAGGGTAAGCGGTATAACAGGGAAACACTGGAAATACGTTATAAAGGCAAATCCATAAGCGATGTGCTGGATATGACCGTAGATGAAGCTGTGGAATTTTTCCAGAACGTACCCTATCTGTACCGTAAAATAAAAGTATTGCAGGAGGTAGGGCTGGGTTATATAACTTTAGGGCAAAATGCAGTTACACTCAGTGGCGGTGAGGCGCAAAGGGTTAAGCTTTCAACAGAGCTGGCGAAAAGAGATACCGGTAAAACGTTTTATATCTTAGATGAGCCTACTACAGGATTGCATTTTGAAGACATCAAGCATCTGCTTGTTGTATTGAATAAACTGGTTGACAGAGGCAATACCGTGCTGGTTATTGAACATAACCTTGATGTAATTAAAGTTGCCGATCATATCATAGACCTTGGTCCCGAAGGTGGTAACGGGGGTGGACGAATATTATTTGAAGGAACGCCGGAAGCCTTGATTCAATGCAGTGAAAGCTATACCGGGATATTTTTGAAAGAAGAACTCGGCCATGCAAACTGATGGGGGGCGTGAGAGAGGAGAAAGGGGGCTATACGTTTCCTTTCACTATAATTTGCCCGGCTTAACACTAATTTGTATCTTATACCGGCATAAATATGAAAAGAATAATTATTGATATGGATGAAGTGATGTGCGATACGATGGGTGCAATGATTACATGGTATAAAAAGGAGTATGGACTGGAAGTGGATTATACTAAAATGAAAGGATCCTGGCAACTGGGTTTTCCTGAGCAGCATAAGACGATCATACGTGAAAGACTGTACAGTCGTGGTTTTTTCAGAAACTTACCTGTAATGGACGGATGTGTGGAAGTGATAAAACAATTGAATGAAAGGTACGAGATATTTATTGTATCGGCAGCAATGGAATTCCCCAATTCGTTAAACGATAAGTTAGACTGGCTGAATGAACACATGTCATTTTTAACCTGGCGGCAAGTCGTATTTTGCGGCGATAAGCGGATGATCGCGGGCGATTATATGATTGACGATCATACACGCAACCTCGTTCATTTTAACGGCAAACCCTATCTATACAGTGCCGCGCATAATACCGAAGAAACAGGATACGAGAGAATCAAGAACTGGAAAGAGATAGCGGGGATATTTCTATAGTATTTTTGATTTTGTGATTTGTAGATATAAGACATCAGCGATCAAATGATCTAACTTCAGTAATAGTGTATATGGATATTACCGACATGCATAGTTTACCCGAATGGGATGATCACCGCATGCTGCAACGCCGGTATGAAGGAGAGGAATGGAAAATGGCTACTCAGCTTGAAGCTGCAAAAAATTTATATAATAAATGGCGGGATGTTTTTTTGCTTGTTGAATCATATTGTGAAACACTGCAGGATTCAAAAGAGTACGATCACGCTGAAAAAAATAAAGAACTCATCTGGCAAAACCTGTTTATCGTAGCGCCCAAAATTATTGGGGCTGCGGGCATTGATGAGTATGTACTGAAAATGGAAAACGCTTCCATCATTCGCAATAACTGCCGCGAATTGATGGAACAGGTTAATTTTACCGCAATGGTGGGTGCAGGTGAAGAAGAATATGCTGCAGCTATTGAACGGGAAATGGATATATTCCGGGAGCTGTTTAAAACCTGGGTAACAACATTTAGAAAAGATGAATATGAAGATGAATGGGGCCTGTTTGTATGATTTTTCTTAAAATAACTTAGCCATATTCGTACAGGTTTACGCCTATAAAAATATTGTCTGAATATTTTGTTTATTAATATTGTATGTGATTACAAGCTTTTTCTTAAATTCATTTTTTAAATGTTAATCTATTGCCGGTTGCTTGTTCAAATAATGAAAAAGATTTGCTGCTTCGCATTTCCAAAGACGATGCATCGGCATTCGCTGTTCTTTTTAATTTGTATAAAGACAAAATTTATACTATCGCCATTAAATTAACCGGGTCAGCTTTTAAAGCGGAAGAAGTGGTGCAGGAGATATTCATGAAATTGTGGGTAAAACGAAAGGAACTTCCTGAAATAGAACATTTTACTGCGTGGTTCTATACCATAACCCGTAATCATCTTTTTTCTTTAATCAAACGTAAGGCTGCCCGCGAAAAGAGAGAGATTGTGTTTGCAGAGAGACTACCTTCTTTTTATAATAATAGCGATGAAAAAGTGCTCCTTAAGGAAACGGAAGCGCTTTTGGAAAAAGCGCTTTATCAATTGCCCCCGCAGCAAAACAAAATATACCGGCTTATTAAAGAACGCGGAATGAAGAAAGAGCAAGTCGCTGTCGAACTAAAGCTTTCAACTGAAACCGTTAAAGTACATCTTGCCAGGGCAATCAAAAATATCCGCAATTATTGTCTCGGTCAAATGAATAATCCGCTTATATGGGTATCTATCTTCTTTTTTTAAAATAATTGAGTACGCGACTAACCCTTTTTTCCGACGGCGGAGTCTCATTAAGAAGAAGTATGTGTATGCCCATGACAAAAGAGATGCATACTGGCTTATAAACAATTCAACTAAATAATTCAGACGCTTCAATATGCTCCAGTCCCGCTTGGCTTATTTGTTTACCAGGTATATTAATAAAGCATATACTCCGGAAGAAAAAGCCGAGTTGTTCAGGCTAATTGAAACAGAAGATTTTGATGCCGAACTGAGAGATCTGCTGCACGAAATGATAACCAGTACAGAGGGAGAAATACCATTGCCGGAAAAATCCGGTGATATGATTTTACAATCAATCATTGGCAAACAGGAAGCCCCACCGGTAAAACTACCTGTATTCCACATAAAAAAGATGACGGCTGTATGGCGCAATATTGCAGCAGCCTCAGTGATACTAATGGGGTTGCTGACGTATTTCATTTTTACCGGTAATAAAAACGGCAAAGCTGATGGCGCTAAAAACCTGATGGTTGAAAACTTTTCAAAGTTACACGTCAGTACAACTGCAGGTGAAAGAAAAAACATACAACTGGCGGATGGTACACAAGTTTGGCTTAACCCGTCCAGCACGGTCGAATACCCTGCATCATTCAATGGAGATTTGAGAGAGATCAGGCTTTCCGGTGAAGCGTTTTTTGAGGTAGCGCACGATGCAGACCATCCTTTTATTATTCACAGCGGCAATATAGAAACAAAAGTATTGGGTACATCTTTCAATATACAGGCTTACGACAATCAGGAGGAAATAGCTGTGATGGTAGTAACAGGCAGCGTAAATGTGTCTAATACTGATAAAGTTGAGCAGGTACAGCTTAGCGCCAACCAGCGTGCGGTTTTTTACAGGAATACAACGGAACTGGTAAAAGAAAATACCAATGCCGTTGATGCGCCGAACATGTTAAAACGCAAAGAAGGCATGTTTGTGTACAAGAATGAACGGCTGCAGAAATTGATAGATGATTTGCAGGAGTATTTTGGTATAGAAATTCAGGTGTCCCCAACAATAAAAGAATGTAAGGTTACAGCAAACTTTTACATTACCGACGATCTTGGGGACATACTGGAACCCATTGCCATTATGGTTAGTGGTAATCTCACGAAGAAAAATGATGAGTTCGTTATTGACGGGAAGGGCTGTCCTGAGTAAAACAATTGAACATCCCCACCAGCAATCAGTTAAATATTATTCTTTAATAAACCCATAATCAACATGCTTATGAATCAATGGCAGCATCATCCCACGTAAGTATATATATAACCCGGATACGCCATGTACCCGGGTATATATTATACGCTTTGCAAAAATTGTAGTTAATCCGAAAGTTATCGAAGGCCAACGGATTCTACGCATTTATAACATATAACTATTCAAAAATATGCAAAAAAATTGTATAGGCGGGACTCTACCTATAATATTAAAACTTATGCGATTATCCCTGCTCGCTGTGATTGTGCTGTGTAGTTCCATAATGTCTCTGTCGGCAAAGAGTGTTAGCGGACAGGAGCTACTTGATAAAAGAATATCTATTTCGCTGAAGAATGAAACCCTTTTTGATGCTTTAGAAAGGATAAGACGACATGCGGATATTCAGTTTTTTTATGCGGCAAACATTATAGACCCGGCAGATAAAGTTAACATCACCGCAAGAAAAACAACGCTGCGTGATTTGTTAACGGAGTTGCTTGAGCCGTATATGCTGTACTATATTGTTTCTAACGATAAGGTGGTTATTCGTAAGGTTATAAATCCTGTAACAATACCTGCATATAACAATGCCGGAGCATTGTTTAACGCGATACCTCCATCGGGGGAATACAATAATATAGATGTAAGCGGACGTGTTATGAACAGCCTTGGTGAGTACCTGTCCGGCGTAACGGTACAGGTGAAAGGTGGGGGAGCAGCTACCAAAACAGACATTAATGGTTTCTTCAGTCTCTCTGTACCCGACAACAGCATTCTCGAATTTACATACGTAGGATATATAAAAGAAGAAATAGGTGTAGCCGGGCGTAGCTCATTCGATGTTGTGCTGAATCCTATAGACGCCAAAATGGAGGAAGTTGTGGTGGTAGGATACGGAACCCGTAAAAAATCTGACCTTACCGGAGCCGTAGGAACAGTTCGGGCTGAAGCTCTCGCGGAAAGACCTGCAGCTTCGTTGAACCAGAATCTGTCTGGCAGAATAACGGGGGTGAGTGTTTCTTCCAATTCAGGGAGGCCTGGTGGGAGGGCTAATATTCGTGTAAGGGGTGCAACTTCTATAAGCATCTCCAATAATCCGTTGTATGTAATAGATGGGGTTATTTTGAACGCCACTGATTTACAAAATGGAAGCACGCCTATTGATTATATTAATCCCAATGATATAGCCTCAATTGAGGTACTGAAGGATGCGTCTTCTACTGCCATTTATGGCGCCCGTGGCGCCAACGGTGTAATACTTGTTACAACCAAAAGGGGTTCAACCGGAGGTGGCAGATTAACCTATGATGGAGATTTTAGTATTGGTGTTGCACCAAAAAAACTGGCTGTTCTGAATGCAAAGGAGTTTTTGGAAACAGAAGAAATTGCCTACGCCAACGCTCAGAAGTACGATCCTGTTGGTTGGGCGTCTGGGACCAAATATGTTGACCCCCGCACAAAGAGAACCAACCCCTTGTTATTTGATGCCAGCGGCAATCCACTTTACGAAACAGACTGGCAGGCGGAAACTTTCAGAAAAGCGTTCACACAAAACCATCAATTGGCTTTTACCGGTGGCAATGAAAAAGGGAGTTATGGTGCTTATTTAAATAATCGCACAGAAAACGGTATCGTAAAAGGCTCATGGATAAAGCGGTATGCTGCTCGTTTCGTTTTCGACTCGCAAATTAAGGATTGGCTTAAAGTGGGAGGCAATCTGGGCTATACCGATCAAACAGATAGACAAATTGACGTTTTAGGAGGTGGCGGTATCACTGTAATGAGGCAGGTACTGGAAGCATTACCTTTTATTCCGGTTAAATATGATAATGGCGCCTGGGGACGCAACAGGGATTATCCGGGTATGGAAGGGGGTGATAGTCCGTTACGGGTAATTGAAGAGCGCACTTATCTGCTCCGCACGCAAAACATGCTGGGGAATATCTATGCGAACATCAGACTGATGGACGGGTTAGACTTTAGAACTACACTTGGAACAAACATTATCAATCAGCGGCTTGATAATTACAATGGTATAGACCTGCAATATATCTCTTCTACGGGGAATGCGGTAGTCAATAACAACCGGTTTAACTCATGGCAGTTTGAAAATTATCTAACTTATAACAAAGGGTTTGGTATTCATTCTATAAACGCCCTGGCAGGTTTGGCATGGCAGCACGTTGACAGATTTGAGGCAATTGCCCGTAGCCAAACCTATATAGACAACTTTTACAATGTAAATAATCTTGGCGCCGGTGCTGTTATTCAGGCGCCAGGTTCTTTTGCCAACGCATATGGAATCAACTCCTACTTTGGAAGAATAAATTACACTCTTTTAAACAAATACCTGGTAACCTTTACGGGCCGCCAGGACGGCTCCTCAAAATTTGGTTCCGATAGTCGCTATGCATTCTTCCCGTCTGCCGCATTGGCGTGGAAGGTTACAGAAGAAAAATTTATGGAGGATGTGGTTGCGATTTCCAATTTGAAGGTTAGAGGTAGTTATGGAGAAACCGGAAACTCCGAAATAAATGCCTATCAGGCAGATGAAATAATGGGTAACTACGAGGTTATTTTCGGTGGCAGGAGGGAAATTGGAATAGGCACCTCCCGCATGGGAAACCCAGGATTGAAATGGGAAAAAGTGCGGCAATTTGATTTTGGTGTGGAACTGGGTTTATTCAAAAACAGAGTAAATGTTGAATTTGATTGGTATCGTAAAAGAGCCACTGATATGTTGTTGAGCGCCCCTGTGCCCAGTAGCAGTGGCTATACCCAGGTGTCGCGCAATATAGGGAGTATGGAAAATAAAGGTATAGAGATAGCGATTAATACAATAAATATCAAAAATGCCAATTTTAGCTGGAGTTCTCTTTTTAACATCTCTATCAATAAAAACAAGGTGTTGGCGTTAACCGGAGGAAGTGATATTTATTCGGGGGCTACCGTTATTCGTGTAGGCGAACCAGTAGGATCTTTTTTTGGCAGAGTGCATATGGGTACCTGGGGCTCGGATGAAGCTGCAGAAGCAGCTGTGTATAACATGCGTCCCGGTGATGTGAAGTATATGGACTTGAATAAGGATAACGTTATCAATGATAACGACAGAACCATTATAGGAAAGGGTATACCAGATGGTTTTGGAAGCTTTATCAATACATTACAATATAAAAACTGGTCTTTATTGGTTGATCTGCAGTTTATGTACGGAAACGATGTACTGGACAGAAGTATACACTCTGCGGAAGACCGCCAGGGGATTGCCAACAGCTATAAAACAGTATTGAATGCCTGGACAGAAACCAATCAGAATACTCCTATCGCGCAGCTACGACCTATCAATGCATATTATACTACAAATAACGATAGCCATAAAATAACAGATGCTTCTTTTATCCGTGGCCGGAATCTGCTGTTGTCTTATATGTTTAATTCGCAAACAGTTTCGCGTTTGAAACTGGATCGTTTAAGACTATTTGCGTCTGTTCAGAACTTTTTCGTTTCAACAAAGTATTCAGGATACGATCCGGAAGTTTCCAACTCAGGTTCTCCTTTCGATCAGGGGTTTGGTTTGTACGATTATCCCAAACCAAGAGTTTTTATGATAGGTATTAATGTGGGTTTATAAATAATTGAATACTTAAATTATCAGAAAATGAAAAAAAATATCAATAAATATCTGCTGATTTTGGCTGTCAGTTTTAGTCTTATAATAACAGGGTGCTCTAAATTCCTGGATGAATCGGACCCGTCTAATTTTTCTACAGGGAGTTATTTTACAAAGCCTGAACATGCAAAAAGTTCGGTAAACGCTATTTATGCCAGTATGCGTGATCCATTTAACAGTGGTTTTGGGGGAGGCGCCTGGATGATGCTGGAGTTTGCTACGGGGTTAGCCGGTACCGACCTTGGTCAGGCAGTAAACAGCTATTTTGTAAAAGATCTCACAAACACAGCTGACAATGGATACGGGGTAACCATTTGGAACTCCTACTACAGAGGTATTGCCAATGCCAACACATCCATTAAGTTTATACCTGGCATTACTATGGATGAAACGCTAAAGAAAAAGTTGCTGGGAGAAGCCTATTTCTTAAGAGCATGGTATTATTTTAACCTGGTTCAGATATTCGGAAATATACCACTGGTTACAGAGCCGGTTAATTTACAGTCGGAACAGCTCAGACCTGGCCAGGTAGCTGCAGAAGAAGTGTATAATTTAATACTGAGTGATTTGCAAATAGCGGAGCAGTCGGGTCTCGACTGGAAAGATGAAACCGGGCGCGTAAGTATGGGTGCTGTCAAGTCTCTTTTGGCAAAAGTATACCTTACCATGGCGGGTTATCCTTTACAAAAAGGCAATTCACATTACACATTGGCCGCTGAAAAGGCAAAAGAAGTAATTGAATCTGGAAAGTTTAAACTCTTTGACAGCTATGCGTCTTTCCGTGATCCGGCAATGAAGAACAAAGAAGAAAATATCTTTATGATACAGTACCTGGCCGGTACCTTGTCCAGCAATTGGCAGGTATCTATCGTACCGTATAATAAAAATATCTCCAAGTATTCAGATGAAACCGGTGGTATATATTCCACTACCGCTTTTGCTCAATCATTTCAAACCAATGATTTAAGGGCTAAGGAAAAACAATTTTTTTATACCAATTACACCAACCAGGATAACCGCAATTTGACGGTAGAACTGGGTGGATTTTTTATTTACAAGTATTTTGATAATGAGGCGCATTTAAATACTGCCAGCAGCGGAATGAACTGGCCGGTTCTTCGTTATGCGGATGTATTATTGATATTTGCTGAAGCATCTAATAAAGTAAATGGCCCTGGCACGGAAGTATACAGCGCCGTAAATGCAATTCGCCGTAGAGCTGAATTGCCTGACCTCGCCGGATTAAGTCAAAGCCAGTTGGAAGAAGCAATATGGAAAGAGAGATGGTATGAACTCTGTTTCGAGAATATTACCTGGTTTGATATGGTACGACTGCGCAAAGCCTTTAATACCACTACTAAACAATTTGATGATTATGTAGGCCATCAATTTTCATACGGGCCCACTTTAAAAGACCGTGAGCTATTGTTTCCAATTCCTACCCCTGAAGTTTTAAATGGTAAACTTGTGCAAAATAAGGGGTATTAGTCAGTTGGGTTTAATACGATGATGCCGTGTCAAAAAAAGTATACCCTCCCGTATACTTTATATCAGGGGCCTACCGGGCTATGAATCCGGCGCCGGGTCAAAATCCGGGATGGGAATAGATGAGTTTTTGGTGAGAGGAGAGAGGTGAATGGTGAGAGGAGAGAGGTGAAAGGTGAATGGTGCGAAGATGGAGGTGAGACAATGGTACTTTGGGGCCGGAAGAATTACGAATGAAAATTTTTCAATTACTTCATCCCGGCAAAAAAAACAATCGGTGCATTATGATTACCTTAGCAATAGTAACCATCACAGCGGGTGGTTACTATTTTCTTAAAAATCAATAAAATCAAATGAAAAGAATTGTTTTAACCGTGCTTGTTTGTTTTTGCATCCAGTTTGTTTTTGCCCAAAAAAATACGCCGGTAGTTGTTGCCACCTACAATATCCGCTATGATAATCCCGACGATGGATTAGATGCCTGGCCGAATAGAAAGGAGAACGTAAAAGCCCTGATCCGCTTCCACGAGTTTGATATTTTTGGTACACAGGAAGGATTGATAGATCAGATTAAAGGTATTGCAGAACTTAGCGAATTTGCCTATACCGGAAAGGGCAGGGATGATGGCAAAGAAGCTGGCGAATATTCTGCAATATTTTACAAAAAAGACAGGTTTAAACTGCTTGCTTCCGGTGATTTCTGGCTGAGTGAAACGCCTGATAAACCTGGCAAAGGCTGGGATGCCAAATGCTGTAACCGCATTTGTTCCTGGGGGAAATTCCAGGATATGAAAACCAAAAAATCATTTTATTTCTTCAGCGTTCATTTCGATCACGAAGGAATTATAGCCCGAAAGGAATCGGGCAAACTGATGGTTGAAAAAATTCAGGAGATTGCAAAAAATGTACCGGTGATATGTGTGGGCGATTTTAACTCCACTCCCGAAACCGGGCAAATACAATTCATGCAAACCATACTGAATGATTCCTATAATGTAACGCAGGAACCTCCTTATGGTCCTGTTGGAACATTCAATTCTTTCAGGTTTACCGCACCCCTGAAGAACCGAATTGATTATATTTTTGTGAGCAAGGGTATAAAAGTATTGAAGTATGGCGTGCTTACAGATGCCAAAGATCAGCGCTACCCTTCCGATCATCAACCGGTGATGATCAAAGCGGTGATCAATTAATAAAATATTTGAGTATCGCTTCTGCGATCAATGCATGCCCTTTTTCATTGTGGGGTTTGATATTTAATAGAGTATCGCGTATGCTGTGCCGGGCGTCCTCGCCCGGCACTTGTTTATTATCGCCTCCCGGCGATTGTAATTTAAACCTTATCTTAGAACCTGCTTATATTTAGTTTTACAGATTTTGTATAAGCCGGAAGCTGCCATGAAAAACCGGAGGATGAACGGATTGCGACGCAACGATGCTGCCATGAAACATGTGGCCGGTACCTGTAAATGAATCTTTTGAAAATGAAAACCATATTCCAACTATCCTTTTGGGCACTCATCTTTTCCTTTTCTGCGAATGCACATGCAGAACAAGCGCCGGCGGCTGAAAGAGACACTTCGGCAATACACACCATTATTGTAGTATTTGATGGTTTGCGGCCGGATTATATAAAACCGGAATGGATGCCGAATTTGTACGCTTTCAGTAAATTGGCGGCTTATGGCAAAGATAACCATAGTGTGTTCCCCACCGTTACAAGGGTAAATGCCGCTTCTTACGCTACTGGTTCCTACCCTGCAGCGCATGGTTTAATGGGCAATGCAATATATCTGCCGGCAGTAAACGCCCGGAAAAGTATGAGTACCGGAAATGCAGGTAATCTCAGGCATATTATGGATACTACTTCCGGCAAATTGCTTACTGCTCCCTCACTTGGGGAGGTGCTCAGGGCCCACGGTGAAAAGATGTTCGTATACAGTTCCGGTACAACAGGGCAGGCGTTCCTGCAAAATCATACGGTTAACGGTGCTGTAATCAATCCCGATCTGGTACTCCCCGAATCTTTTAAAGCGGAACTTACCGCTTCGGTAGGAGCGCCACCGGCAGATGCCACACCCAATACCGCAAGGCATCAATGGATCACAGATGCCCTGTGCAGGTATACACTGGCGGCCGACGGACCCCTGGTAAGCGCCATTTGGTTCAGCGATCCCGACGGCACAGCGCATGAACATGGCATTGGTGTACCCATTACCATACAGGCATTAAAATCGGTAGATGCCCAGTTGGGCAGAATATTAGATACTGTGCGGGCGAGGGGATTGGAGCGTGTTTTTAATATAATTGTTACTGCCGATCATGGGTTTGTTACCCACACCGGAAAAGAGGGGCTTACAGATTTTTTAATACAAAAAAGACTCAAAAAGAGTAAAGATTCCGACGATATCGTATTAGCCGATGGCGCCCTGTACATAAAAGATCACAACCCGGCACTTGTTCAAAAAGTTGTTGAAGCGCTGCAGGAACAGGAATGGGTAGGCGCTATTTTTACAAGAGCTGCTAAACCGGGGTCAATGAAAGGCAAAATAAAAGGTACCCTGTCTTTTGAATCCATTCACTGGAATCACCCTCAGCGGGCTGCTGATATTTTGGTTGCCGAAAACTGGAACAACAACAAAAACAGTTTGGGATATGCGGGAACAGATTTTGCCCGGGGCGTGGCAGGGCATGGCGGTTCAAGTTCCTGGGAAATACATATTCCGTTAATTGCATACGGACCATCCTTTAAGCCATCTTTTGAAAGCAATTTGCCTACTTCAAATATTGATATTGCACCTACTGTTTTACACATTCATCATATAGCGGCGCCTGCGCAAATGCAGGGTAGGGTAATGTATGAATTGCTTCGGCATAACAATATAAAACCACTGACGCCTAAAAAAGAAAACATTTTCTCCGAAGCGAAATTGAAGCAGGGCGGAAAATATAAATTAACGCTGGAAAGAACGGTTTTGGGTAAATACAGTTATATCAATTATGTTAGCGCAACAAGAACGCCTTAATAAAAAACAGCCCGTTGATTGTACCATAACAATAATACTTAATCAAACTACGCATGAACCAAAGCAGTTTAAAATTCTTTTACAGTATTGTGGTTGCAATATTTTGTTTAACCAATGCTGCAGCCCAGCAGCAAAAATACACTCCGCCGGCCCTCAGTAATTCCAATTCCTGGTCAATCATTATGCTCCCCGATCCGCAAACCTACCAGAAGTTTGAGCGCAACCAGCCACTCTTTGAACTTATGACAGCATGGGTAAGCGAAAATATCGGCAGGCTAAACATAAAGCTCGTAATGTGTACCGGGGATCTTGTAGAACAGAATGAAATGATCAATCCTGACGGTGAAACGGTTAACCAACCCAGCAAAAAACAATGGGCTGCCGTGGCCCATGCATTTAACAGGCTGGATGGTAAAGTGCCTTATGTGCTTGCTGCAGGTAATCACGATTATGGTTATAGCAATATAAGCGTACGGCGTTCGAATTATAACACTTATTTTCCTGTTGACAAGAATTTTAAAACGCAAAAATTAATCCGTGAAGCCGGGCTGAATGCGGAGGGCATTCCCACCATGGAAAACGCCGCTTTCGAATTCACCTCTCCCCAGGGCAGGAAGTTTTTATTGCTCACGCTTGAATTTGCCCCACGGGATACCATCATTGCATGGGCGAAAAAGGTAACCGGGCAGGAAGCGTATAAAAACCATACCGCTATCATTCTTACCCATTCCTATCTCAATTCGGCTAACGAGCAAATTGAAAAAGAGAATTACAATATTACAGATGGCAATTACGGGGCAGCCATCTGGCGCAAGCTGGTGCAACCTTCCACCAATATTCAACTGGTATTTTCGGGGCATATAGGAAAACCCGATAATGCCAGGGGACATGTGGGATTCAGGACAGACAAAAATGCGGCCGGAAAAAAGGTAAACCAGATGGTATTTAATGCGCAGGCAATGGGCGGCGGCTGGTATGGAAACGGGGGTGATGGCTGGCTGCGGATACTCGAATTTTTGCCCGATGGCAAAACAGTTAAGGTAAAAACATTTTCCCCCTTTTTTGCCATATCACCCACTACACAGCAGTTTGCCTGGCGTACTGCGCCTTATGATGAGTTTGTATTCCAATTGGATTGATGTAGCAGGCAGCCATAATATATTGTGTTCAACGCTTTTTCCAGCACATAGGATCTCCTGCGTTTCCTATTGTGTTCCTATGTTCCTGCTGTGTCTATGTGTTTTGTTCTTATTACCACATAGGATCATAGGGCATGCAGGTGCACATAGTTTGTTTACT
>CALKHN010000065.1 GCA_937991535.1 uncultured Sphingobacteriales bacterium
AAGTTCCTAAGTTTCAGTGCAGGACTTAAAGCAAAAACGCTTCAAGAATATTTTTGCAAATATACTATTTCACATAATAATCACGGTATCGAAGTGCTTATTATATATATGCCTTATAGAAATTGAATTGAAATCAATATTGGATTTTACTTTAAATTTTCCACATTACTTATTGTTTTTTCCCTATTGTAGTAGAGATACGATAATCGAAATAAGAAGAGTAATAAAAATGTTGAAAACGATTAGTAATATTGTTAAATATTTTAATGTGTTTTGTATGTCCCGCTTTTTTTACTAACTTGCGAAACAGATGAAGTCTTTCCTAAAATATTGCCTAATAATTCTTATAGGTATTTGTTACTTTAATTCAGTTTTTGAATTAGATAGTAATGAATGCAAGCAGAACTATGGGAAAGAAACACACGTCTATACAAATGCTGAAAAGGACGGTAAAATTTTTGCATTTAAATCAGTAAAACAACTTGATGACCTTTGTCTGGTTGTAAACTTCTGCTACCGTTATTTCGTTGCTGCTGATAAAGGCAACAAATCCGATTACGCTTTATATAATTCCCC
The DNA here is from genome assembly GCA_937991535.1 of uncultured Sphingobacteriales bacterium. Lineage (GTDB taxonomy): Bacteria > Bacteroidota > Bacteroidia > Chitinophagales > Chitinophagaceae > Agriterribacter. Next base: position 577 of record CALKHN010000065.1, read on the forward strand.
GCCACCTAAGCCCGATAGGCTTTACCTGTTCTACTCTGTTTTCTTGATTTGATTTGATTTTTTATTTCCTGCACGTCGGATTAATGCATAATCACGGCGCAAATTTTCATTTCCGAAAATAAGCCGGAATAATATCTTTTGTCTTAAAATTTTTTTCAAATCATTATCTATATCAATATTCATGATTGATAACCTCATAGGCTTTTCTATTAGGAATAAAGCCATTATTATATTCTTTGTACTGGCCCTCATTGGTTGGGGAGTTTACTCAATAACAAGGCTCCCTATTGATGCTCTACCTGATATTACTAATAACCAGGTGCAGGTACATGCCATTGCTCCGGCATTATCGGCACAGGATGTTGAACAAACTATCACTTCTCCTTTGGAGATTACAATGGCTAACACGCCGGGCATTATCGAAATCAGGTCTATTTCCCGTTTTGGCTTATCGGTAATAACCATTGTATTCAGAGAGGATGTTGATATTTACCGTGCCAGGGAACTGATATTTCAAAAAATTCAGGGTGCACAGGATTTAATTCCGCAAGGTGTCGCCACTATCGAGATGTCTCCCATTGCCACGGGTCTGGGCGAAATTTATCAATATGTATTAGAACCACAGCCGGGCAGCGAAAAGAAATATTCCTTAGACGAACTCAGAACAATTCAGGATTGGGTTGTAAAAAGACAATTGGAGGGTACACCCGGTGTAGCTGAGATAAATAGCTTTGGTGGCTACATAAAACAGTATGAAGTTGCTGTTGATCCCGAAAAGCTAAGAAGTCAAAATATTGCCGTTGGCGAAATATTTAGTGCGCTGCAACAAAATAATCAAAATACAGGTGGAGCATACATAGAAAAACTGCATAGTGCTTATTTCATAAGAGGTATAGGGTTGGTAAAAACCCTGGATGACGTTGGGAAAATCGTTGTAAAAAATAATGGTGGAATTCCGGTTCTAATCAGAGATGTGGCGAAGGTTCAATTTGGACATGCCATAAGGTATGGTGCAATGACGACCTCGGAAACCGGAGAGGCAGTGGGAGGTGTGATACTGATGTTGAAAGGCGAAAATTCGATGCAGGTAATTACTGCTGTAAAAAATAAAATAACCGAAATTCAAAAAGCATTACCCAAAGGTATCGTCATAAAACCCTTTCTTGACCGAAGTGACTTAATAAACAGGGCTATTCACACCGTAAGCCGCAACCTGATTGAAGGGGGGTTGATAGTTATATTCATATTAATCTTGTTTTTAGGCAATCTTAGAGCAGGTCTTGTGGTAGCTTCCGTTATTCCGCTCTCTATGCTGTTTGCTTTGGGCATGATGAACCTATTTGGTGTTTCTGCAAATCTAATGAGCCTTGGAGCTATTGATTTTGGGTTAATCGTAGATGGGGCTGTAATTATAGTAGAAAGCATTGTATTTAGCATTCATTATAATTCAAAGCTGTCTAAGCTTAATAAACTATCACAGTCTCAAATGGACGAGCAGGTATTTGCCTCTGCTGTACGTATCCGAAAGTCTGCTGCCTTCGGGGAAATAATTATCCTTATGGTGTACATTCCAATTCTGGCTTTAGTGGGTGTGGAAGGAAAGATGTTTAAACCTATGGCACAAACTGTAAGCTTTGCCATTGTAGGCGCATTAATCCTGTCTCTTACCTATGTGCCCATGATGTCAGCAGTGCTGTTGAGCAAAAAGGTTTCCCATAAAATAACTTTTGCAGACCGAATAATGAGCTTTCTACATCGTATATACCGCCCGGTAATACTATTTGCCCTGAGAAGGAAACTTATAATAGTCCTTACTTCTGTTGCGCTATTAGTAATAAGTTATTTGGTCTTTAACCAGCTTGGCGGTGAATTCATTCCTACGCTACAGGAAGGAGATTTTGCGGTCGAAGTACGTTTGCAGCCGGGCAGTTCCCTGTCTCAAACCATTCAAACGACCATTGACGGAAGTAATATTTTAAAGAAAAAATTCCCGGAAGTACAGCAGGTAGTATCCCGTATAGGAGTGGCGAGCATACCAACTGATCCTGACCCGATTGAAACAGCCATGATGACCATTGTGCTAAAAGATAAAAGCCAGTGGGTAAGCGCTGCGAACGAGGCAGAACTGGCTGATAAAATGAAAGAAGCCTTATCGGTAATCCCCGGCGTGAACTACGAGTTTTCCCAACCTATCCAGTTACGGTTTAATGAATTATTAAGTGGTTCCCGGCAGGATGTAGCAGTTAAGATCTATGGTGATGATTTAGATATGCTGGCACAATTTGGAACTCAGGCTGCTGCTATTATAAGTAAAGTGAGTGGTGCGCAGGATGTTTTAGCTGAAAGAACAAACGGGCTACCGGAAATAACCGTAGCTTATAACAGGGACAAAATCGCTCAAATGGGATTATCTATTGCAGAAGTAAATACTGCTTTAGAAAGTGCCTTTGCAGGCGCAAAATCGGGTATTGTGTATGAAGGAGACCGGCAGTTTGATTTAGTAATACGCTATGACGAACAACACAGGAAAGATTTGTCTAATGTCCAGAATTTATTCATCTCACTACCTAATGGCAATCAAATTCCACTAAGCGAAGTTGCTACCGTAAAATACCAGGAAGGACCATCCCTAATTTCAAGAGACAATACTAAGCGTAGAATAGCAATAGGATTAAATGTTCGTAACCGGGACGTTCAAAGTGTTGTAAATGACATCCAAACTCAATTATCATCTCAGTTGAAATTACCCACGGGATACCTGATAACTTATGGCGGTGCGTTTCAAAATTTAATTGATGCGAAGCAGCGACTGATGATTGCCGTTCCAGTTGCTTTAGCCCTGATTTTTATGCTCTTATTTTTCACCTTCGGCTCACTTAAAGAAACGCTATTAATATTTACAGCAATACCCTTTGCCGCTATTGGCGGCGTGTTTGCATTGCTTCTAAGGGGTATGCCTTTCAGCATCTCTGCAGGTGTTGGCTTTATTGCCCTTTTTGGTGTGGCAGTGCTCAACGGCATTGTACTGATCAGCTTTTTTAATCAATTAAAAAAGGAAGGAAGAACTAATATAAACAGGCGCATTTTAGAAGGCGTTAATGTACGGCTTCGACCTGTGGTAATGACAGCCACTGTTGCTTCACTTGGTTTTTTACCTATGGCAATTTCTGCCTCTGCTGGTGCTGAAGTGCAGCGACCTTTAGCAACGGTTGTTATTGGCGGTTTAATAACATCCACTTTGCTCACCTTAATTGTGCTGCCCGTTTTATACAGCCTATTTATGTCAACCAAAAAGCCTAAAAAAGTTAAGGGCAGAGGGAATGCAATCGGAATTTTATTCTTCCTGGTGGTTCTTTGCTTTCCTTTTACTGGTAAAGCACAATTACCTGTCTCATCTGGTTTTCAGCCTTTACAGCTATCTCTTGATGACGCAATCAAACTTGCTTTAAAAAACAACCAGGCAATTAAAAGTGCAGAATATGGAGTAAGCCAACAACAGGCTTTAAGAAAAACCACAGTTGACCTTAATAAAACCGGATTTCAATATGGCTTTGATAACACTGCTCCTAATGGTAATAAAAGTATTGGAGTTCAGCAGTCTTTTAGCCTACCGACAGTCTATAATAGGCAAGGCAGGCTATTAAACCAGCAGGTTGTTCTAAGTGAAAGATATTTGACTATATCAAAAGCCGACCTAATAAGAAATGTAAAGACCGCATATTATCAACTTGTATATGGACAGAACTATTTAAAGGTGCTGATCTATCAGGATAGCATTTATAAAAATTTCACCAATGCAGCAAATTCGAGATATACAAATGGAGAAACAGGCTATCTGGAAAAAGTAACTGCCGACGCTACCTATCAGCAAATTGTATTGCTTAGAAAGCAAGCGCAGGCAGATGTTATCATCTTTGAACAGGAATTACAAAAATGGCTTTTTACCAATATGCCCATTGAACCAACGGTAGACCGAATAGAAAAGTTGCCATCCCCCATTTTATTGGATACACTCCCTGTATCTCAAAATCCCATACTTAATTATTATCAGCAGAATGTAAATGTTGCGGCGGCTAACCTCGCATTAACAAGAAGCAGAGCCTTGCCCGACCTCTCCTTTGGTGCTTCAAAGTTTATTGGTAATTCTGGCTTTGGTTATAGTGTGGGAGTAAATATTCCGCTTTGGTTCCGCCCTTATCAGGGCAGAAATGAAGCGGCTAAGATAGGTGTAAAGGTTGCCGAAGCTGATTATGCCAATGTTATCGATACTACAAAAGCTGCATATAATCAACAACTTCAACAGTATCAAAAATGGAATGAGCAATTGAGTTATTATGAAAGTGCGGGCATAAAGCAATCGGATGAAATTATAAAAAATGCTGGCGTAAACTATAGTTACGGGAACATCAGCTATGTAGAATATATACAAAACCTTACCCAGGCATTTAATATAAAATTGCAATATCTGGGAGCACTCAATCAATATAACCAGAGCATCATTAATATAAACTACCTGTTAGGAAACAACTAAATTTTAAAAAATGAAACATTCAATTATACGGATTTCGCTACTCTCATTTGTCTGTGTTTTCTTTTTATACTCCTGCCAGATGGAAAGCGAAGACAAAGAAAAGGCAGAAAGAGCGCAGGAGGAAGCTGCCAAAGAAAAAGCAGGTCTAAAGCCAGACGAAGTAATGCTTACTAAAAAGCAGTTTGATATAATGAAAATAGAACTCGGCAATCCTGTTCAAAAAAATCTCACAGACATTATAAAAGCAAATGGATTTATTACATCACCACCACAAAATAAGGCAAATGTTTCTCCTGTAATGGGTGGGATTATAAAGTCTGTATCGGTTATTCCCGGCAGCTATGTAAAAAAGGGCCAGGTGCTTGCTTATTTAGAACATCCCGATTATATACAGTTACAGGAAGACTATCTGAAAGCTAAAAGTTCGCTTGTGTTTTTAGAGCAGGAATACAACAGGCAAAAAAACATGTTAAGCGATAGCGCTACATCTAAAAAATTAGTTCAGCAAACGCAAAGCAATTATAATACTACAAGTGCAACTGTACTTTCCCTGAAAAATAAACTTAGCCTGCTGGGAATACCAATTAATAGTATTGAAAATGGAAGAATACTGCCAGCCGTACCATTGGTTTCACCCATTAGCGGATACGTGCAGAAAGTAAACGTGAATGTTGGAAAGTTTGCAGATCCAACTCAAATAATCTTTGAGATTTACGATAATAGCACTTTGTTCATAGATCTTCAGGTTTATCAGCAGGACTTGGGCAAAATACACATTGGTCAAAAACTTACTTTCACTACTCCATCATTAAGTACTGCCAATACAATGGCTACCATTTACGCCATAGATAAGGCTTTTGACAGCACCAATAAATCAATAACGGTTCATGCAAGAGTTGACCGAAATACGAGAGGAGACTTAATGCCTGGCATTTATGTAAACGCATTTATTGAAACCGGAAATGAAAGTGTCAATGCCCTTCCAGAGGAAGCGATTTTTAAAACAGGCGAAACAGAAAATATTTTTATTCTCTCCCGAACGCACATCGAAAAGCAGGATACCAGTTATATTTTTTCAGTGAAAGAGGTAAAAACCGGAGCTTCCGAAGCAGGGTATACGCAGGTCAGTTTTTTAGAACATTTCCCTCCTTCTGCTAAAGTCGTTACGAAGGGAACATACTTCCTGGTATCTGAAAAAAATAAAGCTCAGGGCGGCGAGCAAGATTAAAACTATTAATATTTTAAATGATTGTTATGAAGTACTTAGTAATTGTATTTTTATTATTGCATACATTTTTTGGGTTTGCTCAATCTAATGATTCTCTTCCTAAAATTAGTTTTAAAACGCGTAGTACTTATCCTTTGAGGCCATTTTATGCTCCTTCAGCGCTCATAGTTGGTGGTATCGTTTCAGAGGTGAATTTTAAAAGATCATTAAACTTTGAACTGTATAAAGAGCGCAATAATGACATTCCTCACTTCAAAACGAGGGCTGATGACTATTTACAATATTCGCCCATCCTTTTGGCGTATGGTTTTGATGCACTTGGCTTGCCGTCTAAAACAGACTTCATAAATCGTTCTGTTATTTTATTTAAAAGCGAGCTTATAATGAGCGCAGCAGTTACAGGGTTAAAATATACTATTAGGGAATTAAGACCCGACAGCAGTGCAAGAACCTCTGTTCCTTCCGGGCATACGGCTCAGGCATTTGCTGCTGCGGCTTTCCTTTCCGAAGAATATGGCAAAAGATATAAATGGGTTCCCTATTTGTCCTATACATTGGCTTCCACGGTGGGGGCACTACGCATTATGAACAACAAACACTATTTAAGTGATGTGCTCATAGGTGCAGGCATCGGATTACTATCGACAAAAATTCCATATTGGACACACCAATATAAATGGAGTAAAGGAAAGCCGAACGTTCAAAAACTTTAGCAGAAGATAATTATTATTCAATTTCCATGAAGTAGTTACAATGAAAATAATAACACGAAATATTTGGATAATTTCTTTAGTGAGTATGTTTACTGACGTTGCCAGTGAAATGCTGTATCCTGTCATGCCTATCTATTTAAAAAGCATTGGCTTCTCTATTGTCTTGATAGGAGTTTTGGAAGGTTTTGCAGAAGCTACAGCAGGTTTAAGCAAGGGGTATTTCGGAAAGTGGTCTGATAATATGGGACGACGTTTACCTTTTGTTCAGATTGGTTATGCTTTTAGTGCCATATCAAAACCTATGATGGCAATGTTGATTTATCCTTTATGGATATTTTTTGCAAGAGCTATTGATAGATTAGGCAAGGGCATTCGTACCGGGGCAAGGGATGCAATGTTATCCGATGAAGCTACAACACAAACTAAGGGAACAATATTTGGTTTTCATCGTTCTTTGGATACGTTTGGTGCGGTAATAGGTCCCTTATCGGCATTAGCCTTCCTTTATTTTTATCCAGGTCATTATAAGACCTTATTCTACATTGCCCTCATTCCCGGCGTGCTTGCGATAGGATTTACATTTTTTATAAAGGATAAAAGCCCTATCCCTAAAGAAAGCCGGATTAAAACTTCTTTTTTTGATTTTATTCGCTACTGGAAAACCAGTCCATCACAATACCGTAAACTGGTAATAGGGTTACTGTTGTTCACTTTAGTAAACAGTTCAGATGTTTTTCTTTTACTTAAGCTGAAAGAAGCCGGACTTAGTGATATGGCAACCATTGGCACCTATGTTTTTTACAATCTTATTTATGCGGCATTTGCCTATCCTTTAGGAATTATTGCTGACCGATTTGGCTTAAAGAATGTCTTTTTATTCGGACTTGCATTATTTGCAATCGTATACTTCGGGATGGCATTCAATAAAAATCTTTATTTATTCTTTGTACTGTTCTTTTTATATGGGGTGTATGCAGCAGCTACCGAAGGCATTTCAAAAGCATGGATTTCCAATATTACCGACAAAAAAGATACTGCCACAGCAATTGGGACTTTCACTGGATTTCAAAGTATTTGCACAATGATTGCCAGTAGTTTGACTGGATTTCTTTGGTTTAAGTTCGGTGCTCCTATAACATTTATAATGACAGCTCTGATAACATTAGCTGTAATTTTTTACATCTCAACAACCCAATTTCCACGGATTAACTCTGCCCTTCTTCATATAGAACCTCTTGAAGAAGAAAAGAAAAATATTTAATAATGAATAAAAAATGAAAAGCTATGAAAAAAGCCGATTACAATGACAAGAGTTTGGTAGTAGATATACTTACCAAATCATTTGACACAAATCAAAGTGTTAATTACATCGTAAAACAAGATAACAACAGAGTACAACGAGTGAGTGCGCTAATGGATTATTCCTTTGAAGTTTGTTATTCATTTGGGGACGTGTTTTTATCAGACGATAAAAAAGCATGTGCGTTAGTAACGTATCCTGATAAGAAAAAAACCAGCCTTAAATCTATATTGCTGGACGTTAAATTGATCTTTTCAGCAGTAGGGTTAAAGAATATTAAAAAGACACTTGCAAGGGAATCCATTATAAACAAAATACAGCCCAAAGAGCTAAAATATTATTTATGGTTTATTGGTGTTAATCCTGAATACCAAAATGAAGGCATTGGAAGTGTTCTCCTAAATGAAATTATAGAAGATAGTGAAGATAAGAAAAGGCCGATTTATCTGGAAACCTCCACATTGAAAAATTTACCGTGGTATCAGAAGTTTGGATTCCAAATATATCATGAACTGGATTTAAGCTATAAGTTATTTTTTCTAAAAAGGGAATTGAATAAAAAGCAAATCTAATGTTGGTATTTGGAACTCAAATGCACATTGTCACATTCATTTTTGTGAGCATAGAAATCGTAATTTTTTTCTATCTGGTGATCTATCGTTTAGCCAGACCTGATGATAAAATCGCGTTTCTTAATATAATCCTGATTTTCTTATTAATCACCTATAATATTACTGGCGGCTTATTACCTGATCCCAAACTGCCCGGTTCATTTTTCATTCAGGAAGCAATTGCGTATGCAACAGGCTTTATCACCCCATGTTATTTTCCTTATTACGTTTATAAAGCTTTTGGGTTAAAAAAAATGAAATTTCATGCCTACAAGGGGGTTTATCTATTCTTAATATTACCATACCTTCTATTTGTAATCGTATTTGCCGCATCGAATAATTTGAAGGTTGCACAGAACCTGCTTGTACTCCCTGTAGTATATGCTTTATGGGTTATTTTTTCTCTTTTTAAAGCTATTCGCTATAAATATAAAAATAACTTTAGCAGTAAAGAATCTAAAGAAGAAGTAACCGTTTTGTTTTTTAGTCTAACACCTTGGGTTGGCTTACCTGTTATAACCTACCTTAGTCTGAGCCAGGCTATAGAAGCTTCAATTACTAATGTCGGTTTTTTGCTTTTATTGGGGTTACAGGTAAACAGGCATATAAAGCAAATGAGGTTAGAACATCAAAAGCTAATCGATTCTGAAAGACATCTTTTGAACTGGAATACAAACCTTCAAGATGAAGTAAATAGGCGAACCAAAGAATTAGAAAAAATGAGCGAGCAAAAGACTAATAATTTTATTAACCTGGTTCACGAAACCAAAACACCGCTAACCTTGGTAAACAACTATTTGGAGGAGTATATAAATAAATACGGCTCTGCCGAAGAATTGGATATTATTAAGGATGGAGTTAGTAAGCTTACAAAGGATATAATTAGCCTATTTGACATAGAAAGATTTGACAAAGGAATTGATGTATATGAGCATGATCAAATATCAAATTTCAGTACCATCTTAAAAAACAGTCTAACGCTATTTGAATACTATTGTCAAAAACAATTTATCACTTGTAATAAAAATATCGAGGAAAATATTTTTATAAAAGCAGATCCAAATGCTATTGATAGGATTGTTAATAATTTAATTGAAAATGCTATCAAATTTTCTAATGCCGATGGTGAAATTGAAATAACATTAAAAAAGTTCGAGGATAAAATTCATTTTTCCGTTAAGGATACAGGAATTGGCATACCACCTGAACGTCAAAAGAAAGTCTTTGAGCCTTATTATCAAATAAGTCATAAAAAAACAAGCCTACAAGGTATGGGGCTTGGTCTGCCGATTGTAAAAAAAGTAACAGATAGCCTTAGCGGTGAAATTCATATTTTGAGTGACCCTGCTAAAATGCCAGGAACAACAATAACTATCGTTTTAAACCTGTATAGTTTAAAGGAAAATGACATTCCCGTGAGTACTTCAAAAGAATCCAAATCGTTTTTATTGGATTTTGAAAATATTGAAGTTGCCGATACACCTTATCTCCAGGACAAACAATCCATTCTGCTCGTGGAAGACAACAAGGCGATGGTTAATTTTCTTCTTAAAAAACTTAGTTATACATACAATGTTTTCTGTGCATTGAATGGAGTTGAAGCACTAAAAAAACTACATAAGTTGCCTGTGATCCCTGATTTAATTCTTTCAGACATTATGATGGATAAAATGGATGGTTTTGCTTTTGCCAAGGCAATATCTGAACAAGATGCTTACAGCCATGTCCCAATCATATTCCTAACTGCAAAATATACACCTATGGACAAGCTGCAAGGACTAAAATTGGGAGCCATAGATTTTATTTCAAAACCTTTCTCTTTTGAAGAATTAAGCCATAAGATTGAAACTGTGCTCAACAACATTGTTAAACAGAAAAAGGCCATTTTGAATTCAACCATTTCGAACCTCAAAACTTTAAGAAACGCAAAAACTGACAGCATACCCACTGACCCCTCTAAGTTTGACCAAAACTGCAAGCTGTTTAACCTCACGAATCGGGAAATTGAAATCGCCAAATTAATTGCCAAGGGTTTCCAATACAAGACGATAGCAAAAAACCTCTTTATTTCTGATAAAACAGTAACCAAACATATACAGAACGTTTTTGAAAAGGCCGGGGTGAGCAATAAAGTGGAGTTAATCAATAGGCTCTTACAGTAGTCTGAAAAATGGAAACGTAATAGATTAATATACTGCTAATTGCGTACGTAAATAGTAGAAATTACGTATGGTTTTACACCGTTTTTGACCTGAAATTTGCATATGAAATGTGCTCACCATGCTCACCATATTTAATTGACAGGTTATGTGCGGAGGATATACTTTGGAGTGGCTGGATACCCTAATTACCGTTTCGCTTAATCCGGTGAAAACTGATTTTAATGCAATCCAGCCTGTGAATTCGATACAATTGAAATCGAAGATTGAGGAAGAAAAGGATAAAATTAAAACCTTCCTTAAAGGCATGGTTTTTAGCTTGGGGGATGAAAAGAAGATTGAATTACTGATTAAACAATATCATTCAGGTTTGATAATTCTGCTTGATCAGGCTCTTGAAAATCATGTCAAATGCCCGGCCAAAATCACAGAATTAAAACAACTAACTAATGATCTAATCGCTTGTGTTGACGAACTGTTATCTTTTATAGAGGTTCGTTTTTTAGATTATTTAAGCTTGAATGAACGTATTCCAGCAACTTACCTTTTGGTAACAAAAAAGGATTTAACTCAAAGACTGGATAAGCTGAAAGCAAATTTTAAAACGAAGGCGCCAGATATTGGGATTGTTGATATTGTATTGAATGACTTATATGCTTTTATAGGTTGTCCAAGGGATGAACATTCATTTATTTTCAGAGAGCTATTTTATATCAAAGAAATATGCAAGGAGCTTGAACATTTGGATATTACAAAATGCGAAAGGAATACTTACACTTGCTTAGACGAATTGCTTATTTATATGAATTTTAATAGCAAATCCTACGTAGATAATTTAACGCAACGGCTTGCAGAAAAGATAAATAGCTGTGAAAGTATTTCAGACAAAATGGAAATCTTACTGTTTCACTTTAAAGAATTTAGGCAAAAGCACCGTAAGCCGGGAATTATTTTCAATTCTACGTATAGCGATCTAAACGTAGATATCAGTAACTGGTTTACTCAAGAAATATTTTATCTGGAGAAAAAATTACACTACGCCATTGTTCCGTTAAAAGGACATTCAGAAAAACCAATAAATAAAAGTAGTGATGTACCGAAAGTATTATGTATTCTCTCAGTAGATCAAATGGCAATCGTACTGCGTTCTGTTGACGATTTGAAAATCCTTATGGCCCGTTCTTTAAATGCTGTCTTTAAAAATATAGTCCCGTACTTATCTACTCCCTATCAGGAAAATATATCTTACGATAGTATGCGTAGTAAATCCTATTCTATCGAAACGAGAGATAAGGAAATCGTCATACAAACGTTAGAACAGATGATAAAGAAAATCATGGAATATTAACAGCTATATTTTTCTGCGTGATAGAAATTTTAGCGAAATTTATATTGCTCATTAAAATTTAATATTATGAAAAAGGTATTGGTGATTTTATTATCGGGTTCTTTAATGGCTGGTTGTGGCTCTAAACAATTAGATAAGGAAACAAGTATGGAAGTTATTAAAAAGAACGTTGGCTACCCGTTGGTTTTGGATCATGATATTTATTGCAGTGACCCCGAACATGCCCGCAAGCTACAGGCTGCTGGACTGGAGAAGGATGGTTTAATAACCGTACTACAAACGCATAAACTAAGTGATGCAGGCAAGCCTTTAATACAATTTACCTCCAAAGCACAGCCTTACTTATTAGCAACCTCGGCAAAAGACAAAACGCTTGGGATACAAAAGGTAAAAGTGGCTGATGAAGATATTGCTGAAATACTTTCTATACAGGATGATGAAAGCACTAAAACTAAACTTGTCGAATACACTACGACTTATAAAAATGTTAGTCCATTTGCAGCTTTAGTTAATCAAGATTTTACAACACTTAAAAAGCATAAAGCTTACCTGTCATTACATGATGGTAGCTGGCAAATTGAAAACCGTATAGGAAATTAATAAATCTTTGCGTCCGGTCGAGTTGATGAATGGAGTGGAAGCATGAAACGACATGAAGAAATGAGACGGGACGCCATTGGCAACAGCTTACCGGCTGCAAGCCTTTTGAATTTTCATAATAATGCTATTGCAGCGGGTATGCTGTAACTTAATATTTCTTGAAAGCATAGATAACGGCTATTATCAATAGCGTGAGGGATAACAGCGGATAGCCCACAGCCACGAAGTTAAGTGGCGAGGACTTGAAGCGGATAGCCCGGCCTGCAAGGACACGCCCACGAATCTTATACATCGCTCATTCATTAAGCTCCGATCACCGGGGCTTTTTTTATTTTTTTTCAAAATTTTTCTTCCTGATTATCAGCATGGTACATAGGGTGCAACGTGGGGTACAAAAAAAGTTGGACTTGATAAGGGGTATCTGGTGACCGTTTCTTTGTGTAGAAATTGTAAGCAACTCGGTTCTTTTTGCAACACATGAAAGCCGGATTGATTTAGTGAAAACGAAAAAAGCGAAACATATGTTTACAAACATCTCCTGGACGACCTACATAACTTTTGTAGCCCTCCTCTTAACCGTATGGTATCTCATTATTGGATTGAGATTTTATCTAAACGACCTGCAAGTCCTTCTGTCAGGTAAAAGAAAGCCAACCCCTCAGATTGCCGGTAATGAGTTCAGGTCTTTCCAACATGATGAAATAATAAGCCATGAAACGGAAACCAACGCTACACTGAGCAAAGAGCAGACTGATGATCTCTTTGAAAAAGTGGAAACTCTCTCTGTAAAACTTAAAGATGCCGTTTCAGATGCTTCTGCAAAAGGTTACAATAAAGAAGAATTTTCCTTTTTACTGCAACTAACGCTGAAAGAATATCCTGAACTAAAAGGCAGTCCCTTTCAGGTTCCTATCAATAACCTCATCGCATCCGAATGTGAAAAAGAAGGCTTCATCCACCTCAGTGCTGTAGAGCTGGAGATGTTGTGGGTAGAGGTGTAGTTATGAAGCCGCCCTCCTTCCTCTCCGCCGCATGGCGGAGAGGTCAAGGAAGGGTATTGTTCAAATCAACAGTGTTCAACTTTTAAATCGTGTGATATGAAAATGTGTAATGGAAAGTTTAAGAGTTTCTCCCGCAAGGCTGGATTAACCATCATGGTAACGATCTTCTTTGTTGCCATGCACATCGCCGCATTCTCCCAGGACGGAAATGCGGGGATAAATGAAGCCAACACGAAAGTGCGTGGCTATTTCGATTCAGGTACAAACCTGATGTACGCTGTAGGCGCATTGCTCGGGCTGATCGGTGCGGTGAAAGTTTACCAGAAATGGAATGCCGGTGATCCCGACACAGGAAAGGTTGCCGCCGCCTGGTTTGGCAGTTGCGTTTTCCTTGTGATCGTAGCTACTGTTATCAAATCCTTCTTCGGCGTTTAACATCCTCATCAAAGCAGACATTATGCAAGCGGTACTGATTGAAAAACTTCACGGGTATATCATCCATAACAATTTGGATCTGCTCATTTCACTTCAGCAAGAAGGGAAAGTAAGCAGCTACCTACAGGAAAAAGTGGCTACAGCAGACGAATTGCTTAGCCAGTTGCAATCCCTGAATACGCCGCCTTACATCATCGAGGAACAATGCCTTGAATTTCTTACAAAGGATTTGCGGCCTTCAAAGTTTAACTACCTCCTTACTGCTTTAGAAGAAGATTTTGAAACGGACTATCAACGCTTTAAAGAAAGCGGCATACTCACCTATGAAGTCATTAACCTGATCGAAGCCTGTACCCCTGTTTTTGAAACATTGGGGTTTGCTTCTGCCAATGAGGATGATAGGCATCTGCGTTATGCGATCACCGGTGCAATCAAAGAATATTTAGATAAGCAGTGAAGAATGAAATGTGCAGGGTATGGCTTACAATCAACTACAAAAGCTCAATGATAATATAGCGGCTATCCGTATTGCACTTTCATGGGATAAAGACAAAGCCCTTGATGAAGCAGAGGTAGCGGCCTTACAGAAATATGCAGGTTTTGGCGGTATCAAATCTATCCTGTTCCCTAATGCAGATAAAGAAGAATGGGTCAAACTCCATGCAACGAATGACGACCTGCGGCTGTACCCCAAAATGATGGAACTGCACAAATTGTTGCAGGAACATCTTACCGAACAGCAATACAAGGAAACCATACAATCCATCAAGAACAGTGTACTTACCGCGTTCTATACGCCGCAGATTGTTCCACAGACTTTATACAAGGCATTAAACGAACGTGGCATACACCCTGAACGGTTGTATGAGCCGAGCAGTGGTGCAGGCGTATTCATCAGTGAAGCCGCAAAGGTATTCCCATCATTAAAAGAAGTTACGGCTGTAGAAAAGGATATGCTTACAGGGCGTGTACTGGCTGCATTAAGCAGTGCATTACCTGTTCCTGCCAAAGTACATATCACCGGTTTTGAAGATACGCCGACCAATGATAACGGAAAGTATGACCTGATCGTAAGCAATATCCCGTTCGGCAATTTCACTGTATATGATGAAGCCTTTCCCGACAAGGCTATTTCCGGTAAAATCCACAACTATTTTTTTGCCAAAGGGCTGGATAAAATCAGTAACGGCGGTGTGCTGGCATTCCTTACCACAGACGGATTTTTAAATAACCCTTCCAATCAGTCAGCCAGGGGATACCTGTTCAATAAAGCAGACTTTATCAGCCTTTCGGTGATGCCTGATAACCTGATGAAAGATACAGGTAACACAGAAGCTCCAAGCCACCTGCTCATTGTACAGAAGAACGATCAGAAGCAATTACTATCAGCAGAAGAACAACTGCTTATTACAATCATTGAACAGCAAAATGAATTTGGAAATTACCAACTGAATCAATACATCCACCGCCATCCTGAGATCATTAATGGCGATGAAATCAAAGCAGGCAAGAACCAATACGGAAGTGCCAATCAAAGTGTATGGCAGCATGGCGATATAAACGTCATAGCTGAAAATCTTTCCGTTACTATTCAGGCCGGATTGCAGGAACGTTTTAATAAGCAGTTATTCCAGCAAGGACAAGCTGCGATAATAGTGGAACCGCAAACAATAGGAAAATTACTGACCCTTCTTCCTATGCCTGAAAACAAAGCAGAAAGGGTAAATGTGCAGTTGGGATTGTTTGACAGTACACCTGCTGAAAATATCAACCGGGCGATGGCTTATGTCAACCCACTGGATGAAACCGTTGTGCAGAAGCAGACGGCAAGGATCATCAGTATGGTGAGAACCACCGACAAACCGGAACATGAAACCATCGTGCTGGTTACTGCAAAGGCTACCGCATTCAAACAATACGTTTATAAAATGTACTCCAATGCAGAAGAAATTACTTTTTCTGCGAATTGGAAAAACGGCGGCGCCCTTGTCCATGAATTGCAGGGACTTTCAAGGCAACTGCAACAATACGATCATCATTATACTTATGAAGGTGATAAGGTACTGGAAGCAGCTTTCGGACTGGAACGTAATGAGCCAGGCATTTTTACCGACCTCAAGCCTTATTACAAGGAAGGGACATTGGTTATCCATAATGGAATCATCGGCAGCATTGAAACCCCAGATGCGGAATACAAGCAAGCTGCTTTCCGTCCGCTTCTTACAGGACAACAGGAAAGAGGATTCTATGAGCAGTACATTATTATCCGCGATACTTACCTGGAACTGGCCGCAAAGGAAATATCGGGCAATGAGGAATATGCGGGGCTTCGAGCAACATTGAACCAGCACTATGAACAGTTTGTATCGCAATACGGCCCGCTTAACTATCCTGTTAACCGTAAGCTGATCACCAACGATACCGCTTTTGGTTTTACTGTACTTACGTCATTGGAACGCAAGGAAGGAGAACGCTATGTAAAAGCAGACATTGTTTTACAATCGTTAATCCAAAAGCAGGAACAGTTCAGGACAGACGACCCTGTTGAAGCCCTTGCCCGTTCCTTAAATGAAAAAGGGAAAGTAAGCCTTGATTTTATTGAGGCGGCAACAGGATTATCTGAGTCGGAAATTATCAGTAAACTGGATAGCCATATTTACCTCAACCCACAAAGCAGGGAATGGGAAACGGTTGATCAGTATCTCTCCGGCAATGTTGTTGCCAAATTAGCGGTTGCCAAACAACAGGCTGATCTGCATCCCGGCGATGCACAGTTACAAAGAAGCAAAGAAGCTATCGGCAAATTACAGCCGGAGAAAATTCCCTTTGAACTGCTGGACTTTAACCTCGGTGAACGCTGGATACCTAACAGCTATTATGACCGCTATGCAAGCAAGCTTTTTGAGCTAAATACGAGCATCAATTATTTTCAGTCGTTAGACACATTCAAGGTAAACGCATCAGGTTACAATGCAAAGATCACACAGGAATATGCGGTAACGCCTAAAAGCGGCAGGATCACCTATGGCACAACCATTTTGGAACATGCACTGGAAAACACTACTCCCTTTTTTACCTATGAAGTAAAAGTTGGTGATGACAAGACCATACGCCTGCCGGATAATGATGCCATACAACTTGCCCATCAAAAAATCGAATCCATACGCAACGGCTTTATCACCTGGTTGCAGGAGTTGCCCGATGCCGATAAAAAGCATCTTGAAAAGTTATACAACGATACATTCAACTGTTATGTACTCCGGGAATACAATGGCGATCACCTGACATTCCCCGGCTTGGAACGAAAAAATTTAGGCATAGCCGACCTGTACAGCTCACAAAAAAATGCGGCATGGCGTGTTATTCAAAACCGGGGTGCATTGATAGACCATGAGGTAGGCTTGGGCAAAACGCTGACCATGATCGTTGCGGCAAGCGAAATGAAAAGGCTGGGCATCGTGCATAAGCCCATGATACTGGCATTGAAATCGAATATCAACCAGATCACCGAGACCTATAAGAAAGCCTATCCACATGCCCGCATTCTTGCACCGGGCGAAAATGATTTTACGCCTGCCAAACGGATGCGGCTGTTCCATGAGATCAAAAACAATAATTGGGACTGCATCATCCTAACACATGACCAGTTCGGGAAAATACCGCAGTCACCGGAAATACAAAGGGAGATATTTCAGAATGAACTGGATAATGTAGAACGTGATCTGGAAACGCTAAAAGATTTGGGCGGCGACGTTTCTAAAAAGATGCTCAAAGGGCTGGAGATCCGTAAGAACAACCTGCAGGGCAAACTCAAAACGCTCCTTACGGACATAGAACAAAAGAAAGATGCAGGCATCAACTTCAAAGAATTAGGTGTTGACCACCTCTTTATTGATGAAGCACACAAATTCAAGAACCTCACCTTCACCACACGCCATGACCGTGTTGCGGGAATAGGCAATATGGAGGGCAGCCAGAAAGCACTCAACATGCTTTTTGCTGTACGCACTTTACAGGAAAAATTCAATGCGGACCTATGTGTCACCTTTTTATCAGGCACTCCCATTTCCAACAGCCTGACAGAAATGTACCTGCTGTTCAAATATCTCCGTCCCAAAGAAATGGAGCGGCAGCATATTGAAAATTTTGATGGCTGGGCTGCGGTATTCGCAAGGAAAAGCACCGACTTTGAATTTTCTGTTACCAATGAGATTATCGCAAAAGAACGTTTCAGGCATTTTATTAAAGTGCCTGAACTGGCACTGTTCTATAATGAAATAACCGATTACAAAACAGCCAAACATATACAGCTTGACAAGCCCGCACTGGATGAAACGCTGGTGAACATCAAGCCGACACCGGAGCAAACCGAATTTATTCAAAAGCTTATGCAGTTTGCCAAAACCGGGGATG
This sequence comes from uncultured Sphingobacteriales bacterium, assembly GCA_937991535.1. GTDB lineage: Bacteria > Bacteroidota > Bacteroidia > Chitinophagales > Chitinophagaceae > Agriterribacter. The sequence continues at coordinate 18,916 of CALKHN010000065.1, forward strand.
GCAGGCTAATAGGGCGTGCCCCGCTGACCCGTGAGGAAGATAAAGGCAGGATGCTGATCGCCACCAACTACGCAAAGAAAATGGCTGCTGACCTGCGTCTTATTGATAGCCGCACGTATGATGACCATCCTGAAAACAAAGTAAGCACCTGTGCCCGTAAAGTGGCAGAACTCTATTTTCAAAGCCAGCTCCACAGGGGAACGCAGATCATCTTCAGTGATATTGGTACGCCTAAACCAAACGAGTTTAATATCTACGATGCTCTGAAGGAAAAACTGACAAGGGACTTCAATATCCCTGCCGGTGAGATCACTTTTATCCATGACTGGACTGATAAGAAAAAGCCGGAACTGTTCAGGAAAATGAACAACGGGCAGATCAGGATTCTGATTGGCAGCACGGAAAAAGCAGGCACTGGTTTAAACGTGCAGCAAAGGGTAATCGCCATGCACCACATGGATATACCCTGGAAACCTGCTGAACTGGAACAACGCAATGGACGTGGTGCAAGGCAGGGAAACCTTATTGCGAAGGAACACTATGATAACAAGGTGCAGAATTTCATTTATGCAGTTGAGCAGTCTTTGGACAATTACAAGTTCAACCTACTGAAGAATAAGCAAACATTCATCAGCCAGATGAAGAACTGTGAGCTGAACATCCGCACGATTGACGAAGGGGCTATTGATGAAAAAACAGGGATGAACTTTTCCGAATACATTGCTATCCTTTCCGGTGATACATCGCTGCTGGAAAAATCAAAACTGGAAAAAAAAGTAGCAGTGTTAGAAAGCCTGAAAACAGCACACTTCAGGGAAGTATCACGCTCCAAATATCAGCTCGATAATCTCCAGCATGAGAAAGAAAGTACGGTGCAGACGCTCGGCAAATTATCCAAAGATGAAAAATTTTATAAAGGGAAGCTGCAATATGAAAAAGACGGCACAAAAGCCAATCCTGTACAGTTAACGGGGTTGACGACCGCTGATCCTGAAATCATTGGCAAGCATCTGATCAAACTTTACCAGCACTGGAAACCAGCGGATGAACCAAAGGTCGGAACCCTGTATGGCTTTGATCTGTGCATCCGGCAGCAACAGGAAGCGTATGAAGAAAACGGAATATTTAAGCATAGATATTATAACACGCTGTACGCCGTCAATCCGAAAACAGACATCAAGTACACTTACAATCAGGGGCACCCCAACACAGATAACGCAAAGCTTGCAGCACGTTATTTCCTCAATGCGATTGACCGGGTCGAACCTTTAAAGGAGAAATACCAAAAGACATTAAAGGAACTGGAAACAAACATCCCGATGGTTGCTGCATTCGTGAATAAACCTTTTGAAAAGGAAAAGGAACTGCTGCAAATGAAAAGCGAACTGGCAAACCTGGAAAGGAAGATTGCTATCAAGATACAGGAAAACCAAATGAAGCAGAACGGCCTGTTTGATGAAAAGCCTGCTGAACAAAAAGAGCAACAGGCCAATCAGGTTGCCGATATACCGGTGATACAAATGAACCCGAAAGTGACTACTCCCTTGCAGGTGGCAATGGCAAAGGTCAACGGTACGGTAGTCAACGGTGCAAATCAGCACCATGTTAACGATGAACAGGCTGCACAACGGAACAGGCGAAGCAACAGGTTAAGACTTTAAAAGAAAATATTATGAGCAACAGTGTATATCCAATCAATAAAGGCATTAATAAAAGTATTGAGTTCAAAGGGCTGAAAGCACAGTATATCTGGTATTTCGGGGGTGGTGTCATTGCACTGCTGATCCTATTTGCCATCATGTATATCATCGGCATCAATTCATTTATCTGCATTGGTATCATACTCATTGCCGGAACTGTGCTGGTGGTTAAGCTGTACGCACTGAGCAATACTTACGGCGAATATGGTATGATGAAGACCATAGCAAAACGCAGCGTACCGAAAGTCATTAAATCAAAAAGCAGGGCTGTATTCTGTACTCCTCATCCTGCAAATACAAACATGAAATAAATCTGATATTATGGAAAGGCAATTACCATCATTAACAATACACGGTACTTCATTCACGGTTGATATAATGAAGGAAGCATTAATTGAGGCAGAGAACTCCAATAACATTATCCCTTTTAAGGAAATGTTGTACAAGGGAGATCATTACGCTTTCAGCTATGACCTGAATGAGAAGAATTTGCCTGGCATCATATCATCAGCATTTGAAGATGTTCAGGTTCCGGCAATGGTTAAACTCGATCCTGAAGGAATGGCTTTGAAGTACAAAAAGAACATCGATGAGATAAAAGAGAAAACGGATTTTGAAATCATAATTGATCAGGACTTGTACAAGCGGCGTCTGAGCGGACATCTTCCCGTTATAGAAATCATGAACCATCCTTTCTATGTAGATGTGCGGATGGATTCACTCAGGCCGAAAGATGATTTTACCACATTGGGCATTAGATATTCGGAGATAGACGACTATATACATCCTGATGATCAGTGTTACTGGATACCATACCATCCAGCTTCTCATACGGTGAAAAAAATTGATCCCGAAAAAATTACAGCAATCCCAAAGGATGTTTTTCTAATTGAAATTCCCACACTTGAAAAACTCGACCCTGTTGGCTATGCCCGCCATCATGGTTTTGACATAGAGCAAATAGTTATGGCTAATCTTATTGAGAAAAATATGGTGGCAAAAATAATCGACTGGAAAGAAACAGGGCTTCAGCAAATTATTGAAAAGAACCTGTCGAAAAAGCAAAGCAAAGATGTAAAGAATAAAATAGGCAACCAGCCTAAAAAAGCCATCAGGCGAAGCCGTGGCAATAAGATGTAAGAACATATCAGTAACAAGGTAAAAAAGTGAACATGGAAAAGCAGTTGGATGATATTTTACCAATATTGGGCGTAGAACATGATTGTATCCTTTCCAAACAAGGGGATATAACGTTAGTCTTTAAGGCAGAGCTGCCAGAGATATTTACGCTGTCGGATCAGGAATACGAAGCCTTTCACCAGGCATGGGTAAAAGCGATCAAGATTTTACCAAAGATGTCCATATTCCATAAGCAGGACTGGTTTATTGACAGCAAATACTCGCCGGATTTTACAAAAGAAGATACGACCTTCTTAACGCTTAGCAGTGAACGTTTCTTTAATGAACGTCCTTTTTTAGACCATAGCTGTTATATATTACTTACAAAGAAACCTGCGGGAAGGAAACCTGCCACCTCTTTATTTTCCAACCTGCTCCGCAGGTCTATCGTGCCTGAACAAACATTGAAGCCTCAACTACTACAGGATTTTTTGGATAGTGCCGGGCAGTTTAAACGGATACTTGAAGACAGCGGCTTTGTGCAACTTACCCGCCTCAAAAATGATGAACTGCAAAGCCAGAGCCGTAAGATGGGATTGATAGAACGCTATTGCTACCTCTCTGAAAAGAACGATGAGCTGCTGTTGAAGGACATTGCCTTTCAGGAGGGCTTACAAATCGGCAGCCAGCATAGCCAACTTTATACATTGGGTGATGCAGCAGATCTTCCCGCTTTGTGTGGTTCACGGATCAACTTTGACAGGTACTCCACAGACAAAACAAAATTCAGCATCGGCTTTGCTTCTACGCTTGGGCAACTGCTTCCTTGCAATCATATCTATAATCAATACATATTTATTGAGGACACGCAGAAAACCATGCAAAAGCTGGAGAGCAAGCGTTTAAGGCTGCAATCCCTGTCTGCCTACTCCCGTGAAAACACCATTGCAAGGGATGCTACCAATGATTTCCTCAATGAAGCGATTAGCCAGCAACGCCTTCCAGTAAAGGCACACTTTAATGTACAGGTATGGACTTCCAATAAAGAAGAACTGAAAGACCTTAAAAACCTCGTGTCTTCTGCATTGGCACAAATGGATGCGGTAGCAAAACAGGAAACACTCGGTGCCGCACAGATATTCTGGGCAGGTATCCCCGGCAACGAAGCCGATTTTCCTATGAATGATACGTTTGATACGTTCGCAGAACAGGCAAGCTGCTTCCTTAACCTCGAAACCAATTACCGTTCTTCTCTTAGCCCGGTCGGTATCAGGCTTGGCGACAGGCTTACAGGCAAGCCCGTTCATGTGGATATATCCGATGAGCCTATAAAAAAAGGCATCTGCACCAACCGCAACAAATTCATTCTTGGCCCATCGGGTAGCGGAAAATCCTTCTTCACCAATCACATGGTACGCTCTTACTATGAGCAAGGCACACATATCGTGCTGGTGGATGTAGGGCACAGTTACAAGGGATTATGCGATATGGTGAACGGGTATTACTTCACCTATGATGAAAAGAACCCTATCCGTTTCAATCCTTTCTATATCGGCGAAGGTGACAGCCTGGATACGGAGAAAAAGGAAAGCATCAAAACATTGCTGCTCGCATTGTGGAAAAAGGATAACGAAACTTTCAACCGTTCCGAATATGTAGCCTTGTCCAGTGCGTTGCAGCTTTACTATGAAAAACTGGAAAAGAATGATAACCTGTTTCCCTGCTTCAATACTTTCTATGATTTCCTTCGGGACGAATTTGTTGCCATCCTGACCAATGACAAGGTGAAGGAAAAGGATTTTGATGTAAACAATTTCCTGTATGTGCTTCGCCCGTATTACAATGGTGGTGAATTTGATTACCTGCTCAATGCTACAGAAAATCTGGAGTTGCTTACAGAACGTTTTATTGTGTTTGAACTTGACAACATCAAGGATCATCCAATCCTTTTCCCGGTAGTGACCATTATCATCATGGAGGTATTTATTTCAAAAATGCGGAAGCTGAAAGGCATCCGTAAAATGATCCTCATTGAAGAAGCTTGGAAGGCCATCGCCAAAGAAGGCATGGCAGAGTACATCAAATACCTGTTTAAAACCGTCCGCAAATTCTTTGGGGAAGCTATTGTAGTAACACAGGAAGTGGAAGACATCATCAGTTCTCCTGTGGTGAAGCAGGCTATCATCAATAATAGCGATTGCAAGATACTCTTAGACCAATCGAAGTACCAGAACAAGTTTGAACAGATACAGGAACTGCTCGGGCTGACGGAAAAGGAAAAGGCTTTGATCCTTTCGGTGAACAAAGCCAATGACCCTACCAAAAAATATAAAGAAGTATTTATCAGCCTCGGTGGTATGCTCTCCAAAGTGTACCGGACGGAAGTTTCCCCTGAAGAATATTTTGCCTATACCACAGAGGAAACCGAAAAAGTAAAAGTAACGCAGTACGCTAAAAAATACGGTGATGTACGGAAAGGCATTGCTGCATTGGTAGCCGATCTGAAAGCAGGTAAAAAGTAAGGACCAAAAAATATATGAGTTATGAAAAAGCTATTGATCATACTGGCATTTGTGGGATTAGGTACGATAGCACCCGTGCAGCACGCCCAGGCACAGATACCCATCGTGGATATTATCAAGGGTGCGATCAAAAAAGTCATCAAGGCGATTGACCTGCAAATCCAGCGGCAGCAAAATAAAGTGATCTGGCTGCAAAACGCACAGAAGACGCTGGAGAATACCATGTCCAAAACAAGGCTGGACGAGATAACGGATTGGGTGGATAAGCAAAAGACCTTGTACAAAGACTATTACGAAGAACTCAGAAAAGTAAAAGCCATCATTTCTTATTACCAACGCATAAAGGAAATGACTGAAAAGCAGGTGCATTTGGTGGGTGAGTATAAAAGGGCCTGGGCGCTGTTCCAACAGGACAAGCATTTTACTCCCGGTGAGCTTGCCTATATGAGCCGGGTGTATTCCGGCATACTGGATGAGAGCGTAAAGAATATTGACCAGATATACATGGTGGTTAATTCATTTCAAACACAAATGAGCGATGCCAAAAGACTGGAGCTGATTAATGCAGCAGCTAACCGCACCGATATAAATTACAATGACCTCAAAGCCTTCAACCAGCAGGGCATATTGCTTAGCCTGCAAAGGGCAAAAGCGCAGAATGATGTGGATGTCGTAAGGAAATTATATGGCCTTCAATAAATCAACCAATATGAAAAAGCAATTCATTGTCTTATTACTACTTGCCCTGTGCGCCACAGGCGTAAAGGCACAGACTTTCGCCGAATGGTTTCAGCAGGGATCAACACAAAAGAAATACCTGCTGCAACAGATAGCAGCATTGCAGGTGTATATCGGTTATGTTCAAAAAGGTTACTCTATTGCAAAAAAAGGATTGAATACTATCAGTGATATCAAGCATGGTGAGTTCAATCTGCATACCGACTATTTCAGCTCTTTAAAGACCGTTAATCCAACCGTCAGGAATTACGCAAAAGTTGCTGAGATCATTGCTATACAAGTCAGGATAGTGCAGGTGTATAAAGCCGCAGTAAAGCAGGTTAGCAAAAGCGGTGCTTTCAATGATAAGGAAATCAGTTACCTGAACGGTGTTTTTGACAGGCTGATAGATGACTGTACGAAAACCATAGATGAACTGATTGCGGTAACGACCAGCAACCAATTGGAAATGAAAGACGATGAACGACTGAAGCGTATTGATGCTCTATACAGCGATATGCAGGGCAAATACACTTTTGTCCAAGGCTTTTCCAATGAGGCAAAATTGCTGGCAGCTTCCCGCATCCGTGAACAAAATGATGTACGAACAAGCCGTGCGATCAACGGCATAAAATAAAATCTATGAAAAAGATAATCCTTCTTTTAATCATCCTTAGTGCGGGAATCAGTAACAAAGCAGCAGCACAGGCACAGGAAATAGAACAGCTAACACTCAATATAGAAAAGCTGGCACAGTTCAAACAGATATTGAGCGACCTGAAAAAAGGCTACCAGATCGTCAGTACAGGTTATTCCACCATCAAGGATTTGTCACAGGGTAATTTCAACCTGCATAAGACTTTCCTTGATGGCCTGATGACGGTTAGCCCGGCAGTCCGCAAATACCGTAAGGTGGCTGATATTATTAACGACCAGGTAATGATCGTAAAAGAATACAAGACTGCATTTAACAGGTACAAACAGGATGGCAATTTCAGTGCAGGTGAAATTGATTACCTGTCAAAAATCTATAACAACCTGTTCAAGCAAAGCCTGAATGACCTTGATGAGCTGACAATGGTGATGACCGACAGTAAGCTGCGGATGTCCGATGATGAGCGGCTCGAAGCAATCGACAGGATTCACGGCAACATGAATGACAAACTGCTTTTCCTCCGGCATTTTAATAACAATACAACAATACTGGCCGTGCAACGGGCAAGAGAAAGGAACGATGCGGTTACAATGAAAAAAATATATGGTGTAAACAATTAAAATCAATCAACATGGCAAAGTGGATAAGGGTTGCTATGATAGCAACAGTGGTAATGATCTTGCCGCAGTTTTCGCAGGCACAGGGCCTGGCAGATGAAATGAACAGCCTGCACGGTGTACTGGATCAGTTATATGATGAGATGATGCCCTTGTGCAGCAAGCTCATTGGTGTAGGGCAAGGTATCGCGGGGTTTGCAGCTACCTGGTATATCGCCTCCCGTGTATGGCGGCATATTGCTAATGCAGAGCCGATTGATTTTTATCCGTTATTCCGTCCTTTCGTAATAGGCTTTGCGGTAATGGTGTTTCCTTCTGTATTGGGCATCATCAATGGCGTAATGAAGCCAACCGTTACCGCGACCGCAGAAATGGTTAAGGATTCGGATAAGGCGATCACTGAGCTGCTCAAACAAAAAGAAGAAGCCATCAAGAAAACCGAAGCATGGCAAATGTATGTAGGGGAATCAGGCAGTGGCGACCGGGACAAATGGTATAAGTACACACACCCGGATGATCCCACAGGCAGTGATGAAGGGGTATTTGAAGGTATCGGCAATGACATCAAATTCGCTATGTCTAAAGCCTCTTACAATTTCCGCAATTCAGTTAAGGAATGGATGAGCGAAGTATTAAGGGTGCTGTATGAAGCGGCAGCACTTTGTATAAATACCCTGCGAACATTCAATTTAATTGTCCTTGCCATACTCGGGCCGCTGGTATTCGGGATAGCTGTCTTCGATGGGTTTCAACATACATTAACAGTATGGATAGCCCGCTATATCAATATTTTCTTATGGCTGCCCGTAGCGAATATTTTCGGCTCTATTATCGGCAAGATACAGGAGAAGATGCTTCAACTGGATATTAGCCAGGTTCAGACTTCAGGTGATACCTTCTTTAGTTCCACGGATGTTGCTTATCTCGTGTTTATGATCATCGGCATCATTGGGTATTTCACTGTCCCTTCAGTAGCGAACTATATCGTGAATGCAGGCGGTGGCGGTGCAATGGTGCAGAAAGTTACCAGCCTTTTCAGCAGCACATCCAGAGGTGCAGTTAATACCATGTCTTCAAGTGCAGGTATGGCAGCGGATGCTTTGGGCAATGCGGCAGAAAGGATGAGCAACAGTATGAGCAATTACGGTGCTAATTCAGGGTATTTCAATGAAGGCGGTTCCTCCGGCAAATCGAATTATATGCAGGATAAAATCTCCGGCAAATCTTAACCGCAGCCGCCTTATAAAAGGATAATTTTTTAACGCTAATGCTATCAGTCATGTTTAAAAAAATGCAAAATATAGATACTGCTTTTAAGCATATCCGCACGTTCACACTTGTTGTTGTTATCGGCTGCACGGTCATCTGTTGCTTTGCCGTGTATAAAAGTTTCAGGCTGGTATATGAGATGCAGAGTAAAGTATATATACTGGCCAACGGCAAAGCCCTTGAAGCTTATGCATCCGACCGCAAGGATAACATACCCGTTGAAGCAAAGGATCATGTCAAAAACTTTCATCAGTATTTTTTCTCGCTCGATCCGGATGATAAAGTCATTCAGGCAAATATTACCAAAGCCCTGTACCTCGCTGACGGTTCTGCAAAGCGTGAATATGATAACCTGAAAGAGAACGGTTACTATGCCAATGTGATCGCCGGTAATATCAGCCAGGAGATTAAAGTGGACAGCGTAGCTGTTGACATTAATGAATACCCTTACCATTTCCGGTGCTATGCTACGCAACATATCATCCGTACTACCAGCACAGTTGCCCGCAGCCTGATAACAGAAGGCTACCTGCGTAATGTAAGCCGCTCTGACAATAACCCGCACGGTTTCCTGATCGAACGCTGGACTACCATAGACAATAAGGATTTGAAAATTGAAAACCGCTAAGCCATGTTATCGCTATTCAAAAACAAAAGGAAAACACCATCTGCAGCAGGCAATGCAGCCCAGGACAGGATGGCAAAAAATATCGTTGTGTGGTGCATCAGGCAACAACAACGTTGGGCAGCATTTATGCAGGGGCGAATGGAACGGCTCTCCGGCAAGGGGAAATTAATTGCCCTGTTATTATTCTGTCTGATTGCTGGAAGCCTGAGTATTTATCTTATCGCCAGCAGCCTGATGGGTAAGCCTTCCGTTTCCATTACTGTATCACGAATCAAAACTCCATTGCATACAAATAGATCAGGGGATGAAAATATCAAATCTGCCATAGTTGTGTCAAAGCAGGAATATCAAAGGATAGAACGGTTCAGGCACTATATGGATAGCCTTGCCAGAAGCCCTTCCGGCAGGCCGCTTTACGACAGCATCCTGAAGCAGCGACCGGGATTGATGGATAGTGTTGCTTTTATCGAAAATTTATATCAGTCACAAACTAAATAACAAATATTATGGAACAGAAAACACATTCTCAGAAATTTCTGAGGCAACGCAAATTTTTCATGGTGATGCCACTATTGGTCTTGCCATTTATGACCCTGATGTTTTGGTCATTGGGCGGTGGAAAAATGGATCACGCAAATGCACAGGATGTAAAGAAAGGATTTAACATGCAATTGCCGGGGGCTAACCTGAAAGATGACAAACCACTGGATAAGCTAAGCTATTATGAGAAAGCTGCATCCGATTCGTTGAAACTTGAACAGCAGATAAAAAACGATCCCTATTATAAGATGCCGCTGGACACTGATACCATTACCAGCCATTTTATGGATACCTCCATGTCGGGTATCAAGTACAGTGGTTCAGGAAAGAGGGTGAATACAAAAACAGGTTCAGGCTATACAGATCCGAATGAAGCAAAAGTATATCGCAAGCTGGCGCAATTGAATGAGGCCATGAATAATGTGGCTATCCCACAAGCAAACATAGATGAAAACAATACTCCTAACCGTACAACCAATGCTTCGGTTAACAGCAGTGATGTGGACAGGCTGGAACAAATGATGAATGCCATGAATCAAAAAAACGGCGATGATCCCGAGATGCAGCAGCTAAACAGTATGCTTGAACGGATATTGGACATCCAGCATCCTGACCGTGTGCAGGAACAAATCAGGAAAGCATCTGAAACCAGGAAAGGCCAGGTTTTTGCCGTTTCAGCAAAAACCCAACCCAATCCTGTGTCTTTATTAGAAAACGGGGGGAGTAACTATATAAAGAGTGATACCGGCTTTTCTTTTCCTTCCCAAAATGGCTTCTTTTCCCTTGATGATGTTTTATCGGATGTAAGCCAAAATGCTATTGAGGCTGTAATCCATGAAACTCAAACTTTGGTAAATGGCTCTACCGTTAAATTAAGGCTTGTCAATGATATTTATATCAACGGCGTTCTGATACCTAAAAACAATTTCGTCTTTGGTACTACCCAGCTTAATGGGGAACGGTTAGGTATCAAGATCAGCAGCATCCGTTACCGCAATTCGCTGTTCCCTGTTGAGCTGCAAGTCTACGACATAGATGGGATGGATGGGATTTACATTCCTGGCGCAATCACCCGCGACGTTGCAAAGGAATCTGCCGATCGATCTATTCAGGGAATTGGATACACTTCTTTAGATCCATCCATCGGTGCACAGGCTGCCAGTGCAGGTATCGAAGCTGCTAAAACCCTGTTCAGTAAAAAAGTAAAACTCATCAAGGTAACTGTGAAAGCAGGATACCAGGTGTTGCTTCATGATGAAAAACAAAAACAGAATAACTAAACGAAAAAGAACATTAATTAATCATTTTAAAATTCCTACGAGTATGAAAAAGATATGTGCAGTAATGATAACAGGAATTGTTGCCTTACTAATAAGTGTGCAGGCATCCGCACAAATAGCGATGCCTATCATCAAAGATTCAGTGATTGCTCCTTATCGGCTTGCGGTCACTTACTATAAAACAACCAACCTTGTATTTCCCTATGCTATTAAAAGTGTTGACCGGGGAAGCAAAGACATCCTTGCCCAAAAAGCGAAAGGTGTTGAAAATGTGTTACAGGTGAAGGCAGGCAAATTAGGTTTTGATGAAACCAACCTGACAGTGATAACGGCAGATGGCAAGCTCTATTCCTATATACTGAATTATGTAGACAGTCCTTCCATCCTCAATATCAGCTTTGCTCATAAAATGGAATGGAACCCTGAGGCATTTTTCTCCCAAAGCGGGATCAATGAGGCCGAAGTTCAGGCCGATGCCGAAAAACTTGTTGCAGCCAGGAAGACTACAAGGGGTATCAAAGATAGATCGTATGGCATTGACTTCCGGCTGGATGGTATTTATATCAATAGTGAGATCATGTACTTCCGCATAAAAATAGCCAACGAGACAAATATCAATTATGATATTAGCCAACTCCGATTTTTTATCAGGGACCAGAAAAAATCAAAGCGTACTGCAACACAGGAAGTGGAGATCTACCCGCTGCATATATCCAATGATACCTTAGCCGTAACAGGGCATTCAGAACAGGTATTTGTTTTTGCCGTTCCCAAATTTACCATTCCTGATAAAAAATACCTGGCTATCCAGCTCATGGAAAAGGATGGGGGCAGGAACCTTGAACTTTCCCTGCACAATAAAACCATTGTAAAAGCAAAGCCGGTCAGATAACATTCTAACGCAGTAAACCGCAGCTTTATGAAAATCAGTTCAACCGATTATACAGATGTCCTGCATGAGATGATCAACCAGCGATGGGCAGGCAATGAATTTGTCGCTTTTCCTGATGATTCGGTTGCCTTGCAGAAAGAAGAACTTTTCTGTTTTGCAACCGCATACGAAGCGATGGAGTTCTGCTATGAAATGTCTACCGATGTGGATCGCTATGATTATCTGTCTTTAAGATCAGTGTGCCGTAGCATGAGCGAAGGGTTACAGGACAAAGAACTTCTTGTCGAAAAGAACGGATTGGCAGATGTAGGGCAAATGGTTACGCTGCATTATCAAAGGCTGGAAGAACAGCAATTAATTAATGATCAAAAACAAAATGTTATGAACCAGAAAAATTATGACTTCCTGAAAGACCAGGTAAAGTTTACTGGCTTCGGTGAGGGGCTGGAAAATGAGCTAAAGGAAAAACTGGAAAAGCAAACGCCGGATTTCCGGATCGCACACCAAACCAAATTCGGTAACGATGAGGTTTCGTCTGTATTGCATTTTAAAAAATCCGACCAAACGGATATGTATTTCTTCAACCGCTACGATGCCACCCTGAAGCCGGAAGGCTCAAAGGATGAAATGACACAGGCTTTTTATATCAATAAGGGCAATAACAATATTACGCTCAAAGAAGCCTTCAACCTTATGAATGGCCGTGCGATACATAAAGAGTTTGCAAAGCTGGAAAAAGTGGGTGAAGGCGAAAACACACGTTTCAAGCCGACAGATGAGAAATACACTGCCTGGATGAAACTGGATTTTAAAGAAGCCGATGAGCAGGGAAATTTCAAGCAGTTAAAGTACACCGAAAATTACGGCTATGATTTGAATGCGGCATTAGCAAAACATCCTATCAAGGAACTGGAAAATGAAAATGATAAGACAAAGCTGGTGGATTCCCTGCAAAAAGGAAACAGGCAATCCGTAACGTTCGTGCAGAATGGGAATGAACAAAAGCATTTTATCGAAGCCAATCCGCAGTTCAAAACCATTAATATCTATGACAGCAATATGCAACGCCTCAACAGTAAACAGGCACAGGATGAAAAACAGGGACAGGGTGAACAGAAATCAGCAAAACAAAATGCTAAGAACGAAAGCCAGGACACGGGTGATGCGGATGATAGCGATGCGATGCCAAAGGCATCGAACAAAAGAAGGAAGAAGCAAAGCAATTCTGTACACTAAGGAGAGGCAGTGCTGATATGGCTAACAGAGAATAGCCGTGGTGTGGAGAATGTGATGAGAGAACTATTATTTGTAAAAGCTAAATCATTAAAAGATGAAAAATATAGTAATACTGCTGACAGCCTTTATAACAGGTTTATCAGCTTGTAAAAAGGACAATATTGAAAAAGTACAGGTGCAGGAAACAGGTAAAACGTTTGCTGAAAAATCATCAAATATTGCAGGCCCGGAAAACCCGTTAAATGGTTACGATAGCGTTGGGTACTGGCATAACATTATTTTGGCTTATGTACAAAGCTGCAAGCCGGAAACTGATACACCGGATGTCGAAACATCTACTGGTTGTGTACTTAAATTTTATAGCGAACAATCATTGGAAATTCCTGTGTCTTTTTTCTCGACCGTAAAACAAACAGTGGATGACAGGGACAATGACTTCAGCAATGTTATTGCGAATTGCCCCTACACTGATCCAGTTAAAACGGCTTTAGATTCATTGATTAAAATAGTAAAAAGATTGTCTGATGACAGTAGTGGATATTACGTAATTAAAGACGTTATAATTGGCTTTGAAAACGGGATAATACAAGATATCAGGTTCAGCGAGAAAGACCGCCAGATCATCCTGAAAGCGGCATCAGTGGCAAGGTATTCCATCTATTACTGGATGAATATTAATCCTCCTCCTGTGGCAGCTTTTAAATTAAAGAACATCATTAAGTGGATTGCTGCTGTAACCAGTGATATAGGCGGCGCTATAGTTAGCGGCAATGCCGGGTACGCTGCTGATTGCAGTTCATATGCTTATGATCTTGTAACCTATAGTATGCCATAGTCAGCCAGATGGAACAGTTAAAGCCTTTATCGGATTTCTTTAATGCTATTGCGGGCGACCCCCGCATTAGCATTACCCATATTGGTGTTTATGCTGCCTTGCTGAAATACTGGAGTGAGCATCACTATGAAAATCCGGTGCAGGTTTTTAGTTACGAGATAATGCGGATCGCAAAAATTTCTGCAAGCACTACTTACCATAAAAGTATCAGGGATCTGAATAGTTATGGCTATATCAGGTATGAACCTTCATTCAAAAGAAACAAAGGCAGTAAGGTATATTTTAATGCAACTGAATAAATGAAAGCAATGAAATTAATAACATAGCACGAAGCCCGAACGGGCTTTGCTGTCAACATAAGGAGGTGTGAAATGGAAAAGTTGAGAGAGAATACCGACTTAAAAAATGATCGGTTAATATTGAAAACTTATGACGATTTAGAGAGAGAAAAAGAGAAAAAATTCGTAAATTTAATAGTTGAAATTATAGTAGCAATTACCTTAAAAGAATACTATGAAAAGGGCGATTAGATACCTACGCTTCAGTCAGTTGGGACAAAGTAACGGGTCAATAGAGAGACAGGAATTATACACAGATCAATGGATAAAGTTCAACAACATAGACCTTGTTGATACATTTATAGACCGGGGGAAAAGTGCACGTACTTTCGACCGTCCCGACTTCATCAAACTACAGGAATTTATTTCCCGGCATTATAAAGTTGTTGATTACCTGCTGGTGGATCAGCTTGACAGGTTTAGCCGTGATGCAGGTGAGGCCATGAGCATGGTTAAAAAACTACAGAGGAAATATAATATTCAGGTAGTAAGCGTAACCGAAGGGATAACGTTTGATTACGATACCCCGGGAAGTTTTTTCAGAGCTGGTTTGCAACTCTTACTTGCCGAAGAAGATAACATCAACAGAAGCATCAAAGTGAAGGGTGGTATTTACACTGCAAAGGCTAAGGAGGGCAGATTTGTTTTTAAGAATGCTCCATTCGGTTACAGAAAGGAAGGCGAAAGAAAGGATCGCCGCTTACTTGTGGATGAAACACAGGCAAAGATAGTTCGGTTCATATATGATGCCTATTTGCGTGATGTGCCGCTTTATAAGATCAAAGAGAAAGCCCATGAATTGGGGTTTTGCACAAAAGGCAATATGGCTGTCGAGAGGGTATTGTCAAATCCCGTATATGCGGGATTATTGCACGTAGATGCCTATAAAGAATATCCAGGTGGCCTGTTCCCTGCTATTCATGAACCTATCATTGATATGACCACCTGGCAAATGGTGCAAAGCAAAATGAAAAAGCCTGAAAAGGTGAGAGCGGTGCTGGATGATGAAATACCATTGAGAGGTGTTCTAAAGTGTCATTGCGGCAATCCACTTTCTGGTGCGCCGTCAAGGGGCAAGTCGGGGAAATACTTCTATTATTACAAATGCAGGTTTTCAAAGCACAATAACATCAGTGCTATAAAAGCGAATGATCAATTTTTAGGAGCATGTGAATTAATGAGTCTTTCTGAAAACAAAGTACAGGAAATCAGGAACGGCTGTAAATCTGCCATTCAGGTTGAAATGGAAGGCAACAGGAAAAAGATAGGTGAGAAAAAACAGCAACTTGCTGAAGTAGAGGAAAAGCTTTTTGCTGTGGAAGAAAAATGGATTAAAAACGAAATAAACCGTGATACCTATGACAGATGGTATTCCACTTATAACAGCAGTATTCTTACTTTTAAAGGAGCTATTGATCGTTTAAGCAAAGATCAAAGTGAAGCATTCGGAATCTTAAATAAGCACCTCAATCTGCTTACTGATATGCGATATGTATATACCAGTGCCGACACTATAAAGAAGAGAGAATTTGTGAGCATGGTGTTCGACAACAATTTATACTATCAGGATGGTATCTATCGAACACCTACTATGATGGATATGTTAAGCCATAACTCGCTGTTAATGAAGGAGA
Source organism: uncultured Sphingobacteriales bacterium (assembly GCA_937991535.1). Classification (GTDB taxonomy): domain Bacteria; phylum Bacteroidota; class Bacteroidia; order Chitinophagales; family Chitinophagaceae; genus Agriterribacter. The sequence continues at coordinate 34,898 of CALKHN010000065.1, forward strand.
AAGGCTACCTGATTTATGAAAAAAAAAGGGATAATCTTGCGATTATCCCTTCTAGCGGAGAGACAGGGATTCGAACCCTGGGTACAGTTGCCCGTACAACGGTTTTCGAGACCGTCCCATTCAACCACTCTGGCATCTCTCCTTCAAAAATTGGCACAAATGTATCTCTTTCTGATTAACTCGCGATGTTTCAGTCAAATAATCAAACCGTTTAAACATTGTGGAATCCGTCAACTTCCAAACGTAAAGCATGCCAGATGGCTGCTAATCTGTGTATTTATTGCTGATGGCTGAGCGTTTCAAAAGCATTTGTCAATAAATAACGCGGTGTACCGAAATGTGAGCAAATAGGATCATTCTAAAAAAATACCTGCATTCAATTTCCCCTGGCAAACGAATCAGTTCATTCCTGCTACGGCCAAATCCTCGTTTTTAAATACTACAAAAGTGCCATCTCCCTTTTTTAATCTTACGCCGTTTAACCGGTACTGCTTTTCAGGAAAGGCTGTTTCCGTTAACTCAACGTCTACCAGATCTTCTGTGAGTACAAGCTGAGTATAAATAAACATGGCAATATCCTGGCGCAGTCCTCTTGCCGTATACTCTTTTTCATACAATAACGACTTGCTGCCAGCCGAATATACCCGTAAACGCACAGGACTCCTTTTTTTAACCACCGGTACCTGCGCTTGCATATGCTTTGCCTGCGATGTGCTTTGCTCATATTCCTGGGGACTTGAAATATATTTAAAGTTCACGATCAGCGTCTTTTCTTCGGGGTTAAAGAATCGCACCACGGTGCTGCTCAACGGCACCATCAATGCGAAGAACGCGGTTAAAATCAGTACAGACAGAAAGGGATGTGTTTTTTCATGGTCAGCAACGGCCAACTGGTTTTGCCTGATATCGTTTGCTGCGGTTCGTTTAAAGAATGCAAGCAGCTTTTCCTTACTGTATTGGGTAAGCGTAAATAACTGCAGTTTCGATGCGTCGTATTTTTTAGAAAAGGATGGCGCCCGCATACGCATGAACCGCTTAATGGCCCATGTTTTGCCAAGCCGGTAATAACAATCCTCACAGCCCAGCAGTGCAACTTTTTCGCTGCTGTTTTCCAGTATTTGCTGCACGTCTTTAGGCATTACACTGCCCAGGCAGGGCACTTTGTACTGCACAATGTTCAGCCCTTCCGGCAATTCAGGCACAGGAAAATAGCTGCAGCTAAAAAGCGTTATATCGGCTTTGCTTTGGGGGTGCAACGCAAGCTGCGGAAACTGCGGATGACTGATGGCATGTTCGGCACAGGAACCAATACAAATGGTGCATCCTACACATTTATCGGGCGATAATATCGCTTTCCTTTTCCCATCTTTTATGAGCATGTCAATGGCTTCATAAGGACAATCATAGGAGCAAAGATTACATGCATCGCATTTATCAAGATCAATATGAACCGGCGGCCTGTTTTTTCTTTTGAAAATAAAAGGTATGATGCACAGCAGCAGTCCGGAACCGGTTATAATGATCCAGTTTTGATTAACGCTGAACAGCTTCATCAGGTAATAGCCGAAATAATAATACCAGTCGAAGGTAGTATTTACGGGCAGGTTCGATGCCTGTGCAGGCGGATCGCTTTTTACCGGAAACAAAAGTGAAACAATACTCAAAGCGATAATGGTATAAACAACCAGTTTTTTAGGGGGAAATATCCTGGGCTTCGAGATCCGCAGCACATGTATCCATATAACAATAAGCGTTATCAGCGAAAACGCTATATGTCCGAACAAGGCCACCTTAAAAAATCCGCCCACTGCATTGAGGTCGTTCAATAAAAAGGCGCCTGCAATGGAAGGATCAAAGACAGGCAGGCCGGAGAACAGCCTGGCAGTAAGATAACCGGTGAGTTTTGCTTTTTGATCCCACACCAGTATGTATCCGGTTACGCCAATAAGAATAACGATCATGAAAGAAATAACGCCGCTGATCCAGGAAACCAGTCGTTTAAATTTAGACGTTATTAAAGTGTGCAGCAGGTGCAACAGTATAAAAATCACCAGCAGATCCGATGAATACCGGTGGATGCTTCTCATCCATCCATTAAAAATATTGGCAGACATTGCTTCTACCGAATCCCAGGCGTGACGTGGATTAATGTTGTAAAAAATGAAAATATAGATACCGGAAATACACGCTACCGCGAAAAGCAATACCGCTATACTTCCCAAATAATACAATGGGTTTAACCCGGTGGAAAATATCCGGCCCGGCCAGGATGAAAGTTGTTGAAACAACTGGTGTCCCCGGGTACGTTCTTTTATCGTATGCCGGGTATCGGCTGCTGTACTCATCCTGTTTTTTTTGATATAATAAAAGATTTTAAGAAAAGTCCGCTCACCAGGCTAATCATCAGCAACCCCGCCGAAGTAGATATAATAAAACTCCAGTCCATGGTATAGGTTTTTAAAAGGGGGTCGTATCCGAAGCAGCGCAAATAGAAGCCCTTAATGATCCCTGGTCTGGTTTTTTCGGCCATAGCTTCCATTACGGCCAGCTTTATGTCTTTTTTGGAAGGGTTTATCCCGTAGATGTATCTTGATATCTTTCCTTCCGGCGTTAGCACAATAAGGATGGAAGGATGGTTGAATTCTTTTGTTGCAGGGTCATAATCAAATTGGTAGTCGATGGATGAGAGGAACTGTTGTATGTTTTCAGCGGATGCGGAGATGGTTTTCCAGTTTATACCATCCATCTTCCACCTGTTTTCATAAGCTGCAAGATTCAATTGTCTGTCGCTGCTGTCAAAAGAAAAACTAACCATGGTAAAATCTTTTCCCAAACTGCCCAATTCGGTAATTGCCGTTTGAACGCCATTACTGATCACACCGCAAAGCGAATGGCACCTGGTGTATACAGGTGAAATGATCAGTGGCTTTTTACCCAGCATTGAAAACAATTCGAACCTGTTACCGGCTGCATCAAACACCTCAATATTGGCTGCTTTTTGTGCGAGAAATTTTTTTTCGTTGGGGAAGTTGAACCCGCTTAACAGGAGGCATGCCGGCAGTATCCATAAATGTACGTATTTCATATCGGCAAGGTTAATAATACCGGGGACTGGCCCCCGGTATCGGTCTTTAAACATCAGGGTTTTCTTCGGATATTTAGTTCACATTCCATGTTGCGGCAAGCCATTTCCAGTTTAGAAAAAAGAGCGCCAGGAATACAAGTAAAAATACAATGGTAAGTACAAGTGTGCCAGGTGCTTCAAATCCTTTATGCGGTTTGGTTTGTGGCGCCAGTGGTGAAATGGGGAGTTGCATATCCTGCGGGCCGTTTATCTTCGGCCCAAAAAAAACGGAGATCACTACAATCATAATCCATATCAGTGTCGACAGAAAAGCCAGGCTGCCGCCCAGCATCATCAGTGCCCAAAAAAAATCAACCGCGGGGTTAAAATTGTAGGTGAATGGTCCTCCCGAAAAAGTAGAATCCCAATGCCGCCGCGGAACGCCCATTTGTCCGAGTACGATCATTGAAACAGACAGCAGGGCAATACCCACAAAAAACATCCAGGGCTGCCATTTTGCCCATCCGAAACCAACGATTTTTCTTCTGAAAATGAGGGGGATCAGGTAATAGGTAATACCCATAAAAGTGAGTGTTGTGCCTATAACCACGGTTCCTTTAAAATGGCCGGGAATGGCTAAAGTATTGTGAACAATGATATTGGTTTGTTCCATGCCAAAGATCACTCCCGTTGTGCCTCCAATAAATCCAAAGCCAATGATGGCCAGAATGATGGAAGAAAAAGCCGGGTTGCCCCAGGGCGCTTTCGACAGCCATTGAAACAGGCCTTTATTGTACCCCCATTTGCGCTGGGCCAACTCGAATGACGAGGGTACTGCAAAAGCATGTATCATGGAAGCCAGTACAGCCAGGTACATGGCGTAGCTGGTGTTCCATACTTTCCAGGCACTGCTTACGCCGGGATCTGTTAACAGGTGATGGGCCGAAGCGAGGCAGATAAAAAGGATATAAAGTACAAAGGCTGTTCGTGAAACCCTTTCGTTAATGGAGGTGCCTCCTACCGATAAAAAAGATACCATGTACCATATAGATACCATGGCCGCCACATTAATTTGCTGTGAAGAATGTCCCAGTCCCCACCATATGAGTTTGTACATGCCGGGGTCAATATTATTGATAAGTCCGAGCGACCATAAAAAAGTAGGTATATAAATAAGTGCTCCGGAGGCTAAAGTAATAACTGCAATAATAGCTGCCGTTGTTAGCCCGTAGGTAAATAACGGCATGGTATCGCCGTATGCTTTTTCCCTCCTGGCGATCATGAGGTTGCCAAAAAATAATACAACTGCGAGCAGCGCGCCTACTGCAAAAAGGATAATGCCCAGGTAATACAGGGGGTGCGCTTTAAGGGGGGTATAGGAGGTAAGCATCACATCTGCCTTTCCCATCAGGATAATAATGTTAGACATTACCAGGCCTGCCACCATCAGAAAAAAAGCAATCCAGCCCAAACGGGGCGCACAAAACCGGGTATTGAGCACTACTGTTGAGCCAAAATATAAGCCGGCAATTTCAAAAAAGATGATCCAGAAAATAAGCGCGTTCAGTCCGTGAAAGGTTACCAGCCGGTAGTACCATTCGGCGCCCAGCAGGTGCACCGGCTGGTACCGGGTAAAAACCAGCAGCAAAGCGGCTGTTACGGCAAGCAATAATGAAATAACGGCAAATACAGCATTATAACGGATAAGCTTTTCCGATTGCAGGTCTACTTTAAACCCTGTTATATCACAAGTACGAAACATAGTATCAGGTTTTAGGGTTAGTTTTTTAATGTTTTGATGTAGGCGATCAGTTGTTCTATTTCTTCCTCTGTTACCGGAAATGCCGGCATAGGAGTGTTCTCGAAGCCAACTGTTATTTTTTGTTGCGGATTTTTAATGGATTCCCTTATGTATGCTTCGTCAACTTTAACGCTGGTTTTTTTACCATTAGCTATTACCTGCTCCTCTTTTCCAAACAAGCCGTTCCATGCCGGTGCAATCTGGCTGCTGCCATCGGTTTTATGGCAGGCGCCGCAGCCTTTCAATGTATATACCTGTTCGCCCCGCAAAGCCATTTCTGTTTCTGATAGTCGTTCATTCTTTACCTCCGGCCGCGGCTCGGGGGCTTTTTTGAGATTCTCGTAACCATATAATTTCAGGTCTTCCTCCTTTTCAATTACCACAATTTTCCCAATCATGGTATGGTGCCCGATGCCACAAAACTCATTACAGATCACCTTATATTCACCGGCTTCCGTTGGCTTGAATTCCAGTACATAATCATATCCGGGGTACACCTGGAAATTCATGTTCACCGGTTGTATGGAAAAGCCATGTACTACATCCCTGGATGAGATGTGCAGTTTGTACGACTGATCTTTTTGCAGGATCATAACGGGGCTCCATCTCCACATTTCACTCATCACAAATACATCGCTGTTCTGCTGCGGCCTTACTACAGGGATACCGTTATCTGCGCCAATCATATTTTGTTTGGTATATGCTTCACTGAGTTTTCCGAATTCGGCTGTGCTGGTGCGGTAAGTTATATTGGATGGATTTTGTTTGCCATATACATGCCACATGATCATCCATACGAATAGCATGATGCAAAGCAAAAGGGCGATGACCATCCACATTTTTTCGTCTTTGGAAACTTTTTTATCGTACCATCCTTCTGCGGGGCTGAATAAACTCATACGTATGGGTTTTGGTGAAGAAATTATTTGATAAGGGTTTCTTTTATCTCTTCCGGAATGGCCGGCAGGTTAGAAAGTTCCATTACTCCCCATAACAGGTAAAAGATAGCATAGATGGTTACGCCCAGGAAAAGCAGTAACATAAAATCATCCATGATCATTCTTCCAAATGGAACGCTTTCCTTTTCCTGTTGCTGACTGTTTTCCATTGTATTTTATTTTAACAGTGATTAACCATTGCTTATGGCAATAAAGCTAACGGTGATAAAGTGTAGGAAAATACAGGTAGGCAGATTAATGTGCCTGTAATTACGATTTCGTATTTTTTTTGAATTAAATTGTATTACTTTTCTCCACCGGGCAACGGATGATTACCGGAAATGGAACGCAACATACCGGTGTGGAGATAACTGAATTTTTTTGCGGTGCATTTGATCAGTCCTTCCTTTTCAAAATCTTTTAATGTTTTTGAAACCTGCTCTTTGGTAGTACCTGCCAGATCGGCTATGTCCTGCCGGCAGAAGCTGATGCGAAAACTTTGTTTCTTTTCTTCGTACTGATGCGCCCTGGCAAGCAACAAAAGCGCATCCGCCACTTTTTCCCGTACTGTTTTGTGCGCCAGATGGATGGTCTTTTTTTCCACCATTTCAAGTTCATTTAAAAACTGGTTAATGATCTGTTGCTGAAGCACTGTGCTGTTATCAGCTATTTCTTCAAACAAAGCGTGTGGAATGTAGCAATACAGTACATCGGATACCGCAGTTGCCGAACTGGTATGGCAGGGGTGACGGGCATTTGATCTGTGTCCAAAGACCGCGCCCTTACCGGCAATTTGCAGGATCAGCGGTCTGCCCTGCTTTCCGTTGAGTTCTATTTTTAAAAAGCCCTTTTTAATGAAACAAACGCCCCGTACAGGATCGCCCTCCGAAAATAACCTTTCTCCTTTTCGGAGCGATTTGGATAGTTTAAAGGTACTGATGGCGATAAGTGTTTGCGTATCGCAGCTATTAAGGATAGAGCAGTTTCTAACCTTACAGGTAATGCAGTCGTATCGGGTTATTGCCATAGTTCACCGGTAATATTGATTATTCCTTTTTCAATGGAAGAAGAGAGGGTAAAGTCCATTTTTTTAGCCCTTTATTTCATGATTCTGATTAGCCTGCCGGCTGATTTTTGTTTGCCTTTTAACCATACCGGTAGTAGGTAATAAGGAAAATACCTGATGACATTATCTCCCCTGATCCGTACGGGCGAAATAAAATTAACATAGCCACAATATTAGTAGACTATTAATTAGGACAATTTTATCCTTAATTATTATATTTATCTTCTAAATACTGCTTATGAGCAAAAAAAATTTTATCAGTTACCTCCTGAACCCCAAAAATTGGTGGCTGCCACTATCGCTCATTTTTGGAGTTAGCATGGTGGGTTTAATAATGATTGGTGTGCACACTTATACCGAAGCGCCGCCTATCCCCTCTTATACTACGGCCGGTAAGGAAACTGTTTTTTCTAAGGAGGATATTTTAAAAGGTCAGGCGGTATTTCAAAAATACGCATTAATGGAATACGGCTCAATGTTTGGAGATGGTGCTAACAGGGGCCCTGATTATACTGCGGAAGCGCTGCATTATGTTGCCGGATACATGAATAGCTATTACCAGTTGAACGTAGGAGATATTCCAAATGAAGCTTTACTCCGGAAGGGAATTGTTGAGCAGGTGAAAGCCGAAATCAAAGCCAATCATTATAATAGAAACGATAACAGTGTAATGCTTAGCGATGCCCAGGTTTTTGCTGCCGGTGAGTTAATAAAATTTTACGTAAAAAAATTTACAGATACCGGTTCGCCCGGAGCATTTAAACCAGCCGGCTATTTAACCAATAGTGAAGAAATAAGAAATTTAACTGCCTTTTTCTTTTGGGGCGCCTGGGTTTGTGGTGTGGAAAGGCCGGAAGAAACGTATAGCTATACGCATAACTGGCCTTATGACCCGGCTGCGGGAAACACACCTACTTCAGCTACTGTTTTGTGGAGCATTATAGGTTCTTTGGGGCTCATATTGGGGTTGGGTCTTGTTATGTATTATCATGGAAAGTTAGAACGGTTAGACGATGCTGCTTACACCCGCAAGGCACAGCCTTTTATGACAAAAGCTGATATCCGGAATTTTCAACCCGACCGTATTCAAAAAGCCACTTTCAAATTCTTTTTTGTGGCTATTGTACTTTTTGCTGTGCAGGTTCTATCGGGTATATTAACCGTTCATGATTTTGTAGGATTTGTGCATTTTTTTGGCTTTAATATTTCCGAGTCATTGCCTATTACAGTAACCAGAAGCTGGCATGTACAGTTATCCCTGTTATGGATTTCGGCCTGCTGGATAGGCGCCTCATTTTTTATGATGTCGCTTGTTTCACCCCTGCAACCCAAAGGCCAGGTTAAATTAATTAATGCCATATTCTGGCTAACAGTGTTGTTAGTAGCAGGTTCATTTACGGGTATGTTAATGGGACCCAAAGGGCTGCTCGGCAAAAACTGGTATTGGTTGGGTCACCAGGGATGGGAATATGTTGAAATCGGGAAATTATGGCAGGTTACCCTTGCTGTGGTTTTTATAATTTGGGCCATAACTATATACCGGGGTATTAAACCCGTGATGAAAGTAAAACAACCCTGGGCCTTGCCCAATTGGTTAGTATATGCAACATTCAGTATTATTCTGCTATTGACGTCTGGTTTTATCGCTACACCTTCCACTAATTTTGTTATTGCCGATTTTTGGCGATGGATGGTAGTACACATGTGGGCTGAGGCATTTTTTGAAGTGTTTACCACTGTACTCATCGGCTATTTTATGGTGTTAATGGGGCTGGTAAGCAAGCAGGCGGCAATCCGTGTTATTTACCTTGCTACCTTATTATTTCTTGGTTCGGGCTTACTCGGCATCTCTCATAACTTTTACTGGAACGCCAAACCAGTTGGTACAATGGCATTGGGAGCTGTGTTTTCAACATTGCAGGTTATACCCTTAGTGCTGCTCACCCTGGAAGCATGGCGTTTTAGTAAACTACCCAACCTGCTGGAAAATGGAAATGGCGTAAACGGAGATCATAATAAAAGGTTTGGGTTTTCAGAAGTATTTCTTTTCCTGGTAGGTGTTAATTTCTGGAACTTCTTTGGCGCCGGTGTACTGGGTTTCATCATTAATCTGCCCATTGCCAATTACTATGAACATGGAACCTACCTTACCGTTAATCATGGGCATGCTGCATTAATGGGTGTGTATGGCAATCTGGCGATTGCGGCGGTATTGTTCTGTTGCCAACTGTTGTTCAAAGCCGAATGGTGGAAGCCAGCGGTTATTAAAACAGCTTTCTGGTCCATTAATATAGGATTATTACTGATGATATTTCTTGATTTATTTCCTGCCGGGATATGGCAATTTACAACGGTAACGGAACGGGGCTTATGGTATGCCCGCAGTAGTGCATTTATTGAAAGTTCAGGCTTTCAAACGCTTACCTGGCTACGTATAATTGGCGGCTCACTGTTTACTTTAGGAGGTGTGGCGCCGCTTGTTTGGTTTATTACACGTAGCAGCGCGGCGCTAAAAGAAAGCAAAACTGAAGCCGTAACAATATTGCCGGCGCATGAAACAGACAGATTTCAGGTAGACTATAATTAAAAAATAATGAACGAAATCGTGCTCAGGTTTTTGCTGTAACAAACCTGTGCAAATAGTTGCTGAAAGCGCAGCGACTTATCCTTCAGTCAGTTCCTCTAAGCGGTGTGGAAGCACAAAGGGTGCGTCTGTAATTCTTGGAACTGCCATAAGTTAGTCTCGTCAATCTCCTTTCTCCTGCTTATTTTTGTGTTCTCTTTCAGAACATAAGTCTTGGTCATGCAAAAAAAGGTATTGGTTATTAAATTAGGTACGGCAGTTATTACAGATGATGAAGGAAGGATTGATCAATTGGTTATAAAAAAAATTACCGCGCAAATTGCTATGCTTAGCAGGGAATATAATATCGTGCTGGTATCCAGTGGAGCGGTGGGCAGCGGCAAGTCGTTCTTTAAAAAATACAAGGGTACATTAACCGAAAAAAAGGCAGCGGCGGCTGTGGGCAATCCGATGCTTATTAATTTGTATCACCAATATTTTTCGGCTTACAATATTCCTGTAGCGCAGGCCTTATGCGAAAGGCATCATTTTTCTAACCGAAAACAATTTCTGCAGCTTAAAGAAACCTTTGCGGAATTCTGGCAAAACAATATTTTGCCGGTGGTGAATGAAAACGATCTGGTGAGTAATATTGAACTCAAATTTTCTGATAACGACGAACTGGCTACGCTTATTGCTATTGGCTTTGATGCCGATACGCTGATGCTTTGCACTTCAGCCGGCGGACTGATGGATGCCGAAAAAAACATCATACCTGCCGTACAAAAAATTGATGCTGCCATTCTGGGATATGTAACCAAAACAAAATCAAGCCTGGGATTGGGCGGCATGCTTTCCAAACTTACGTCTACCAAGCTGGCCGTTTCGCTCGGAATAAGAGTGATCATTTGCGGGTTAAGCGGAAAGGATACCTTAATTTCGGCGCTGCAGGGGAAAAACGGTACTACCTTTGCCGCTCAACCCTCCAATCTCAAAGCACGCCAAAAGTGGTTAGCCAGCGGTTCTATCACTATTGGTAGTGTATATGTAGATAAAGGAGCGTCAAAAGCGCTGCATGCGCGGAAGAGCTTACTCACGGTAGGTATCAAAAAAGTAAAGGGTAATTTCGTTGCCGGTGAGGTAATACAATTGATTGACGAAGATGAAACAATTGTAGGTGTAGCCAAATCCAAACTTAGCGGAACCGAGATCAGTAAACAAATTGCACATAAAAATATTGTTGCGGCCCACGCCGATGACATTGTTATTTTTTAATTGACAGGAATGAGTACTACAATTGCGCAGATAAAAAAAGCATACCAGGCAGCTCCGCAACTAAGGGCGGTGGATGATAAACAGCTAAAGAAGATTTTACTGATGCTGGCGGATGAAATCGAGAAACAACAGGCTTCCCTGCTAAAGGCAAATCAGGCCGACGTAGCAAAGCAGGACCCCGGCAATCCACGCACCGATCGCTTAAGACTGGATGAAAAAAGAATCAAAAATATCGCGCAGAGTATCCGTAAAGTGAGCCGCCTGCCCAATCCTGCGGGAAAGATCCTGGAGAAACGGAAACTGAAGAATGGCTTATTGCTTGAAAAAATAGCAGTTCCCCTGGGAGTGGTGGGCGCCATATACGAATCAAGACCTAATGTAACTTTTGATATTGCTGCTTTATGCATTCGCAGTGCCAATGCCTGCGTGCTCAAAGGCAGCAGTGAAGCGGAACGCTCAAATCTTGCAGCCGTACGCATTATACAGCAGGTGTTAAAAAAGAACGGGCTTCCTGCGGCCGTGGTTACTTTGCTACCCTCGGAAAGAGAAACCGTGCAGGAGTTATTTACCGCTACACAATATGTGGATGTGCTGATACCCCGGGGTTCGGATGGCCTTATCAGTTATGTACGCAAGAACAGCCTTGTTCCGGTTATTGAAACAGGGGCAGGTGTGTGCCATGTATATGTGGAAAAGAAAGCCGATATCGGCAAAGCGGTGAATATTACAGTGAATGCAAAGGTTTCCCGCCCCTCGGTATGCAATGCCATGGACGCGCTGCTGGTAGATCAATCCATCGCCAGTGAATTTTTGCAAAAGTTACAACCCGCGCTGGGGCAATACCATGTTGAGATCTTCGCCGATCCGGCTGCTTATAAAATATTAAAAGGGTATCCGCATCTTCGCAGGGCAACCCTGGCTGATTTTGGAAGAGAGTTTCTCGATCTGAAATGCGCTGTTAAAGTAGTGAAGGATTCCACCGAAGCGATTGACCATATCCGTAAGTATTCAACCAAACATTCGGAAGCGATCGTAACGGAAGATAAAAAACAGGCTGAATATTTTTTACATGAAGTAGATGCCGCCGCTGTTTACCACAATGCCTCTACACGGTTTACCGACGGTGAGGAATTTGGTTTGGGCGCCGAAATTGGTATCTCCACTCAAAAGCTCCATGCCCGCGGGCCTTTTGCACTGGAGAAATTAGTAACAGAAAAATGGGTGGTAAGAGGGAATGGACAGGTGAGGTAATTTGAAAATTTGAAAATTTGAAAATGTGGAAATGTGAAAATGTGGAAATGTGGAAATGTGGAAAGAAGCGTCAGCCCGTGGGTAAAGCGTTGGAAAATATGGAATTGTGGAGTTCCCTGCCTTGTAACTTGTATCCTTATAACTTGCACCCTGTAACTTGTAACTTGTAATCTGCAACCTGCACCTTGTTCTTTTCGGATTTCAGAATTTTAGTCTTCGAACTTTTATATATGATACTCAACAAAACGAATCTTTCAGTTATTAAAAGCAACGCAGTACAAAAACCGGAAACCAGCGTGTTTGAATTGCCGGAAAGAGTATTGCAATTTGGCACAGGTGTATTGTTACGGGGGCTGCCCGATTATTTTATTGATAAAGCCAACCGGCAGGGCCTATTTAACGGCAGGGTAGTAGTGGTAAAATCAACAGACGCCGGTGGAACCGATGCTTTTGAAGCGCAGGATGGATTATACACTTTATGTGTGCGAGGCATAGATAAAGGGGAAAAAGCAGAAGAGAACCTCATTTCTTCGGCTATAAGCCGGGTGTTATCGGCAAAGCAGCAGTGGGATGATATTTTAAAATGTGCACATAATCCTCAACTGCAGATCATTGTTTCCAATACCACTGAGGTTGGAATAACATTGGTGGAAGAAGATATCCGGCAGAAGCCGCCTGCTTCATTTCCTGCAAAACTTTTGGCCTTTTTATATGAAAGGTATAAGGCCTGTGGGGGTAAGGCAGATGGAGGTATGGTTATAATTCCTACTGAATTAATTGTTGGCAATGGTGACCGGCTTGCCGAAATTGTATTTGCCCTGTCCCGGCACAACAAACTGGAAGAAGGTTTTATGCAGTGGCTGAAGGCAAACAATACTTTCTGCAATTCGCTGGTAGACCGCATTGTACCGGGGAAACCCGCTGCTGAAGCAAAGCAAAAAATAGAAGACGATCTGGGCTACACCGATGAATTGCTGATCATCTGTGAAGTATACCGGTTATGGGCCATTGAGGGAGATGAAAAAGTAAAAAAGATATTGTCTTTCGCTCCTGCCGATAGCGGGGTGATCATTGCACCGGACATAGAAATGTACCGCGAACTCAAACTGCGGTTACTAAATGGAACGCATACCCTAAGCTGCGGACTGGCTTTTTTATCCGGATTTAATACGGTAAAAGAAGCGATGGAAGACCAGGCGTTCGGAGGGTTCGTACATGATCTGATGCTCAGCGAGATCGCTCCCGCCATTCCCGTAAAAGTGGATGCGGCGGAAGCTGAGCGTTTTGGCTTGCAGGTGCTGGACAGGTTTCGCAATCCTTTTATCAATCACCAGTGGATCAGCATAACCATGCAGTATACCTCAAAAATGAAAATGCGGGTGGTGCCGGTGCTGCAAAAGTATTTTGCTGATCACAACAAGGTACCCCGGCATATCGCTCTGGGCTTTGCCGCTTATTTGCTGTTTATGAAAGCGGTAAAAAAGGAAAGCAGCGGTTACCAGGGCGAATGGAATGGTAAATCTTATCCGATCAATGATGACAAAGCAGTTTATTTTTTTGAACAATGGAAAAAATACGAGGCCGATGAAATGGTGCAGCAGGTATTTAGCGATACCAGCTTATGGGGTACCGATCTTTCCGCACTGCCCGGATTTGTACAGGCCGTGCAGACCCTTCTCAAAGCTTTGATGAAAGAAGCACCTGTAAGCCTTATCGCCGGTTTGCAATAACGTTTGGTTATTTTGGGCTAGCCATGTTTAAAAATATATCTCTGTTGCACCGTAGCCAAAAGATGGATGAAACTGGTTGACAAAGGATTTTACCTCTTTTTTGTGACGGAGGATATCATGAATTTCATCGCGCAGTTTACCGGTGCCTACTCCATGCACAACAATAAGTATTGACTGGTGATGCTGCAGGGCAAGGTCATAATATTTTTCAAAGGTTTTTAATTGAAGATCTAGCTTCTCGGCTTTGCCCATTTTTTGCCAATAGCCGGTAAGCTTTTCAATGTGCAGGTCTATTACAGTACGTGGAGGGGCGCCGGCATTTGTTTTTGCAGACTCGTATATTTTAAATCCCGCTGCCGATAGTTTATCTAAGCTGGGCTTTTCTTCTATGATCCGGTCGGGGTATTTTTCAAACAACGGGTACGAGAAACTGGCTTCCTGCTTCAGTTTCATTTCTTCAATTTTCTGGAAAACCTGTTTGGCGCGCAGCTTTAAAAAAGTTTCATAATATTCGGCTTTGGTTTTATCGGGCTTTGTTAGTGAAAATTCGAACCAGAACTTAGGCGTATCGTTCAGGTTTTCAAAAGGCACATCGTGCAGGTAAAAATCGTTGAGCGGCAGTACTTCATTTTTCAATTCAAATTCCGCTTCTCCGGCAAGTGATAACTCATAGGTAAAGGAAAAAGTATTTTCTGTTTGATTAACAAGATAGAGTTTAAATTTCTCCACAATATCATCATCAAATACGTCTTTATCAAATACAGGCAAAAAAGCAAGCCATACGCCTTCGCCTACTTTGTATTTCGCATTGTTCTTTTCTTTTTTTATATCGTCAACATATTGCTTTGGTTTTTTAAAGTCTGTTTTCTTTTGAGAAAATCTTTTGAAATAAGGAAAATCAATCTGGTCGAGGTATGCGGGAAACTTAACGCCTTTTACATTTACTATTACCATTTTGTCATTGATGATATCAATGATCTGTCCTTCTTCATCCGAATGAAGCAGTAAAACCGTATCGCCTAACTGGTATTTCATAACAGGCAAAAATACGAATAATCGGGTATCCGTCGCAAATGCCACCCTTCAACGGGTGTATTGCAAACGTCGCTTTGCTTTGCTTTATGTGGGCGGTGAAGACACACCCACGGAGGGAGCCCTGGCTGGTGTTGTCCCCGCCAGCCAGCGACAATTTGGAATGCACCTCCCTTCAACTGTCGTTGCAGACCTTTGCAACGATACTTGCATGCTGCAGGAGCAATGGTGCGCTTTTGTATTGTTATGGCGAGGTACGAACCATCTGTATTGTTCTTCCACGGGTTATCGTTTGATTGTAGCGAAGATAGATGCTTCCTGCATCAGCATGACAGGCCATAGTGTGTTGCTGAACTGGAGTGCAAGAGCTGAACCCATCCTGTTGCTTGTCATGCTGAGGAACGAAGCATCTGTATATTATTTGTTTTTTGTGATCCGCCACGGCGGACAGGTTCGGCTTTTGATGCTTCGTATCGTATCGTATTCTTTCCGTTTTAGGCATTAGCTTTGCGGCTTGTACAATCAAACGCATTGCTATGGGCATATGGCATCAAATAGCACAGTATCTCTTTCTCAAAAAGAAAGATAAGGATGAAGAACCTGGTTCATTGATAAAATATATGCACAGTATCAACCGCATATCCATTTTGCTGTTTCTTTTCGCTATTATTGTAATGATCATCCGTTCTGCAAAAAGTTGCTGATCGCTTTTGCGGCATTGGCAGATGCATGTCCTCCTTTGCTCAGTAATGTTTTTAGTGCGCCGTAATCTTCCTGCAGTTGTTCAATGCGCTGTTTGCTGGTAAGCAGTTCATGTAGTTCTTTTTTTACATTGCTTACGGTGAGTTCATGTTGTATCAGCTCTTTTACCAGGGGCTTATCCATAATAAGATTCACCAGTGAAATGTATTTTATTTTAATTACCCGTTTGGCAATTTCATATGAAACAGCGCTGCCCTTATAGCAAACTACTTCGGGCACGCCAAACAGCGCGGTTTCTAACGTAGCCGTACCTGAAGTAACCAGCGCGGCCGTTGCCTGCATTAAAAGATCGTATGTTTTGCCCGACACGGCTTTCACATTGCTGTAGCCGCTGAGCATGTTGTTGTAAAAATCCCTGTCTAATCCCGGCGCCATGGCTACCACAAATTCGTAATCAGTAAAATGCCTGCTTACTTCAAGCATTACAGGTAGTTTTTTCAGTATCTCCTGCTTGCGGCTGCCAGGTAGCAGGGCGATTATGTTGGTTTTTACGGTGGCTTTATGCTGCTCCTGCCATTCATTCACTACTTCCACCAGGGGATGCCCTACATATTCCACCGTGTAGTTCCATTTTTTGTAAAAATCTTTTTCAAAAGGCAGGATCACCAGCATTTTATCTACACAATGCTTAATGATGTTTACCCTGTTTTCCTTCCAGGCCCATACCTGGGGGGAAATATAATAGATAACTTTTAGCCCCTGCTTTTTAGCCCATTGGGCTATGCGCAGATTAAAGCCGGGGTAATCAATGAGTATGATCGCATCGGGTTTGAAATCAGCAATATCTTTTTTACAGAAAGAAAGGTTTCGCAAAATGGTGCGGAGGTTTTTAACAACTTCAATAAATCCCATGAAGGCCAGTTCACGGTAATGCTTTACCAGGCGAGCGCCGGCAGCTTGCATCATATCGCCACCCCAGCACCGGATATCGGCGCCGGCATCCGTTTTTTTTAACTCTTTAACCAGGTTCGACCCATGCAAATCACCCGATGCCTCTCCTGCTATAATGTAGTACTTCATTTTTTACTTTCCACTATTCCTGAACCGTATTTCACCTTTCTCTTCTCACCGCTTACATTCTTCAATTCCGAAATTTTTCTTTCATTTTCAAATTTTCAAATTGGCATATTTCTCACATTTCCCTCATTCCCAAACTTTAAACAATAATGCTGCGATAGCATATATAAGGGTAACTGCAAAAATACCTTTTGCCGTTTGATCCTTTCTGGAATTAATGTACAAAGTAAAAATAACGATGTTCAAAAAAAGGCAGGGAATGCTTATGGCAGTAACCAGCCTCTTATTATCATGTAATGCGCCAAACATATCGCCCATACTGTACAGGGGATAAAATTTCAAAAAATAGTAAATTATAAGACTCAGCATGGGAGTTACAAGTCCCAGGATCAAACCAAAGGGAAGGTTGTCTTTTTTAAAAATCACTGTTTAAAAGTTTTTTCGAGTTTGGTTTTTAAAACGTAATTGGTAAGGTCAAATTGCACGGGCACCACGCTCACATAATTATTGGCCAATGCCCAAACATCGGTATCTTTCCCCTTGTCGAAATTTACAAAAGCGCCGGTAAGCCAGTAATATTTTTTTCCCGTTGGATCCTTTCTTTCATCGAAATCCTCTTCATATTTGGCATAAGCCTGCCTGCATACTTTGATGCCGTTTACCAGGCTTTCATCAATGGCCGGGAAATTTACATTGATGCAAAGGTGCTTGTCTGTTTTTTGTTTTATTATTTTTTCCACGATTATTCTGGCGTATTTACGTGCTGCGGTAAAATCTGCTTCCATACTGTAATCAAGCAGTGAAAAGCCAATAGAAGGAATGCTTTCAATGGAAGCTTCAATAGCCGCGCTCATGGTGCCGGAATAAATAACATTAATGGAATGATTGGCCCCGTGATTTATACCGCTGATGCATAGATCCGGTTTCTGTCCCAATATTTTATCTACAGCCAGTTTTACGCAGTCTACAGGAGTGCCGCTGCAGCTCCATGCTTCTGTTCCTTGTGTTAATTGTACCTGCTGCAACCGCAAAGGTGAACCAATCGTGATGGCATGTCCCATGCCCGATTGCGGTTTATCGGGAGCCACTACTACTATCTTGCCCAGATCCTTTACTGCTTCCACCAAATTACGTATACCCGGCGCCATTACGCCATCATCGTTGGTTACCAATATAATGGGTTCTTTTTTCTTACGTTTAGCTTTCGCCATTCAGATGCTTATATTTATTCTGTAAAAATCATGATTATTTGGTTGCCGCCCAAATTGCAGCGAAATAAACAGAAAGGTCTCATGTATAAGAAAGGGTCCTGTAAAAGTGTAAATTGAAGGTTGAA
>CALKHN010000066.1 GCA_937991535.1 uncultured Sphingobacteriales bacterium
ATTCAACCTTCAATTTACACTTTTACAGGACCCTTTCTTATACATGAGACCTCTCTCCTCTCACCTCTAAAACTCCCAGCCCAGCTTAATCATTAAACGGTTCATGCTGTATGTGAACTTTTGTATATCCTTTGTTTTGTCATTCTCCCCAATCATTCGGGTTGTTGTTCTTTTTTCACTAAAATATTTATGCGAATAACCTGTACTCAGCAATAAGGCATTGCCTCCTTTAAACTGAACGGTATAGCCGAATCCCGCATCTATATAAGCGCCGCCTTTATACTTATTTTCTACTTCTGCCGGCCACCACCAAATGGTTACAGGCTGCTCAGCCTTTTTTACCCATGGTAAGTTATAACCGCCATCCGCATATACAAACAGCTTATTCCCTTTCTTTACATCAAACGATCTTCTGAGGTCAAGAAACAGGGGTACAGAACGGTAACGGTAAAAATCAAGCCCTGCTCCTATGCCTGCGAACCAGTTACCATAGCCTACGCCGTTAACTGTTTGCAGCGCACCCGATACAGCATTATTACCGTTAACCATTGCAATTTGTTCAATAGAATGGAAAACAGGTTTGAACAATGTTTTTTGCTGTGCCTGCAAATGCAAACCCAAAGTCAAAAAAATTGCAGCCGCTAAAACGATTCGTTTTCTCATTATTGCTTCACTTTAACTTTGCACATGTAAAAATTGTCCTTCTTTTACGGGATTACTACCATTTGAAATACCATATATGTACATGCCTGTAGTGGAACCAATGAACAGCTTTTGGTGGAAGGGGAAAATGGTTTCAATATTCCAACCTATAT
Source organism: uncultured Sphingobacteriales bacterium (assembly GCA_937991535.1). Taxonomy (GTDB): domain Bacteria; phylum Bacteroidota; class Bacteroidia; order Chitinophagales; family Chitinophagaceae; genus Agriterribacter. Next base: position 816 of record CALKHN010000066.1, read on the forward strand.
TTATTTTGCTGATAAAGGAAGGATTTTGAGGGGCACTTATTTCAAAAACATTCAGATCGCTTAATGTAACGCTGTACAAATGGTTACCTGCAATGGCAAATCGCGCCATGGAGCCGCCTGCGCCAAACGGCGAGACGCTTTTGGAAGATGAAAGTGAACGACCATCATTTGAATAGTTGGAAAGACCAGCCACATCATTGTACATGAACACTTCACTTTTATTAAAATCAATACCAAAGAAACCACTGTTGCCACAGTCCATATTTACTGTGGTATCTCTTTTAACCCAGTCAACAATAACCTTGCTGGTATCTGCATAAAAAGTGCCATAGTATTGCCGGAAGGGAAAAGCGTTTTCTACTATATTAGTGGTTTTGGCATTAAGTGGATCGGCAATATCAAGTGTAATCAAATCGGTATATGCATCTGCATACAAAGTATTTCCCTTTACCGCCATATCCATATTTCCGGGGATATCAACAAAAGCAACATTTTTTGGCGACGTAGGCACTGAATTATCAATAATATGAATACCCTTGTCTATTTCATTTAAAAAGATATAATTGCCCCGGATATATAATTTGCCTGTTCTTTCCATTTCACGCGGAGCATTGCTTTTAATATTTGCTCTTACTTCTTCGGAAGTTTTGTATACAGGAACAAAATAGCTGCACGTTTGCGTGCAATGATCTTTAATGCATCCCTGCATCAACAAAGCGAGTGCTGTAAAAGTAACCAGTGGGTTAAATATCTTTTTCAGCATAAGCGCGGGTTTACTAAACGGCTGACAAACAGTTTAGCATAAGCGTTGCATGAATAAGAAACATTTTGCTATCCTATACCAATTCCATTTGTTTGCCGGTGGAGTGAAATAAAAAACAAAGGCATTTCTTATTTTTTCCATAATACCCATTCCGCTTTCAACCCGGCGTACATAAAATGCTGGCTCAGGTTTGCCGAAGGTTTAAGCAAGTTGGTGAGATTATACTGTATAACAGGTCCAAGGTATAAAGGTCGCTGTGTTTTCTCAAAAATTTTTGCTGAAAGTCCTGCGTATGCTCCAACCTGCATTTTATTAAACAATGCGTTGTCCTTATAATACGAACCTGTTTGCGGGTGGTAGTGTACCGCCGTTGTATTTGCCAGATAGGAAAAGGATAGCCCCCCGTTTAACTGCAAAGGGAGTTTGACAGATTTACTTAACTGCCATTGTACTCCCACAGGGATTTCAATAAAATGATAACGGTTTACATAATTTATATATTGTCCGCCTATATAATACCCTGCATAATTGGCATTCGCATCATTTCGGGTATTGCCCAGTGATAGCCTGTAATTGTTAATATCGTTCCCCACTGCCCTGTTGGTTGAATAGTAGCTGTATCCAAGTCCGGCTGTAATCGCCAGTCGTGAATTCATCTTTCGTTTTACAAATCCTCCCCCCTGCCAGGCCAATCCTTTCTTTACTGTGGAGGCAGGAGGTGGCAGGGCTGCAAGCAGACTGTTTTGCCCTGTGAGAAAACCAATATTATTTGACATATTGGGGGCGTTGGGTGCAGCATTGAGAAAAGCTTTATCAGCACTGCCACTACCAAAAAGATCGAACAAACCTTCACTAACAGAGGATACACCGGCTCCGCCCGAAATGCCCCATTCCCAAACTTTCTTTTTAGTCAGCTTAACTGGTGTGGTTTCGGCGGCTGCGTTTAATTTGTTTCCAAACAGATTGTCATTCGTGATACCATTCAATATCTTTTCCGTTTTAACGCCAGGGAGCAGTGAAGCTCTTGTTTCAACGGATTGTTGCGCTGCTATAAGCTGTTTTGATAACAAATTATTATTCCTGGAATTAAATATCTTATTATTACCGGCATTATCAGGCACTGGTAATTGAACAACGGGCCGTGCCTGTTGCTTTGTATTATCCAATGCCTGAATGTTTACCGGTGGCTTCACGGAATTGCGTTGTCCTTTTGAAGCACGAGAACCAGAACCCGAACCGTCGTTATTTAAATTGTCACCCGTATCTGCATTGCCGGCAGAAGGTGGCACTTCTATAATTATTTTCTGTTGATTTGTTTTTGAAATATCACCTGGGTTTACCTTGGGAATGCTCTCTGCGCCTGAAGAAATATCTGCGTTATCATTTCCGGGAGCAGGGGTTGTTTTTGTGATGGGATTTGAAGGCGGAATGCTATTATTACTTTGCAGCAGCCAGTAACCACCGGCGCCCAAAAGAAGCAATATTAAGGGAAGCCAAATGAATGTGCTTTTACGTCTCTTTTCTTTACGAATCCGATTGTTCACTTTGGGCCAAACTTCAGCAGATGGCTTCAGCCTCATTTCATTAAATAGCTGTTGCACCTGCTTTTCAAAATCATTTTCCGGCATAGAGTCCCAGTTTAGATTCAACAGAATGTTTTTCTATCCAATTGATCAGTAAATTTCTTGCTCTCATATACTGAGAACGGGAAGTACCTTCATTTATACCCAATATTTCTCCGATCTCTACGTGCGTGTACCCTTCAACCGCATGCATGTTAAATACCGTTTGATAGCCTGTTGGTAACTGTCGTACTAAGTTTGCCAGTTCTTTTGCCTGCATGTATACCTGTGGATTATCTTCCGATACCGGGTGCAGCGCGGGATCTGTGAATGAAAGATCGTACTGGTATTTACTGTTTTGTTTAAGATAGTTGATAGCCGTGTTCACCATAATGCGTCTTATCCATGCGCCCAATTCCCCGTCGGAACGGTACTGGTGTAAATATTTAAAAACCTTTACAAAGCCTTCCTGTAGTACATCTTCCGCATCTGCAAGAGATTTGGTATAGCGATAGCATATGCCAAGCATCTGCTCAGCATACAAATCATACAACTTTTGCTGGGCCGTAGCTTTTCCCTTCAGGCAATCTTTTACTAATTGTTGATAGTCAGTCATCCGGTTCTAACGTTATATCTGACAATGGTACAATATAAACCGTTGCATGGCCCCGTATTTTATTTGAACGGAAAATAATTGACTGAAAACCCGCAATATAGCCATCCCGCCATTCTACCTATCTTCGCAACAATGGCCTTATTTGCACTACAAAAAGAGCTTTTGTTTCCACCTGTTCACCTTGCAGAACCAGATGGACTGCTGGCCATGGGTGGAGATTTATCAACAGAAAGGCTTCTTTTGGCCTATAAGAGTGGTATTTTCCCCTGGTATGAAGGAAAAGTACCTTTATGGTGGTGCCCCGACCCGCGATTTGTACTTTTTCCCCGAAAACTGAAAGTCAGCAAAAGCATGCAGCAACTGATCAAAAAAGAGGCGTTTCGTTTTAGCATTAACTCCGGTTTCAGATCTGTTATACGGGCATGCAAAACCAGTATTCGTAAAGATCAGCAGGGTACATGGATCACAAACGAAGTAGAAGAAGCCTATTGCCTCCTCCATGAAAGAGGATACGCTCACAGCGCCGAAGCGTGGATGGGAAATGAACTGGTGGGTGGATTGTATGGCATAAGAATGGGTAAGGTATTTTTTGGAGAAAGCATGTTCAGCCATCAAAGCAATGCCAGTAAGTTTGCTTTTATCAGGTATGTACGGCAACTGCAACAGGAAGGAGTTGAACTCATAGACTGCCAGGTGTATACGGCACATTTAGAAAGTTTGGGAGCAGAAATGATAGCGAGAGAAATTTTCATGAAAAAGCTGGAGCATCTTCTGCCGGCAGAATAAGAACGATTTTATCGGGTACGACCGCATCATTGTCAAATACTATAATAAGTTTCCCGAAAATTTGGAAATGAACCGGAAGAATGGAGTGAAGGTCTCTCTCTGCGAAACGCAATTATCGCGGCACATAGCTCATCAGAAAGGTGTCAGGGGTCAAAACCCTGATCTCAGCAAAATAGAAATCGTTCAGGTCATTGGTTATGATATATTCGCAACCGGCATGCACCGCACAATAATATTGTAAGGCGTCTTCAAAGTCATGGGCCTGCATATTTTGAATAGCCATTTTAGCTTCTTTTTCCCCGCAATCCGCCACTTCAATGTGTTCCAGCAAAAGCGCTATTTTCCTGCGTGCCAGTAAAGTACCATGCTTTTTTTCAGCAAAATAAAAAGCAATGGCCAGGCATACGGAAGAAGTGATCAGGGTGAACTCCTTATACCTGGTAAGGCTTAACAATCTTGCAGTATAAGAAAACAGGGGATATTCTTTATTTAAAACAGAAACGAGAATATTTGCATCCAAAAAAATACGCATCATTTTTTCTTTCTGCTTTCGAAAAATGTTGCTTTAAGCTTTTTATTGCTTTTGGGCGTGGTGATATATTCGGCCTCACCCTCCGAAACCATACTCACCCACTCATCAACAGGAAAATCTTCAATATTACTATAGCCTCCCTGGGTAAGTTTGCGCAGCAATATTTCAGTAAGACGGCTGAGGCTTATTCCCTGGCCTTCTGCATATTCTTTTGCCTGCTTAACGATTTTTGCGTCAAAACTTAAAGTGACTTTAGCGTCCATAAAACATTTTATACTACAAAGATAAAAAAATTACACGTATGAATGAAGAATTAATAAAAAATTTTTTGCCAAAATCAGTTTTAAAGCATGGGTTAAGATATATCATCATATTTATCGCGACTCACCAGCAGGCAATAATCGTGTTCGATTGAAAGATAACCATACTCATAACAGAAAAAATAAGTTAATCCTTTTTTAGTGGTATAGGTATGGGTAATAAACTGGAAATTAAAGCCCTTTTCAGCAAGTCTTTTCTTAGGCGCCCTGGCTACCTCCTTTCCATTTGGAATGAGCGTTTCCAATATCTGCCTGTTCTTCCGCAGAATAGAATTGACGTTACGGACAAAATGGGAGGCTTGGCTATAGCGCTTATTGTTGTGGGCGTTGCGGCACCAGTCGTCACAGAATTTCTTATCAATCCTGCCTTTGACCGGTTTGCCACAATACAGGCAATAAGCCTGCTGTGGGGTGTCTGTCATAAGTTTCATTTTGGAAGTAGCGTAAAGTGTTTTTCATCATCCCGCGTTACCGGGAACACAATAAAATTAAACTTTTACACTAATATTTCCGAAAGAAATCTCTATCGGGTTATCCGTTTATAAACGCTTATAAGCGACTATAATCGGTTTTAAACGACTATTTACCGGCTAACGCTTCTCTTGATTTGCATCTTTGTAATGTCAAAAGGGAAAGCGCTTTCACCAGACAACGAGTTAAACCCGCAGAAAGGGAACACGTATTTAAAAACAATTAAAACTTAGTATTATGAACGCTTTACAAAACAAAGTGCAGTTGATTGGCAACTTAGGCAATAATCCGGATGTACGAAACACAGAATCAGGAAAGAAGATGGCGCGTGTATCCATTGCAACCAATGAAAGTTACCGCAACGCTAAAGGCGAAACCGTAAAAGAAACCCAATGGCACAATGCCATCGCATGGGGCAAAAATGCAGAAGTCATAGAAAAGTACCTGACAAAAGGCAGTCAGGTGGCTGTTGAAGGAAAATTGGTTAACCGCAATTATGTAGATAAAGATGGCATTAAAAGATATACTACTGAAGTACAGGTAAACGATATATTACTGCTGGGTAGTAAGAACAGTGGGAAATGAACCCGCATGCTTTCGTTCTAAAAGGCCGCTGTATCAGTGGCCTTTTTTTATGGAGAGAAATAAGGATTTGCACTTGTTGAATAATTCTCTCTTTGACATTTCACAACGCTCCCGGCGCCGCTTCGGATTTGATGATTTGTAGTTTATCGTTTATTGTTCCCCCGTATTTCGTTCCGCGCGTGCGGGATCAATCTTCGGATTTGGAATTTATCTGCCACGGCACACGGGTCGGGTTCTTGTTTTTTGATTGCCTGGTGCTTCTTCCTTCTACTTCACATTTTCAATAACCATAGCGCTGGCGCCGCCGCCGCCATTACAAATACCTGCGGCGCCGTATTGGGCATTGTTTTGTTTGAGTACATTGATGAGGGTAACAATAATCCTGGCGCCGCTGGCCCCCAGCGGATGACCGAGCGCAACAGCCCCGCCATGTACATTTACCTTTTCAGGGTCCAGATTCATTCTTTTGCTATTTTCAATACCAACCACACTAAATGCTTCATTCAATTCCCAGTAACTGATGTCCTGCATTTTTAAACCTGCCTTAGCCACCGCTTTGGGTACCGCGATGGAAGGTGCAGTGGTAAACCATTCCGGCGCCTGTGCCGCATCTGCATAAGAACGTATCCGGGCAATGGGTTTCAAACCCAGTTCATCCGCTTTTTCTTTGCTCATTAATACCAGTGCTGCTGCACCATCATTTAAAGTGCTTGCATTCGCCGCTGTTACTGTTCCTTCTTTCTGAAAAGCGGGATTAAGCGAAGATATTTTATCAAACTTAACATTAAAAGGTTCTTCGTCTTCTGAAAACAGAACGGGATCCCCTTTTCGCTGTGGCACTTCCACAGGTATTATTTCATCCGCAAAACTATTTTTTTCCCAGGCTTGCTGGCTGCGCCTGTAACTTTCTATAGCAAATGTATCCTGCTGTTCGCGACTGATGCCACATTCCCTGGCGCACAATTCTGCTGCATTGCCCATGGCCTTACCATCATATACATCCGTTAACCCATCTTTAGCCAAACCATCCACCAATATTGTATTGCCATATTTATTTCCCCAACGCATGTGCTCCGCATAAAAAGGTGCATTGCTCATACTTTCCATACCACCTGCCACTACTATATCCGCATCACCCAGGGCTATACTTTGTGCAGCCAGAGCAATTGCCTTCATGCCACTGGCGCAAACTTTATTAACCGTGGTGCAGTTCACTTCATTGGGCAGGCCCGCGAATTTAGCAGCCTGCCGCGCAGGAGCCTGTCCTAAGTTCGCCTGCAACACACAGCCCATTAGCACATCCTGTACCTGTTCGGGCCTGATACCCGCTTTTTGCAAAGCGCCTTTTATAGCAGCAGCGCCCAACTTGGTAGCCGATATATCTTTTAATGAACCGCCGAAACTGCCAATAGGGGTACGAACTGCGGAGACAATGACAACTTCTTTCATATAACCATTGAATTTGAATACCAAAGATAGCTAAAGAAGCCCATTCTTATTAAGGCAGCGGAATGCATTGCATGACCGGATATAAGCGGTTCACCATAAAAGTAAAGTATAGAATGAATTGGATTTAAAAGAAAAAAGGCAGACTTGATTGTCAACCTCTAAACTCCTGCGGTGTGGGCGGGATTAGTTGCACTGATCCCGATTGGGGAGGCTAAAACCATTAAGAGCCCCGGCACTAACGTGCCTGACTTTGTTATTTTCTGCGCTTAACAAAGTAAAGTTTTGTACGCTCCAAAAAACAACAAAGCCCCGCTAACGCGCGGAGCTCTTAATGGTTTGCGGTGAGGGCGGGATTCGAACCCGCGGTACAGAGTTACCCGTACGGCAGTTTAGCAAACTACTGATTTCAGCCACTCATCCACCTCACCTTTGCTGAAAGGACGGCAAAAATAGGGTGAATCATCAAAAAACCCAAATATTAAAACCGTATTACACTAAAATCTTTATACCCTTTTATTATTCCTTCTTTTATTTTTACTTCTTTTACATCTGCACGCGGCGGTCCGTAATGACACCATGCAATTAAGGCGTCCACGGCCGCTTCATCACCTTCCGCTATCAATTGTACAGAGCCATCGGGCATATTTTTCACTTCTCCTTTAACGCCTGATTGTTCTGCCATTTCGCGGGTGCTTCCCCTGAAAAACACACCCTGCACTTTTCCTGTTATCGTTATAATTCTGTTTATGATCATAGGCGAGTTATATTAATACACTAAAATAAAAAACCCCGGAATAATCACGGGGTTATTATATCCATTACTGCATTTTTTTTACATGGCGGCCAGTTGCACTTTTTGTTGCAATTCCACCACACTTTCCCTAAACAATCCATCAGTATCCATCAAATCTTTTACGGTTTGGCAGGAGTGAATAACAGTAGTGTGATCTCTTCCTCCAAAATGTTCGCCTATGGTTTTTAAAGAATTTTTTGTGAATTGTTTGGCAAGATACATGGTTATCTGCCGCGCCTGCACTATTTCTCGCTTACGGGTCTTTTGCAGAAGCCGCTCATAGGGAAGATTAAAGTAATCACAAACCATTTTTTGTATGGTTTCGATTGTAATCTCCTTTGACGATGTTTTTACAAAATTTCGCAACACTTTTTTTGCCAATTCAAGGTCTATTTCCCTTTTGTTGAGCGAAGACTGTGCCAAAAGAGAAATTAAAGCCCCTTCCAGCTCTCTGACATTGCTTTGAATATTGTAGGCAATATACTTTACAACCTCCTTCGGCATATCCAATCCGTCATTCTTCATCTTCTTTTCAAGGATATCCATTCTTGTTTCATAATCGGGCAGTTGCATATCAGCGCTTAGTCCCCAGCGAAACCGGCTGAGTAATCTTTCCTGAACACCCTCCAGATCTTTGGGCGATTTATCGGAAGTAAGAATTAATTGCTTACCACTTTGATGCAAATGATTAAATATAGCAAAAAGCGCATCCTGCGATTTTTCGGCACGGTTAAAAAATTGCACATCGTCTACAATCAAAACATCAATCATCTGGTAAAAATGAATGAAGTCATTGATGGCGTTGTTACGGCTATGATCCTGGAACTGGTTAATAAATTTTTCGGAACTTACGTATAACACTACTTTGTGCGAATGAATGCGCTTTACTTCATTACCTATAGCCTGCGCGAGATGGGTTTTCCCCAATCCAACACCTCCATACACAACCAACGGATTAAAAGAAGTAGAGCCTGGTTTTTCGGCAACAGTTTTACCTGCCCGCCGGGCCACGCGGTTACAATCACCTTCAATAAAAGAATCAAATGAATATATGGGATTGAGCTGCGAATCAATCTGCATCTTTTTCAATCCGGGAATTACAAACGGATTTTTTACCGGATTATTTATGACTAAAGGAAAGTCCATTTCATTATTGGAATACGTTTTAAAACCATGTCCGGGAACATCCATAGTGAGCGGTTTATTTTTATCGTTGCCGCTGTCCACCATGATCCGATATTCCAGCCTTGCTTCTTTTCCCAATTCTCTCTTCAAAGTCTTTGCCAATAAATTTACATAATGCTCTTCTAAATATTCATAAAAAAATTGACTGGGAACCTGTATGGTTAAAATTTTATCTTTCAACCCCACTGGCTTAATAGGTTCAAACCATGTTTTAAAATGCTGCCACTCTACAATATCTTTAATAATGCCAAGACAATTGAGCCATACTTTATCATGCGTTTTATCCATTATCCGTAAAGCAGTTTATATATTGAATTAAGAATTTTACAACTGATAAGTTTTCCATTTTTTCTGATGTGTATAACTCATCAAAAAAAGTAGGGCAGGGCGGCGAATATCAACATTTCCTGTTGAAAAAAAAATTTTTTATTCGCTTGATTTTTCCCCAATAACAACAGTGTGAGTGTTCGCCAAATTTTTACTTTTATTCTTCTCAAAACAAAATCAGGCGCGCTCAATATTATGACTGCTCAGCCTACCTGGTTAACAACAACATCGCTTTAAAAAAGCCGCATCTATATGAATATTGAATTTTTCATAACCCATTTTAAATAGATCATCTACAAAAAATTACCCGGGATTTCCTCAGGCTGTTTTTTTGTAACGCACTTTCTGCCATTGCAATAACGGTATGCATACTTTTATGCACACTATCGCTGTAAGGCTTTAATAACACACTAATACCCCTATCCGTTTCACCTGGACTTTTTTTATGCGATAGCCCGCATATTGAACTGATTGTGGTTGATAAGAAAGCTGGCAGGAAGCTATAAAAAATGAAGGTTAATATTGATACTAAAATATTACTTTCCATTTGTACAGCTTTTCGCTTGCTTGCAGGAAGGTAAAATTTTTTTTTGCAAAAACAAAAACTAAATTTCAAAAACATCAGTCAGTTATAACCGCTACATTTGCCTTTCAATTATTTACAATGAGTTACGAACTAACCGGCAAATTAATTGCCAAATCAGACACAGTACAACGCACCGCAACATTTAAAACCCGTGAATTTGTGATTGAAAAAACGGAAGACATTGGTGGAAGGATGATTACCAATTATGCCAAATTCCAATGTGTGCAGGATAAGACCAATATGCCCGATCGTTTTACTATTGGTGAAACAGTGAAGGTATATTTCAATATAAAAGGAAGCAAGTGGGAAAAGAACGGACAGGTAAATTATATAACTAATCTTGATGCATGGAGAATGGAAACGATTAATCTGCAGCAACAGGAACCGGTTACCACTGCAAATGACTACAACACCAGCGAAATCTCCTCTTCTGCTACCGGTGATGATCTTCCTTTCTAAACAAATACTTAAATATAAAACTGGGTTTTAGGATAAACACCTGACCTCTTATATGCAAAAAAAAATTGCACTTCGCCTGCTTCCTTCCCAGGCTGCCGGCGAAGTCTTTATTAAAGAACATATTGCTGCGCAGGCGGGCATCACACCCGCTCAAATTTCGGGATTTCATATACTCAAAAGATCTATTGACGCAAGGAGCAGGCAAGCCTGGATAAACCTTACCGTTCATGTATTTATTAATGAGCCATTCCGGCAAAGAACATTGCCTGATTTTCATTTTACGGATGTAGCCCAGGCTCCCAGAAAAACAGTAATTATTGGCGCCGGACCTGCGGGGTTATTTGCAGCTTTGCAACTGATAGAAAAAGGTATTCGTCCCATTGTACTGGAAAGGGGTAAAGATGTAAGAGCAAGAAGAAGAGACCTTGCAATCCTGAACAGGGAAGGCATAATAAACCCCGAAAGCAATTATTGTTTTGGAGAAGGCGGGGCAGGCACTTACAGCGATGGTAAATTATATACCCGCAGTAATAAGCGGGGCGATATAAACAGGATCCTTAACCTGTTCGTTCATTTTGGTGCGGAAGAAAATATTTTGTACGATGCACACCCGCACATTGGTACCAATAAACTTCCTCATATTATTTCCGCTATGCGCAAAGCCATAGTAGATTACGGTGGAATATTTTTGTTTGAAAAAAAAGTGATTGATTTTATTATTGAGCGTAATACCCTGAAAGCTGTAAAAACATTTGACGGAAATGTATTTGAAGCAGACGCATTCATATTGGCCACAGGACATTCGGCAAGGGATATATTCAGTTTATTGCATCACAAAAAAATAGATATCGAATTAAAGCCATTTGCATTGGGTGTACGTATTGAACATCCCCAGCAACTCATTGATCAGATCCAGTATCATTCACCCCGGAGCCTATCTTCCCCCCAGCCCGGCTTAGTCAACCTTCCACCTGCCTCGTACAGCCTGGTAACACAGGCAAACGAACGCGGAGTATTTTCCTTTTGTATGTGCCCGGGAGGTATTATTGCCCCTGCATCTACCAACCCCGGCGAACTGGTGGTAAATGGATGGAGCCCCTCTAAACGAAACAACCCTTACGCCAACAGTGGCATAGTAGTAACAGTTGAAGAGAAAGATGTGCAGGCTTTTAAAAAAAACGGAGCGCTCGCGGCGATGTATTTCCAGGAAAGTATAGAAAAGAAGGCTTTTGCTGCAGGCGGCGGACGATTTGCTGCACCTGCACAGCGCATGGTTGATTTTACAAAGAATAAAGCATCTTCTACCCTTCCGCGCTGTTCCTATCTACCCGGAGTGTCAAGCGTACCGTTGGCAGACGTCTTACCGGGTTTTATTTACCGCACATTACAGCAGGGACTTATTGCCTTTGGTAAAAAAATGAAAGGATACCACACCAATGAAGCAATTGTTGTTGCCACAGAAAGCCGTACTTCATCGCCGGTTCGTATCCCAAGAAATAATGTGTTGCTTAATCATCCGCAAATACATAACCTGTTTCCCTGCGCCGAAGGAGCAGGCTTTGCAGGAGGAATTGTTAGCGCGGCAATGGATGGCGAAAAAGTAGCAAATGCTGTCGTAAGCATGCTAACCCAATAACATATCCTCTGAAAGATTACCATTTCATTTCTTTCTGTTCTCCTTTTCTTATAAGCTGCATCTTCCGCTCATCACTTCCCCGGCAGAAATTCCTTTGCAGTACCAAAACTTTTTAGAATCTTTATGCCTTCATTACCATCTTAATTTCTTTTTATACCGCTGTAACAAAATTTGGCCCGGGCGCAATTCATACTTATATGCAGAACATCTTAGAAGTTCATCAGCTTAAAAAATATTTTTCCACACAGAAGGCGGTAGATGATGTTAGTTTTAATATAGAGCAAGGTTCTATATTCGGCATGCTGGGTCCCAATGGCGCCGGTAAAACCACATTGCTCAGGATGATCACAGGAATTTTTTTTCCGGATAATGGTTCTATCATTTTTGAAGGAAAAAAATTTGACGCCATCAATGATATTATCCGAATTGGTTATATGCCCGAGGAAAGAGGGTTATACAAAAAAATGAAGATTGGTGAGCAAGCCCTGTACCTTGCCCGGCTCAAGGGATTAAGCAAAGCAGAAGCCATGGAAAAAATAAGATTCTGGTTTCAGCGCATGGAAATGGAAAGCTGGTGGAATAAAAAAGTTCAGGACTTAAGCAAGGGCATGAGTCAGAAGTTACAGTTTGTTACTACTGTGCTTCATGAACCGAAACTTATTATTTTAGATGAGCCCTTCAGCGGTCTGGACCCCGTTAATGCCAATTTAATTAAAGATGAAATTTTCAGGCTGGCAAAAAATGGCAGTACCATAATTTTCAGTACCCACCGCATGGAACAGGTAGAAGAAATATGTGACCATATTATTCTTATCAATAAAGGACACAAAATATTAGACGGCTCTGTAAAAAATGTAAAGCAGGAATTTAAGGAAAATCTTTTCCAGGTGGGCTTTGAAAAAAGACCTTCCACCATTAGCAGCAATACCGTTTTTGAAGTAACCGGTGAAAAAGCAGAGAGACTGATATTAAAAATTCACGAGGGATATAAACCGCACGATGTATTGCAGTATTTGCTTGCACAGGGTCACGAGATCATATCTTTTAATGAAATCCTTCCATCTTTAAATGATATTTTCATCAGGCTCGTGGAAGGAACTCCGCTGGCCAGAGCATTTCAAACTATTAACGCTTCAGTGTAAAACCCACAGGTACAAAATAATACTACAATACTGCGAGTTTATGAATAAAATCCGGCTGATCATCGAAAGGGAATATATGACAAGGGTAAAAAGAAAATCTTTTTTACTCACCACCCTCCTCGTGCCTTTGGTAATTGTGGGATTCTATGCCATTATTATAGCAGTATCCATCAGCGGCGAAAGCAATACCCAAAGAATAGCCATTCTTGATGAAGCCAACCTGTTTAACGGAAAAATAGAATCAGAAAGAAACGACAAATCAACTTATACTTTTATTCACAATGAAACGGAAGAATCTTTTAAACCAAGGTACAAAAACGAGGGCTACAGCCTTTTTTTATATATACCCGAATTTAATAACGATGATCTTCCTCATATAAAACTGCACAGCCAGGCAGCCGTGAATCTTTTTGTAAAGTCGGCACTGGAAAGAAAAATCAATGTGGCAATTGAAAGAAAACGATTAATTGCCGCAAACATTGATCCGGAGATATACAAAAACATAAAAGCCGATATTGAAATTGAAAACGCCATTGACTCGGGCAAAGGAGAAAAGAAAAGCATTGCAGGGGTTGCCTATGCTGTTTCGTTTATAGCAGGTATTCTCATTTATATGATATTGCTGATATATGGCACCATGGTAATGCGTGGCGTAATGGAAGAAAAAACCAACCGCATTGCCGAGGTAATAGTGAGTTCCGCCAAACCTTTTCAACTCATGCTCGGAAAAATAATTGGCATCGGTGCAGTTGGGCTAACCCAGTTTGCAATATGGATTGTGGTGATGGGCCTGTTGCAGCTTATTATACCTTTGCTTTTCCCCGGTGTGTTCAGCCAGTTATCTGATCCGGCAATAACAGCAGCAGCAGCCCAGCGGGTAAATTCCGGTAAACTGGTCATGATTCTTGAAGGATTGCGTTCCCTTCCCATCGGCCTGATTGTCTTTTGCTTCATTTTTTATTTCTTAGGAGGATATTTATTATACGCTGCTTTGTTTGCCGCTATTGGCAGTGTGGTAAGCGAAGATCAGCAGGAAGCCCAGCAACTGGTTTTTCCTGTAATGATGCCCCTCATCCTGGGTTTTGTTATCATGACCAAGGCCATCAACGACCCCGACAGCGGCATTGCCGTATTTGGAAGTTTGTTTCCGCTTACTTCTCCAATTGTGATGATGGGCAGGGTAACCTATGGCGTTCCATGGTGGCAACTGGGGCTTTCCATGCTTTTGCTGGTGCTGTCTTTTTTGTTTTTTACCTGGATTACCGCCAAAATTTACCGCACAGGTATTTTGCTTTATGGCAAAAAAGTTACCTGGAGGGAAATGTGGAGATGGCTGGTGAGAAAAGGATAAGAAAAGATTTCTGATTTGCTGATTTTTAATTTGCTGAATACTGATCAAATTGCATAAAAATGCAAAAACCACAAACTTGTCATAAATTTCTTTCATGCAACGAACCGGTCTTTCCACTTTATGCCTGTTGTTGTGCCTGGTAACAACGGCCCAATTTACAGTAAGTGATAATAAGCGTTTTCTGTTGCGCAACAATGCTCCCTTTTTTTATTTGGGTGATACAGGCTGGGAACTCTTCCACCGCTTAAACCGCGAACAGGCAGATTACTATTTAAAACGCAGATCGGAACAGGGCTTCACTGTTGTACAGGCGGTAGTGCTGGCTGAATTTGATGGTTTGCATACACCTAACGCTTATGGAGACCTGCCGTTGAAAAATGATGATCCCACCCAGCCCAATGAAGCATACTTTCGTCATGTGGACTATATTATTGACAAGGCAAATGAGTACAATATAGTAATAGGCTTACTACCCACATGGGGCGATAAAATATTCAAAAGTACCTGGGGAAAAGGGCCTGAAATTTTCACTACGGAAAATGCCTGGCAATATGGTGAATGGTTGGGAAAGAGATATAAAGATAAGACGAACATTATATGGATAACGGGAGGCGACCGAAATCCGCGCAACGAAAAGGATGTGGCCGTATGGAACAGTATGGCCCTGGGAATTACAGCCGGTTGCGGGCCGGGCAAAAAACCGCTCATCACTTTTCACCCCCAGCCCAATCAGTACGGAAGCGCTGAGTGGTTCATGAAGGAAGATTGGTTGTCGTTTAACATGTTCCAGAACGGACATTGCCGCAATACGCCGGTATACGATAAAATCCAGTCTGTATATAATATGACCCCTGTAAAACCACTAATGGATGGAGAACCAATATATGAAGACCATCCCGTTTGCTTTAACGCAATAGAGCTTGGAACAAGCAATGCTTATGATATCAGATTATATGCGTACTTAGATGTGTTCGCCGGCGCTCATGGACACACATATGGATGCCACGATATCTGGCAGTTTTATTCGCCTTACCATGAAGCCGTAAACGGGCCGCATATATACTGGCAGGAAGCGATGGAATTGCCCGGCGCTCAACAAATGCTGTACCTGAAAAAACTAATCCTTTCCCGGCCATTTTTAGACAGGGCGCCCGACCAGTCGCTCATTGTTGAGAATAATTATGGGCCTGCCGAACGCATACAGGCCACAAGAGGCAAGGATTATGCTTTTATTTATACAGCAGCAGGAAAACCATTTACTGTTAATGGAGGAAAGATATCCGGCAATACATTAAAAGCCACCTGGTACAATCCGCGCAATGGTAAAACCGTTGCCGCACCTGCCATTACAAATAAAGGGCAGGAAAAATGCACACCTCCTTCCGCGGGTTATGGACAGGACTGGGTGCTGATATTAGATGATTCGGCAAAACAATATGGGCTTCCGTAAAATTGCCGTTAACAAAAAGCATAATGCCTGTGTTAACGGCAATAATAGCATCAATAAGTAACGAATTCTATAGTGCTGTAAGGGTTTACTTAATAACTCCGCAACCTATCCTGGTACCGGCATTTCCAGATGGCTGAGAGGTATAATCATCAACCCCGCCATGCACAATAAGCGCCTTGTTCAAAATATTTTTTTCAGGACCTCCGCCTAATGTCCATAAATCTGTTTCCAGTTTAAGTGTACCTTTTCCCTGCTTGTCTAATTCCACATTTCCGATATCACCCGAGTGGAAATCAGCACTTCCCCATTTACCATGTTGTTTGTTGGTTGGGTTCCAATGCCCGTGGGACATAGCACCTTTATCACCACAATCGCCATGTTCATGAATATGAACGGCCACGCTTTTTCCAGCTTTGGCCGGTATGTTTATTTCCAGTTCCATTTTTACTTTGCCATTTTCGTCTGCATCAAACTTTGCGGTACCAGATACGGTAGTGTCGGCATAAGTACCTGATAGTACTGCCTCAGCATGTTTTACCAGGGGAACGGCTGCAGTATCATTCATGGGCTGTTCGGCAGGGCTAATAACAGCATCCGCAGTAGTGCTATCCACAGTTGATTCTGAACTCGTTGGGCTATTACAGGAAAATACAAACGCGAGAGCCGGGATGGCCAGTACAAACAATGATCGTTGGATAATGAAGCGAGAAATCATAGCTATAATTTTTTTTGTTATAAAAGCATAACAACAAAGCTACAAAAACCTTACCCGCTTGTTCCGATTATCTGCTTTTATCAAAAAAAACAACCTCTTTAGTGCCTCGGCCTGCCCGTTGGGGAAATATATCAGCATTTTGGGAACAGAAAACTTCATTTTCTGATACATGACTGTATTCACAGAAGTAAACGTGCGGATAAATTTGGAAGGGCTTTATTTATTTTTAAAAAATTATATAAATAATCCCAGATGTATTATTTTTGACCCTCTTCCATTCAACCTTTAACGTAAAAATCGATGAAAAAAGTTTTTCTGATCGTTTTCCTTATTGTTGTTATCGCTGTTGCAGGTATTGCCGGGTATTTAAAATTTGCCCTACCCGATGTGGGCCCTGCACCGGAGATCACTGTAACGATAACCCCTGAACGCATTCAAAGGGGTGAATATCTGGCCAATCATGTAGCCGTTTGTATGGATTGCCACTCTACGCGCGATTGGAATAGGTTTACCGGCCCGCTTTTACCGGGCACCCTCGGTAAGGGGGGGGAGTACTTCGGAAAAGAAATGGGTTTTCCGGGCGTCTTTTATTCAAAAAACATTACGCCTGAAAACCTTGGTACATGGACGGATGGCGAAATTTTCCGCACAATTACCACAGGTGTAAATAAAAATGGAGAAGCTATGTTTCCTGTAATGCCTTATATGCATTATGGCAAAATGGATAAAGAAGACGTATATGATATCATCGCCTACCTGCGACAACTTCCCATGATTAAGAGCGACATACCTCAGCGTAACATTGATTTTCCAATGAGTTTCATACTTAATACCATTCCGGTTAAGCCGGTTCCCTTAGAACGTCCTGCAAAAACAGACCTTGTAAACTACGGTGCATATATTGTAACCATAGCCGCTTGCATAGATTGCCACACGCAGGTTGAAAAAGGACAGATTATTCCCGGAATGGAATATGCCGGGGGTAGAGAATTTAAAATGGGAAATGGGGTCGTTCGTTCCGCTAACATTACACCTGATGCAGAAACAGGACTTGGTAACTGGACGGAAGATGCTTTTATAGCCCGCTTTAAAGCATACAGCGACCCGGCAAGTATAGCCCAATTGACTTCCGACCGGGTAAATACGATCATGCCATGGTCAATGTATGCGGGTATGGATACCACCGACCTGAGAGCCATTTATGCATACTTAAAAACGATCAAACCTATTAAAAATAAGGTAGAACATTTTCAATTGCAGGTAAAATAAGAATGTGGAAATAATTGTAACACATCATATAGGGGCTCTTTCTTATTTTTGCGGTCTATGCCGCTTTTCATTACATCTTTAAATTCGGGCAGCAATGGCAACTGCTATTATATAGGTAATGAAAACGAAGCAGTGTTGATTGACGCGGGTATTTCGTGCAGGGAAACAGAAAAAAGGATGAAGCGCCTGGGATTGGATATGAACTCTGTTAGAGCGATCTTTGTGTCGCATGAGCATTCAGATCATATCACCGGCATACCAGGATTATCTAAAAAATTTCAACTCCCTGTATATATCACAGATGCCACTTTGCGGTCTGCTTCCATTCCTATTGAAGAACATCTCGTTCAACTTTTTTTTCCGCAACAGCCTGTGACAATTGGGAACTTAACCATCACAGCCTTTCCTAAATGTCATGATGCCAGCGATCCGCATAGTTTTGTGATATCAGACAGCGGGGTGAAAGTGGGTGTTTTTACCGACATTGGCAATTCCTGCAGCAATGTGATCCAGCATTTCAGTCAATGTCACTCCGTTTTCTTAGAGGCGAACTATTGCGAGGATATGCTTGCAACCGGGAGTTACCCTTACTATTTAAAAAAACGCATCAGCGGTGGTAATGGACATCTCTCCAATAAACAGGCGCTTGAATTATTTACACAACACAGGGCAAAGTATTTAACACATTTGATACTGTCGCATTTATCCAGGAACAACAATAGCCCGGAATTAGTTGAACGGCTTTTCAATAAAGAAGCCAATGGCGCCACAATTATTGTTGCTTCGCGCCATCACGAAACGCCGGTCTATTGTATTGCCCATGAATCCGGCTGTTTGCCTAAACCGGTATCGGCCAGGCATATCCAGCTTTCATTATTTTGAACCGCACACTATTCTTTTTCTTTTACCTGCACACTATCAGGCATTCACCGCTAACATTCTTCATTATCTTATCTCAATTTGAAACAGGCTTATGGAGTAAACCATGCGCTTCAATAATAAAACCGTTCCTGTTTCCCAATAAAGATTACGTATTTTTCCCTGCATTCGGTGAAAGTTCTGCATAAACCACGATCGCTTTTATTTGGGCTAATGTTGTATTATACAGCATTATACATTGCAAAACGTGCGCTGCATAAGCTGCTACGGGTAAACGCTTAATACGCTTTGATCGTAATTTCCCTGCCCTGTAGTGAAACGATGACTAAACAATAATAGGTTCACCTATTTTCCAGGGTGGCTAAACGTTGTTTCTTTGTGTAACAAATCCAATAGATCCTTAACCGATCCAATATCCCGAAAACCAGCGATCCGATTCCATGTAAAAACCAAAGCTACCAGACAAACACCGATCCAATACCTAAATGAAAACCGCAGTGCATTTTAACCGTCCGTTTAATCATTGCAACCTTAACAGCAACAGGAAATGGGACAACCTTATCAGACTGATCCCCTTCACAACCTGAAAAAAATTATCCTTTTTCTGTTGCTTTTTTTCCGCTCTCCGCAATATGCAAAACAGTCTCCACAATATTTTCTTCATCTCCTCACTTAGTTTGTGCAAAGGACGCCGGACCTGACTGGCATTTATCTCAATTTTTCTATTCCCTCATTCTGCGTTATTTTCGCTGAAATTTTTACACATGAACTTGCATGAATACCAGGCTAAAGAGCTGCTGAAAAAATTTAATGTTCCTGTTCAGGATGGCATACCCGTTGATACCGCCGAGAAAGCGGAAGAAGCATACAAACAACTGAAAGTACAGTATGGAAACAATTTTGCCGTAGTTAAAGCACAGATACATGCCGGTGGGCGTGGAAAAGGAAAAATACAGGGTTCAGAACAACGCGGTGTTGCTGTTGGTAAAAGTGCAGAAGATATCAAAACCATTGCCGGAAATATTATTGGGCGCACCCTGGTAACCATACAAACAGGACCTGCAGGCAAACTGGTAAGTAAAGTATTAATTGCCCAGGATGTATACTATCCCGGGCCCAACCCCGTAAAAGAATTTTATCTTTCTATACTGCTCGACCGTACCAGGGGGGAGAATGTAATTATGTACAGCACAGAAGGCGGAATGGATATTGAACTGGTAGCACATGATACACCCGACAAAATATTTAAGGAATGGGTTCATCCTTCAGGTGGTTTACTCCCTTTCCAGGCCCGTAAAATTGCTTTCAATTTAGGATTAACCGGGGGAGCTTTTAAAAATTGCGTGAAGTTCGTTACCAACTTATATAAAGCATATGTAGAGCTTGATTGCGGTATGCTTGAAATAAATCCATTATTTAAAACCAGTGATGAAAAAATTATTGCGGTAGACTGCAAAATGAGCCTTGATGATAATGCCTTAATGCGTCATACCGACCTGGAGGCCTTACGTGATATCAGTGAAGAAGATCCTACGGAAGTAGAAGCGCATAAATACAATCTTAACTTTATAAAATTAGATGGCAATGTGGGTTGTATGGTAAATGGCGCCGGATTGGCTATGGCTACCATGGATATGATTAAATTAAGTGGCGGCGAACCTGCCAATTTTCTTGATGTAGGCGGCACAGCCAATGCCCAAACCGTGGAAGCCGGGTTTCGTATTATTTTAAAAGATCCTAAAGTAAAAGCGATCCTCATTAATATTTTTGGAGGTATCGTACGCTGCGACCGCGTTGCCCAGGGAGTAATAGACGCATATAATTCGATAGGAGATATAAAGGTTCCGATTATTGTACGCCTGCAGGGTACTAACGCCGAAGAGGCAAAAAAACTAATTGAAGAAAGTGGCTTGAAGGTACAGTCCGCTATACTGCTGAGTGAAGCCGCTGCACTGGTGAACAAGGCTGTGAGGGCTTAGTGCTTGTTACGCTATTGCAGGAAAAGAAAGGTGAAGAATTAAATTACTTTCACCTTTTTATATGTCATGCCCCATCTGTGTAAATGAATAAAGATGCATCTCCGTTTCTTGCATTATATATACGGTTTATCCATGCTGGCGCTTCTCCGGGCTTTTTTATTTCCTTTAAAACAAAAAGGTGAAGCAGCAACTGATACTACTTCACCTTATAAATGTATTATATTATATTTTTCACTTCTCGCGTCCCTTAAGCTCCGGCCTATCTGCAACCAGCTTTCAGCTTAAGCATACTAACGATGAGCAGATACATTGATGCTAACATCCATTCACTATTCACTATTCACACCTTTCACCTTTCACTTCTCATCTCTCACCTTTACAAATCCAGGCTCCATCCATCGCGGTATTCACGTTTAACGAACTGATTGGCTTCATCAAAATTAGTAACCTTCATGTTTTTTGCATCCCACAATAGTTTTTTGCGGCCGGTAAATTTGTTTTTACCCCAGCCTGTTACCTTTGGATCGGTATACAAAGCACTCCTGATAGCAAGATTGCCCATTAAGATACTCTCGGTAAAAGGCCCGGCATATTCAAAATTGGAGCTGGTTTCACCTTTACCATAACCCGCGATACAGGCATTTACCCATTGCAGGTAATGACCTTCGGGAACGCGTTTAATGGTTTCTTTTACTGCTTTAGCACTATCATTTTTAGAAAGTGGCAAAAGTCTTGGATTGGCCCCATAACAATCGGCGAGTAATTTACCTTTTGTTCCTATAAACAATACACCCCCGTCCCAATTTCCAAATTCTTCTTCAGGTAATAATTCATCCGGTCTTTTCGGCAGCAATCCACCATCATACCAGGAAACTTTTAATATGCCTTTTTTATCTTTTCTGGGATATTCCAGATGAATAATGGATGACACCGGGCAACTGGCGGTATAGTTAGCCTCCTGGTTCATACCGGTCCATTGATTGGCTATGCTGCATTCGGCTGAAGACGGGAAGTCAATAGGCAATATCCTGTAAATAGGATCCATGATATGACAGGCCATATCGCCCAAAGCGCCTGTGCCATAATTCCACCAGCCTCTCCAGTTAAATGGCAAATAAGCCGGGTTGTAGTCTTCTTTAGGAGCGGTGCCCAGCCACAGATTCCAATCCAGTTCGCTGGGAATGCTGTGATTACCGGTAGGTTTGGCAATTCCCTGAGGCCATATAGGCCGATTAGTCCATGCCTGTGCTTCTACAATATCTCCTATTAACCCGGCATCGTATATTTCTTTCATTCTCCTTACTCCATCTCCGGAGCCACCCTGGTTACCCATTTGCGTTACTACTTTGTATTTTTTTGCAGCCTGCGCCAAAATACGGGCTTCATAAATATCGTGTGTGAGGGGCTTCTGCGTATATACATGCTTGCCTAATTGCATTGCCGCCAGTGTGGCAACCGCATGGGTGTGATCCGGTGTAGAAACCGAACAGGCATCAATATTGTTTTTTTCTTTTGCCAGCATTTCCCGGAAATCTTTATAGTATTTGGCCCTGGGAAAATTTTGCCTTGACTTTACAGCCTGGCGGTCGTCTACATCAACCAATGCAACAATATTAACATTGGGATTTTTTGCAAAGGATGTAAGATCGCTTTCTCCTTTTCCACCCGCACCAATGCCTGCAATATTTAATTTATCACTGGGGGCAACAAATCCTTTGCCCAGTACATGACGTGGCACAATAAAATAACCTGCCGCGGCAAGGGATGCATTGCGCAGAAATTTTCTGCGGGAACCTTTAGACTTTGATTTTAATTTTTGGCTCATCGTTTATGAAATTTTGCATTAAGGTAAGAACATCTGGTGAGATTTGGGATTCGAGATTTTATATTTGAGATTTTATTGACCTCTTTCGTATATCCCCTACCGGCTACTCCTTTAATATATCCGCATCCACACTGGAAGAAAAAGAATAGGGATAACTGCTTTCCTGCATTCCTCTTGTTTTGTTGGGAGCGGCGCCCATCGTAACATTAAAGCTGCCTCCTTTTTCTATATCAAAATGACTGATCCAGTTGTTTTCATATTTTTTCCCATTGAGCTGGGTTGTCTGAACATATTTGGCAAGTTCGCTGTTGCCGGGCGCATTAATAACAAACTGTTTACCATTCTCTAACTGCAAAGTGGCTCTTTTAAATAAAGGCGCACCTAATACATATTGATCCGTAGCGGGACAAACAGGATAAAAACCCAGCGCGGAAAAAACATACCATGCGGATGTTTGACCATTGTCTTCATCACCGCAATAACCGTCTGGCGTTGGCTTATACATCCTGTTCATCACTTCCCTTACCCAATACTGGGTTTTCCAAGGTTCACCTGCATAATTGTACAGATAGGTCATATGCTGTATGGGCTGGTTGCCATGTGCGTACTGCCCCATATTGGCGATCTGCATTTCCCGTATCTCGTGGATAACGCCGCCATAATAGCTGTCATCAAACAAAGGAGGCATTATAAAAACAGAATCAAGCATGTTTACAAAATTCGCCCTGCCACCCATCAGGTCAGACAATCCCCTGATATCATGAAATACGCTCCATGAATAATGCCAGCTATTGCCTTCTGTAAAAGCATCGCCCCATTTTAAGGGGTTGAAGGGTTTTTGAAAACTGCCATCTTTATTTTTTCCCCGCATCAGTTTGGTTTCGGGATCAAACAGGTTGCGGTAGTTCTGGCTTCGTTGGGCATACAACTTTCGTTCCTCCCGTGGACGGTTAAGCGCTTTTGCCAGTTGATATATGGTAAAGTCGTCGTAGGCATACTCCAGTGTACGGGCAGCATTTTCATTGATCTTTACATCGTAGGGCACGTAACCGAGACTGTTATAATATTCAACTCCTTTTCTTCCCACAGCTGTTAATGGACCTTCATTATTTGCACCATGCTGCAATGCTTCATACAAGGTGTTGATGTCGTAATTGCGCAAGCCTTTAATATAAGCATCTGCCACAACAGAAGCCGAATTATTGCCCACCATAACATTTCTCAGTCCGGGGCTCGACCACTCCGGTAAAAAACCACTTTCTTTATAAGCGTTGATGAGCCCTTCCTGCATCTCTTTATTCATGGAAGGAAACATGAGATTAAGAAAAGGATACAAAGCCCTGAAAGTATCCCAAAACCCCGTGCCGCCAAACATATAACCCGGTAGTACTTTTCCATTATACGGGCTGTAATGAACAATATTCCCGTTCGCGTCTTTTTCATACAGCTTGTTGGGAAAAAAAACCATACGGTACAAGGTAGAGTAAAAAGTACGCACCTGGTCTACTGTTCCGCCTTCCACCAAAATACGGCTTAACGTATTGTTCCATATGTCGCGTCCATTTTGTTTAACCGTTTCAAAGGGATTATTGCCAATCTCCTGTAAATTGAGTTCGGCCTGTTCATAGCTGATGAACGAAGAAGCCACTTTGGCGTTAACTCGCTCTCCTTTGTTGAAAATTTTGAATGCCACTACCGCACCGGCATGATTGTCTTCCACTTCTATGCGGGTAAGGTCCAGGTTATCTCCATTAAAAGTAGCTACATTACTAAAGGGATGGTCGAACTCAATTACAAAATAGTTTTTAAAATTATCGGGCACTCCCCCACTGTTGCGGGTAGAATAACCGATGATCTTATGCTGATCGGGGATGATCTTTACGTATGAGCCTTTATCAAAAGCATCCACCACTACAAACGCGCTGTCGGTTTTGGGAAAGGTAAACCGGAAGCGGGCTGCTCTTTCTGTTGGCGTTATTTCGGTGGTAACATCATAGTCGGCAAGATATACGCTGTAATAGTAGGGCATTACCGTTTCCGCTTTATGGCTGAACCAACTGGCACGGTCATCTTCCTTAAAACGTAGCGTACCGGTTACCGGCATGATACTGAATTGTCCGTAATCGTTCATCCATGGCGAAGGCTGGTGCGTTTGTTTGAATCCTCTAATTTTATCCGCGCTGTACTGGTATTGCCAGCCGTCGCCCATTTTACCGGTCTGCGGCGTCCACACATTCATGCCCCAGGGCAATGCGATTGAAGGGTAGGTATTGCCGTTAGAAAGACTATGTTTGGAATCGGTTCCCATTAATGGATTCACCCAGTTTACAGGATCGTTTACTTTGGTTACCATTTGGGCCATGGGGACAGATGCACTATAGCAGAATAAAACAAATAATATAACTTTTTTCATAATCGTGATATGTATTTGTTCTGCGAATATACCGGAAGTGGAAAATAAAAACTGTATAAGGCAGAAGAATGAAGATATAGCTCACGTTGCAGGAATGAGCTTATTGTTTAAAATTATTTAAAAAGGTTATCATTCTGCGGGACAGAGTTCTGGAAGAACATACTGAGTGCGAAGTCGGAGATGCTTATTGCATCTTGGCTGTATTCCCTTTGTTCTTAATGTTTCGCCCGAACTGTCGTTCCATGGCATTATTCCCAAATAGCCGGTATAATCATCGGGGTCGTCAAAGCGTGCAAAACAGCCTGTCTCTGCCAGCAATGCAGCCGCTGTTATCGCGCCATATCCCGGAAGGCTGAGCAGTAGCTCGTATGCTGTTGAATGCTGTGTTTGCATTTGTTTGCGCAACAACTTTGTAATATTACCCAGCCGCGTTCTTTGATATTGCACCTGTTGTATTAGATTTTCTTTGGTAAGTGTACCTACTTGTGAATTTAGCTCAAGGTTGCCCAACCATTCCAATGCTCTTTTAGAAAGGAAGTTGCAGAAACTGTTTTGAGTATCTCTATGTTATAGTATAGCATGAAACTCTTGAGCCGGTTGTTTGTACGGATTGCATCTCTTACAGCGCTTTCCCGCAGGCGGGAAAAGCTGCGCAGTTCTTGTTGTTCACGGAATAAAACATGAATACCGTGAAGATTGCCTTTTTCCAAATGTTCGGCAATGGGGCGACTGTTATGCAAGTCAGTTTTACTTTTCTTCTGCTTGTCTGTTTGCGGAATGTCTGCTGCATGAACAATAACGTTGATAATCCCCATTTTGCATAGTTGCTCATGATAGCCCGTTTTGCAAAAGCCTGCTTCATAAGCAGAATAAAATTTGCCGCCCGCAAATTTGGTCTGCAATGTTTTATAGAGCGTTTTCGCAGAAGGTGATTGAGTAAAATGCGCCACCTGGTGGTTAAGGCTCCGCACCGTTACAAACCAGGATTTCTTATGAACATCAAGTCCAATAAAAAAATTTTGACCATTAAAGTCAATTGTTTCTGATAAATTTGTTGCAGGCATAGTGCATGTTTTTAATTGTTACAAATTGCGAAACTTATTGTTATCGCACTGTAAAACTAACCTGCCTGTCGCAGGCAGGATTGGCGGCGCAGCATTTTTGGTGCTGCATGACCGCAACAACTGCACTATGCTTTTCTTACATAATTACTTCGTATAGTGTGAAGACTGTGTACAGTGTGTAATCATCTTGTTCTATTCTTGTTTTTCCGGTTGTTTGTTTAGAATCCATATACGTGAACGCAGATCCATTTCTATTTTAAGTGCATTACCATTTATCGGTAAAGTATCTCCGGTAAATCCATCTATCATATTACCTGGAATATTTTTTAATTGAATTTCAATACTGGCTTTTTGCTGATTGTAATTGTGTACCACATAGCTACTATCATTCAGTATCTGAAATGTAACACGCGAGGGAGCATCCAATATTGGAGTATGATCATTGGCAAAAACTGAGCGGATGGTATTCATCCATTGTTGCGGCAGTTCAATCAATCCAATCTGGCGCGGGCAAAGTAATACTTCACCAACAGCATCAAAATCAGCCTGAGAAAAAGTATGGGTGTTGATTACCGCAATATTATTGTTCTTCAACAGGAATGAAACTTTGTTGCCGCCCGCAGTCTGCAGCAAAACCTCTGCGCCTTCCGGAACCATCCGGTAATCCGTTTGCAACGGGAATGCCAGTGAATCTACCGTTCCGTCATTTACAACAATTTGAGTTGATCCCTTTTCCAATACAAGCGGATACTTTATACCGGCAAGTTTGGCCAGCTTCTCTCCATTTTTCACCCGGGCAAGAAATCCGGCAGTCATAATGATTTTTTTTCCTTCATTTAATGATCGCTCCACCTTATCTGCAACTGCTGAATCCGCCGCAGCCTGCATTGGAAGAAAAACTACTTCTGCCTTTTCAGGATATGCAGAAACCGGGACCAGGGAAACACCAAACATCCCCACGTAATCCAGCAGGTATAAATCGCCACCGGCATCACTATTAGGTGGCTTATAACCTGCCACACCCTTCACCGGATTTTTTGCAACTGCAACGGCAAGATCAGCCAGCTTTTCAAAATCAAGCCGGAGCAAATGATGCCCGGGATGACCGTTCAGAAAGTCGTTAAAATTAAAAACCACCAACTCTTTAGCGCCCGCCAGCACTGATTGATAAGCCTGTTCAATAAAATCTGTCGCAGTACAATCGCCATGATCAAACCAGGCAGCCCCAATTTTATTACCCGAAAGCGAAGCTATCCAGCGATAGTTGATGAACCCTTCATAAGGTTGTACAAAACCAAACCGCCGGGTATATTGCCCGCGGGTTTCAGTACCTACATATACTTTGTCAAACAATGCAGGTTCGGTGGCCACATCATATCCAAACTCATGAAACCTGTCGTACCATTGCGGATATTTAATAATCATGGTAATACCCGGATTTTTTGCTTTTGCGGGATCAATAAAAACAGAACCGGCAAGCCCTGTTAGTAATTCACGACGGTACTCCGACCAGGTTCTGTCGCCCTTTGCCTGTTTCGATTCAATACTGGTGTCTGCGGTGCAGAAAAAATCATCAAGAATAAACTGATCAAACAGCGGCGCTACGTCCTCCATAATTTTTTTCATATCAGCACCGGTCTTCGGATTTTGCCAGTTGAACCACGACAGCGGACCATCCTGTGCTACTCCGGCTTCGCCACCCGGAACGGTGGCAATACCACCCACTACTTCAAATCCATTATTTTTAAGAAAAGTAATTGTGTTTGACAGATGTTCTACAGGAACAACCAAACCGCTCCTGTACACTTCAACATAAACTTTTGTAAAACCATTGCATCGAAGTACCGAGAGCGCCTCACGTCGTCCGGCTTCTGTGGAAAACTGATCCTGTATGGTGTGTGCGGTAATATAAGCTGCGAGTTGAAGGTCAGCTTTTCTGTTTATTGCATACGAATGAAAGTCATCGGCTTTTTGTTGAGCGGGGCTACAACCCGGTATGATCAGGATGAATAGTATAATGAGTTTAAAACTTAAATTATTCATATCATTATTCCTTTTTAAAATTTACGATTAGGTTTTCATTCAGCTACTTCAATTTTCCAGTCGGTAAATTCCACGCGGTATTGCTGTTTATCGGGACCGCCGGCGGCAAGGCCCAGATCAACTGCATCTGCAACACCAAGAATATCAGCAGTGTGTCTTTCAATGATCCAGTTTTTACCATCCAGACTAATGTATCCGCTGAAGCTATTTCCATGACGAACCATTTTCAGGTAGATGGGTGTTTGTACATGTTCAGGCAAATTGGTGCTGCTGGCTTTGTGCATACATCCGTTACCAAACTCATCATAATTGATTCCTGCACGTCCGGGTGTAGCAAATACCAGCACAGAACCTTTACTTCCCGGCTGCACATCGAAACTTTGTGACATATCGTTTCGTACAAATAATCCTGTACGGAACCATTCGTGTGTGCGTTCTCCAAATTGGCTGATGGTTACTGTGGCAACAAAATCACCTTTGATACCTTTCACATAAGTAGCAGCGTATGAATCTTCGGCGTGAAAGAAATCTGAACCGCCTGCCGTAATTTTAAAACGGTTTGCTTTTGCATCAGCCTCTATTTTATAAGGTTTGGCCTTAGCCGAACCATATTGCTTTATGGGCAGCTTAGTTAGATCGAGTACCTTCCCTCCTGCCACATTCAATTCTTGCTGCGAACTGTTCCCTATGCGTATCTGATGCTTTCCTAACCTGGGCTCCAGGTCAAATCTTACCTGTTGAATGCTGTTGGGTTTTAGTTCAACTGACTGGCTTTGCACTTCCCGGTTGTCAAGAAATAGTGAAGTGTTAACTTTTTGAGAAACAGAAGTCAGATTGCGGGCAATGGCAGTTGCTTTTACTCTTTCGCCCTGGATTAGCCGGTTATTTGATATCTGAAATTCTTCAAATACTACATCGGGCTTTATACCTTCAACGCGAACAATTTGGTAGTCGGTGGAACCGATGGCCAAATGGTGTTCCCCTTCATCATACAACCGCAATTCAAATTCAATTTTCCGGCTGTTGTTCTTTATCACCGGAAATAGACGGCGTTCCTTTACCTTACCATCTACATACAACACTACCGGAGCGATGCCGGTAGCTCCTTTATTGGTAACATCGGCGGTGAGTCTGATGACGCTACCTGCCAACACCGCTCCGGAAGAAGTTTTCGAAGCTGCGGTAATTGCTAAGTTGTGTTCTTTAAATTGGGGCTCACCTTCAATGATCATTTCCGGTGGATAGGCCGGCGCTTCAATAGTGAAGTTGTTACGATAGGTGTTATCTTCTATCAGGGCCGCACACAGTTTCCATTCACCTTGCTGAAGTTTGTAATAAGTATTTTCTTCAGCAGTCCATCCAATGGACATGTTATCGAACCAAAATGCAACATTGTCGTTAAAAAATCCTGCATTCACATTGTGAACCAGGTTGCGCCGGACTATGGAATTGAAAGTAACGCCTGCAGTAGTGATAGCGCCGGAATCGTCGGCATCCTGTTGTACATTCTCAAGATGATTGTATTCCACAAGATAGCCTCCATCTATAGCTTCTTCAAGGTTCGACCATCCCCCCACATAAATAGCAAACCGCCCACGGGTTTTGGTAATATAGTTGTGCGAAATGGTAGTCACGAGTGAGTAGGAAGCATGTATGTTTATGCCGCCACAATCGAAAAGTTTGTTGTATAAAATTTGTGTTTCACGGATAATGTCTCTGCCATCGCCCGGCTGTACAGGTCCCTTCACGAAAATAGCACCCTGGTCTATGGTTTCGAAATGATTACGAAGAATACGGGTTTGATAACATCCTTTCAGAATGGTAATTCCTGTTCCACCACAGGAGCGAATCTCTCCGTTCACCATTTCGCAGGCATGTGCATATTCATAACGGACAGCGCTACCCGAAACAATTGTTCCTTCGAGCGTTAACCCGTAAAAACGCAGGTTACGCACCGGCTTGCCCAACTGCCCCTGTACGGTAATCAGGTTAACAAGACGGGGAACTCCGGCATAAACCTGATTAGGATTGTTGATACCGGCTTCCGGAATATAGCTGATCTCTTTACGTTTTTTGTCGAAAAACCATTCACCTGAAGTGTCAAGAAAGGACTTAACGTTTTCCACATAGTATCGTGGTGGAACAATCACCACTCCTTCCTGCGGTGAACGGAATGTTGCTATACCGCGCTTCTCATCAATGTTGGTAAAAGAATTTATACCGGTATGCCAGCGAAGCAGCATCACTACACGATTATCTTCCATTTCTTTCCAGTTCTTCAATTCGCCTTTACGAAAATGGAGTTCGTTGGGTGTAGGAGAAATTACCGGTGGAACCAGATAGTCCTCATTGGGTATTCGGGCTAGTGTCTGCCGTTTACCATTCACTATCAACATTCCAACTGAATCGGCATCGAATTTAGCCGCCCATATTTTACCCTTTTGCTTCCAGTCATTCACGAGTTGAGCACTGGTGATGATTGGTTTTTCTCCGGGAAAAGCTGCGTAGGTTACATAATGATCTCTGAGTTTGTGATATTCAAAAGCACCGGTGGGCAGGTTGGTTTCCACGCGTTCCCCTCCATCGGCCGGTTCAAATAATAGTGTTTTTTTGAGTGAATAAACTCCACCCCGGATGTAAACCAAAATATCCTTTCCACTACCCAGCGGATGGGGAGAACCGATGTATTCCTTTTGCACCGGGATATCTTTAGGTTTATACACCTGAGCCTTCAATTGCCGCACTGCTTTTTGCGCACGTTCGATTGTTCGGAAAGGACCATCAGTTCCACTACTATTTGGCCCGGACACCGTACCCGTCCAATTGTCATTTCCCTGAGGAGATACATAAAAATCAGCCTTCTCCGGATAGCTGAATGGCAGCCATGCTTCACCTTCAAGTAATTTTCCGTCGCGGTATGGAACAGGAGTTTGCGCTATTGCTGATAAAATAAGGGTGTACGAAAAAATTACCATTCCTGTAAACACCCTGATCAAAAATAGTTTCATACCTGTTGGAGTTTTACTTTATAAAGAGGATAAACATGGCCGGAAGTTTTATTCTCTTTTGCATTATACTCAATTTTACCCTTAACAAAAAAGCAAAAGAAGGCAATCCTATCTGGTGCCTTCTTTTGATATTCATAATTGACCCCTCAAAGAAAATCCGGATTAGTTCAATCCTCATTTATTTATCCCACGACACAGGAGTTAAAAACTCATCAGCTCCCTTCCGGCGTACATAGGACGGGTTTAATGGTGCCAAAAAATATAAATGAATAAATAAAAAAGTTATTGCCGAAGAAAATGATATATTTTTTATTAATTTTTCAAAATTCAACTTAGATAAAGTCTAATTTTTCTCCCACCAAACTTTGGTAAGAAATTCATCAGGACCCTGTCTTTGAACAGCCTCCAGATAGTTTACGCCATTTAAACGAGGTTCATCAGCCTGATACTTCAATCTGCCCGGTCTTTGACCGTGAGTTTCATTTCCATTTACCTGATAATTGGTAGGAATAATAACATCCGGGTAATTCGTTCTTCTCCAATTAGCAAATGCTTCATACCCGTTTAAAAAAGTCGCAATCCAGTATTGCCCGCTAATCTGGCTCAATGCGGCCTCAAAATCGCCCGTTCCAATAAAAGGGTTATCGGAAAGATAAGCAGTAATTTCACCTCCTGTAATCTCAACACTGGGATCATAATTAACATAGTTTTCCATATCTGACCTAACACCCTCTTTAAAGTAAGTTCCTGCATCACCGTTCGGATTCCAACCCCGTAAAGATGCTTCGGATAACAACAACTGAACTTCCCCATTTGTCATGAGAAATCTTGGTCCATCAAATTTGGCAAAAGCTTTCCTGTTTAAGTCAGACCATTGTCTTATTCCTAAAGGATTAGATGGGTCATAATTCGGGATACTATTAATTTGCAATTCGCCCCAGCCACTGGGTAATCCTTTTTGATGTGCAGGGTTCGTGTCATCCTGCGCCGGATCTGAAGTTGCGGATGGATAAACAGCGCATATTTTAAACAATCTTGGATCATTTCTTACCTTCAGGTAATCAAAAAAAGTTGCACTAATATATGAACCCGTTTGAGCCGAGCGAAAGTATTGAGATGACCAGGGAAGAATCAGGGAAGTATTAACCCCTTCCTTATCGGCGCCTTTCAAAACTAAATTATCCCCATTACCGTTCATTAAACCACCATCTCCGCTAATCGCGCTTTTAACCCATTTTTCCGCCTCAGCTGCATCAACTTTTGTCAACCTCATTCCTAAACGAAGCATTAAAGAATTACCCAACTTTTTCCACTTGGCTATGTCCCCGTGGTATACAATATCAAAACCGGCAAAATTATCACTACCGGTATTCAAAGCCGAAACGGCATCCTTTAAAGTGGCCAACATATCCTTGTAAATAAATTCCTGTGGATCATACTTTGGTCTGAAAACCTTATCATAAAAAGCTAAACTTGCTTCTGAATATGGAACATCGCCATAAGCATCAGTCAAACGCTGAAATAAAATCACTTTCCAAATCCTGGCCATTTGATACAAATTATCATTATCTTTTTTCTTTTGCTCAATCACATCCTGAAGAGATTTTGAAATCGCATAGGTATCATTCCACAATTGATCGTTGGCAGGCTGATAGTAAACATATTTATCTCCATGCCATGCAAAATATCCTTCATCATATAAGGTAGTAAAATGTTGCGAAAAAGTTTCAAAATAGGCCAGGTTGGAAGCCATTCCTTCCCCACCCAGAAAAGTTTGCATTTGCACTGTTGTAAACAAATATCCCGGATTAAAAACATCAGCAGTTGCCGCTACCGGATTATTGTTAATAGATTCAAAGTTCTTATCACATCCCCAATTAAAAAGGATCAGCAATGACAGTATTATGAGATTAGTTTTTTTCATTTAATTGCAGTTTTAGGTAAAAATTAATTAGAATTTTAATTTTATATCCACACCATAGCTTTTAATGGGCGGAAGATTAGAAGCTTCAATCCCCTGAGCATTTCCGGTTGACCAGTTCCCATCGGGGTCAATCTGTTTTGCATGGTTCATTAATAAGGCCAGATTGTTTCCTACCAAAGAAATACTTGCTCCTTTGATAAAACGAACGGAATTTAATACTCCTTTTGAGAAATTATAAGTTAATGCAATACTCCTAAGTTTAATGAAGCTGGCATCATATAAATAATCATCTAATGCCTCCCTGCGATTAATAACAATTAATCTGTTACCTGCCATTGCGGGAGTAACCATAATATCATTAGACTTCCCGTCTGATTGTTTAACTCCGGGCAAAATGGCGCCATCGGCCCTGCCCAGTAAAGATTTCACAGTCATTCCCCGGTGATCAAGCTCATAGGAAGAAACGGAATACAACTTAGCGCCAAACTTGCCATCAACCAGGAACGACAGAGCCAAAGATTTGTAATTAAACGTATTGGTAATACCCATATTCCATTTGTGTATGCCCGATCCAAAACTTACTACATTACCTCTGTTTACAATGTTTAATCCATCATTACTAATAATATCCTGACCTTGGGCGTTCCGTTCGATAGTAGGACCAACGATTTGCGCATATTCTTCACCTTCTATCAGTCTTACAGAGGCTTTTCCTCTGGATCCAAGATTTAATTCACTTGATTGGTCCGATATCTTCAAAACTTTACTCTTATTATAAGAGCCATTAAGCGAAATATCCCATGAGAAAGCTGAAGTTTGAACCGGAGTTCCGTAGATTAAAAGCTCGGCTCCTCTGTTCCTCAGTTTGCCAACATTAACAGAAGCTCCATTATAACCTGATGTTGCTGTTAAAGTTTCCTGAGTGATATCATTTTTTGTCACCTTATCATAAAAAGCCATATCAATGCCTAAACGATTTTTAAAAAATCGAACATCAAATCCCACTTCAAATTCACCCACACTCAATGGTCTCAGCAGGCTGTTCGGAACAATGGACTGGTTGATATTTCCCAGCGGGTATCCATTATAGTTAAATCCTAACAATTCATAAGTCAGGTCAAGTTGATAAGGATCTGTATCTCCGCCAACAGAAGCATAGCCAACCCTGAACTTTCCAAAATCAATAAATTCAGGCATATTGAACAATTCCGAGAAAACAAAACTTCCACTAACCGATGGATAGAGATAACTATTGTTATTTGGGTTTAAAGTTGAGAACCAATCATTTCTTCCGGTTGCATTTAAGTACAAAAATCCTTTATAACCTAACTCAGCTGTGGCAAATAGTGAATTAATCCTCTTATTGGATTCAGAAATTGAAACCGTTTTAGTTGAAGTATTATTGATTACTTCTAAACCGGGAATAACAACCCCGTCTCCCACAACATTATTATAATCATAATGCTGGGTCATAATGTTCCCGCCCGCAATTACATTTAAAGTGAAATCACTGCCCAAATCTTTGTTCACACCAACCACTAACTCCCAGTTACGCTCAGTAAAACTTGTGTTCAATTGCGTTATCCTTCCTGGTTTCGCAAATCCTGTACCTTCAGGGATCACATTATCCATTTTATACGAAAAATGATCCTGCCCAAGTTTTCCCTGAACAAATAACCAATCCAGAATATCCCATTTAATTCGGGTTGAACCAATAAAGCGGTTCTTTGCTGAGGTATTGCTAATTTTGTTGATAACGTAATAAGGATTAGTAGCATTCTGGTCGGTTCCTAACGTCTTCTCCTTTCCATCTTCAAGATATCCCGGCGCAAGTGCGCTGGTTGGCATATTACTATTTACCCACAAAATAGTAGAAACGGCTCCCCCACGCCCGCCATTGGTCACCGGTCTGCCGGTAGCATCCTCTTTTATAAAGTCAACATTAGCATCTATTGTCAGATTATCAACAATTTTTTGACTTACTCCTAAACTAATATTATCTCTTTTTAAGCTTTCATCAGGCACAATTCCTTTACCTTTTGTGTCGGTTAACCCCAGTCTGAAAGAACCATTTTTACCGCTGGCAGAAAATGACACATTACTTGTTGACGTTAAACCATTCCTATAAAAATCATTTAATACCTGATCTTTAACATAAGAATAGGGCCTTTTTACACCATCAAATTGAATGGTTGGTACTCCATCATAACGCTCACCCCAATGGTTTTGACCATGTCCGGCTGCAAAACTTTGATTTTGCGGTCTTACATTACCATATCCCTGGCCATATTCTTTTTGGAGTTCCCACATAAAATGAGGCACCTGAACGGTGGTATTGCTATTGACAGTAACGCCAATACCTCTCTGTCCTTTCCCCGATTTAGTAGTGATAATTACAGCGCCATTCTTTGCCCGTGAACCATATAAAGCAGCGGCCACGGCTCCTTTCAAAACTGAAACTTCTTCAATATCATCGGGGTTTATACTGGAAATATTGTCTCCCCAGTCCGGCTCAGCATCACCATTTCTGTTAAAACCACTATTATTAATTGGAACACCATTAACTACATATAATGGTTGGTTATCTCCCGAAATAGAGGTGTTTCCTCTGATCGTCATACGGGTAGAACCACCAAGGCCAGCGTTCATGGTTGTAACATTTACACCGGCTACCTTTCCCCGTAATGCTTCCCCAAAACTAGACTCTCTTACAGTAGTTAAATCAGCGCCGTCAACTTTAGTTACAGAATACCCTAAGGCTTTAGATTCCCTTTTAATGCCCAGGGCGGTTACTACTACTTCATCCATCTTGGAACCCTCCTGCTCTAATTGTACAGACATGGTTCTGCTGTTTCCCACCGTCACCTCTTTATTACTGTAACCGATAAAACTGAATTGCAAAACATCCCCCTTAACCGCATCTATTTTAAACGTACCGCTCTCGTCTGTGGTCGTCCCTGTATTTTTTCCCTTTATCAGAACCGTAACCCCCGCCAGGGGCTTTCCCTCATGATCTACCACAGTGCCTTCTACCAAAACGGCAGCCGCGTTATTGGCGCCGGCAACCCGCCTGTCGGATAATTTTGAAACGGCGGACATCTTATTTTCTGTTGCTAATCCTAACTTGTTTTCACCTTCGCTGATTAAACCATCCAGGTGTTTTGACAAGGTGAAATACACTTCGTAGTCCTGACTGATTTTTTCAATAGCTTCAAGCAGCGAAATCTTTTCTTTGCTAAATGGATTTGCCTGAGTTTTAAAAGGCAATGCCCCGATTAAAATAATGAGAGCAAGTAAACTGAATAGAGGATATTTCATTCTCATAGCTTGTAGTTTACGGTTTAATGTTTGTGGTTTGTTTGTGGTTTATAGCTTTTGCTTATTTTACTTTTTTAACAAGGTATTGCTGTGACCCGATCTTCTGAAACAGAATATTCATAGATAATTCCAGTGCCTCCCGCACGGCGTCCCAGTTCGAGTAGGGCACACAGGGATACATACGGGTAATCATGGCTTGTTCTTACTATTGTTATCGTCATTATCATTTAGCTTCAAATTTATCTTACCCCTATTCAGGTAAACCTTATGACTGCCATCATCAGGCTTTATTTCTAAGCGGCCGCTAAAACCAGTCTTATATATATTTTTTTGTTACTCTAAAAGGGTGCATTTCAAATTGTCGCCGGTTGGTGGAGACGCCAACCGGGGCAGGCAGGTCTTCACCGCCCATGGGAAGAAAGCAATGCGACAATTTGAAATGCACCCCTCTAAAACACCTTGTGTTCCCTACAAAATAGAGTATTTTAGATTAGGGGTATACTGCTTTTTAGTTCAGTTTATTAAAAATAAAGATTTGGCTGAGGATCTGACGCAGGATGTGATCTTAAAGGTATGGTCAAAGTATGAAAGGATTTCTTCAGTAGCAGACATAGATAATTATATATTAAAGATGGCCAAACATCATGTCATTGATCATTTCAAAAAACTGGCCCGGGAAAAAATTTATCAGCAAGAGGTTTGGTACCATATGCAGAAAAGTACTAACCCCGTTGAAAGCAAATTGTTACAGAAATATATTGATTCCCGTCTGGACGCCATTGTAAAAGCCTTACCCGAGCGCCAGCAAGAAGTTTATATACTCAGTAAACGGGAAGGGCTTTCGCTGGATGAAATAGCGTCAACACTGGGAATTACCGTACGTACTGCCCGCAACCATTTGGGCCGGGCGCTTAAAGTAATCCAGAGAAGCATAAACAAAGATTCTTTCAGGCTTTGGATCCTTGCAGTGTTAGGCTATTTTATTGATTAAGACAGCGATTTTCTTATCTCTACTATAATCAACCCATCGGCAACGATACCCCTTCCACCTAAAACTCAAACTCCCTTTTCCCTATATTCCATCTCACCCCTGCTGTAAAGAAAAACTCATTTCGTTTCGGCTGCGCCTGTACGTTATAATTGCGTTGCACTATGTTTAGGTCAATGTAGAGGTTTTGCAATAATTCGTATGAAGCCGAAAAAGAGGCGAGTAATTGTTTTGCCGGAATGCCGGTTCCAATATGAAAGCCATATTCCCTGGGACGGGTAAGGTAGCTCCTGAAAAGATTATTTCCCATGTTCACGCCCAAAGAATCGAGTCCCTGTTTATAATACATTAATTTGCCGGTAAGGTATAGCCGTGGAATGGGCTGGTATTTAAGTACTGCAAGATATTCGCCAAAGTTAGCGCCCACAGGATGCGCCAGTTCTTTATTATAATGTACAAAAGCGGTGTTGCTGTCGTTATGTGTATACATGAACGGACGTACGAGATTCATTTCCACCTGCAGATCGAGGTTATTGATACCTGCCACATCAATGTATTTCGCTCCCAGTTGTAAAGCCTGTTTATTCATCCAGCTACCCCTTTTGTAATTTCTTACTTCTTTAAATACAAATTCGCTGATGGCCAGTTGCCCGTACAATTGCATGCTTTTAAGAAAGTTGGCTTTAAAATCTATACCCACCGTTGCTTTGGATCCACCGCTGCCCAATTGCATTTCTATAGCCCTGTAAAAAATAACCGGGTTAAGATAGCTGAGTTCAAAACCGTTTCTTCCGTTGTATACCACATTCTCATATATGCCAACATTCAGCCATTTGGCCAACTGCATGCTTAAATGATGAAAGGCCATATAGTTTTTATACCGTATGGTATCCCTGTTGGGTACGGGATTAAAAGGCGCGATAATCTCAGCATATATACTTTTATAGCTGAATTTGCGCAACTGCACATCCATTTGCAGGTAAAGAAAGTTATTGCTGAAATCGCTGAGCAATAAACTGCGGTAGCCATTTCCAACAAAAAGCTTATCGTAGCCAAAACGGAAATTGATGTATTTGGAAGCTGTAAAATCAATGCCCCCGCGTGCATCAATATAATCATATCCATTCCCTTTAAACATCTTGTAATATCCCGCATTGGGTACGCCCCTGTGTTTAGTAACATATTGCTGTACAAACAAAGGATCCCGCTCCTGGTTATCGGTGAGTGTTGTATAAAACCCGAGTTTCCTGCCAATATTCCCACGCATGGTAAAGCCCCGGGTATTTACATACAGGGCCTGGTCTACTTCCGACGATTTGCCCGCCTGCAGGCTCAGCACAGGATCAATCATTAAGGTAAAATCATCGGAATGCGTTTCGTATAAATGAGCCGGCGTTTTAAAAAAAGTATTCCATACGGGTTTGCGTACACGAAAAGATTCACCCCTGTCCTTTGTCCAGTCGGAATTGTTCATGAGCAGGCTTTGTATATTGTGCCGGTCAACGGCAGACAACTCAGCGGGCAACTCGCCTGCCTGGTCTAAAGAATCAATATATGCTACCCGTTCGGTATACATTTTCCGGTTATAGGGTTTAACCGTGGAGAAAGACAGCACGGAATCATTCTGCAGCTTTATATCCAGCCTGTCTAACAATTGGTATTGTTTGTCACCTAAGTTTATCCGGTCCGACTGTGTAAATCCAGTGGCGGATAATACCACAAAAAAAAAGGTGAACGGCAGCTTTTTAATTACTTGCATTGAGGTGTGTCTTTAATATTTTGATAAATATATAAGATTATCAAGGGGGCGCTGACCCTTATAGTAGTTATAACGGTTAAAGCAACGCTATAGTTTATGCCTTATTGAATATAGCTGAATAAAAAGCGCTACCCGCGCTTAACGCAGCGTAGCATCTGTTTCCAGCAATTGTTTGGCTTTTTGATGCAAGGCTTCGCTTAGTGGTACAACCGGCAGGCGCAATACATTTTCAATAAGCCCCAGGTGAAATAAAAATGATTTTACTCCGGCGGGATTGTTCTCTGCAAACAACAGCTCATATGTTTCCAGCATGGCGTCATTCAAAACCTTTGCCTCTTTCAATTTTCCATCCAAAGCCAAACGCACCATATCCGAAAATTTGCGGGGCATGCTGTTGGCAATTACACTGATCAACCCATCCATACCGCAGGCCAATTGGGGCAATGCAAGGGTATCATCACCGCTGCATACCAGGAAATCACCGGGCCTGTTTTTGAGTAGCTGCATGCTTTGCAGCATGTCGCCTGCCGCATCTTTTATACCGGTAATATTAGGCACTTCCCTGGCGAGACGAATGGTGGTTGCTGCAGACAGGTTACGTCCGGTTCTGCCTGGCACATTGTACAATATTACAGGCCGCGGAGAAGCTTCCGCTACTGCTTTATAATGCTGAAACAATCCTTCCTGCGAAGGTTTGCTGTAATAAGGACTAACGCTTAATACCGCAATGGCTTTATCCAAAGGAAATGTTTTCAGTTCCTGCACTGTTTCAGCAGTATTATTACCGCCAATACCCACTACCACCGGCACGCGGTTATTTATTCGTTCGTATGTATGTTCAACAATCTTTTTTTTCTCTTCTTTACTTATTGTTGGCGCTTCCCCGGTTGTGCCCATACTCACGATATACTCCACACCATTATTGATCATATGATCAATCATTGTATCCAATGCTTCGTAATCAATACTAAAATCCTTTTTAAAAGGTGTAACTAATGCTACCCCTGTTCCTCTAAGTTGTATTCTTAATGACATGCTGCTTATATGGTTATTGGTTGCAAGTTACAGGTTTCAGGCTGCCAGGAGTGCTTACTACCGCTTCCACCTTCACCTTTTGCTTGTTTATTGTTTGAGATTTATTGAGGTAACTCTTCCCAGAAACCCATTTTGCTGTACTTTTCAATACGTTGCTGTACGCGTGCCGCCGGATCAATGGACTGGAGTTCTTTGATAAGCGGGATAAGGTATGATTTTAACGTTTGCGAGGTTTCTTCGTAATTCCAGTGCGCCCCGCCATCTGGCTCCGGCACTACATCATCCACCAATCCAAACCCTTTCATATCGGTGGAAGTGAGCTTTAACTGCTGGGCGGCAACTTCCTTCTTTTCCCAACTGCGCCACAAAATGGAACTGCAATTTTCGGGTGAAATAACAGTATACCACGTATTTTGCAGCATCAGCACCCTGTCGCCCACACCAATACCCAGCGCCCCACCACTCGCACCTTCACCAATGATCACACAAATAACCGGTACTTTTAAACGCATCATTTCATAAATATTGCGGGCAATCGCCTCTCCCTGCCCGCGTTCTTCGGCCTCGGCTCCGGGAAAGGCGCCCGGCGTATCAATAAGCGTTACAATGGGCTTGTTGAATTTTTCAGCCAGTTTCATCAGGCGCAATGCTTTACGATAGCCTTCGGGATTAGCCATTCCAAAATTCCGCAATTGCCGCATTTTGGTATTGATGCCTTTCTGGTGACCAATGATCATTATCGTTTGACCGTCTAACTGCCCAAATCCACCCACTATCGCCTTATCATCCCTCACATTCCGGTCGCCATACAATTCAATATAATTGGTGCACATCCTTTTTATATAGGCGTGGGTATAGGGCCTGTCGGGATGGCGGCTCAACTGCACCTGTTGCCAGGGGGTAAGATGCTGCGTGATTTCCTTTCGCTTTTCAACGATAGATTGCTCAAGCTGCTGTAGGGTATCCGTATAATCCATTTTTGGATTTTTCTCGGACATTTGCTTCAACTGCGCTACCTGGTCAAATAATTCTTTAACCGGCTTTTCAAATTCCAGGAACTGTCTTTGTTTAAATTGAGGCATAAGCATTTAATATGCGGACGGCAAAAATAATATTTAATAAGGAAATCCCGATAGAATTATCTATGCAGCAAAAATAGAGGTGGCAAGGTGCGGGTTGCAAGTTACAGGGATGCAGGGTGCAAGTTGCAGGGTACAGGTTGCAAATTGCAGGGCACATCAGATACGGTCTGACCCTCCTTGCGTCGGGTGCCGACCGTATCTATGACTTGAGATTTTTGATTTGAGATTGCTTCCCCTGCGACCAGTACCCTGCAACCTCAAGCCTGTATTATTTTTTCAACGAATAAAAACTCAGTAAACGAATATTGTTCACGTCACTGTAGTTGTATTGGTACAAACCGTTTTTGCCAACGATCATCGCGGTCTTATTGGCTGCAATTACATCATAAGGCGCATCGCTTTTTATTTGCTGCAATTGTTTCAGTGCCCCCGGGTTAGATGCATCATACAATCTTACGCCACTTGTGCCATCGCACACAAAAAGCAGGTCGCCGTCTTTAGTTAAACCGGTTGGGCCGGTAAGCGGATAGGTTTTTACCAGTAAAGGGTTCATAAGGTCTTTTACATCTATAACATTCAGCTCATTGTCGTTTCCGCCACAGGAAGTGCCCCCGCGCAACGTAACATACGCATACGCACCATCGGTTACTACGGGATCACAGGCACGGCCATGCGAAAAAGTACCCAGTTGTACGGGAGATGTGGGATTGGTAAGATCGTACATGAACATACCGGTAGAAGAACCAAGAAATAATTTATCTTCAAAAGGATAAATCGTTTCCAGGTCAAAGCCTGCATAGAAAGTGGTATCTAACCGCGGAGTAGCGGCTGCGGTAATATCTACAATTCCCACACTGTGCGGTTCTCTTATCGCATACAGGTAATCATTCATCAATACCATGCTTGCCATGGAGCCGGCTGTGCCATTACCATTAGATTTTGCCCCTCCCGAACTGGCATTATTCAACGCAAACATATCGCCACCCGTTTGGTAATATCTATCCGTAAATGCTACAACCGTATCTTTTTCAATCCAGTCTACCGCTACATATTTATCATCAATTGAACCATAACCGTACATCCGGCCCATAAAAAAATTAGCTATGCGGTTGGTAATGCTAACCTTTTTGGGGTTGCTGATATCTATAGCGAGTAAATCGTTATACATGTCGGCATACAGGATATTGTCTTTCACAGCTATATCCCGGTTACCGGGTATACTCAGGAAAGCAACCTGTGAAGGCCGGGAGGGATCGCTGTTATCAATGATATGAATGCCCTTATCTACTTCATTGAGGTAAATGAATTTATCTTTTATATAGATTTTTCCCGCTTTCTGAACAGTTTCGGAAGGGTTTCCGTTGATGGCCGCCAGCACATCTGCTTTTGATTTCAAAACAGGCGTCATTATAGTATACGTAACCGTATGTGTGGAGGTTGTTTTATCCTTTATACAGCCGGGGAGAAAGACAAGCAAATAGCCTGTCGCCAATAGTGCCAGCAACAATGATGGGATTCTTTTTGTCATAGCAACCGTTTTCAATCCTGACAAACCAGGGAAAGAAAGCGTTGCACTTGCTGCTATATTCTTTTCAATTGGGTACCGGCGGGTGTCCGTGGCAGGGAACCGTGATAAGTGAGACCCCGGCGAATCTTGAAGCCCCCGGGTTATAATTACACAAATGACTTTTCATGCACACCCGACGCGAGTTATAATAGCAGGCCATGGCGCAATTCTCAAAACCAGCCTTATAAATGTATCGGCAAGTTTTTATCGTTGATAAATTCATGCTGGCTGGTTTTGGCATACCTAAGAAGATAAACAAAAAAAAGCGCTACCCAAAAGGATAACGCTGTATATTAAGAATGAAAATGTTTTAAGAAAAGGCCTTCTTCTTTTTCTCGTCTGCAACATTGCCGGCCGGATTTTCATTCCTGAACACCACGGTATTGTCGAACACATCCACCAAAACCGGCTTCGACTTATCTATATCACCCGCCAGTATTCTTTTACTCAACTGGTTCACGATTTCTTTTTGTATTAGCCTTTTTAATGGCCGGGCACCGAACTGCGGATCATAGCCGTTCTCGGCCAAAAAGTCGAGCGCGTAATCGGTAAATTCCAGTGTAATACCGTTCAGCGATACCAGGTTTTTCAAGTGATTGAGCTGTATATTAATAATACCCCGTATCTCACTCTTCATCAGCGGCTGAAACATAATGATGTCGTCAATGCGGTTTAAAAACTCCGGACGAATGGTTTGCCGCAGTATATTCAACACTTCACGTTTGGTATTTTCAACCACTTCTTCCTTATTGCTTTCGTTTACATTTTCAAAATTGTCCTGTATCACCTGGCTGCCCATATTGCTCGTCATGATGATGATGGTATTCTTAAAATTCACCACACGGCCTTTATTATCCGTTAATCGGCCATCATCCAAAACCTGCAACAGCACATTAAATACATCGGGATGCGCTTTTTCTATCTCATCTAACAACACTACACTATAGGGTTTACGCCTAACAGCTTCGGTTAGCTGCCCGCCTTCATCATAACCCACGTATCCCGGAGGAGCGCCCACCAGGCGGCTAACGGTATGTTTTTCCTGGTATTCGCTCATATCAATCCTGGTCATCATGTTCTCATCATCGAACAGGTATTCGGCCAGCGCTTTAGCCAGTTCGGTTTTACCCACACCGGTAGTTCCCAGAAATATAAACGACCCGATTGGCTTTTTGGGATCATGCAACCCGGCACGGCTGCGGCGGATGGCATCTGCAACGGCGGTTATCGCTTCCTCCTGCCCTATTACCCGCTTGTGCAATTCGTCTTCAAGATTCAGCAATTTTTCTCTTTCAGTCTGCAGCATTTTACTTACCGGAATCCCGGTGGCTTTCGCTACCGCTTCGGCAATATCTTCGGCGTCCACTTCTTCCTTCAATAGCCTTTTTTCGGGAGCCAGTTCATTCAGTTCTGCTGTATATTGTTCTATCTTCTTTTCTTCTTCCTGTATTTTTCCATAACGGATCTCCGCCACTCTACCGTAATCACCATTGCGTTCCGCCTTTTCCGCCTCTGTTTTTAGCGCTTCAATGTCTGC
This sequence comes from uncultured Sphingobacteriales bacterium, assembly GCA_937991535.1. Lineage (GTDB taxonomy): Bacteria > Bacteroidota > Bacteroidia > Chitinophagales > Chitinophagaceae > Agriterribacter. Next base: position 45,234 of record CALKHN010000066.1, read on the forward strand.
CTTGCCAGCCTGGATCTTTTCAACAAGTTCTTTTTCCTCCTGCCACTTGGCTTTCAAAGTATCCCTTTCCACGCTGCGGAGTGAAATTTCTTTTGCCAGTTCTTTCAACTTCTCTTCGTCATTTTCACGTTTGATCGCTTCCCTTTCAATTTCAAGCTGGCGGATCTGTCTTTCCAACTGATCCAGTTCCTCCGGCATTGAATTCATTTCAAGACGCAACTTTGCCGCGCTCTCGTCAATGAGGTCAATGGCCTTGTCGGGTAAAAACCTGTCGGAGATATAACGGTGCGAAAGCTCAACAGCGGCAATAATAGCCTCGTCCTTAATGCGTACATGATGATGGGTTTCATAACGGTCTTTAATACCCCGCAAAATGGAAACCGCGTCTTCCACAGAAGGCTCATCAATCATCACTCTCTGGAACCTTCTTTCCAGGGCTTTATCTTTTTCAAAATATTTCTGGTACTCATTTAAAGTGGTAGCGCCTATTGCTCTTAATTCTCCTCTTGCCAGGGCTGGCTTTAAAATATTGGCTGCATCCATCGCGCCCTCGCCGCCGCCTGCGCCAACAAGTGTATGTATTTCATCAATAAAAAGAATGATCTGCCCGTCGCTTTTTGTAACTTCATTGATCACTCCCTTCAGCCTTTCTTCAAACTCACCTTTGTATTTTGCACCGGCGATCAGTTGCCCCATATCCAATCCATAAATAATTTTACTCTTTAAGTTTTCAGGCACGTCGCCATTTACAATGCGCATGGCCAACCCCTCTGCTATGGCTGTTTTACCCACGCCAGGCTCACCTACAAGCATCGGATTGTTCTTATTGCGCCTGGAAAGAATATGCAATGTTCTTCTTATTTCCTCATCTCTGCCTATCACCGGGTCTAATTTTCCCTGCCTGGCCAGTTCATTTAAATTTTTAGCATACTTATTCAACACATTAAACTGGGTTTCCTGTGTTTGGGAAGAGATGGTAGAACCTTTTCGCAAATCCTTAATAGCGGCAATTAAACCCTTTTCCGTTAAGCCCGCATCCTTGAGCAGCTTTGCTGTATTATCCGTTCCCTGCAAAATAGCGAGCAGTATATGTTCTACACTTACAAATTCATCGTTAAAGGTTTTGAGCAATGCACCGGTACGCAACACCACATTATTGGCATCGCGGCTGATAACCTGGGCCGGCTCTCCACCCTGCACTTTGGGTAATTTATTGATGCTCTCATCTAATTTGCTTTCAACAAAATTCACATTCACATTGTTCTTCTTCAGCAAAAATTCAATAGGCGAATCATCGTCACTCAGCAAGGCTTTGAGCAAATGCTCTGTTTCGATATTCGCATTGTTGTTATTGAAAGCAATTTGCTGCGATTTAGCCATTGCCTCCTGTGCTTTAATGGTGAAATTATTTAAGTTCATATTTTAAGTTTTCCTTTATTCGTTTTCAAATAACTTTAACCTCTGTTGCACAAAACACAATCCAAAAACAAAAGACAGAAATTATGTCATATAAAGTTATATCAACCTGCCTGTATTTCAGTTTATTAGGGGCTTTCCTGTTATTCTTACAGCCCGTTACGGGACAGTTCAATTTTGCAGGTGTGGATGGTATGCTACAAAAAAATGAGAAAGCGCTGGGCAAGCAGGTTGTTGCATTGGTTTGGAAAGATGGTAAAATCGTTTATAAAAAAGAAACCGGGGAAGATTTTAATGCCAAAACACAGGCGGCCATTGGCGCCAGCGGTCAATGGCTTGTTGCCGCCGTTTCTATGATTTATGCGGATGAAGGTAAAATAACTTTAGACACAAAGGCGGGTAAGTTAATTCCCATCCTGGCCAAGTATATGAAAGGATATATCAACTTAAGGCATTGTCTTACACATACTACAGGACTGGAAGCCGAAAAAGGCGGATTGGGCAAGTTACTGCCCAGATCAAAATTTGAATCCCTGGAAGAAGAGGTTGATTTTTTTGCAACAAAACGGGAAATTGTAACCAATCCGCAAACCGAATTCTTTTACAGCAATGTAGGCATGAATATCGCAGGACGCATGCTGGAAGTAGTGAGCCGTAAAACCTTTGACCGCGTGGCGCAGGAAAAATTGCTTCGCCCTTTAAAAATGAGGGCTACTACTTTTTTCAACTACGACAACTTATACGTAAATCCTTCCGCGGGAGCACAATCTACCGCCAATGATTACATGAACTTCCTGGTAATGCTGTTAAACAATGGAATGTTTGAAGGTAAACGGATCATTAGTGAAAAAGCTATAGAAGAAATGGAGAAAGCGCAGTTTGCAAATTTGCCGGTTAAGCATACTCCCAAAGGCACAGAAGGTTTACATTATGGATTAGGCGCCTGGCTAATGGAGGAAAATGCTGAAGGCAAAGGCACAGTAATAAGCAGCCCTTCCTTCGTGGGTACCTGGCCCTATATTGACCGGAAAAACAATTACGCTGCCATTTTATTTGTAAAACCGCAGTCGGGCGAGCAGGGCAAAGAAATGTACACGCAATTTAAAGCCGCTGTGGATGAGGCTGTTGGGGGGAAATAGGATTGATTTATGATTGCTGGTTTGTTGATTTCTGGTGCTTGGCGTCCCGCTGCGGTCTGACCCTCCTTCCGTCAGGTACCGACCGCAGCTTCGGATTCCCGGGCTACTTCCTTCGAATTTGAAATTTCACACTTCGGGCTTTTGTTTCCTATTCCTGTTTAACAAACCCCCATTCGCCTTCACGCACAGAAAGACCGTACACTGCACGATAAATATACCGGGCCACTTTTTCGACACCCTCAACATTGATCAGTTGCGCATCATCGGCGGGTGTATGGTATTGCGGATGACCGCCGGTATGCAACCCTATACACGATATGCCTTTTCGGTAAAAAGAAACATGATCCGATCCGCCTCCCCCGCCTGCATGTACTACTAAATCCAGCGCCAATCCTTTGCCGGTTTCTTTCATAAAATCCACTCCTCCCGGAAAAGTGCCGGCGCCTCCCATATACAATTGATTCCCGGCATTCATACGACCTACCATATCCATATTGAGCATTACTTTAATGGCAGATTGTGGTACAGGAAGATGTGCAGCAAAATACTGCGAGCCCAGTAAGCCTTCTTCTTCCGCCGCAAATGCCACCACAATTACACTGCGCTTCAAATGCGTATGATTGCGTTGCAAAGCCTTTGCTATTTCCAGCAAAGCAGCGGTACCCGAAGCGTTGTCGTCTGCACCATTGTGTACAGCGGTAGTATCGGGCTGCAAAGAACCTGTGCCATACCCACCATGGCCCAAATGATCGTAGTGAGCGCCAAGAATGATATATTCATTTTGCAGTTGCGGATCGTTGCCTTTTATTATTCCCACAATATTTTTAGCAACCACTTTCTTCGGCTCGATATTTACAGAAACTGATAAAGGCGCAGAAGACAAATAATAGTTCTTATCACCAGCAATTGCCTGTGTAAATAATCCCGGCTGCATTTGCTGCCATGCCATTCGTGTAACCTGTATAACGGGAATACGCACAGGTTCATCTTTACGGGGACGTAGTCGCACCAGCACATCATTACTGTCCACACTATCGGGTGAAATCAGTATTACGCCCACCGCTCCACGACGCATTGCTTTTACGCTTAATGCATAATCCGATAAACTGTCTGCCGCAGGGGCAGCGGACTTATTTCGCCAAAGCACAACCCATGAAGATTTTATATGCTGCAACGCGTCAAATGCAGCAGCATTGTCATTTGCAAACAATACAGGAGCTTCCAGGGCAGCAGAACCGGAAAAAGGAAAAATGCCATACTGTTTATTCAATAGAAAGTTTTCACTATTGCCGGCGTGGATAAAATTACCTGCCGGTGGGGCATCCAGCCTAACGATCACTTCAAATGGCTGATCGTATTGCGCAAGCAGGGGTTTCACACCCGATTTTGAAAAAGCAGTTTTGATGTATTGCCCCGCAAGGCTATCTTCTTTTGTTCCCGGCCAGCGCCCCTGAAGGGCATCAGACGATAAATATTCAATATGCTTGAATATATTTTTTCCCTTAATGGAAGTTTGCGAACAAATGACCGAATAGGAAAAAAAGGAAATGAAGAGCAAAAAATATTTCATCCCGAATCTTAAATTTCAAATCCCAAATCATAAATCTTACATCTCTCACAAAACCTGTATCCCCGCATTAATATAGGGTTGCAAAAGCGGGTTTTCGGGAGGCAATTCGGTAGCCAGTATATCAATCTGGTGCAAACCGCAAACCCTTAAGGGTTGTACCGTATTTACTTTTTCAGAAATGGTAAGGCAAACTGTCTTTTTTGCAGACTCAATCATAGCTTTTTTAATTTGTACCACTTCCCAGTCGCTGTCTGTAACGCCTTTTTCAATATCAATAGAATTAACGCCCAGTAAACAAATGTCTGCTTTGATCTGGCGAATAGTGGCGATCGCATCTCCTCCAACTGTAATTTTTGAGTTCTTGGAGAGTTTATCCCCCACAACAATTACGTCAATATTCGGATGATTGGAATATTCGAGTATGGCAGGTATGCTGCACGATACAAAAGTAGCTCTCAATTGCATCGGTAATATTCTCGCCAGTTCCACAATGGTGGTTCCACCGGTAGTTAATATAAACATGCCGTCCTGTATAAGACTAAGGGCTTTTGTAGCAATAATTTTTTTATGTGTATGGGAATATATTTTTTCGGAAGGATAGCCCACATGACTGAAAGAGCAGGATAACGCGCCACCATGTACCTTAATTATCTTACCCTCATCCGATAATTCCTGAAGATCACGGCGAATGGTATCTTCCGATACTTTCATTTCTTCACTTAATCCTGAAGAAAGCACCTTATTATGAATATTAACCTGGTGAAGGATAAAAGCCTGCCTTTCGCGTTTGAGCATTGTTAGAGCTGTTTTGTTTCAAAAGTAATAGAAATATATACAAAAAATCTTAAATCAGAAATCTTAAATCCTAAATTGGTTTAACATATCCTTTTGGTTATCTGCGCCACAACCAATATTTTTGCTGTCCTCAAACAGAAAATAAGATGGCAAACCGTGTTATACAATTTCGTGAAGCTTTGCGCGAGGCGATGAACGAAGAAATGCGTCGCGACGAAAGGGTATTTTTAATGGGAGAAGAAGTAGCCGAATACAATGGAGCTTATAAAGTGAGCCAGGGTATGCTTGACGAATTTGGTCCCAAAAGAGTGATTGATACCCCTATTTCTGAACTGGGCTTTACAGGGGTTGCTGTTGGCGCGGCACAAAACGGACTTCGTCCGATTGTGGAGTATATGACCTGGAATTTTGCAGCATTACCACTAGATCAGGTCTTAAATACGGCTTCCAAAATGCTGGCGATGAGTGGAGGCCAGGTAGGTTGCCCCATCGTTTTTCGCGGACCGAACGGTTCCGCCGGTCAGTTAGGCGCTCAGCACTCTACTGCATTTGAAAGCCTGTATGCCAATATACCAGGTCTAAAAGTGATCTCTGTTTCAAACCCATATGATGCCAAAGGACTGCTAAAGAGTGCTATACGGGATGATGACCCTGTTATTTTTATGGAAAGTGAGGTTATGTATGGCGATAAAGGAGAAGTTCCCGAAGAAGAATACCTGATACCCATTGGCAAGGCCGATGTAAAACGTGCCGGAACAGATGTTACCATTGTTTCTTTCAATAAAATGATGAAAGTAGCCCTGGGCGCGGCGGAAGAGCTGGCAAAAGAAAACATCAGTGCGGAAGTAATTGATTTGCGCACCATTCGTCCTTTAGACTGGCACACCGTTTTTGAATCGGTGAAGAAAACCAACCGCCTGGTAATAGTGGAAGAACAGTGGCCCTTTGCTTCCGTATCATCCGAACTGGCATACCGCATACAAAAAGAGGCCTTTGATTATTTAGATGCGCCTGTTCGCAGAATCACAAGCGCCGATGCACCTATGCACTATGCGCCCAACCTGGTGGCTGCTTACCTTCCGGATATTCCCCGAACTGTAAACCTGGTAAAAGAAGTCATGTACATTAAAAAATAACAGCCTTTCTGGATTCAGAAAATATATTATCCCGGAGTTCAGCGCTTCGGGATTTTTTTTTGGATAATTTTGATGCTACAATGAAAAAATATTTATACCTCCCATTTGTGGTTATATCGCTATCGGCCGTTGCGCAGCAAAAGACGCCGCGTACAAACTCCGATTCCGTTCAACTTATGACGGAAGTGGTAATTAAAGGCTTTGAATCCGACAGGCGCCTGCTGGAAACCCCCGTGTCGGCGGGAATTGTAAGCCGCAGAGACATGCAAAAATTTTCCAATGCATCGCTGGTACCCGCGATAAATATTGTACCGGGCGTAAGAATGGAAGAACGGTCGCCCGGCAGTTACCGTTTAAGCATCAGGGGCAGCCTGCTTCGTTCGCCTTTTGGAGTTCGGAATGTAAAAGTGTACTGGAATGATATACCCTTTACCGATGCAGGCGGGAATACGTATTTTAATCTCGTGGATCAAAACAGTATCAGGCAAATTGAAATATTGAAAGGACCGGCAGGAAGTATGTATGGAGCAAATACCGGCGGAGTTGTTATACTTCATTCAGATGAGCCACCGCTGCATGAAAATATTGCCCAAAAACATCACTTTCGGGCCCAGGTTAACGGAGGTTCCTACGGCTTATTTGGTGAAAATGTACAATGGCAGTACCAGGATAAGAACATCAGCTCATCACTAACCCAAAGCCATCTGCAATCGGACGGATACAGGCAACACACGCGCTTGCGCCGGGATGTGCTGCAATGGAACGGATCGGCACGGTTATCTGAAAAAGATAAGCTTGACTGGATCCTGATGTACGCGGATATGTATTATCAAACACCGGGCGGATTAAACCTGCAGCAAATGCAGGCAAACCCGCGTCAGTCCCGGCCGGCTACCCCTGTTGCACCGGGCGCGGCAGAACAAAAAGCTGCCATTTACAACAAAACGCCTTTTGCCGGATTAAGCAGTCAGCACAAATTCAACAAAAACTGGAGCAATGTTACCTCAGTAATGCTGGCTTACACTGATTTTAAAAATCCCTTCATTACCAATTACGAAACAAGAAAAGAAAGCAATGCAGGGTTACGCACTAAAATGGTATATCATACAGTTACCGGCAAACATGATCTGAAATTTATTGCAGGCATGGAATGGTTGTACAATTATTCCGCTATCAATAATTATGGCAACCGGCAGGGCAATGCCGACACCGTTCAGTTCAAAGACAAAATTTGGGCAAGACAGATATTACCTTTTTTACAGGGCGAATGGCAGATAGGTGAAAAATTTCAGTTGCAGGCTGGCTTAGGCACAAACTTTTTTGTTTACCACTACCAGCGGCTTACCGATCAGGACGATTCGAAGAAGAAAAAGAGATTGAATGAAAAGTTGTTACCCCGACTGGCAGGGTTGTACCGCATAACAGAGAATGTATCCCTGTACGCATCTGTTAGCAAAGGATTTTCACCTCCCTCCGTAGCGGAAGTAAGACCATCTGAAGGAAGTTTTTACAGCAACCTCCAGCCCGAATATGGCTGGAACAGAGAAATAGGTCTCCGTGGAAAGGTTTGGAAAAACCGTTTGCTGTTTGATATAGCAGCTTACCAGTTTAAACTCAATAATGCTATTGTAAGAAGACTAAACAATACAGGCGCAGAGTATTTTGTAAATGCCGGGGGAACCGATCAAAAAGGAATTGAAGCATTTGCGGAATATATTCTGGTGCAAAACAATACTGCGTTTATACGTACCGCAAAGCTCTGGACAAGCATTACACTCAACGATTTTTCTTTTACGGATTATTCCGTTGCTGATAAAGATTATTCGGGCAATGCCTTAACAGGTGTAGCTAAAACCATTTGGTCCGGAGGCTTTGATGTGAGCACCTCATCGGGGCTGTATTTAAATACCTCATTTACCCAAACTTCAAAGCTTCCTTTAAACGATGCCAATAGCGTTTATGCACCGTCTTACCAGGTACTGCTGGGCAGGCTGGGCTGGAAAAAAGAATTCAATGCATTCTCTATTGAACTTTTTACAGGAATAGACAATGCACTGAACCAGTTATACAGTTTGGGAAACGATATCAATGCTTTTGGCAACAGGTATTACAATCCCGCTTCTGGGCGAAATTATTACGGAGGGTTGATTGTTAACCTGTAGAATTTAAAATATTGAGGCTAAAGAAGATACGCCTACTGCAAAAAGATAACACAATCCCATACAAAAAGCAGCCAACAAACCTAATTTAGTGATCAGTTTCCAGGTAGGAACCTCAACGGTGTGGTTGGCTTTGAATACTTGAGTTTTCATGGATATTTAGTTTTTAGTTTTACGGGATATTTAATTAACGCAAATGTAGATGTGAATGGTATAAAGTTGAAGGTTTTTGAAGGAAAAGATGAAATACATTATTTAATTTTAGCATTTGATAACGAACAGAGGTAAGAAGTCAAAAGTGAGAGGTGAAAGGTTCCGTGAGCCTTCTACCCTGAAACCTGTACCCTGAAACCTGCACCCTGAAACCTGCAACCTTGAAACCTCCCATAATTCCTTATTTTTGAACATTTATAAAAGAATCTATTAAAAGTTATTCTAACTATGTCGAACATTCTGATCATTGACGATGAAAAAGCGATACGTAAAACTTTAGGAGAGATCCTCTCTTACGAGGGGTATAAAATAGACGAGGCTGGTGATGGCGAAGAAGGACTGAAAAGATTCAAAGAAAAAAATTACGATGTAGTGCTTTGTGATATTAAAATGCCGAAGATAGACGGCATTGAATTTCTGGATAAAGCCAGCGAAATAAACCCGGACGTTCCCATAATAATGATATCCGGGCACGGCACTATTGAAACAGCGGTAGAAGCGGTAAAAAAGGGAGCATACGATTATGTTTCCAAACCGCCCGATCTGAACAGGCTGCTGATCACCATTCGCAATGCCATGGACAAAACCGATCTGGTTACCGAAACAAAAGTACTTCGCCGTAAGGTAATTAAGGTGGAAGAAATGATTGGGGAATCGGCTCCTATTTTGAAAATCAGGGAAACCATTGATAAGGTGGCGCCCACCGATGCCAGAATAATGATCATGGGCGAAAACGGCGTGGGTAAAGAATTGGTGGCTCGCTGGATACATGAAAAAAGCAGTCGCAACAAAGGCCCGCTCATTGAGGTAAACTGCGCGGCCATTCCCGGAGAACTTATTGAAAGTGAATTATTCGGACACGAAAAAGGCTCATTTACTTCAGCAGTAAAACAACGCATAGGCAAGTTTGAGCAGGCACATGGCGGCACCCTGTTCCTTGACGAAATTGGAGATATGAGCCTGAATGCGCAGGCTAAAGTATTAAGAGCGCTGCAGGAAGGAAAAATAACACGGGTAGGCGGAGATAAGGATATTACTGTAGACGTAAGGGTTATTGCCGCTACCAATAAGGACCTGCTGCAGGAAGTGGATGAAAAAAAATTTCGGCTTGACCTTTACCACCGCCTGAGCGTAATTATTATTCATGTTCCTTCGCTTAACGACAGGAAAGATGATATTCCGTTGCTTGTAGAAAAGTTCCTGACAGATATATGCACCGATTATGGCATTGCACCAAAAGATATAGAGGATGATGCATTAAAAGCATTGCAGGAAAACAACTGGACGGGCAATATACGCGAGCTAAGAAACGTGGTGGAAAGACTGGTTATTCTTTCCGGTAAAAATATTACAGCAGAAGATATTAATAGCTACGTACTACCCGGTAAGTAAATCCTGCTTTGAAAACAATATACTGCATATGTGGTCTGGGTTCCGATGAAAGGATCTTCAGCAAACTGAACTGGGGCGGTAAAAATGTGCATTATCTGCAATGGCTAATGCCCTTTCGCGGGGAAGACCTTACCGCCTATGCCCGGCGTATGAGTGAAAGGATCACAGAAAAAGATCCCATACTGGTTGGTGTTTCTTTTGGAGGAATATTAAGCATTGAGATTGCAAAGCTGATTGCTATTCAAAAAATAATCCTCATCAGCAGTGTAAAAACGCACCATGAAATGCCGCGATGGATGAAGGCTTCGGGTAAATTGAACCTTGATGCCATCATTCCAAAAGGCCGCCTTCACGATGTTCGGCCCTTGAAATTGTTTTCACCCGTAGAAAATTATTTTTTAGGCGCCGTAACCGAAGAAGAAAAAAACTTAGCCCATGAGTACAGAAAAAATGTAAACCCGGTTTACCTGAAATGGGCTATTCACCAGATATTAAACTGGAAAAACGAATGGATATCAGAAAACCTGTTTCATTTACATGGCGCCAATGATAAAATATTTCCATGCTCGCTAGTGGATCCAACGCATATCGTAGCATCGGCAGGGCATTTTTTAGTATTCCAGCATCCCAAAGAAGTATCTGAAATTTTAAACGAAATTATTTGACATGGCAGCAGGCTGTTGTACTTTATTTTAACAAAATAAGAATGTGCCATCCGTAACAATTTAATAGAATAAACGACACATACCGATAATCAGCTATTTATGCTATTTTTGGCAACTTCATAAAAACAGAGTTACATGAGTTTAGGCTGGACCCTTTTTATTTTAGCAACGATTGGTTCTCTTATTGGTTTGTATGGCATGTTTAAAAAAGCCGGAATTGAGCCATGGAAAGCATTGATTCCGTTTTACAATACCTGGTGCATGGTGGAAAAAATGCCCTTAAAAAGGTATTGGTTCTTTTTACAATTCATACCCATTGTTGGACAGTTTGTTACAATATGGATATTTATCCGTTTTGTAGAGCATTTCGGCCGTTTTTCATTGCTCCATCATGCCGCAACTGTATTTGTTCCTTTTATATATTTACCCTATCTCGGCTATTCGAAAAATGAAAGATATGCCGGTAATGCCGTAGTAAAAAATTACAAGAAATCTTCAGCAAGGGAATGGATAGACGCCGGTGTTTTTGCAGTGGTTGCAGCCACCATTATACGCACGTTTATTTTTGAAGCCTATGTTATTCCAACGGGCAGCATGGAAAAAACGCTGCTGGTAAACGATTTTTTATTTGTAAGCAAGATGAGCTACGGCCCACGCCTCCCCAATACGCCGCTGGCTATCCCTTTTGTACATCATACCGCGCCCATAACAGGCGGTAAATCGTATTTGGAATGGATCAAACTCCCGTACAAGCGTTTATGGACGACTCCCGTAAAACGCAATGATGTGGTGGTGTTCAATTATCCCGTTGGTGATACCGTAATAGGTGAATACCAGTCGAATCTCAATTATTATGATGTGCTGAGAGACCAGTACGGAGGCAACCGCGAAGCCCTGCTCCAAAGGGATGACATCATAGTAAGACCTGTGGATAAAAGAGAAAATTTTATTAAACGCTGCGTAGGTATTCCGGGAGATACCCTGCAGTTAAAAGAAGGAATTTTGTATGTAAACGGCAAACCCGGGTATGTGCCCGAAGCTTCCGCAACTTTTTATGGCGTGCAAACCAAAGGACAATATTTTGATGAAGATGTGCTGAGAGAAGATTTTAATGTAGAAACCGACCCCGAAAGGCAGCAATTGCTTGTAGGCAATGACATGAATTACATGATTGATCTTAGCGCTGAGGAAGCAGAACGAATGAAAAAGCTGCCCTACGTACAAAGCGTAATAAAGGATGTAAAACAATTTAATCCAAATGTGTTTCCCAATGATACAGCACATTACAAATGGAGTGAAGATTTTTACGGACCAATATGGGTTCCCAAAAAAGGAGCTACTATTACGCTTACGCCGAAAAATATTGCATTTTACAGGAGGATAATTGCAGTTTATGAACACAATTCGTTAGAAGAAAAAGACGGTCAGTTCATCATCAACGGTAAGCCCGCCAACCAATATACTTTTAACATGGATTATTTCTGGATGATGGGAGATAACCGGCACAACTCCCAGGACTCCAGGTTTTGGGGTTATGTACCCGAAGACCATGTGGTGGGCAAGGCTTCCCTCATATGGTTCAGTTGGGATGGCGGCCCCAGGTGGAAGCGGTTGTTTAAGACGATAAAATAGTAGTAAGTGGTACATGAATCTTCCTGAATCATTTCACTAAAAATCCTTCAGTTGAAAAAAGAACAGCTTTCTTTTTCTTACGAAGTATTGGATGCTTTTGACGCGCTGTATGAAGCCGACCAGGAACTGTTTAAAAAAGCCAGGGAAGCAACTCAATTTGCATATGCGCCCTATTCCAGGTTCTATGTAGGAGCCGCTGCTGCATTACAAAACGGAAGAGTGATTACAGGATCCAACCAGGAAAATGCATCTTTCCCCGCCGGAATATGTGCCGAAAGGGTATTGTTATCCGCTGCCGCCTCCGCATACCCAGGCGTGCCGCTGCTAACGATCGCCAATAGCTATTTCAATAAAAACAATGGTAAAAGTGAGCGCCCGCTGGCCCCATGTGGTATTTGCAGACAAAGCCTGCTGGAATACGAACTGCGCCAGCAGCAACCCATCCGCTTATTATTAGGGGGAATGGAAGGAAAAATATTTATTATTGATGATGCAAAATCCTTGCTGCCACTCTATTTTTCCGGGTCAGATATGACCTGAAACTCGTCCCGTGAGACGATAACGTGAAATGATAAACGATTCCGATGTTCACCTCTCTCCTCTCTCTTCTCACTTCTTTCCTCTGATCTCTCACTCAAACACCAATTCAAATAATTTGTAATTATTTTTTCAGTATTCTAAGTAGGTATAAGATGGCGTGGATTGCCGCGAAAACGAGCGAAAAATAGAAAATAAAAGTATCCGCCCCGTTTGTAATACTGTGGTGGATAAAAGCTATTATAATTAAACTCACCGATAAAAACAAACCGCTATATCCTACCACTTTATCGGCCTGTTTCAGGGTTTGCGCCTGCCCGCCGGAAAGTTTGCTATGGTAAACGCCATACCACAGGTAAATATCAAACCCGATGATCATCCAAACAATTAAGCGGATCCATGTATCCAGCGGAAGAAATGCCATCATAAAAAAGCAGGTGGCAACGCCTAAAATAGGTACAAGAGGAACCAAAGGCGTTTTAAATCCGCGGGGAGCATCGGGCATTTTCACACGCATTACCCATATTCCAATGCATACCAGTATAAATGCGAACAAGGTTCCAATACTGGTCATTTCACCCACTACCCTTGCAGGCACAAAAGCGGCGAACAAACTTACCAGCAACATAAACATCAGGTTGCTTTTTGCCGGGGTTTGATATTTAGGATGCACACTGGAAAATGCTTTAGGCAATAAGCCGTCCTTGCTCATGCTATAAAAAACACGACTCTGCCCCATCAGCATAACCAGTATAACAGAAACATATCCCCCCAGGATAGCCAGTATGATCGCACGGTTCAGCCAGGGATAATCCGGGTGAATTACTCCCGTGCTGTCTGGCTTACCCATGTGGTCAATAGCTACTGCTACCGGTGCAATACCATCCTGCCCTCTGAAAGAAGTATAACTGGTAACACCGGTCATTACATGGGCGAAGAGTAAATATAATATAGTACAAACAGCCAGTGAACCCAAAATACCTATGGGCATATCTCTTTTAGGATTTTTGGCTTCCTGAGCCGCTGTACTTACAGCGTCGAAACCAATATATGCGAAAAACACCACAGCAGCCGCCCGTATTACACCACTAAAGCCAAATTCGCCAAAAGTACCCGTATTCTCAGGGATATAGGGAATATAATTTTCTTTGTTGATGTATTGCCATCCTAAAATAATAAAAACCAATACTACTCCAACCTTAAGCGCCACTATAGCATTATTGACCCAGGCGCTCTCCTGCGTTCCTCTTATCAGCAGCAGGCTCACTAAAATCACGACCAGTACTGCCGGAAGATTTATCAGACCGCCATCCCACGGTCCCGCCGTCAGCGAAACAGGTAAAATAATATCAAACCCTTCTAAAAATTTAGCCAGGTACCTGCTCCAGCTAATGCTTACGGTTGCCGCGCCCACGGCATATTCCAACACAAGATCCCATCCTATAACCCAGGCAATGAACTCGCCCATGGTGGCATAGCTATAGGTGTATGCGCTTCCGGCCACCGGTATCATTGATGCAAACTCCGCATAGCACAACCCCGCAAAGGCACAACCCAGTGCTGCCACAATAAATGAAATGGTAATAGCAGGACCGGCCTGATTGGCTGCCGCAAGCCCTGTAATAGAAAATAAACCCGCGCCAATAATGGCGCCAATACCCAAAGCTACCAGGGCCCAGGGACCCAACGTTCTTTTTAAACTTCCCGGCCCTGTTTCCTGGGCTTCAGCAATTAGTCCTGCAATTGGTTTCTTTACAAATAAACTCATAGCGTCAGTGGATATTTTAGTTGGTTTTTTGTGGCCGTACAAAAACGAAAATTGAAAAGTAGTGATTTCTACCCAAAACAAAAGAAAACTTCCCCGATTTTATATCTGCATCCACCAAAAAAATTGATTTCTTTTTCTTTAACCGTGAACTTTCTGTTAGTTTTGAAATTTACACCTGTTTGGTATTGTATGAATAAACGAAGCTCAGGATTATTGGCACTTTCTCTTTTCACCATCATTGCCGCTTTACATTTTATTCATTTGGAACATTGGGTTACCATCCCGGATAACGTACTATTCGTAAGCAGGTGGCTGGTCATTGCGAGCCTTGTATTATTCGCCTGGTTTAAGAAATCGCTTACTACATGGATATTTGTGGCTATGGCTATCGGAGTGGAAATAGGTTTAGACTTTCCGGCCTTCTCCCAGAATCTGCGTTTTTTGAGCACCATATTTTTACGTCTTGTAAAAACCATTGTAGCGCCGCTGTTGTTTTCTACGTTAGTGGTAGGCATTGCCAGCCACTCCAACCTGAAACAGGTAGGGCGAATGGGCTGGAAATCGCTCCTATACTTTGAAGTGGTTACAACATTCGCGTTAATCATAGGACTGTTGTTTATAAACATTACAAAAGCAGGTGTAGGTATAGAGGTACCCCCCGCTTTACTGAAAGAACTGCCCGTTGCCGTAGAAAAAACCTGGCAGGATCATATTGTTGACATCTTTCCTGAAAATATTATCAAATCCATTTATGAAGGCAATGTGCTGCCTATAGTATTGTTTAGCGTGTTGTTTGGTATATCTCTTGCCAAACTGGCCCCAAACCGAAAAAGACCCATGCTGGAATTTTCGGAAAGCCTGGCCGAAACCATGTTTAAATTCGTTAATATCATTATGCATTTTGCTCCCTTCGGCGTAGGAGCTGCCATTTCGGTAACCGTTGGGCATTTGGGCCTCGACATTCTGAAAAACCTGCTGATGCTGCTGGTTACATTGTACTTAGCGCTTTTGGCATTTTTGCTCTTTGTACTTGTTCCAATAATGTTAATCATAAAGATTCCCATTAAAAAGTTTATCCAGGCCATAAAAGAACCGGTTTCCATTGCTTTTGCCACAACCAGCTCCGATTCGGCGCTTCCGATAGCTATGGAAAACATGGAAAAATTTGGGGTACCACGAAAGATTGTATCCTTTGTTATACCCACGGGCTATACCTTTAATTTAGACGGCACAACACTATACCTCTCACTGGCTTCGGTGTTTGTGGCACAGGCGGCAGGGATTCATTTATCCATCGGGGAGCAGCTGATGATCGGCTTTTCACTGATGCTTACCAGCAAGGGTGTAGCGGCTGTACCGCGGGCGTCTTTGGTGATCCTCATTGCTACAGCTTCAACTTTTGGATTTCCATTATGGCCAATTATGGCTATTTATGGGATTGACGAACTCATGGATATGGCCCGCACTTCAGTAAATGTAATTGGAAATACGTTGGCAAGCTGTGTAATTGCACGGTGGGAAGGAGAGTTTGACGATGGTAAAGCATTGGCTTTTGAACCGGATTAAAAGAAATTTAACCTTTTCTTTTAGCATTCCTTTAAGAAAGCTGGTAAAAATCCGAAATTTATTTCCGCAGATACCGCAATTTTGCCACCGAAATGAAAAAACTTCAAAACACAGGTATGTTCAAAAGAATTATTGGCACGGCTATTGGCTTTATAGTGAGCATTTCGGTAATTGCACAGGAAGAGGAGCTAAGACTTCAGTTCCTCAATCAATATGAAGAAACCCTGAATAATATCACCGTTACCAGCGGGGGTAAAACAACAGATTATTTCGCCGATGAAACCGGTTTCTTTACAGTTAAAATAGCATCCTCCGATTCTGTAACGGTAAGCCATATCGGCTACAACAGTATCACATCCACACCCGCATCACTCAAAGAACAAAAAACAGTGACGCTCTATAAAAAATTTTCCTGGAAGGATTTAATGAATCCCATGTTTTACATTATCAATGGGGGGCTTTGGCTGCTGTTGTTTATTGTATTTGCCGAAACAGGCTTATTCGTAGGCTTTTTTCTTCCGGGCGATAGTTTGCTTTTTGTTGCGGGGATATACAGCAGCAACCTGGTACATGAGTTCTTTAAAGCATTCGGCATAGAGCATATCCGGAATGAATGGATAGACCTGTTATTGATGACAGCCCTTATTTCCCTGGCAGGCATTGTGGGCAATATGGTAGGCTATTGGTTTGGCAGGAGAATAGGCCCCGCCATGTACAGTTGGAAAGACCGCTTTCTTTTTAAAAGAAAATACCTCAATGACGCGCACGATTTTTATGAAAAACATGGTGGAGGCGCCATCATATTTGCAAGATTTCTACCTATCATACGCACTTTTGCGCCTATTGTAGCAGGTATTGTTCAAATGGACCGGAAAAAATTCATGTTTTACAATATAGTGGGGTGCGTGGCATGGGTTGTTAGTATGATATTCGCAGGACACTTTTTACAAATATGGGTGAGGAAGCAATTTGGTTTTGAGCTAAGAGATCACCTTGAAATGATTGTTATTATAATTGTAGTAGTAACTACTTTACCGGTGGCCTGGAAACTATTATCCGGCAAAAAAACCAAAAAAACAACAGTGTAATACAACAACCCATGCCCCAACCAAAAAATGCTGTCTTTAATATTGCCGTAATAGTAGCGGCTTTGGGTTATTTTGTTGATATCTATGATTTACTGCTTTTTGGTATCATCCGAATAGAAAGCTTAAAGGATCTGGGGCTTAATGAAGCTGCCTTGTTAACCGATGGCGAAACAATTTTGCAATGGCAGATGTGGGGACTGCTGCTTGGCGGTATTATATGGGGCGTAATGGGCGATAAAAAAGGAAGGATAAGTGTATTGTTTGGATCCATCATTTTATATTCTTTAGCCAATATCGCTAATGGCTTTGTACAAACGGTAGACCAATACAAATGGATACGCTTTATTGCTGGTTTAGGATTAGCCGGAGAATTGGGAGCAGGCATTACACTGGTATCGGAACTCACTTCTAAAGAAAAAAGGGGCATCGCAACCTCAATGGTAGCAGGACTCGGCTTAACAGGCGCTGTAGCCGCGTTTTTTATTAAGGAAAACTTTCACTGGCGAACCTGCTATTTTATTGGCGGCGGTCTGGGACTTTTACTGCTTTTGCTGCGTATTTCTGTTTTTGAATCAGGCATGTTTCACGAAGTGAAAAAAATGAACGTTAAACGCGGCAGCCTGCTCATGTTTTTCAACAATGCGGAGCGGTTTAAAAAATACGCAATTGCAATACTGATCGGGCTACCAACCTGGTTTGTAATTGGCGTGCTGGTTACTTTTTCAAGCGAGTTCGGAAAGCATATGGGCATTACCGAAAAAATTGATCCGGGTAAATCAATCATGTTTGCTTATGTTGCAATCTCTTTAGGAGATATAGCAATTGGATTTGTGAGCCAATGGTTCAGAAGCCGTAAGAAGGCGCTGTATATTTTTTATGCCATTACAGCCTTTTTCATGGTTCTTTATTTTACCATTCAATGGAACGGCTCAGCATCCCAAATGTACTGGATATGTGCGGGACTTGGCTTTGGCACCGGGTTTTGGGCCATATTTGTAACCATGGGTGCTGAACAATTTGGCACCAATATAAGAGCAACGGCAGCTACAACCATTCCCAATATGATCAGGGGAATGCTGGCCATTTTTATACTTCCTTTGTTCCAGGGTTTACGGAATGTCACGGATTTTTATACCGGTGGATGGATATCGGCAATAATAATTATGGCCATTGGCACAACAGCTATCCTGCTTACAAAGGAAACCTTTGGCAAGGATTTGAACTATGTAGAGGAGTAGGTATAGCTATCAGCCGTCAGCCCTTTGCTGTCAGTTCTTAGCAAAAGCGAAAAGAAGTTGAAGCTGTGGCGGAACCAAATCTGAAACTTGAAATTCAAAGGAGAATACAAAAAGGAAAGAGGAAAAGAGAGAAGATGAAATCCTAAGAGATGCCAGCATTGGGTTATACGTTTCAGAAAGTGCCTGTCACCCTAACTAATGGAACAAATCAACTAACCAACCAGCGTTCATGAAATTTCTCATCATTCGTTTTTCTTCCATCGGCGATATCGTATTAACTACTCCCGCTATCCGTTGCCTCAAGCAGCAAATTCCGGGTGCTGAAGTGCATTTCCTTACCAAAACAAAATTCAAAGCGGTTACGGTAGCCAATCCATACATTGACAAGTTCCATTATTTTGATAAAAACCTTAAACAAACGATAAGAGATATACGAAAGGAGCGGTATGATTATATTATTGACCTGCATAAAAACTGGCGCACCCTGCGCATATACCTCGAAACAGATATGAAGACGAGGTGGCTGAGCTATCGTAAACTCAGCGTACAAAAATTTCTGTTAACCAAACTGGGCATCAATACAATGCCCGGCATTCATATTTCGCAACGAAGTCTTAATGCATTGCTGTCACTGGGTGTAAAAGATGACGGAAAGGGGTTGGATTATTTCATACCTAAAGAAGAAGAAATTGAAATAACTGAATTGCCGTTGTCACATCAAATGGGTTATATCGCGATTGTGATAGGAGGTTCTTACTTTACAAAAAAGCTGCCGGTATATAAATTACAGGAACTTTGCCTGCAAATACAACACCCTATCGTACTGCTTGGCGGAAAAGAAGATAGTGAGGCAGGAGCAGCCATCGCAAGTGTTGATCCCGTAAAGGTATACAACGCCTGTGGCAAGTTTTCCCTGAATGAATCGGCTGATATTACAAGGAAGTCGAAACTCGTTATTTCGCACGATACGGGTTTGCAGTACATTGCCTGCGCTTTTCAAAAACCGGTACTGGCAATTTGGGGAGGTACTTCACCAAAACTGGATGTAGAACCTTATTATGGAAGCGGATTACCCAAAAAACACAGCAATTTTATTGTGCCTGACCTGCCATGTCAACCCTGCTCGAATTTTGGGACGAAAACATGTCCCAAAAAACATTTTAAATGCATGCATTTACAGGATATAGCCAAAATGGTTGAGAAAGTAAACGAAAAAATTTGAAAGCTGTAATCACAAAATTATTTTTATTATTCCCAAGTAATCGAGCAATAACATTCCGAAGAACGCAAAAATGAAAAGCACCAACGCTATTTCGCCCCATCTTCTTTCACCCGGCTTTACCGGCGATTTAAAAAGAATACCGGCGGTTACCTGGATGAGCACACCCAAAGAAAAAACAGACAACCCAAGAAAAAGGAACTGATCGAAAATAAATACTGCAATTGATAAGCCGGCAAGCATGAGTAAGCTCCCTGCTACTTTCAAAGGGGAATTAATAATAAACCGCTATCAATAGTATTAAAATAATATTTTATTATCTTTAGGTTCAA
>CALKHN010000067.1 GCA_937991535.1 uncultured Sphingobacteriales bacterium
GTATGATACTATTCTCAGTATCCCTGGCATGAGTGAAACAGTGAAGATTGACATAAGGATCTCCCGCAAGAACGTATTGTTATTGCATAGTGTCCTCAAACGTGGGCTAATGGCTAAGGACGATGATAAGTCTTCTGCCTTGCTGGAAAGTATTCCGAAAGAAGCGTTGGAAGAATTCCACGTAATTGCAGATGACTATCTTACTAAAGCAGGTTTAACCGAACTCAATGAAAAACTGAAGGCACTCAGTACAAAGTAGGAGGAAAGCATCAAAGCCATTTAGAGGGGAACGGAGGCTTGCAGATATAGAAGCTCTGACCCCTCCAAGTGGCCTCTTTTAATGAACAACAGGCAATTTTTTAGTTGTTATTCTTTATAATCATTCTCCGTGTGATCTTTTGCTCTGACCTTTTATGGAAATAACTACGTCTTTGAGGGCAAAATGAATAATGTCGCCATTTTTGAGCATAATGGTAAAAAAAAGCCACTTTTAGCACGAAACTTGGATAGTTGTCTCGAAGTGCCAATCAAATCGGGATAGTGGTTGGCTGAAGTCATGCCATGTTGCTTATAGTAGGCTCCTTTTGACTTGCCACTTTCACAAAAAAAGCGCAAAAAATAATTCATCGTATAGAAGTTTTAGAAGTCTTAGGAAACCCGACGTGATAAGTTCGCCCACGCCGTAGCATGACGTTCTCCACCTATACTCAGTTACTTGAAATTACAAGTTTCAGTGCAGGACTTATACTAAAAACGCATCAAAAATGTTTTGAAAAAGTAACATTTCAACTAATGATATAAAATCTATGATTTGGGTTTACTCTTCACATCCATAAATCTGATTGATCGAGTGTAAATGCACCAACTTCTTTTAATCTGACACTATATACTTCCTCCACATATTTTCTCGATGCACTTACCCTGCCAGGGAGTATCAAAAGGTTGTTAAAGAGCTAAGAACAGCAACACGGTCAATCTTTGATGGTTGCCGTGGAATCCTTTTCGTTTTATTGACAAATTATCTCCAAAATTAACCCTTACGTTTGTAAGAAAATTGAGCAATGAAACTGCTGGTTATAGAAGACGAAAATAGTTTGCTAAATAGTATTAAAGACTATTTTGAGCAAAGTGATTTTCTTTGTGAGGGCGTGCTTACTTATAAAGAAGCTATTTCCAGAATAGAAGATTTCACTTATGACTGCATTATTCTGGATATTAACCTTCCTGACGGTAACGGTTTAAAGCTGCTTCAGTATTTACGGCAGTGTAAAAAAGATGACGGCGTAATCATTATCTCGGCACGTGATGCCCTTGATGATAAAATAATAGGATTAAATTATGGAGCAGATGACTACCTGGTAAAACCTTTTCATCTTTCTGAACTAAATGCACGTCTAATAGCGCTGCTAAGAAGAAAATACACACAAGGCACTAACTTTTTAGAAGCAGGTAGCCTGAAACTAAATTTAGCTTCCCGTGAAGTAAGCTGCAATAACCACTCACTTACTCTTACCAAAAATGAATTTGACCTTTTGCTGTACCTAGTTAACAATAAAAATAAAGTGGTAAGTAAACAAGCAATTGCAGAACACATTTATGGAGACCAATCTGACAATATGCCTTCCTTTGATTTTGTTTACTCCCAAATAAAAAATTTAAAAAGAAAACTGAAAGAAAAAGGTGGCGATGAACTTATACAAAGCGTTTATGGTTTGGGATATAAATTGTCAATATGAGTAAAAACCTTCTTTATAAAAATACGCTGTTTCTGTTGCGCTGGCTGCCTTTGGCTTTAGTTGTGTTTTGCATTCTCTTTTACTTTTTGATGCGTATGCAGGCACATCATATGCAGGAGAAACAGTTGCTTTTAAAGCAGCATAATGTCTGGAATGCATTCACAGAAAAAATGGGTGCAATAGAAACTAATATTATCGGTGAATACGTGATAAATGAAGCAGTACATATTATAGACAGAAAATATTTAGATGAACCAAGAGACACTACAATTTATTTTGAAAATCTAAAAAAATCTATTCCATTTGAAGCATTGACGAGCCAATTACAATGGAATGGTAAACTATACAATGTAACAACATTTGTTTCGTCTATTGAAATAAGTCACTTAATTATAAAGGTATTTCTTATAGAAGCGATTATTCTCTTATTGTTGTTATTAGCTATCATTTACCTAAACCGGACAAGTTCCCGCATGTTGTGGCGACCATTTTTTTCTACATTAAGAAAGATGGAAGAATATGATATAACCAAGAACGCTGCACTGGGTATTTCAAAGGAAACAGGCGTAGCGGAGTTTAACCAGCTTAATAATGAATTGAATAAAATGATTGAGCGGGTAAACAGTGCTTATTATAATCAGAAGCAGTTTGTTGAAAACGCATCACATGAAATTCAAACACCTTTGGCCATTATTCGCTCAAAACTTGAGCTATTGATTAATCAGCCCGAGCTTACTGAAAAAGCTGCTTTGCTTCTGAGTGATATTACCGATGCCAATGACCGTTTAAGTCAAATGAACCATACCCTTTTACTTCTGGCAAAAATTGAAAACAATCAATTTCCCGATGTAGAAGAAATAAATATTTCAAATCGGCTTCAAAACATCATTATCAATTATCGCAATCACTATAATGGCAACGTACCGGATATTGTTAAAAATGTCCACTCGGAAAAAAAGGTAGTAGCCAACCAATCTCTTATTGAGATATTGCTTTCTAACCTTGTAAAAAACGCAGTAGAGCACAATCAGCCCGGTGGAGCTGTCATTATTACCTTAACGGACGCAGCTCTCTATATAAAAAATACCGGAGCAGAACCGGAAACAGAGCCAGAAACGCTGTTTGAGCGATTCAGAAAAGGATCGCATAAAAGCAAGACTACCGGCCTGGGGCTGGCTATGGTAAAACAAATATGTCTGCTCTATCATTATTCGATTAATTACAGCTATCGAAATGGCTGGCATGAGGTAACAGTTGAATTCAGGGAATAACTATCAGAATTTCTCCAAAATCGGATAATACATTTGCTTTGAACAAATCGAATTATGGATCGTAAAATGCTATTCCTTTGCCAGCTCCTTGTTGGACTAGTTTTTTCCAACCACACAATGGCACAGGGTGGAACAGATACCCCTGTCAATTTAAGGTCAGCCGTTGAGATAGCCGACCAACGCCACCATTTATTAAATGCTCGTCGTTATGAAGTAAAAGCGGCAACGAAAAATATAGATGTAATCAGATATATTAAAAAGCCAGCAATTGATGCCAGTTATCAGGCAAATTTAGCTACAGCAAATAATGTAACCGGTTTATTTTATCCGGATGGAATCTTACCTATCAGTGGCCCACCATCTTACAAAAATGATTTTACTCCCGTTGCTGGAAGTGCTGCCAGTGTATTACTAAATTGGCAAGCGATAACCTTCGGTCAGCAAAATGCACAAATAGACGTATCGGTTGCAGAAGCCAATTCAAAGCGGCTTGGTTTAGAACAGGAACGGTTTAAAAACAAGCTTGAGGTAATTAGCAAGTATCTTGATGTGTTGCTCGCGTTTGAAACGCAGCGCATTCAAGAGCAAAATATAAAGCGTGTTGAAGTAAACCTCAAACAAAGCAAAGTGCTTTCCACTACAGGCATAAGACCAGGAGTAGATACAGCTTTGTTCTTATCTGAATTATCAAAAGCAAAAGTTGAATGGTTGAATGCAAATCGGGGACTGGAAACCGAACAATGGCTGCTGGCGCAATTAATGGTGATAGATGCCTTGCCTATTCCAACAGATACGTCACTGCTTCATACCTTGCCTACGCTTCCTTTTGTTGATACATTTCTTACTACACATCCCTATATCCAATTTGCACAAAGCCAGATGGACGTTAGCCGGTCAAAAGAACAATTGCTGAAAAAATCTTATTTGCCGAAACTGACTCTTTTTGGGATTGCTTTTGCCAGGGGATCCGGCGTACACGCCAACGGTGATGTGAAGATGTTAGATGGTTTGGGCTTGTCCCGTTTCAATTACGGTGCGGGCGTGCAACTTGTATTCCCTATAATGAAGTATGGTGAAGTCAAAAAACAACTCCAGGTACAAAACCTCTTAACTGAAGCTGCAAAGGAAACTCTTTTGGAAAGTAATACCCAGCTACTGGCACAGCAGCGTATCGCTGCCACCACATTCACCAGCAGTCTTTCCATTGTGGCAGAAACCGGCCGGCAACTGAAATCGGCCCAATATGCGTTTAATGCCATGCAAACCCGCTATACTACAGGTCTTGTGAATTTATCTGATTTGGTGCAGGTGCAATACAGTCTGTTGCAGGCCGAATTAGATGTAAAAACGGCCTATTGGAATGCCTGGAAAGCACTGCTTCTGCAAGCAGGCGTAAAAGGAGACCTAAACCTTTTCCTAAATGAAATTAAATAACTGAAATGTTCCGACTCATACAATTTGCTCTTCGTAAACCCATTACTATCATCGTTGCTGTGGTAGGCATCCTGTTTTTCTCTATTCTTGCCATTCGCAAATCTTCCATTGACATTTTTCCTACAATCAATGCACCTACTATCTACGTGGCGCAAACTTATGGTGGTCTTTCTCCCCAACAAATGGAAGGTTACATCACTTCTTACTATGAGTACCACTTTCTTTACATCACAGGCATTAAATCGGTAGAAAGCAAGTCCATACAAGGTTTATCACTTATCAAATTACAGTTTCACGAAGGCACGGATATGGCGAACGCAATGGCAGAGGTAATTTCTTATGCCACCCGCTCCCGTTCGTTCATGCCGCCGGGTACACTGCCTCCCTTTGTGATGCGCTATGATGCCGGCTCTGTCCCAATAGGCCAATTGGTATTCAGCAGTCCAAGCCGCTCACTCAATGAGATACAGGACTTAGCCTTATTCAAGGTACGACCTATGTTTGCCTCCCTTTCAGGCGTTTCTGCCCCTCCGCCTTTTGGTGGCAACCAGCGGACAATCGTCGTTAAAGCAGATCCGGAGCGTTTAAGAAGCTATAACATTACCCCTGATGAACTGGTTACAGCCATTGCAAAAAACAATACCATTTTACCGGCAGGCAATATCCGGGTGGGTGATAAAACAGTTATTACTGCTTCAAACAGTGTGGTGGACAATTTCAGTGAACTGGAAAATATTACCGTAAGAAATGTAGATGGAACACAGGTTCTCGTTCGGGATTTAGCTACAGTTAATAACGGTGCCGATGTTACTACCGGCTATGCCCTTATTAATGGCAAGCGGTCGGTCTATATTCCGGTTACCAAAAGAGCCGATGCTTCTACTTGGGATGTCGTGCAGACCATTAAAAAGTCATTGCCTGACATGCAGGCGGCTATTCCCGAAGACATTAAAGTATCTTATGAATTTGACCAATCAGGTTATGTAATTAACTCTTTAAAAAGCGTACAATTTGAGGGTTTATTGGGTGCGATTTTAACCGGACTTATGGTGCTGCTTTTTTTAAGGGACTGGCGTAGCGCTGTAATTGTAGTGGTCAATATTCCTTTGGCCTTGCTCACCTCCATCATTTTTTTATACCTCACCGATCAAACCATCAACATTATGACGTTAGGTGGTTTGGCCTTAGCGGTAGGCATATTGGTAGATGAATCCACCGTTACCATTGAAAACATTCATCACCACCTGGAACTGGGTAAACCAAAGGCAAGAGCCATTTGGGATGCGTGTCAGGAAATAGCCGTCCCGAAGCTTTTAATACTGCTAAGCATTCTGGCCGTGTTTGTACCGGCACTGTTTATGTCCGGTGTGCCGAGGTCTATGTTTATGCCACTTTCTATGGCAGTAGGCTTCGCTATGATCGCCTCGTTTTTATTATCACAGACATTGGTTCCTATTCTGTCAAATTGGTTAATAAAAGCAGGTCATGTTAAGAAGGATGAAAAAAAGCTATCAGCTATAAAGCAAAATCTTGCCTTAAGCATTGAGAAGTTTCGCAAGAGAAGCTCATTGGTTATTCCCATCATCCTTACCGCGTTGATGCTGCTTGCATTTGTCGGTTACAAAGGTGCAGGAACAGAAATTTTTCCCAAAGTGGATGCCGGCCAAATGCAAGTTCGCTTGCGTATGCCCACAGGCACAAGAATTGAACGAACCGAAGATGCTACCAAAAAGTTTTTACAATTAATTGAAGATGCCGCGGGGAAAAATAAGGTAGCTATAACGTCTTCTTTTGTCGGATTACAGCCACCTACTTATGCTATCAACTCCATCTTCCTCTATACCAGTGGCCCACACGAATCGGTAATTAAAGTAAATCTTACAAAAGATGCTGACCTTAGTATTGAAAGTTTAAAAGAAAAGTTGAGAGCTTCTGCCGCCAAAAATATTCCTAGTGCAACGCTATCTTTTGAGCCAGCCGATTTGGTTGACCAGGTAATGAGCCTTGGTGCATCCAATCCAATTGAAGTTGTGATTCAGGGAAAGAATTTACAACAAAGCCGCCAGATAGCAGAAAAATTAAAGACCTCTTTAGCGAATATTCCATACCTCAGAGATGTACAAATTGCACAGCCGCTGGATTATCCGACCATTAACATCAATTACGACCGCATTCGGGAAGGGCAAATGGGTTTAACGGTTGACCAGGCAGGAAGGTCGGTGGTAGCCGCTACGTCTTCCAGCCGGTTAACGCAATTAAATTATTGGTTGGACAAGCATTCGGGCAATGCTTACCAGGTGCAGGTTGAGTACCCACAATTTACCATGAACAGCCCGGAGCAGGTAGAGCAAATCCCTGTTGGAAAAGTAAATGACAACACGGTGTATTTGCGGGACGTTGCAGCCTGGAGCAAGGGCAACTCCATTGGTGAGTATGACCGAATCAATCAACAGCGGTTCATTACTGTAACAGCTAACATTCACCAAAAAGACTTGGGATCATCGGTTGCGGATGTAAACGCTGCCATTAAAAAATTGGGCACACTACCTCAAGGCGTAAAAGTTTACTTGCGTGGTCAGTCGGAAGTTTTAGACCAAACAATTAGCGAGCTGTCAGTAGGTCTGTTGTTAGCGGTTGTTGTTATTGGCCTCATGCTTACCGCTTATTTTCAATCATTCAGATTGGCTTTAATTGTTCTTTCTGTTTTTCCAGGTGTGATAGCGGGTTCGATGCTACTCCTTTGGCTAACCGGAAATACGCTGAACATACAATCATTCATGGGAAGCATCATGGCGATTGGCGTAGCCGTTGCCAATGCCATCTTATTGATATCAAATGCAGAACTATTACGAGCAAGGCAAGAAAACGTCTTATCCATAGGAGCACAAGCTGCTTCCAACCGTCTTCGGCCTATTTTGATGACCAGCCTCGCTATGATAGCAGGGATGCTCCCTATGGCTTTAGGCTTAGGCGAAAGCGGTAGGCAAACCGCTCCATTAGGCATAGCAGTCATTGGAGGGCTTGCTTTTAGCACGCTAATCAGCTTATGGTTATTACCCTTAATTTACGATTGGGCCATTGGCCGCAGACCAATAGTTCACGCTTCTCTTGATCCAACTGACATCAATTCAACTTATTATGACCAAAACGTATAAACAAACGATAGACATGCGTGTTTTCATACTACTTTTTTCCGCGGTTGTTATTAGTGCCTGCAACAGCAATTCATCAACCAGCACAGCACAAAAAGAAGAAGCAATATCTGATTCGGTTGCAGTGTTTGTGCTGAAAGAAGATTCGATAAAAAAAAATATTTCCTTTCCAGGCGAGTTAGAGCCAAACGAAAATGCTGAAATCAGGGCTAAGGTTCAAGGTTACATTCTTAAGGTAAATGTGGACATAGGCTCAAGAGTGCGCAAAGGGCAAGTGCTTGCCTTGATTGATGCTCCTGAAATTAACAGCCGTGTGCAGGAAATTAACGCCAAAGTAAAAGCAGCACAAGCACGCTACCAGTCCAGCAAAGATTATTATGAGCGGATTAATACCGCCTCAAAAGCCGAGGGGGTAATAGCTGCCAGTGAACTTCAAAGAACTCGTGAGCAAATGTTAGCAGATGAATCAGAATACAGGGCGACGCTCTATTCGGCTGCTTCTTATCGGCAAATGGGAAACTATTTGGCTATCGTGGCACCGTACAGTGGCATCATCACCAAAAGAAATATTGACCAGGGTTCTTTTGTAGGAAATCCCAATGAGGTGCCCTTATTTGAACTGGAAGATAATTCTGTTCTAAGGCTAAAAGTAGCCGTGCCTGAAGCATACTCCGGTGCAGTGTTGTTAGGCAACAGTGGCGAACTTACCACACGTTCGTTTCCGGATAAAAAGTTCGTGGCAAAATTGGTGCGCAAAGCGGGTAGTATTGATAATGCTACCAGAAGTGAGGTATGGGAATTTGAAGTTCCAAATCCGGGCCGTGAGCTAAAGGCCGGGAGTTATGCCGATGTAAAGCTTCATTTCCTTCGCTTCCAACCATCATTAGTTGTTCCGACATCGGCAATAGTAACAACGTTGGAAAGAAAATTTGTTATTAAAGTTGTTGGAGGCAAAACGGAATGGGTAGATGTAAGAACCGGTTTTAATATGGGTGACAGGCAGGAAGTATTTGGTGATTTACAGGCAGGAGATACTATTGTACTGAAAGGGAATGAGGAGTTGAAGCCAGGTGTGATCATAATTCCTAAAATTTCGAAATAAAAAGTGCGCAACAGGAATTTCTATATTCTGCTTATAACGGGATCTCTATGTTTATTTGATTCCCATGCCCAAGGTGGTTTCAATCAAATTTCTTTAAAAGTCCTCAAAAGGATTTCATTAAAAGATATAGGAAAGGAAAACTTACAAATGGATGTGAATCCTGTTGACACCATTCTGTATCTCGCTTCTCCTGAAACTAATTCTATTTTTTCAATAAATCCTCTTACCGGCAAGCAGCTCTCCGTCATACATAATATACCTGAGCCAAAACGCATTTCTTATATCAGAAAGCAAGACGAGTTGTTTGTGAGTACGGCTACAACTAAGTGCTTTTTTTATAATGGTAAAAGCTTAAACAGAACACATAAGGTCCAGGTAATGTCTCCATCTGATGCTGTTTTATACGATAGCACGAATGATCAGATATATGTGGGCTATCAAGACGGCGTGAAACGTATAAGCCCAATAAGGCATAAACTTACGGGGTTCATACCTCTTTACCAAGAACCGAAAAGCATTGTGTATGATGCAGGGAAAAACCGTCTTTATGTGAATAACTCAAATGCTTATTCGACTTCTGTCATAGATTTAGATGCTTTTAGGGTTGCAATAGAATGGGAAACCGATGAACCATTGATTAATGACATGGCACTTGATACTGCGGGCGAAAGGCTGTTTTTGGCATCGAAAGAAAAGGCTGAAATTATTAGCATCAATACGAAGACCGGCAGGAGAACAATTTTTAGCGTTCCAACTTCTATTAATAGAATGCACATAGATAGTAAATCACGGCTGCTTTATCTTATTTCTGAAAACGCTATTCTTATATATCATGTCGGTTTCTCAAAGTTTATACAGGTTTTGTCAACTAAAATAGAAGGCAGAATGGTTAGCTCGTTTTTATCACCTGAATTACGGCTGCTTGTAATTGCTAGGGAACCTCCATCAAAGGTTAAGATTGAATTAATAGTCTACCAAATAGAGAAAAATTAAAAACTAACTCAACAGTATTTAACTGTACAGGTCACCTTTTACAATAAATTTACGCTCCAAATTTCTCCAAAATTGAATCGGACATTTGCACAGTAAAACCTTTAATCATGAAACATAAAATTCTTATCACTGGATTTATAGCCATTTGTCTTGCTTCATGCTCTTCAACCGAATTTGAAATAAAGGAGAATGAAGTGCCAGCAAACGTAGTCTCTGCTTTCAAGGCAAAATATCCGAATGCACAAGTCACAAAATGGGTAGCTGAGAAAGAAGACGGCAGGTTTTATTTTGAAGCCAAAATAAATGATGGTGGCAAGGAAAGGGAAGTACATATTACTGCCGATGGTTCGTCAGTAACGGAAGAAGATTAAACTTTAATCAAAATACGAAACAATGAAAAGAACTATTTATCCCAGTATAGCAAAGCTCTTACTATTTGGATGTTTAACCCTTGCTACTGTCACCAGTCATGCACAAAAGACAAAGGCGAAAGATGATAAGATGAAAAAAGAAGATGATGGAAAAGGTATGAAGGGTATGAATATGAAAGCGGCTGCTCCCTTGGATACGGCAGCCATTCAAAGAGTAATGGGCATGAAGGGAACTTACAGCAAGGGGGAATATAAAGTCACTGTTCCACAAAATGATTTGAACGTCATGGTGGATGGTTTTAAGATCATCCCAGCAATGGGTTTAGGCACATGGGTGGCTTTTACGCCATCGGGAAATGGCGCTATGGTGATGGGTGATATTGTGGTTACTGAAACAGATTTAAAGCCTGTTCAGCAGGAAATTATCAATCAGGGCTTAACCATTACCGCCATTCATAATCACTTCGTGCGAAACCATCCGAACATCATGTATATGCATCTCGGAGGCTCTGGCCCGACAGAAGCAATGGCCCAAAAAGCAAAAGCCGTCCTGGATAAGGTAAAAGAACTGAGAGGCGGCGATCCTGCAAAAGGTACTGCTTCAAGTGAACCTGTACAAAATACATTGGATACTATCCAACTTAGCGAAATTTTAGGCCGAACGTCGGGTGAAATGAACAAAGGTGTTTACAAATACACCATTGGCCGACCTGATGTAAACCTAAGAGAACATGGTGTACCCGTTACTACTTTCTTAGGATTTAATACATGGGCAGCATGGCAGGGCACACCGGAGAAAGCAGCAGTGGCTGGAGATTTTACCATGTTAGAAGACGAAGTTGAGCATGTTATCAAGGCATTGATAGAAAACGGTATCGAAGTTGTTGCCGTGCACAATCACATGGTACACGAACAGCCAAGAATTTTCTTCCTTCACTATTGGGGTGTGGGAAAAGCAGAGCAGCTTGCTTATGGTCTTAGAGCAGCTTTAGATCAAACAGGCAAAAAGAAGCCGAATAAAAGCATGAAAATGGGAGGTCACTAATTACAGTGAAGTTTTCATGAGAGTGAGAGTATTGCTTTTTAGCGTTCTTCATATATTGAATCTTTCCTGTTCGCAAGGCAGGAAAGATTTGTTTCTGGACTATGCACGTATCAATTGCAACTATAAAAAGGCTATAATACAAAGGGATAGTTTAAAGGCTGTATTGCTGTTAGTAAACAGTAATTTCAATCAGAAGAACAATGAGTTAAATGAGCTAACAGAAAGATCGGATTGGCAAATTGTAGAGCACGAGAATGAAATAGCCGAAATCAAAATGCAGTATGAGCAGCGCTTTAATGAAATTTCAAAAAAACATGAAGCAAGACATGGGCACATGATAACAAAAGAGTATGAGGAACAAACAAATTCATTGGAAAGTTGGAAAGTCGGAAGAGTAATGCCCCTTGAAAATAGTATAGCTGCATTGGAAAAAGAAAGGAGCGGAAACCCTGATTTACTTACATTAAAAAAAAGTATAGATAGCTTAAAACAAATTGTGAAGGACAATAATCAGGCTTTCGTTCGGTCCGAGAAACAGGCAAACGATTTGGAAAAGCAAATTCAACAAATTGAAGCAGAGTTGGATTTGCAGCTTACGGATTTATCTGGAGGTGAGAAAGTACAGTTTACCGAACAAAGACAAAAATTAAGAGAAGAGCCATGCAACCAGTAAAGGAAAAATATTCCTTGCGAGATTTGGTGTTTTATTTCCTAAAACTCGGAACTATAGGCTTTGGAGGCCCTCCAGCACTAGTAAGCTTTATGCACAGGGATTTGGTGGAGGAGAGAAAGTGGATAAGCGAAGAAGATTACAGGGAAGGAATGGCTCTTTCACAATTGGCACCTGGGCCGCTTGCTGCACAATTAGCCATTTACCTGGGTTATGTAGATTATAAAATTTTAGGTGCAACGGTTGTCGGTGTTGCCTTTGTGCTGCCTTCCTTTATAATGGTTTTGGCCTTGGGATTTTTTTACGTGCAGTTTGGGGGCCTTCCGTGGATGCAGGCCGTCTTTTATGGTATTGGTGCGGCTGTTATTGGCATTATTAGCGTAGGCACATATAAACTATCGAAAAAGAGCTTAGGCAAGGACTGGATGCTCTGGCTCATATTTGGCCTTTTAGCATTTACCACCTTTTTGTTTGAAAAGGAAATAATCTGGCTAATTCTTGCAAGTGGCTTACTCTACTGGCTATATAAAACAAAACGAAAACCTTCAACTTCAAATTCTTTTTTACTGTTCCCATTTTTACTTCAAGCATCGGTAAGTGTTGGAGAGTATGGTCTTCTTAAACAACTTGGTTGGTTCTTTTTTAAAGCAGGAGCTTTTGTTTTTGGCAGCGGACTTGCGATCGTTCCATTTTTATATGGAGGAGTTGTAAAAGAACATGGATGGCTGAATGAACAACAGTTTTTGGATGCGGTAGCGGTTGCCATGATTACACCAGGGCCAGTGGTCATTACAGTAGGGTTTATCGGTTACCTTATAGCGGGTGTTCAAGGGGCTTGCGTTGCAGCATTGGCTACCTTTTTGCCCTGTTATTTACTTACTATACTACCAGCACCTTATTTTAAAAGGTATGGAAAGAACAAAGGAATAAAAGCTTTTATTGATGGCGTAACTGCTGCCGCGGTAGGAGCAATTGCAGGAGCGGTGGTGGTGTTGGCTAAACGGCAGTTTATTGATTTGCCGTCGGTAGCCATTGCCGTTACTGCGGCTGTAATACTTATGCTTTTTAAAAAGGTCCGGGAACCTTTGCTTATTGTATTGGCTGCATTAGCGGGATTCGTACTAAGGAGCCTGCTTGATTGACCATATCAGTGAACCACCTTGAACAATAGAATTTTATAAAAGAAATAAATTCGAATGAAACCGATTAGATATTTTTTGCTGCTAAGTAGCGTTATAGCTTTCTTATTGACATCCTGCACCACCACCAATAACGAAGTGGTTGTTTATACCAGCGTTGACCAGGTATTTAGCGAACCCGTTTTAAAAGAATTCGAGAAGCGAACAGGCATTAAGGTGAAGACTGTTTTTGATACTGAAGAAACAAAATCAACCGGGGTGTTAAATCGTTTAATTGCTGAAAGAAATAATCCGCAATCCGACGTATTCTGGAGCGGCGATCCTATGCGTGCCGATGTATTGAAGCAAAGAGGAATTACCGAAGCTTATCGTTCCCCTGCTGCATCCGGTATTAGTGAAGTCTTTATTGATAATGATTATAACTGGATTGGATTTTCCTCCCGTGCAAGGGTGCTTCTTATAAATACGAATTTAGTAAAGCCGCAAGATATTCCTTCTTCGATTCTTGACCTCACGAATGAAAAATATAAAGGCAAGTTTACAGTTGCTAACCCACTTTTCGGGACCACATCTTTTCATATAGCTGCAATATTTGCTGCATTAGGTGATGAAAAAGCAACACAGTTTATGGAAGACTTAAAAAAGAATGGAGTGGTGATTTCGTCAAGCAACGGTGATGTAAAAAAGAAAGTGGCGACCGGCGAAGTACAGATGGGATTAACCGACACGGATGATGCCAATGAAGCTGTAAAAGAAGGCGCACCTGTTAAAGCAATATTCCTCGACCAAAATGGCTTCGGAAATCTTATTGTTCCCAATACAGTTTCGCTTATTAAAAATTCACAAAACAGTGAAAACGGCAAAAAACTAATAGACTTTTTGCTTTCGGTTGAAACAGAAAAAATGTTGGCAGAAAGCTGTGCCCAAATGCCTCTTCATAAAGGGGTGCCAGTTCCTTCCACCGTTCCCTCCTTAGATAATATTGTTCCAATGAAAGTTAACTATGCCGAAGTAGCACAAAAGTCTGAACAGATAAAGGAATACCTTAAACAATGGGCAAGACAATAAACATTAAAACTATTTTACTCTTAGTTGCAGGGTTATTTTCTGCAGCTATAGTTCTGCCGCTGGGTGCTTTATTGTTCGGTACAATTTCAGGACAAGCAAGTGAAGTTGTTAATAATATTACTTCCATTTTTCATGGAGATGTGTTGCAAAGTATAGGCAATAGTTTAATTATTTCAACTGCTGTTAGTATATTATCAGTTTTGCTGGGCTGCTGTTTTGCATTTTTATTTTCCAAAGCAAACCTCCCTTTTTCTAAAGCGCTTCGTTTATTGTTATTACTTCCATTTTTATTGCCTTCGTATGTAATTTGTGTGGCTTGGAATGATGTCTGGCTTTTTGCTGATGTGCATAGAAATCTTATTTATAGTTTGCCCGCAGTTGTTTTTATTCTTACTACCATTTATACACCGCTTGCAGCATTTATTATTCAGGCGGGTTTAAAAAATATTAATGCAGGAATGGAAGAAGCTGGGATGATGATTACCTCGTATAAAGAAGTATTTATAAAGATTGTTTTACCATTGCTTCGCCCCGCTTTGTTTTCATCTTTCATCCTCATTTTTATTTTATCGCTGTCCGAGTTTGCTGTGCCTTCCTTCCTTTCGGTTCCAGTGTTTGTTACAGAAATATTTACCCAATTTTCAGCTTTTTATAATTATTCACTTGCGGCAACACAATCCCTCATCCTCACTGCTATTTGTCTTTTGCTGTTATTTCCCGAAAGAAAGTTTTTAACCAATGAATACTTTTTCCCATTTGGAAAAAAAGCTTTTCGCTTCAGGATGTATGAACTGCGGAATAAGAGTGTTCCGCTTGTGTTAGCTATGCTTTATCTTTTTTTTACCGTGCTTGTGCCGGTAGCTTTTCTTGCATTTCAAACATTTTCTGTAGCCAAAACATCATTACTTGATATTGTAATAATGCTGCTTCCATCGCTGAAGGATAGTTTATTGATTGCAGTTGCAGGAGCATTCATTGTAACATTGTTCGGATTCATTTTTTCCTGGCTGACGGCTCAGTATAAACTAAAATTCCTGCAAACAATTTTGCTATTTGTGTTTGCAGTACCCGCAATTGTAACAGGTGTTTCACTCATCTTTTTTTATAACACACCTTCGCTCAGTTTTATTTATTCGTCAATACTTATAATACTCATTGCATTTTCGACTCGCTTTCTTTTCATCGCTGTTAAGATTATTTCTGATAACCTTCGGCAAATTCCGGTTTCATATACTGAAGCTGCAAAAATGATGGGAGCAAGATCATTTTATATTTTTAGAAAAATAAGTTTGCCATTATTGGGTGAAGCATTATTCACTTCTTTTTTTATCATTTTGATTTTTTGCCTTAATGAACTATCAACTGTAATAATGGTCTATCCGCCGGGAACATCGTTATTGCCGGTCACCATTTTTACAAGAACTGCCAATGCACCACAACACATTGTAAGCGGAATGAGTTTAGTGGCATTAATGTTCACCCTTGTAATTTTATTATGTATGCTTTTTGGAAAAAAGGTTTTATTCAATCAACAATGGAGAGAGAGCCGGTGATACAATTTAGAAATTGCACAAAGTTGTTTGATAGCAAAACAATACTGCGCAACATTTCATTAGAAGTGAACGAAGAAAATTCGTTTACCAGCATACTTGGAAAATCAGGAAGTGGTAAAACTACATTGCTGCGTCTCATTGCAGGTTTGGAGAAACTGAATGAAGGCAGCATTCATATTAAAGGCAAAATTGTTTCTGAAGGGAGTAAAATTATTGTTCCGCCGCATGAACGAAACGTTGGCTTTATTTTCCAGGACCTTGCATTATGGCCTCATTTTACTGTGTATCAAAATATCGAATTTGGTTTGAAGCAAAAGAAAATAGCAGGTTACAAGAGCATCATTATGCAAACGATGAATGAATTCGGCATTACTGATTTGAAAGACAATTTTACGCATCAGCTATCAGGTGGACAACAACAATTGGTAGCACTTGCACGGAGCATGGTATTGCAACCAGAAATATTACTAATGGATGAGCCACTTGCAAACCTTGATGTGAAGCTGAAAACACAAATGCGCAAACTGATAAAGCAATTAGTGAAAGAAAAAAAGGTTTCAATATTCTATGTTACACATGACCATAAAGAAGCAATGGAAATGAGTGATAAGATGATTGTGGTGAACGAAGGAGCAATTACTTATTACGGCACCCCGGAGCAGTCCATTTATTTTGATAGTACTTTTTTAAAAGAGTTTATAGAAGTATAGTATAGTAATAACAAACACCTGTCAGTAAACAGAAAATAAAACCACTTTCCATATAAACCCGTTAATTATTTTAAAACTTAAAACATTATAACATGAAATCTCTACTATTGTCGCCCGCAATCTACATATTGCTTTCCTGCGGAGATAGCAACACAAACGTTACTAATAACAGTGCAGATACATTGCCAAAATTAAACACGGAAAACAGTGTCATTAACACAGACACGACCTTGAACTTTGAGGAAAGTGTTGAAGGAAGTTTACCTAAAGATTGGGTCGCTCCTACAGGTAAATGGAGTGTGGCAACAGAAGAAAATAATAAAGTATTAAAACAAAGTGCTGCTAATTCAGGCAGTGCTTTCAATATTTGTGTAAATGATAAATTGATGTATCAAGACCTTCAAATTCAAGTGAAGTTAAAAGCTGTAGCTGGAAAAGAGGATCAGGGTGGCGGTTTGGTGTGGAGGTATACAGATAAGAATAACTACTATATCGTTCGTGCAAATCCTTTAGAAAACAATGTTGTATTGTACAAAGTAGAGAATGGTAAAAGAAAAGACCTGCCTCTTGTTGAAAAAGGTAGAACTTATGGAATGGACGCTCCTATGCAAACAGGTAATTGGCATACATTAAAAGTTAATGTCCGGGGAAATATATCCACTGTACTATTTGACGATAAAGAATTATTCAAGGTAAAAGATGATACATTTAAAGAGGCTGGACTGGTAGGTGTTTGGACAAAAGCAGATGCACAAACCTATTTTGATGAACTTACAATACAGTCATTAAAATAAATGGGCAGAGTTGAACTACCAGAGGAACCATAAAAGAGGATTTGTTGTGCAGCTGATGAACTGTGCAAAGAGAATTATATTGGTCTTATTGTTTTCGATTATTTTAGTTAAAGCTATTGCTCAACATAGCACACCTGATACAATAAAAGCTATTACTGTTGACAAAATAGACTTTGATGGCAAACTAACTGAACCTGTTTGGCTTACTGCTCCATCTGTAAACAACTTTACTCAACGGGAACTTGATTTTGGAAAACCGGCAACAGAGCAAACGCAAGTTGCTGTTGTATATAATAACCTTGCTTTGTATGTAGGAGTTTGGTGCTACCAAAAACGGGAAACGATTGTAGCGAAGTTTATGCAAAGGGATTTTGATTTTGATACCGAAGATAATTTCGAAGTTATCATCAGTCCCTTTAATGATAAGCGAAATGGGTACTTGTTTGTAATTAATCCAAATGGCGCAAGAGCAGATGCATTAGTATCAGGACAAGAAAGTTCTAATATAGACTGGAATGGTGTATGGGATGCTAAGACATCTGTTACAGATGAAGGATGGTTTGCAGAAATACGCATTCCATTTAATAGCCTTCAGTTTAAGAAAGCAACTATTCATAACTGGGCAATTAATTTTGAGAGAAACATTCGTTTAAAAAACGAGCAAGCGTTATGGCAAGGTTGGAGCAGGGATTACGAACTCGAAAACATAGCACAGGCCGGAACATTAACCGGACTTGAGAATATTGGTTATGCTAAAAGATTTGAACTAAAGCCTTATGGTTTAGCAGGGTTTGAAAAACGTGAAGGAGATAAAACAATTTATCCAGGTAAAGCAGGTGCAGATTTGAATGTAAATATTACACCTACTTTAAAACTGAACTTAACAGCCAATACAGATTTTGCACAGGTGGAAGCGGACAGGATTGCCGTTAATCTTTCCCGCTTCAATCTTTTTTATCCGGAAAAAAGGGAGTTCTTTTTAGAAGGTTACCAGAACTACCAGTTTAATATTGGAGGAAGTAATGAAGTTTTTTATACAAGGAAAATAGGTATAGAGAACTTTGAGCGTGTTTCAATCATTGCAGGTGGAAGACTATTTGGAAAAATTGGCAGAAATAACATCGGCTTACTGAATTTACAAACAGCTTCAACAGGTAGTATACCAACAACTAATAATACTGTAGCAAGATATAAGAGAGATATAGGAGCTCAATCTTACATTGGGGGTATATTGACTTCAAAGAACAGCAGCATCATTAGTAACCAGATTGCGGGAGTAGATGGCGCTTTCGCTACTTCTAAATTTTTAAGAAATAAAAATCTTGTCATTAGTGGGTCGTTAAGTAAGAGTTTCGATAAGAATAAAAACAGCAATAATGCTTATGCATGGAATTTCTTTATTGATTATCCCAACGACCAGATTGATAATTTTATTGGTATCAGAAGTATTCAGCAAGACTTTAATCCTGAACTTGGATTTTTAGAAAGGAAGAACTTTGACAATTTAAGATGGTTCTTCCGGTTTACTCCAAGATGGTTTACTAAATATGGTATCAGAAAAATGTATTTCCGCCCCTGGGGATTTGAACTCTATAGAACCCATACTACAGGTGAGCTTGAAAGTTTTAGTAATGAAACAAGACCTCTCGGCTTCTTTACAAAAAGTGGCGAACGCTTTGAATATAATTTTATTCAACAGTTTGACAGACTGGATAAGGCTTTCAACTTAACAGATGTTATAAAAATACCTAAAGGAAAATACTGGATGTACAGGCAGGAAATACAAGCCGGAACATTTCAGGGTAGAAGATTTTGGATAGATTTAGAGTATGCCTGGGGGGGCTTTTATACTGGTCGAATAACTGTACTTGAAAGTTCATTAGGGCTGAATGTAAATAAGCACCTTAATTTTAAAACTGATTATATTCTCAATAAGGTTCGTTTGCCTGAAGGCAATGTTACTACCCATGAATTTGCTGAATACATAAACTACGCATTCAATCCCCGGTTTAATATAGCCACTTTTGTCCAATGGAACTCGTTAGATGATTTATTGCTCGGCAATTTCAGATTACATTGGATACCTAATATAGGTTCTGATTTGTATGTTGTTTATAACAGGGGTTATGAGAACCTGAAGCACTTTAGTTTTATGCGTCCGCAAACGTCTGCCGGTGCTGCTAAGCTAGTGTGGCGGTTTACGTTTTAAAAAAAAATCTAAAAATAAATGACAGTGGGACTATAGAAGTGTTGAAAGTTATAAATTCTCTAATTTAATAAAAATAATAAAAGTATTAAATAAGTACCTATGAGAAAAGCTGAATATAGTGACAAAAATCTGGTAATAGATATACTTGCCAAATCGTTTGACAACAACCAAAGTGTTAATTATATTGTAAAGCAAGATCAGAAAAGAGTGCAGCGAGTAAGCTCGTTGATGGCTTATTCTTTCGAGATTTGCAATTTATTTGGTGATGTGTTTCTTTCCGACGACAATAAAGCATGTGCGCTTATAGTCTACCCTGATAAAAAGAAGACAACCCTAAAATCCACATTGTTGGATATAAAACTTATCCTGCAATCTGTGGGTCCAGGCAATATAAGTAAGGCTTTAAAAAGAGAGAAACTGATAAGCAGCATACAGCCTAAAATACAAATGGCCTACCTATGGTTCATCGGCGTTGATCCTGTTGCGCAAGGTCGGGGAAGTGGCAGTAAGCTGCTTCAGGAAATTATTGACTACAGTAACAGCAACAATCGTCCGATTTATCTGGAAACTTCAACAGTCAAGAATTTACCGTGGTATGAAAAATTCGGATTTGAAGTTTACAGCGAACAGGATTTGACCTATCACTTGTATTTCTTTAAGAGGGATGTAAAATAGTAGGACAATGCTTGTATTTGGGACGCAAATGCACATTGTCACATTTCTTTTTGTGAGTATAGAGATCGTTATCTTTCTCTATCTCGCAATATTTCGTTTAGCCCGTCCAGATGATAAGAAGACTACGCTTAATCTGATCCTTATTTTCTTACTGCTTATTTATAATATTACTGGAGGTCTGCTTCCTGATCCCAATTTACCGGGATCGTATTTTTTACAGAATGCAATTGCATATGCGACTGGTTTTATCACACCATGTTACTTTCCATATTATGTCTATAAGGTCTTTGATTTAACGAAGATGAAATTTCACGCCTATAAGGGCGTCTATTTATTCTTGATATTTCCATATTTTATTTTTGTGTTGGTCTTTTGGTTTACCAGAGATATAAAAGATACGCAAAATCTGCTTATTATTCCTGTCCTTTATGCTATATGGGTAATTGTTTCTTTAGGAAGAGCTATACGCCTCAAGTATAATGATGACTTTTCAAGTATAGATGCCCAGCAAGAATTGGTTGTTTTGCTTTTTAGCCTGGCACCGTGGGTTGGTTTGCCAATCATCACTTATTTTGATTTCGGTCAGGCAATTGAGGCTTTGGTTACAAACATTGGTTTCTTACTCTTGTTCGGGTTGCAGGCAATAAGGAACATTAAGGAGCTACGAACTGAGCACGAAAAACTGTTAGAATCAGAGCAGCGTTTGAGAAGTTGGAATGCTGATCTTAAAGATGAAGTCCATAAGCGCACTAAAGAACTGGAGAAAATTAATGAACAGAGAACGAATAACTTTATAAACCTTGTGCATGAAACAAAAACACCACTGACACTAATAAAAAACTATCTTGATGAGTACATCAGCAAATATGGCACTGGAGAGGAATTGGATGTAATAAAGGGTGGCGTGGATAAACTAACCGCCGATGTAATAAACCTGTTCGACGTTGAGCGGTTTACAAAAGGAATAGATACTTATAAGCATAATCAGATTTCTGATTTTAGCGGTATTCTTAGAGATAGCCTTCCTTTGTTCAAGCATTATTGTGTCAAACACAATATCGAGTGTTCAACCTGCATAGATGATAATATTTTTGTCAAAGCTGATCCCAACTCCCTTTACCGGATAGTAAATAATATAATTGAGAATGCCATTAAGTTCACAGATCCCGATGGCGAGGTTCTTATTTCATTGACATTGCAGGACAATGAGATAGCTTTTTCTGTTGCAGACACTGGTATTGGCATCCCTGAAGATTTGCAAAAGAAAATTTTTGAGCCATATTACCAAATAGGATATAAAAATACCAGTCTCCAGGGTATGGGGCTTGGACTGCCAATAGTAAAAAAAGTAGTCGAAGGAATTGGCGGAACGGTCTTGATAGCTAGCAATCCGTCACAGAGACGTGGCACTAAAGTTATCGTTACGCTCCCTCGATATGAGCCAACTGAAAAAGATGCGATTGAAAAAGCAGTAGATAAATTAAGCAAGCTAAATTATAGTTTTAATCACGGCGAAGTTAGCGACCGGGACTACGATGCAAAAAAGAGAACAATATTATTGGTGGAGGACAACATTGCAATGATGAACTTCCTTTCCAATAAACTTAGGCTTTCTTACAATGTTTTTTGTGCACGTAATGGCTCTGAAGCATTGAAGAAACTGTTTGAAATGTCTGTAACACCCAATCTCATATTGTCCGATGTGATGATGGATAAAATGGATGGGTTTGCTTTTGCAAAAACGCTTTCTGAACAGGATAAGTACAGCCATATACCTATCATCTTCTTAACCGCTAAATCTACACCTACCGACCGTTTGAGAGGCTTAAGGCTTGGAGCTATAGACTTCATTTCTAAGCCATTTTCGTTTGAGGAATTAAGCCAG
Organism: uncultured Sphingobacteriales bacterium; assembly: GCA_937991535.1. Classification (GTDB taxonomy): domain Bacteria; phylum Bacteroidota; class Bacteroidia; order Chitinophagales; family Chitinophagaceae; genus Agriterribacter. The sequence goes on from CALKHN010000067.1 coordinate 21,808, forward strand.
AAAATCGAAACTGTACTTGATAACATGCTACGGCAGCAACAGGCGATCATTAGCACATCCATTGCAGCCTTGAAGGCAGGGAAAGGCACGGAAGCTGACAATATGGCTCAGTCTGCCCTTTCAAAGTTTGAACAAAATTGTAAGTTGTTGCACCTTACAATAAGGGAAATAGAAATCGCTCGGCTTATTGTTAAAGGAAAAACATACAGGGATATAGCAAAAGAGCTGTTTATTTCAGAAAAGACCGTGACAAAGCATATCCAAAACATTTTTGCGAAAGCTGAGGTTTCCAATAAAGTAGAGCTTATAAATAAGCTGAGTAAATAAACTACAAATCGCTGATTTACTATTAATTGAGTACGGAAATAGTAGAAATACCGTATAGGTTTCCGTGGTAGCCCGCCCTACCTTTGGTGATGGCAAATAGTCGCCGAAAACTAAAGTAAAGGGTATGTGTGAAGGTTATGTATTAGAATGGCTGGATACTTTGGTTACCGTTACATTAAATCCGGTGAAAACCAAGATAAATATTGCTATAGCGGATGATATAGCAAAGATCCAGAATCAGGTAATCGTTCAAAAAGACAAGGTTCAGTCTGCCATTAAGTCAACTGTATTCACCCTTGATGACGAAGCGAAAATCAAGTGCCTAATAAAGAAGTACCATTCAAGCCTGATTACTTTGCTGGATCAGGCATTGGAAGATCTGGCGCTTATTGCGGATAACGGCCCTATAAAGCAGGTATTGAGTACCATTGTCTCCTGTCTGGATGAGCTGCTCACTCTCATTGAACATAGATTTACAAGTTACCTGAGCGTAGAGGAAAGAGTACCTGCTACTTATCTTGATGTAGTTAAAAGGGAAATAACTAAGCGGCTGACACTAATTGCTAAAAAGCTACGTGGACATGAGGCTTATCAACTGAGCTTTACAATATTGAGGCAGGCATTGGAAAAGTTTCTCAATCAGCCTCCAGACAAGCACACCTATATTTTTCAGGAAATACTGTATATAAAAGACCTGTGTTTAGAATTGGAGCGGCTTGAACCTGTGGATAGTAATGCTGCTTACTCCAAACTGGATGAATTGCTCATCAGTATGAACTTCAATAGCAAAACTTACATCTATACACTCACACAGAAATTAGCTTTCACCATTAATGAACTTGAACTACCTGGTGAAAAAATGGACAGATTGCTGTTTTATCTCAAACTTTTCAAACAATATCACAAAAAGCCAGAAGTAATTTTTAACCGGAAAGATGCTGATCTCCACAAACAGGTTTCTAACTGGTTTACTCAGGAAGTATTCTACTTAGAAAAGCAAATACACTATTCCATAGTTCCTTTGAAAGGAGTTGCAATACCGAAAGAAACTGTTAAGAAAGAAAAAGCAAAGCTTTTGTCAGTGCTGTCTGTAGATCAAATGGCACTAATATTACGTGCGGCAGATGATTTGAAAATCGTCATGGCACGTTCTCTGAATAGCGTATTCAAAAATATTGTTCCATATCTGTCCACTCCTTATCAGGAAAACATTTCGTATGATAGCATGAGAAGTAAGTCCTATTCCGCCGAAACGAGAGATAAAGAGATCGTGGTAGAAATGCTTCAGCAGATGATTAAGAGAATAAATGAATATTGAACCTCAACGGTATTTATCCAGTTTCCAGCCCGTGTCAAAATGAGAAAGGGTTGCGCGTTCAGTTTTCTTTTCGGAAAGGTCACGTTTCATCAGCTTGGCAAAAGGTGTGATGTTCTT
>CALKHN010000068.1 GCA_937991535.1 uncultured Sphingobacteriales bacterium
ATTACTCAACAAAACATCTCAGCCCGCCTTTCTTATTGACTTAATGAGCCGTGACGACTTTGCGGAAGCGCATATTCCGGGAGCGGTGAATATTCCTGTAGAGGAATTAAAAGACCGCGTTTCAGAAATACCTGACGGCAGGAATATTATTGTTGCATGCAAAAAGGGACTAATGAAATCGGACATTGCATTGAAGCAGTTGCATGAATTAGGATTTAGGAATGCAAAGAAACTGGAAGGAGGTACTATTGGGTGGTTTACCTGCAAATGAACCAGGTTGCTGTTGACGTCTGCGTGAACAGTTTCGGCTTTGAAACACTTTGAAACAATAGTAATCGCTATAAATAATTCTCCGCGAAAATCTTTTTAATCATTCCCATATCAGGGAGGGTGGGGAGGTCAGGTAAGAATTAAAATAGTAAATAATCCTGCCATTATAATTTAGATGCTTATAAAGAGAAACCGGAAAAGCCTCAATAATTTTAGCCTTTCCGGTTTGGTAGCCCGTACGAGAATCGAACTCGTGATTCATCCGTGAAAGGGATGCGTCTTAACCCCTTGACCAACGGGCCTTATCAATTTTGGGAGTGCAAAGATAAAGTTACAGGCACATCCTTCCAAAACTTTTTCATAAATAGTTTAATTCCGCTTCCAACCGCATTTTGAGGCTTTTTTTACATGCATAATATAACACAGTTCAATCATTTCTTCCCTGTTTATTGATTTCATGTCGTAAATTTGCATCTCATTTTAAAAAGCTAAACAATTGTACAATGAGCACAGTTAAAGTTGCAATCAACGGTTTCGGAAGAATAGGACGGTTGGTGTACCGCCAGATATACAATATGGAAGGCATTGACGTGGTAGCTGTCAATGATTTAACCAGCCCCCAGGTGCTGGCGCATTTGTTAAAATATGATACTGCACAGGGCCGCTTTAATGCCGACGTTAAAGCAACCGAAAATTCGATTACAGTTAATGGTGATGAAATTAAAATATACGCGCAAAAAGATCCCGCACAAATTCCCTGGGGAACCCACCAGGTAGATGTGGTGCTGGAATGCACCGGCTTCTTTGCAGATAAAGACAAGGCTTCGGCACACCTTACCGCAGGCGCTAAAAAAGTGGTGATATCCGCTCCCGCCACAGGCGATATCAAAACCATTGTATTCAATGTAAATCATGATATTTTAGACGGTAGCGAAACGGTGATCAGTTGCGCTTCATGCACTACCAACTGCCTGGCGCCCATGGCCGATACTTTAGACAAAAAGTTCGGCATCGTTTCGGCCTTAATGACTACCATTCACGCCTACACGAATGATCAGAACACACAGGATGCCCCGCATCCCAAAGGTGATCTGCGCCGTGCCAGAGCCGCCGCACAAAATATTGTTCCCAACAGCACCGGTGCTGCAAAAGCGATTGGGCTGGTATTGCCGCAACTGAAAGGAAAGTTAGACGGTACCGCGCAGCGTGTTCCTGTTCTTACGGGATCATTAACCGAATTAACCAGCATACTTGGTAAAAAAGTAACTGCCGACGAAGTAAATGCCGCTATGAAAGCAGCTTCCAATGAGTCGTACGGTTATAATGAAGATGAAATTGTAAGCAGTGATATCATTGGTATGAGTTACGGCTCTCTTTTTGATGCTACGCAAACCAAGGTATTGTCTGTTGGCGATACGCAATTGGTGAAAACGGTGAGCTGGTACGATAATGAAATGAGCTACGTGAGCCAGTTGGTGCGTACGGTTCATTATTTTGCCAAACTCATCAGCAAATAATATTTTTGTCTCCGGCAAACCGGTGATCATGGCGGCAGCATATGCAACGGGGCAGATGAAGTAGGATACGCATTGTATTTCGCCATGGTTTCTATATACCCTGTGTTTCAACAGCAAATCGCATCCCATCATATACCGGCAAAAATCCGCGTATATGCATCAGTTAACCGTAACTTTTCGGTTGGTATCTTTAAATTGTTTGTATTATGTCTAAATTCTCTTCCTGTAATTTCAAAGATCAGAAGGCATTGGTTAGGGTTGATTTTAATGTTCCGCTCAATGATAGATTTGAAATTACAGACGATACCCGCATGCGTGCAGCCGTGCCCACCATTAAAAAAATACTGAATGATGGGGGTATGGTCATATTAATGAGCCACCTGGGACGGCCAAAGGGAGGCCCCGAAGAAAAATATTCATTAAAGCCACTCATCAAACATTTAAGCGATTTGTTAGGCGGCATAACCGTTTTATTTGCCAACGACTGTATTGGAGAACAGGCTTATACAACGGCTGGTATGATGAAACCCGGAGAAGTATTGCTCCTTGAAAATCTTCGTTTTTATAAAGAGGAGGAAGAGGGTGATGAGGCATTTGCAACAAAACTTGCCAAACTTGCTGATATATATGTAAATGACGCTTTTGGAACGGCGCATCGTGCACATGCTTCAACGGCGGTGATCGCAAGGTTTTTCCCAGTTGAAAAAAGAATGTTCGGACTGCTGATGGAAGGAGAGGTGAAAAGTGCTGAAAGAGTGTTGCACAAGTCTGAGAAACCTTTTACCGCCATTATTGGTGGCGCCAAAGTTTCCGATAAAATACTAATTATAGAAAATTTATTAAAGAAGGCCAATGATATCATTATCGGCGGCGGAATGGCATATACTTTTATTAAAGCGCAGGGTGGTAAAATAGGCAATTCGCTCTGTGAAGAAGACCGCCTGGATATGGCAAATGAATTATTAAAAAAAGCGGCAGGCATGGGGGTAAATATTCATTTGCCTTCCGATTCTATTATTGCCGATAAGTTTGATACCAATGCAAAAGTTTCTTCCGCCCCCAGTAACAATATTCCCGATGGCTGGTTGGGATTGGATATTGGTGAATTGGGGAGAAGCGAATTTGCCAATGTGATCAAAAAATCGAAAACGATCTTGTGGAATGGCCCCATGGGCGTTTTTGAAATGGAAAAGTTTCAGTTGGGTACCAAAGCCATCGCCGCAGCCGTAGCTGAGGCCACTGAAAATGGCGCTTATTCTTTGGTTGGCGGCGGCGATTCCGTAGCTGCTGTTAACCAGTTCGGATTTGCGGATAAAGTGAGTTATGTATCTACCGGCGGTGGTGCTATGCTCGAATATTTTGAAGGAAAAACATTACCGGGTATTGCTGCCGTTTCGGCGTTGTGATTTGAAGAAGTTTATGGTTTTTAGTTTTTTGTTTATGGTTGTATTTCATTCGGATTTCGGACTTTAGGCTTCTGACTCTGAACAGCCCAATTACAAATTTTAAATTTCAAATACATCAGTCTTCCAGTTTCAGCACGGCAAGAAAAGCTTCCTGCGGAATTTCTACGTTACCGATCTGGCGCATGCGTTTTTTGCCTTCTTTTTGTTTTTCTAATAATTTGCGTTTACGGCTGATATCGCCACCATAGCATTTTGCCGTAACATCTTTACGGATGGCCGAAATATTTTCACGGGCCAATATTTTGGCGCCAATAGCTGCCTGTATGGCTATCTGAAATTGCTGGCGCGGAACCAGTTCCTTTAATTTTTCGCAAAGCTTTCTTCCAAAATCCTGCCCTTTACTGCGATGGATCAATGCGCTTAAAGCATCTACTTTATCACCGTTAAGCAATATATCCATCTTTACAATATCCGCTTCCCTGTAACCGATGGGATGATAATCGAAAGAAGCATAGCCACGGGTTTGGCTTTTTAATTTATCGTAAAAGTCAAATACAATTTCGGTAAGCGGCATTTCAAATACCAGTTCCACACGGGTAGTGGTAAGGTAACTCTGGTTAACGAGCATGCCTCTTTTGCCGAGGCATAGGGTCATTATATTACCAATATATTCAGGTTTGGTGATGATCTGTGCTTTAATAAAGGGCTCTTCAATTCGTTCCGTTTTTACAGGATCCGGAAATTCGGTAGGATTATTTACAATAACCTTTTCTCCTTTGGTGGTATAGGCAATAAAACTTACGTTAGGTACAGTGGTGATTACCGTTTGATTGAATTCCCGTTCCAGACGCTCCTGGATGATTTCCATATGCAGCAGTCCCAAAAATCCGCAGCGGAAACCAAATCCCAAAGCCTGTGATGTTTCCAGTTCAAATGTAAGCGATGCGTCATTGAGCTGCAGCTTATCCATACAATCTCTTAATTCCTCGAACTCATCTGTATTTACAGGAAAAATGCCTGCAAATACCATGGGCTTTACTTCCTGGAAGCCTTTAATTATTTCCTGCGTTGGATTAATGGACGTAGTGATGGTGTCACCTACTTTTACCTCCTTCGCATTTTTGATGCCTGTAATGATATAGCCCACATCTCCACATTTCACTTCTGCTTTTTCTGTCATCTTTAACTTTAATATCCCTATTTCATCGGCTTCATATTCCTGGTTGGTGGAAACAAACTTTACTTTATCGCCTTTTTTAATGGAGCCGTTCAATATGCGGTAATACACGATAATTCCCCTGAAGCTGTTGAAAACGCTATCGAAGATCAACGCCTGCAAAGGAGCGTTGGGGTTGCCTTTTGGAGGAGGTATCCTGTTTACGATTGCATCCAGAACACCATCCACGCCTATGCCGGTGCGGCCGCTCGCCAGCAGGATGTCTTCCGGCTTGCAGCCTATCAGCTCAATGATCTGGTCCTTAACTTCTTCGATCATTGCGCCATCCATATCTATTTTATTAATAACAGGGATGATCTCCAGGTCGTTATCAATGGCAAGATAAAGGTTGCTGATGGTTTGGGCTTGTATGCCCTGCGTAGCGTCTACCAAAAGCAACGCACCTTCACAGGCAGCCAGTGCCCGGCTTACTTCATAGCTAAAGTCAACATGCCCGGGTGTATCAATGAGATTGAGCGTATATTCTTCACCGTTAGGTTGCTTATAATCAATCTGGATAGCATGGCTCTTGATGGTAATGCCTTTTTCGCGCTCCAGGTCCATATTATCTAAAACCTGGTCCATCATATCGCGGTCGCTGACTGTATGGGTAACCTGCAAAAGCCGGTCGGCCAGGGTGCTTTTCCCGTGGTCAATATGTGCTATTATACAAAAATTCCGAATATGCTTCATGTATCCTGCTCCCTTAAAGAGGAACTCCTTTTTTGTTTTTTTGAACGGGCAAAGGTAGGTGATTTGGATATCAATTTAAAGCGGAGTTTGAAAGGGTGCATTTCCTGTTGTCATCGGTTGCTGCACCCCAAACTGTGCGGTACTGACTACGGGAATTTAGTGGATCACACTAATGCCCATTGTATCGCCGGTAGATAAACGTAAAAAGTACATTCCTGATGCAAGTCCGTGAACGGAAATTCTTTCAGACGCACTGTTGAGTATGCCCTGTTTTATTGTTTTGCCGGAAGCATCAGCCAGTATCCATTTCACTGCCCCCCCCGGCTTTTGTTTTAAGCGAATGAAAAATTCATCTTTTGCCGGGTTAGGAGCAACGGTAATGCCATTTTGCTGCCTGTTTTTAAGCAGTACGATATTTGAATACCGCCATGTTCCTGAAATTTCCTGCCACTTTACACGATACAAATAAACAGGTGCTTCAATATTTTTATCGTGAAAGGTAAACTGTTGTTCTCCTGTTGTTGCGGCAAAAATGTGGGTGTCTATGGTATTCCACGTGCCGTTGTCGGGATTTTTACGGTCGAGGTGATAGTCAGCCGTTTCATTGTCATTTTCCACTTTCAGGTTCAGCACATTACGGTTTCCGGCGGGATCGGCATAGCCGGAGAAAGACACCAATTCGATGGGCAGGATCACTTCATTGCTTTTAATAAGGGCAATTTCTGCAGGTAAACCATCGGCAGGGTTGAACTGGACAATGGTTTGGGTGGCTTCCGCTGATATTACGTAGGCATATTTTGAAGGTAAACCGGGAATTTTTGACCATTTGCCATAGAGCGTTAAGGTAATGGGAACCGCTGTACTTACATTGTTTACCAGGTTTAAATCGGGATTCACCAGGGAAATGCGAAGGGTGTCTACATTGATCTGCATCATGGCAATACAGGGTACATCATTTCCCTTTAAAATATCGTTGGAAACCAGGTTGTCATTGGGCAGGAAAAGGCTGAAGCCTGTAACGGCGCTTGCGTTTTCGCGGATGATATGAGCGGCCGTATCCTGCTGCAGGATATCAAAGGCACGGGTTGATGAAGACTGCATATCAGCGGCAAAAGCAATCATATCATTATCTGTAGTATTGGGTGCAATAACGTATGCGTACTTTGCACTTACCGGTGCATTGCCATGATCTATATAAGCATTGGCAAAATTAGCCGTAGTAGTGGCGGCTGAACCCGACTGGTCGGGGCTGGTTTGAGATTGTCTTTCCACATGTACGGTATTGCCGGGCATTACGTAATAACCTGTTTTATAGGCATCAATAAGCCAATGAGCATCTGTTTTAGAAAGATTATCCGATTGGGAAATCCCTGTTTTGGCAGAGCCGTCTACTACTGTTGGCGTTCCGGTGGAAGGTAAAGTACCCTGGAACAGCGTGGTAATTGTTTTGTGTGTGCCGTCATTGTTGTTGATATTGCTGCCCAGGCATACGATTTTATCGCCGAAACAAAAATAGGATTTACGGAAAACAAAACTTGGATTGTGCGAAGTACCGCTTACAGAAGGTTGCTTAAAGTTCAATGCAAACATACCATAATCACCATGCAGGTCGGACATAATTATATCGGAAGGTGCATTAGGGACGGGGGGCCCAAACTTTACCCCACCCGAAAAGTTGAGCGCATTCTTTTCCGCCACATAGGCTAATTTAGAAGGGACCATCAAATCAGTAAAAGGTAAAAGAATGGAAGTGGTTCCCGGCGCTTTATTCCAATCCCACCCCGTAGCACTTAATCCGCTCGCTAAAAGACCTCCGGGGTACATTACCTCCACTGCACCATAGGCCTGGTACCTGCCATAGCGGTTGGCCCCTGTGGAGATTTCGGTTCCCCAGAAATAGTTATTAACGCCTTTTATGGTGGCAGCCCAATTTTCCCTTCTGTACATTGACAGCGGGCTGTAGTTCATTTGCCAGAAGCCGGAAGGGAAGGGCTCTGCCTCAATACCGGAGGGAGGTCTGTCTGTGCCGTATAACCGGGTGCGCATGCCCGCAACAATTTCATCTATAGGCGTATTCATTATTTCTCCGCCTACCTGTGCCATTCGGGTGAAAAATCCTCCTGAAAAAGTTATAGGCGTAAAAAAAGGATGTCTTCCGCTAAGTCCGTTTGCATATTGTATTGTATTGCACATCAGGTACTGTGCATATACCACTTTTCGTAAATTTTTATATGCTTCAGCATCTATCAGAAAGTCGGTGCCCCTGAATAAATATAGCGCAGGATCAACAATGGCCTGGAAAGAATACGCGTAAGCATTGTAATGTCCATAATGGTGAAAGGTAGTTCCATCGGGCTTCATACCATCGGTGTTTCCTTTTTGATTTTTTAAAAACCTTTCGATATATAATTTAAAGCGGTAAAGGTCCTGAACGGCATGAGCGTCGTCCGGACTGAATAAAATAACGCATAAAAAAGCGTCCTGCAATACATATAAGTTGTCTTCATCAAAAAGTCCATTTGAATTTTCGTTCCAGCCCATGTTTATGCCCATGCTCCATTTCAGCCAATCCCATATCTTGTATCTTAAATCTTCATCAATAAAATCTTCGGCATTAATCAGCGCTTTGTAAAAGAGCATGTCATCATAACCCCAGGAACTTCCGGCAAACCACCTGCCACTGCCGCCCGCAATACCGTTATCCAGCATCAGTTTCAGAATGTTAATGGCTTTATCCCTGCTATCGGTATTGTTGTTGTGTATATAACTCCTGGTAAAATGGGCGAACATGGTATCAATCTCCGATAAATCAGAAATGTCTTTCCCCTTAATAAGGTTACCGTCAAGTACTATGTTGTAGGAAGCGTATTTTGCATTGGCATCACTTAATTCCGATGCAGAAGGTGCAGTTCCCCTGTCAATAACTTTAATACGCCCACGGATAAGGTTCAGGTCGGCGATTTCTTTTGCGGTAGGCACACCCAATGGAATCGTTGGGCTAAGCGTATCCATTTGATGGAAAAAATCACTTGAATAATAGGGCTCAGAGGCTAATGCAGCTAAATCGGGCATCTGTCTGTCCGCATATTTCATCTCGGAAGTACGCATGTACTGCATATTGTCAATGAATATGGCGCCGCTGCCCGATAGTGGGGCAAGGATATGGATCTGCACAACATTCCACCAGTATTTGTCGTAGGCAACAAGTTCTTTTATCATATCATGACGATAGCTGCGCTGCAGTTTCCTCCAGCCCTCATAGTTGATGTTAAACCGGAACCGGAATTGGTAGATATCCCTTTTGCTCAGAAATTTTACATCGAATGTATCGGGAGAAGGGGTTTCATTGTGCGCCCACATCTCAAAATGATTTTGTCCCCAAATCAATAAATTTTCATTAATATATTGTTGTTCCGCGGCGCTGAGGTCAATAACAAGCGTGTCACCTGCCGTCCAGTCCCATCTTAATGATTGAGTTCCCAGGCGGTAATGCCGGTCGCTTATAGAAAGTATTCCTTTTTTTGCAGTATAATTTGAAGGTACAGTTCCTTCCAGGTTGGGTTGAGTATAACCAACTGCGCATGTTAATAATATGAACAGCCCTGTAAGAATCATTTTATTTATCTGCAGGCTGGCATAGCGAATTTTATATAATGGCAATATTTTTTCTGTTGCAGATCTTTTTAAAAAACAGCAATAGAGGTTAGGGGTGATTTTTTGCATGTTGGTATAATCTCCTTTCTGATATTAGTAAAGTATTGATCCTCTTAATAATATGTGAGAGGAAAGATTTAAATTGTTATTGGCTACATTCATAGCGTTGGTTTAAACATTGTGTATCCCTCCTGTTAGTTAAAGCTCAGTTAACTGATACAGTAAGAAACCGTTTTTTTGTGTTTACAGAGAAATCCTTGAAATGGAAATGAGGTAATGTAATTCAGGGATATACTATTCGTCATTAAACCGCACCTTACGTCTTTTCCCGTATTTACCTTTATAGAAAAAACTCCGTGCAATAATCATGCAATATTTACTGCAAAGCGTGCTAGGGGAATAACTTTCCCGGTTTAAATGGATCTTAATATTCCGAAATGAACATTTCAATAAATAGGCGACAGTACCATAAGCATTAATCTTTCAACCCGTTATGCGATTCTATGTATTGCTGTCTTGCTATTTTTGCTGTTTTATGTTCGCCGGTGTGATTCCATCCGGGAGGCTTAATTAAATACAATAATTTATTTTTGAAACCGGGGGCATAACGGATATCCTTCCACAAAACCCCAAACTCCCCGAAATTTACATCAATAAAACTGTTGGCGTTCATCGGGCGCGTAATGCCGTATTCGGGTGGCATATCTTTACGCTCATCTTCCAGGGTTCCAAAAGCCTTGTCCCAGATATTCAGCAGGTTACAGAAATTCGTATCCATATACAGCGGATTTCTGGCATGGTGTACCCGGTGGTGCGATGGTGTAAGAATGATCCTGTTCAAAAAACCCATTCGGCCGTCTTTCATAATATTTTCGCCAACATGAATAAATGCGCCCCATGTGCCGTCAATGAACATGATAAAGAAAAGCAATGGCGGATTTACGCCTGCCAGAATACAGATCGTAGTCCGTATTACATCTGCATAAGGGGCTTCTAAGAAAAAATGGACATATGTAACCGAAAGATTCATGGTTTGAGGAGCGTGGTGCGTGGAATGTAAGCACCATAATATCCTCACCTTATGTGCGAGATAATGATAAATGAAATGTGAAAATTCCCATATTATATATCCATAAATCAGCCAGTACCATGTAAATGATGTTTTGAAGATGGCATATTTTTCAAACAACCCAATGCAAAAAGCAACGGCGGCAATGGATATGAACCGCGACACAAAGCGGTTAAAAACATAAATGAGAAATGGAACCTTATAGTCCTCTATTTTAAATTTTTTATAGGCCACGCTCCTGATGATCTCAATAATAAGCAGCAAGGGGATGAGGGGAGAGATGGCGCCGAGAATTCCTTTAAGGGTGAGCAACTGGCTGTAATCGCCAGACTTGAACATATTGACAAGAGAGCCTATTCCCAAAAAACCAATGATCTCATTGTATAAAGTTTCAAAGAAGTTCATATGGTGAAAAGTTCAGGGTAAATAAATATCTAAACCAGGTGCTTTGTTATGAGCCAGACTTGCTATTTTCACATAAAATTACAAACTTATGGAATTGAAACAACAATTTGAGCAGGCTGCTGCAGAAAGCAAAATGCTGCCGGAAAAACCAAGTAACGATACGTTGCTTCAACTCTACTCTTTGTATAAACAATCAACCGAAGGCGATAATTCATCAGAACCTCCGTCGAATGCTTTCGATTTTGTTGCTAAAGCCAAGTACCAAGCATGGCTGGGCATAAAAGGAAAGACAAAGGAAGCGGCAATGCAGGAGTATATTAACCTTGTGAATAAATTAAAAGTAAACTGATCTTTGTCAGCTCATTACACCTCTTAAATACCCTGCCGATTCAGCAATTCCGGGCAACGCGTCTTTCATATCTTTTTCAAACTCTATGCTGCATACCCCTTTAAATTGTATTTGGCGCAATGCCTGTATTAATGCAACGAAATCTATGGTACCCCTTCCCGCTTCTATTGCTTTGCCATCCGCTTTTGCAGCAGTAACATCTTTAATATGCAGATCAAAAATTCTTGACGCATAATCAATAACCGCTTTTTCAGGTTTGGCTCCTGCCCGAAATGCATGTCCGATATCCAAACAAAGTCCCATGCGTTTATCCATTTTGCTGATGCGGTCATACACATCTTTGGGCGCAGGATACAATTTGTCTTCGGGCCCGTGATTGTGAATAGCCATCCTGATATTGTATTCCTTTACTTTTTTTTCTGTATACTGCAGTAAATCATAACCCGGAACACCGATAATCAGATTTACGCCAACCCGCTTGGCATAATCAAAGGCGCGATCAACTTCTGCTTCTGTTTTCATGTAAATAACCCCTACCGTATATATCTGTATACCGCCACCTTTAAATTTGGCCAGTACTTCATCAATGGTTTGCTGTGAACTGTTTAATGGAAGATGAAAGTCTTTAACCGAGAGGTTATTTATTCCCACCCGGTTCATTATGGCAATGGTTTGATCAATATTGTAATTTACAAAAGAATAACCGGCCATCCCTGTTCGTAAAAACTCTTTTTTCATCATCGGCTTATTCTGCATAGTATTTGCAGCACCGGAAAAGGGCAGGAGGGAAGAAGCTGATAAGGCAATAGCAGATGTTTGAATGAAATTTCTTCTTGACGACATTGTTTTTGTTTTTATAAATTGAAATTAAGATAAGCAATTTTTTCAGTATACCAATATCACGCTTTGACTTGCTGTTTGGCATATGATCTTTAAATTTACAGGAGGATATGTACAGTTGGTGAATATAAAATCACATTCATGCCTTTAAGAAATTTTTCATTCAGGAACATAGCGATAGATACATTTAATCAGGCAACAGAATCCATTATCCTTACCTGGAAAGAAATTGCGGCCTTATTGGGGTTGAAACAGGACATTTATAAAAACCCTTTACACCGCCCCCTCAGTAAACCTGTGACTGCCATTTTGATTGGCGCCGGCAACAGAGGTAACATATATGCAGATTATGCACTCATTCATCCCAATGAATTAAAAATAACTGGTGTTGCCGACCAAAATGCTGTGCGTAACGGAAGATTTGCGCGAAAACACAATATACCGGCAATTAACCGCTTTTACAATTGGGAAGCCGTTTTTGCCAGAGCGAAATTTGCAGACGCGGTAATTATTGCAACGCCTGATGCTTTACACGCTGGCCCCTGTTTGCGTGCATTGGATGCGGGTTATGATGTATTGCTGGAAAAACCCATTGCCCTTACGGAAGAAGAATGCAGGCTGATACATGAAAAGGCCAAAGCAACGGGCAGAATCGTAGGTGTATGCCATGTATTAAGATATTCTCCTTACTTCAAACAGCTAAAAGAAATCATTACATCCAATACCATTGGTGATATTGTAAGCGTGCAACATATGGAACCCATAGGCTTCGATCACATGGCGCACTCTTATGTACGTGGCAACTGGCACAACAGCACTAAGTCTTCACCCATTATACTGGCAAAATCCTGCCACGACACTGATATTTTGCGATGGCTCATTAACGAGCCCGTTGAAGATGTGCAATGTTTTGGAGGATTGAGGTTGTTTACTAATGAAAACGCGCCGGCCGGCAGCACCGAAAGATGCACAGATAATTGTGCTGTGGAAGATACCTGCCCTTTTTCTGCCCTGCAGATCTATTACCGCGACAGAAAGCGATTGTATGTTTTTGATTTGCCCGAACAGCGCCGCAACTGGGATTATATTATCCTAAAAAAATTAAAAACAACCGATTACGGCCGTTGTGTATACCGGATGGATAACGACCAGCCCGATCATCTAACAGTTAATATGCGTTTCGGAAAAAATATTACTGCCGCTTTTTCTATGGAGGGACTTACTTCCTATGAAGGCAGAAGCACCCGTATAATGGGTACCAAAGGCGATATTGTTGGAGACATGGAAGCCTATACCATTACTGATTTCAGAACGGGGCAAAAAACCACATGGAGCTTAAAAACCGATTTTCATGGAGGTGGCGATCATCGCCTTGTGCAGGATTGGGTGCAGGCAGTAGGGCATCACGATGCGCAAATTCTTTCTTCCACCATTGATGTGTCGGTAGTGAGCCACCTGATGGCTTTTGCCGCTGAAAAAAGCCGGCTGAATCATACCATTGAGGCAGTGAAGCTGCACAAGTGAGAGGTGAGGGTGAGAGGTGAGAAGTGAGAAGTGAGAGGTGAAACGGAAAAGGTCTGCAACCTGCAACCTGTATCCTGTAACCTGTACCCTGCACCCTGCAACTCACGCCTTCTTCACCCAGCTTGCCCCATACTGCAGCAGCCGTTCTTCCATTTGTTTGTACACTTTTTGTTTCAGTGTTTCTATATCTTTAATGGTTAAACCGGTCACTGCAATTTCCTGCATAAAAACCGCCCTGCTTTTACCCGGTGTAAGCGTGAACAATTTTCCAAAAGGCATTCTGTTGTATACATCTAAGAACAATACGGGTTTTATGGGGGTTTGTGTTTCAATAGCAATGCGGAAGGCGCCATCAAAAAAAGGTTTGAGCGCATTGCCTGTTTTATTAAAAGTTCCTTCCGGAAATATTAAAACGGAAATATGTTTTCTCAGCACCGCTTTTAACTTGCTTACGCTTTTTGAACGGTCTGCTGCATTATCCCGGTCTACTGTTACAATAGCATTTTTATAGATATAGCCAAATACGGGAACGCTGGCTGTTTCTTTTTTTCCTAAAGCACGTATGGGTTGCCGGTAGGTTTTTACAATTACTGCAGCATCAAGGAAAGAAATATGATTGGTGACAAAAATATAGGGCTTCTTTTTGTCGTGCGGCCATTCATAAATATTTTTATGAATAATACACACCAGCGGAAACCATATATCACCCCATAGCATGCAGATACGATATATAGCATTTCCTCCCTGTACAGGTCCCATAAAAGAAGCAATGAGCACAAAGGGAAATATGATAAACATAAGCAATACAAATAAGAGCATTGCATAAATATTGTAGAGCCATAGAAGTGGTTTAACGGGCAGATTCATGACCAATCATATTCTTTTGTAATAAATATTCTTTACACATCTGTTACTATGTATCATTGTAATATACTGTATCTTTTTGTGAGAGGTGAAATATGAAAAGTGAAACAAAAAATGTGAACAGGCGTTTCTTTCACTTCTCTTTTTTCACCTCTGCATAAGCACGCGGTACATGATCGTTAGCAGATCGTAATATCAGTTGCAGTTACATTCCCATTCTTCATTCATATCAATACAGGTAATAACTACCATGCCCCGTTTTGAAGGAGCAAAAATAACACGTACCTGCTGATCATCGTGGGTTATGCCTTCCAGGGCATATTTGGGATCGGGTTTTGAATGCAGATCGCTTTTACTGTAATTGATTTTCCCTTTTTGCAGTATTTCTTTTATTTCACTATCGTCAATATGCCTGCAACCCATTCTGCACCGGGCATGGCGGGTATAAATAAGCGGCGTAAGATTGCGGTCAAAGCTGCTATCGGTTTCAGTTACCTGCTGTGGGGGATTGTTGCTGTAATACAGCCATAAAAAGCCGCAGCATGCCAGCAGTAAAATAAGATACCGGGCCAATCGTCCCTTTTTCATTTTAAGGTATTGTTGTGCCCCATAACACCGGCAAGCGTAAGCAATTCCGTTTGCTTATACAGGTTATCGCTGGTATCGAAACATTTGGCCAATTCTTCCAGCAAAAACTGCAAAATGAGCCTGTGCTCCATTGGCTTAAAATAGGATGGGGTGATGGGGGCGCCTATTTTTTTGAAATAATTTTCCACATCTTTATGCGTGTATACATGACCGTTCATAGGATCAACATAGAAATGTATGTTGTTGTTATTTTCTTTTTTGGGATTAAAATAGTCGTACGATGTATCAAAATAAGCAAGCAGGTACTGTCGCGGGATCTTAATTGCCTTTACGGGAACATCAAGCAGTCCGCACAACAACTGGTATATGATACCGTTCATGATCGAATTGCCGCGTTTGGTTTCAAGCACTTTATTGATCAGGAATTCCTCGGGGTGCTGGTAAGAAACTTCAACACCTTTAAATTTATAATAAGTAAAGAAAATACGATTGATGATATTTACCTGTTCCAGTGCCGTAAGATAGCTGTTGAGCTCGAGCCAGATATTGCGTTTTATTTTTTCTATTTCCTGGAAAACAGGCGTATCCGCCAGATCGGGATAGTGGTACCTTGCTACCAGCAGCGTCCCCTCCAGGAGATCCTGGCGGGTTGTTTTTGTATATGCTGAAATATCGGCCTGTAATTCATGAAAATGGAGCCGGTGTATGAGTAATTCAATCTTTTCCTGGATTATTTCATCGGGGGTGTTTTCCCACAACTGTTCCAGGTTGGGGATGATAGGTTTACCATAACTTACGATCCTGCTGCTCACGGTATCAAATACCTCGTTATCCGGATCATCTATAAGATGCAGCAATGCATTTATTTCACGGGTTTCTTCCATGGGAACGATGAATAAAGTATAGACGCAAGAACCTGCCTTTTATTGTAAAAGATTTAGATAAATATCGGTTGTGCAAATGGATATGCGTTATTCTTTTTTTCCACAGCAGGTGGACAAGTAGAGGTATATGGTATTTAAAAGTTGGGTTCCAGGGTTCAATATTTTTGTTTTTGTTCGTGGCCGATATTGTAATAAACTAATTTAATAGCATCCGCAGGGGCAGGCTTGCTGTTCCAGTGGGGATGTATGGAAAGCGCTGTACCCAGGGCAGTTGCCTGGGCTATAGACGCCGCGTAAACTTCTATACCCGGAAAGGCCTCTGCCAGCAAATTCATATAAAGGGGATTCTTTCCAAATCCTCCGTCAACAAAAATTCTTTTCACATCACTGCCTTCCAGCACCAGTCCGGTAGAACTGATTTGGCGGCTGATAATATCCAGTATAAGCTGGTGATAGGCCTGTTCATAGCTGCTGAATGAGCTAATATCCCTTTCGGGGAACACTGTTATGGAAGCGGTTTTTTTTACAGACACTTCGGGTTGCAACCGCAATGCAGCAACCATGTTTTTATCAAATTGTACAGTAGTATAATAATCTGTATCCTTATTAAAGTGTTCAGCCAGCCTTTTTATCTGCTGTTCATGTTCGTATCCTGCAAATAAACGCGAAGCTTTTACCGGCGCCCCATGATAGGTCATATAACACAAACAATCCTGCTGCAGCTCTTCCACCGTAAGAGGAATGTTGTTGAATGGATTAAAGCTGATAGACCATGTGCCTGTGGAAATCAATATGAAGGGTTCCCGGAAATTAGTAAGATAGGGAATAAGCGCTGCCGAACTATCATGTAAGCCCACTCCGGCCAGCATTTTTTTTCCTGAAAGCGTAAGTTCTCTTACCTTATCTGATGCGAAAATGGGAGGAAATTTATTTATCAGGCCTTCCCTGTACACCCATTCATGATAGTTGTTTTGAGGGAAATTCCACAGGTTGGTATGGCAGCCAATGCTGGTAATATCCGAAGAGGCTTTCCCGGTAAGCAAATAAGTTATGTATTGCGGAAGATGCAGGGAATAGGCGATCCGGTCGAACACTGCTTTTTGCTCATATTTTAAACGATACAATTGCATGCCCGAATTTAAACTGCCCAAAACCGGGGAAGCCGTATGCATCGAGAGCATTATTTCTCCTCCATACCGGTTATAGAATTTCTTTTTTAAATCTTCGGGATAGGGTTTAAGATAATTGTACAGCGGCGTTAACGGCTTACCGTTCTCATCAATATGCACAAAACTGGCGCCATAGGAAGTGAAATTAATAGCCACGATATTAAATTCCTTTAACCCGGTTATTTCGGCAAACGATTCCCTGATCCATTGGGTGAGTAATTCCAGGTTTTCGCAGGGGTATCCATCCTCATCTGTTGTTTCAGGAAGGGTGGCGCTTTTTTCATATACTACTTCGTATGCTTCGTTGAACAGAAATACCTTTTTGTTGGTTTTGCCAATATCGTAAATGGCAATAACGGACAAATTGTTACTCATAATTGTAAAGGTAAGTGGTAGAGGCTGAAAGACAAAAATCTGCTGGTTAAACCATCTAATTTAAGAAATCGTAAAAGAGGTGTAGTCTTGAAAGCTGTTGTAATCCGGTAAAAAGCGGAAGGGTTTCGAACCGTTTAAAAGCCGGAAAGGTACAGAGCACTGTAAGCATGTTGCTATTATGAACCGTGCCGGCGGCACTCACTTTTTTCAAAGATTCATTTTCAACCGCACTAAAGCATGGTTGTTCAAAAGCGCGGGATCAGCAGCTCTTCGCAATTTTGATGTATATGTTCTGCAAAAACCGGCAGCAGAAAAAAGAACGGGTTCAGCAGATGCATCAGGTGTTCCATTCACCCTTCACACCCCTTCTACAACCCCGTAGCCACCGTTTTTGTTCCCCGGTTTTTGATGAGTTGTTCGCGTATCTTTTCATTACGGAACAAGGCTATAGGATCCAATGCAGCACCAGCGCGCAGTCTGGCTTCGGCTACTAACGGGCGCACATCCGTTCGGAAAGCATGCTGTAATATTTCCTGTGCCTTTACTACATCATTATCCTGGCGGGCCTGCCGTAATGCGTTGCTATCGGTTAATAAAGCCTGTGCATAGGCAATGAGTATGGCTTCTACAGATTGTGCCAGGTCTTCCAGTGGATCTTTTACATTGTGCGATGCGTCAATCATCCAGCCCAGGTCTGTGGCATGGTTCATTCCTTTGGCGTCCATTCCTTCTACCA
The DNA here is from genome assembly GCA_937991535.1 of uncultured Sphingobacteriales bacterium. Lineage (GTDB taxonomy): Bacteria > Bacteroidota > Bacteroidia > Chitinophagales > Chitinophagaceae > Agriterribacter. The sequence continues at coordinate 17,560 of CALKHN010000068.1, forward strand.
GTTCATTGAATATGAGGAAAAGCTGGTAAGGTTTAATGCTTCCGGCCGTGAGGTCATCATCTCCGTATTTGGAATCATTGAAATGAAAGCCACCTAATTTTCCTTCCATCAGTAAAAGGGAAACAATCTGTTCAATATTGGCATTGGGCAGATGATGTCCGAGGTCTACCAGTGTATATGCTTTATTGCCCAGTTTGCTGGTATATAAATACGATTGTCCCCAGTCGCCAACGGTAGTAGAATAAAAATTAGGCTCAAATGCTTTGTATTCTACAAATATCTTCCAGTTGTGCGGCAAGGCCTTGTAAATTTCCTGCAACCCACTTAACGTGTTTTGAAACGCCTCCCGGAAATTGAGTTGCCCGGGAAAACAGGAGCCGTCGGAAAGCCAAACGGTTAAAGAGGTGGAGCCCAGTTCTTCACCGTAACGGATCACTTCAATGTTGTGATCAATTGCCTGCCGGCGAACTGCTGCATTTACATTTTGCAGCGACCCGTACTTATAGCTCAGTTGCTGGTTGGGCTGATCCTGAAAGGTATTGGAATTCATAGCGTCAAACTGCAACCCGTTTTGTGCCGCCAGCGCTTTTATGTGCGAAGGATTTTCGGGAATATCCCATGGAATATGCAGCGATATGGCGCCGCTTGATTTATTGAGTGCATGAAGCAAGCCTATATCCTCAATTTTTTCTTCCAGGTTGCGGGGCTCACCGCCTCCCGAGAATCTTCCAAACCTTGTACCACCTGTTCCTAAAGCCCAACTGGGAATGGCTACCTGGAAGTCTGTAAGCTTTTTTACAATACTTTCCGTATTTTCAATTGTTGCATTGCTATAATCAAATTTGCTGCGATGTGCTTTCAGCAAAGATTCATTATGACTTTCAATTTTATATTTTTCTATCTGCATGATCTGATCTTATTTTTATGGCATATAAAACACTTCTTTAAGCGGGATGCTTAATGGAGATTCGTCATCATTCACCTCCATTATATCTTTCATGTAATGCCACCAGCGTTGCATAACGGCATGCCGGGGTAATGCATCCTTAGCGGCAAGATCGCTAACCTGCAAATAACCGAACAAATTACCTGTTGCCTCCTCCAGAAAAATAGAATATTCCTGTATCCCGCTTTCTTTTAATAATGTCTGCAGTTCCGGCCATATCGCGTTATGGCGCTTTTGGTATTCGGCTTCAAAGCCTTTATGCAGTTTCATTATAAAAGCAAGGCGGTGCATCTGAGAATTTGAGATTTGAGATTTATAATTTCAAATTTATGTCTATGGTTTGTAATTTATGGTTTTTAGTTTTTTGTTTATCGTTGTATTCCTTCGGATTTTGGGCTTAAGTCTTCGGATTTAAAGTTGAAATTTGAATTTTATCCGCCACGGCGGACAGGTTCATTTTGTGATGCTTTTCCCTGTCACGCTGAGCCTGCCCGCAGTGGCGGGGAACGAAGCATCTGTATTTTATTTGGTTCTTGTTATTTATTTTTTGATACTTTTCGCCTTCTCATCTTACAAAAGCCATAGCAACGCCGCCATCAATGTTCAGCACATTGCCTGTTGCCTTGTTCAATAGTCCTCCTGTAAAAGCAAAACAGGCATTGGCTATGTCTTCAGGCAGAATGATTTCATTCAGTAGGGTGCGTTTGGCATAAAACGCGGGCAATTCTTCAACCGTTACACCATATGCTTTGGCGCGCCCCTGGGCCCATGCGCCTGCCCATATTTTACTGTCGGAAATAACGGCATCCGGATTTACCACGTTTACTCGGATATGGTCTTTCCCTAACTCAGCCGCATTTAAGCGGCTCAGGTGCAACTGTGCCGCCTTAGCAGAACCATAGCCAGCATTATTCGGGCCGCTTACCAATGCGTTTTTGCTTACAATATTGATAACATCACCGCCCATATCCTGTTTACGCATAATGTTTGCACCTTCCCGTGTAATGAGAAACTGGCCTTTTACCAATACATCATATAATAAATCCCAGTCCTTTTCGGTGTGTTCTTCCAATGGTTTTGAAATGGATAAGCCGGCGCAGTTTACCACAATATCAACCCCTCCAAAGGCCAATGCCGTAGCTTTAAAAGCGCTGCGAATCGTGTTGACGTCCGTAACATCTAATATTTCTGCCGAAAAAACATCTTTACTGTAGTGGGCCGCAAAGTCTTTTTTTGCATTGGTTAATCTTTCCGCATCATTATCATTCACCATTACCACGGCGCCTTCGTCTGCAAATTTTTTAGCAATGGCTTTGCCAATTCCTCCTGCGCTGCCCGTTACCAAAGCAATCCTTCCCGATAAAGCTTTTGGCTTTGGCATACGTTGCAATTTAGCTTCTTCCAGCAGCCAGTATTCAATATTAAAAGCTTCCTGCCGTGGCAGGGAAGTATATTCAGAAATGGCTTCTGCACCTTTCATTACATTGATAGCGTTGATATAGAACTCAGCGGCTACCCTCGCTGTTTGTTTGTCTTTTGCAAAAGTAAACATACCCACGCCCGGGTATAATATCACCACCGGGTTTGCATCGCGTATTGCAGGACTATTGGCATGTTTGCACTTTTCATAGTACGCTGTATACATTTTCCGGTAGGCTTCAAACTGCGGCTTTAGTTTTTCTTTTATCGCCGCTACATCTGCCAGGTTTTCAGCGGTCGTGAGATCCAGTACCAGTGGACTGATCTTGGTCCTTAAAAAATGATCGGGGCAACTGGTACCCATGGGCGCTAATCTTTCCAGGTCATTGGAGTTGATGTATTCCAGCACCCTGTCGTCGTCTGTAAAATGACCTATCATTTTTATATTGGAAGAACAAAATCCCCTGAGTATAGGTGCTAAAGCCGCTGCTTTATCTAACCTTTCTTCTTTCGGCAGGGATTCTATTTTTGCACCGCCAAACACAGGTTTATTTTTTATATTTTCTTCGAGATAGGCTGCACAGCGTTCAATTACTTCCAGGGTATTGATATAGCTTTCAAATGCCGTATCGCCCCATGTGAACAAACCATGTGAGCCGAGCATAATACCGCGTATTTCCGGATTTTCATCAAGGCATTGTTTTAATTTTAAACCAAGGTCAAAACCCGGCCGCTGCCATTCAACCCAGCCAATGGTACCATTAAAAAGTTCCTGTGTAATGCGTTTACCATCCTTCGCGGCGGCTATTGCAATTGCTGCATCCGGGTGCAGGTGGTCAATATGTTTAAAAGGCAGAAAACCATGCAGAGGTGTGTCTATAGAAGGAGCTTTGGAGCTCAGATCAAAAATGCAATGATTAAACAGTTCCACCATCTCATCTTCATGATCAATGCCACGGTATACATTGGTAAGACTTCTTAACCGGTCTACATACAAAGCGGCCAGACCGCTTTTCTTCAATGTGCCTAAATCGCCTCCTGAACCCTTAACCCACATCACTTCTGTTTCGGTTCCTGTAAGTGGATCCTTAGCCATTACTTTGCACGAAGTGTTACCGCCACCATAATTTGTTAACCGCAGATCGGCGCCTAATAAATTGGAGCGATAAATCAGTAAACCCACTTCATCTCCTGCAAGCGCTGCAGCTTTTGCATCATCCCATAAATAGCTCACATGCTTAAATTCTTTTGTTGTAACAGAAGGCATATTTTTTATTTTAGTGTATCAATAAATTTATTTTAACGAATTACCGTATCCAACCAGTAAAACAGCTACTATTATGGTAGCAATTCCCAGCGTGATCATGCTTTTTGTTTTAGCGCTTACCCCTTTCCATTCTTTCAGCACAATACCCCAGAGGTTCGCTACTAAAATGATAAAGGCCATGTGTAGTATCCACGAACTGGCGCCATTGCCCAGTCTGCTTTCCCCCATGCCGTAAAAGAAAAACTGCAAAAACCATGTGGTGCCGGCTAACGCACAAAAGATATAGTTGGATAATAAAGGTGTTTTTTTGTTCACATAATCGCCGAATGTTTTATTGCGGGTATTAAGTACCATGCACCAAATAAAATTAGTGGTTAGTCCGCCCCACAGAATCACCACAAAAGTTACATTGTTTTGAAATAAAAATTCCCCCTGCCCGGGGTTGGCTGCTTTCCAAAGTTCATTGGCCGTTATTGCCATTGATTTTCCGGATTCAATCCCGAAATTAAAGCAGGCACTTAAAACCCCCGACACGATAGAAACCAGTAAACCCAAGCCAAATTTGTACTCAGTTTTTATGGGTGTTCCCTTCCCGCTGTTCCCATGTAAATTCAATTCCTTTTCCTTCCAGGTTCCCGCCTTGCCACAAAAGATAGTACCCAGGATGCATACCCCCAGTCCTGCTAAAACGTAAAGTCCCCAGGTGGAGTGTATCAGCATGTTAAAAGTGTCTTTGCCTGTTTCCGGAAAAAAGTTGTAATAAACAGAAGGAATAAGCGATCCGAAAACCATGGTTAATCCTAATATGATACTGGTTCCTAATGAAATACCAAGATATCGGACACCCAATCCGTAAGTTAATCCTCCTATACCCCAGAGTATACCAAACAGATAGGTAATACTGATGGTGCCGGCAGAGGTGTTTTTTATGATATTTGCAAAGCCCGGTATGGTTAAATAGGCAGCAAGGGGCGGTACAATCAGCCAGGAAAACAATCCTCCGACAAGCCAGTAACTTTCCCATGCCCAACCCTTTACTTTCTTAAATGGCGTATAAAAACTGCCCGACGCGAAACCTCCGATAAAATGATAAACAATTCCTAAAATTACCTGCATCCCTTTGTCTTTTCAAGTGGTGGAAACAATCTGTGTTCAAAAGTATACTATACCCTTGTTAAAGCTGTCATGTGCTGTCATGTGCTGTGGCAATCGCGAATTTAACCCATCATATTTTATATGGAAGAGATAATCACTGATTTAATATTTAAATAGTGAGCAATTTTCTGTATGGTTACTGCATGATGACCAGTGCCAAGTGCGAAATGATGCGTAGGGCCTTCTTTTATCCATCTTTGAAGAAACGTCTTTACATCAGGCTTAAAAAATCCTCTTGTATTGGTATTTCCCGTGGGAGGAATTGGACCTGCTACAGATTCGCCCTCTGCAATAATAAATTTAAACTTACCATCGAACGTTGAACTAATACTTAGCATAGTAATAGGTCCTTCTTTAATTTTAAACTCAACGCCTGCCCCAAATCCTGGTTTTCCATGATATTTTTTCAGGCTGCGCAAAACCGGCCTTCCTTCAGCAATAGCAAGATTATGCGGACCGTCATGCCCCACCAATACAAAGTTCTCATTAAAGTCTACAGGATGAAATTCTGCAAAACTGCCACCAATACCGAGCCTGTCCATTATCATCATGGCGATGCAGGTTTTTAGGTCCGACTCTCCGCACATTGGAAATCCGTTGGCTGTAAGTAAAGAATTACCAACTATAAGGTTAGACATCACCATTCGCTCAACACTATTCTCTTCACCTTCGTAATAATAGGCAAGTCCATCTATTTTCTTTTCAGCAACAAACTTTTCGAGCGCCACGGTAACTTTAGCCGCAATCTCCAAATCCGAATCTTTTAATTTCTCAGATATAGGGTCAGATACCGGATCAGGGGTGTCGAAAAAACTAAGGATACGATCTTTTACGGAGCGGATTTCATCCTGATCTATCCGATCAAACTGTGACACTATTTCATGCGATTCGCATTGAATAATATGGGCGCCAAAATGAGCGGTAAGCATAGTAGCATCCGTATGCATATCGAGCATGGCTTCTATCGGATGACCAATATGGCCAATTCTGGCGGTTTTAAGATCATGCAATACCCTGGCAATCCGGCAATACCGTTCTATTTCCTGATCGGCATCCGGGTCATCATGCAAAGTGCCAATAATCATATCCGGCACCGGTTTTCCCATTCTTACCGCCACTCCTGCAAACTCAGGCAGCGCACAAATGTCATCGTTATACAATTGCAGGTAAGTAGAAGCATTTTTGTAATCCAGCGCCTTATCAGGTTGTAGTGCAACCAACACCACCGGAACGTTTATACTCTTAATAATCACCCCAAAAGTGCTGGAAGTAGCATAGGTAAGCATATCACAAAAGATAAGATCAAGGTTAGCAGCATTAAGCTGAGGCACTAAATCATAAGCGCTTTGCGCATTGTCTATCAAACCGAAATCTGTGCAGTTCGTTTTGACTTTACTGTTCTTTATCTTTTCAATAAAGGCAGATTGCTTTTTTTCCATTGCATCCCGCAGTCCTTCAAACTGACTCCAATATTTAAAATAACCTACGCCGAAAACACCAATTCCGGGGATTGTTTCTTTCCTGTGTTGAAAATGTCCTTTCACGATTGCTGAATTTTATGTTTAGAAATTACTATTAAGCCGTTCCTGTTTTTTTACCGGGTACTGAAAAACTGATCATTTTTATTTTGGGAATAAAGAGTAGCAGGATGACAAATGCAATGGGATACATAAATCCTACCGCAACCCATATCGGCGTGTAGGAATACGTCTGGGCAATAAATCCAATCAAAGGATTAATCAACAGTCCGGATACTGCTCCGGCTGTACCGGAAAGCCCAACTACAGTTGCGGTGCCATTCCCGCCAAACATATCTGAAATTGCCGTGATGTAGTTGGTTATCCAAAATCCGTGGGCAACCATTATCAGTGTCATTAACATAATGGCCATCTCTATAGTAGAAACCCATGCAATAAATGAGGCGCTAATGGTCAGCAGCGCCGCTACGCCCATTACTGCTTTTCGCGCGATGTTGACAGAAGCGCCTCTTTTTAAAAGCTTATCAGAACACCACCCACCTGCTATATTTGATAGTCCCAAACCTAAAAAAGGAATCCAAAACAAATTACCAATCCCTTCAAAAGAAATACCACGCTGCTCATTCAGATATTTGGGCGCCCAAAACATGATGAAATACATAACAGGATCAAGCAAGAACCTTATAATGATAAAAACACGCGCTTCTTTATTTTTTAAAATGGAAAGAAAGGGGATGGCTTTCGGTCCCGATTCAGATTGAGTCGCTAATTGTTTTGCTTTAAAACTATGTTTACCCCAGGGGATAAAAAGCCATAGCACTACCCAAACTACCCCTATTAGTCCTGCGATTGTAAAACTTGATCGCCAGCCCAGGTGAGTAGAAATAAGGATCACTAACGGAGGAGCGATAACTGCACCAATAGCCGAGCCTCCAATGGCTATACCATTGGCCATTGCCCGCCGCTTTTCATCAAACCACTCAAACACTATTTTTGCTGCTCCGGGAAAACAGCCTCCTTCCCCGGCACCCAATAAAAATCTAAAAAACACCAACTGATAAAACCCCGTCATCACCCCATGAAGTCCGCAAGCCAATGACCAAAGCCCAACAGACAGGGCCATTCCGATTTTTCCTCCGATAGAATCCATTAACCGCCCCCCAATAGTGAACATCAACGCATAACTCACTAAAAAAGCGGTATTCACTATTCCATATTGAACATCTGAGAAACCAAATTCATGCTGGATTTTAATAATAGTCAGCGATAAAATCTGCCTGTCTAAAAAACTTAAACCAGTAGCAAGGAACAGGAATGCCAGTATGACCCAGTTGATGTAGTTACGTTTCGTATGCATTAGTGTTTACTTGTAAATTTCAACGGTTCGTAAGGTAACCGGACCTAACAGTCCTGACGGCAGCAGCGGGCTGTCCTTCCATGCAAGACCTCCTCTCGTACTGGTCCGGATATTGGTGCTGGTAAATTTTCCACCGGTGAGGGCATCACCTGTTATCCGGTTCGACCAGGTATTGGCCACCTTAACGGTCAAATGATTCTCTCCTTTCTTTACAACCTGAGTAATATCAAACCGGTAAGGCTTCGCCCAGGTGATTCCTAAATAATGCCCGTTCAGCCATACTTCAGCCACTTTTGCTATTTCACCTAAGTCAATAAAAATCTTCCGTGATGCTGAACCCTGGGAGTTATTATCAAACCGGAATGTTTTGGAATAAGTTCCTATGCCTGAATAGTATTTAATGCCCGGATCAGCACTACTTGTCCAGGAAGTCAGTTCGGGAAATACAGCCGAGTCAGGAGCGCCCCATCCCCTGGTAAAATTTACCTGCCAGTTGCCATTAATGGGTTGTATTTGCGGTTTGTTTTCTATCTGCTTCGTCCCGGATTTATGGTTCAACCTGTAGTTGCCCTCATTAAGGAACAAAATTCCGTTACCAATAAACTCCATCAGTGGCGGGTTTGTACCGTCTGCAGCACCAACACCTGTAAAAAGCGGATTGGCATTTCCTTTTTTGAAAACCACTAAACAAGCGCCGTAAGGAGCAAGTGTAACAGGGATATTGATATATTTGCCCCGTTGCTGATAAACCGGAACAGGAAGGACTTCCCCGTTCAACGGGTTCCATAACTCGGGTATTTTTAACTGTTGCCTGAATCCGCATTCCCTCGAAATCCATTGATCTGTAGTGTTCCTGATAAAATAAAAATCAATATTGTCTTTATTGTAATGAATATAATCGAGCAGCCAGGTATCGCTGTCGGGATAAACCAGGTCCGGTTCCACCTGAAGCGCCTGCAGCATCTCAGCCGGGCTGATACCGTCATATATGCTGCCCTTCTTCTCCGTACGCATAGCCGATGGATCAGCAACTGTTGTCCATAGCCGGTTGATCACAACCTCTGCTTTAGTAACCGGCCTATTCTTCATTTGCTTAACGCCCTGAGGTTTCGCACCAATGATTACAGCACCCTGATCAGCCAATTCCTTTAGTTTCACTAAGACAAAAGGATTGATAGCATCTTCGTTATCCAGTGCAAGCATACTGAATGCAGCACCGTTTGATAACAACAATTTACCATCCCTGACGCTAAGATCGTTCAACAGTATTTCTGTATTAATTACTTCATAATCGTAGCCGGGCCCCACGATAAAATGGGTGTTTTTGGGCGTGGCAGAATTGGGTACTTTGTCACCGTAGTAATATAGTACATCTGCAAAAAAATGCGTTTGCCGGAAGATGAAAGAATTCCGTGCCAAATAAGTTATAAAAGGCTTTGCCATTGACCACCATACTCTTTTGGTGTTGAAGTGTGTGCCGGCATGATAAACAATACCCGGAAAACCCGTACCGCGCGGATTATGGCTGAATCCATGAAAAACAACCCGATTCATTCCCTCGCAAAACGCCCTGTCTCCAAAAGGTTTCAAATCAAACGGACCCTCCTGCCAATGCTGAAAGGAGGTAAACGCTTCTTCTTCTGCAATACCCCGTTTATAAATATGTGAAGCCGCTGCAACTTCTTTCACCACACGCAGAATATCAATACTGTCTTTTCCGTTGCTATCCATATAATACCTGGAATGATTCAGCCAGAATTCACCGCGGGGTATATCCAAAGATCCGAGCGCTTTCAATGGCTCCGCCGGGCCGTTATAGAGCGGAAATCCCGGACCACCAGCTTCGGAATTGATTTTTAATCCATAGCGGTTACAAATTTTCTTTGATTCTTTGTAGAGGTTATTAATCATTAATTCGGATAGCGTTCTCTTAAAATCAGTTTCAATTTTCGCAGTTACTTCATTACTGAATAATTCTTTATCATAAAAAGAGGGAAGGAATTTATAAATATCGTAGCCATTAAGTTTTTTGAACTCGCGGGGTAAAGTTGACGTCCACACAAATCCTCTTGCTTCATAGCTCGCCAGGTAAAAACTTTTTAACGCAGTTTTTCTGAAATCACCTAGAACCGGCTTTAAACGGTTAATAATATACATCAAGTGCGTTCTGACGGCGGTTGAATCAAAATGGTCAATGGTAAGACCTGCAGAATGTTGGCTTGGGAGTACGACTTGCTGACCTGAATTAGAACAAACGTATCGCAATATCTTCCATTTACCGGGAGGCGCCTTCCAGCTAAGCAAATCATTTTCAGGGTTGAAAAATCGGGTCACATTAATTACCTTAGAAGTGTCAAGACTATTTTTTCTCATATTTTCCGGAATAGCCAAAACTGCTACATCTTCATAATAAACCGGGCGCCCGTTTTCCTTGAATGGAATGAGTGACTTCCCTGTTCCGCCAATTAGGGAAGCCTTCGGAAAGGATATTTCGGGAAAGGGTACTTTAATCTTTTGTATTCCGCTTCCTCCATCTAAATTAATTTTTGAGTAGTAAAGAGACTTGCCCGCATTTTCAGGCAGCGTCCATGAGCCACCGGCATTCCAGCTACTAGATAAATTCAATCCCATCTCAAGTCCCAGTTTACCAGCCTCCTTTACTACAAATTTTATAACTTTTAAAGACGCATCGCTCAAAAAAGCGGGTCCGGCCGGAATCATTGTATCACTTTTGGGCACGCCGATTTCAAAGAAGTCGAAGCCCGCAATTCCTGCTTTCTTCATATCCGATAATTCCTGCTTAGCGCTTATTGTATCAATATTTCCATTCAGGCACCACCAATACACCTTAGGTCTTGCTGAATTAGGAGGGCTTTCAAATCCTTTTCTCAAAACCTCATAAGTATTACTCTCTTTTTGCTGGGCAAAGGCCGAAAAAGAAATTAAAGGAATAGCAATAATTAAAAAAAGCGATAGTTTTATTTTCATCTGAAAATATTTTTGTTTTAAATGGATAGATGGAGCTCACACGATGGCGTTCTGTTTTTATAATTTTTTATTTACCATGCAACAACCAACTCACCGCTTACATTTTCCACAATATAATTTCTGCCATATTTCTTATCACCTAACTTAAAAGCAATTTGCCCCATCTTCCAGGGATAAGCAGCATTCAGGTAAACGCGCAACTTATCTTCGGTAACATTATCCGGCGGATATATTCTGACAGTTGCATTAATCAGACCTGTAAGCTGTAGCCTGCGCTTAATACCTTTTTCACCAGAATGCATTTCTTTAGAAGAAACAATACCGTCATTTTGTTCCACAAAAAAACGGCACTCACGGTGCCATGCTGTAGGCAAATAATAAGAAGAATTTCCTTTGTCCAGGTGCGTCTGGTATCCATGTAATATTGGCGCTCCCTGTGGAAATTTAAAAAGCTGTCTGACGGTTGTGTTAGGCACATAACCCGAAAGAAAGAATCCGTTATCGCTTCTTGAAACAGTCAGTATTGGATTCATTACGGAAGGGTCCTTTTTTTCAATATTGTATGTCAGGCCCAACTCTTTTAAAACATAACGCAGGTATAAACCTCCGGTAAACCATTTTTCAGGATCATCGGGTTTTAATAGTTGTCCTCCCTGAAAACTGCTTGAATTGGTCCCTCGCACATAAGCTATTTTTCCTCCTGACCATTCAGGTTTTTGTCTAACCCAAACCACATCCCTGCTCTCACCATTTTTATCCATTTTTGCCAATACTTTGGTATAAATATCATTTCTATTATCTATTGCTGTTCTAATTCCCCCACCTGAGAAAAGGGCTCTGTGATTGATTTTGTCGGGGTATTTATTTTCCAACATATCATTCGAAAGATCAGATGTAATGTGAAGCTCACCCTCAATCGCTTTACCGTTTTTAAGATTTAATAATTTTAAAAATGAATCACCCGAATGATCTACCGGGCCATAAATAATAAGTTTTCCTCCGCTTTCTACATATTTTATTAACGCGCCTTCAAGTGATGAACCCGCATCAGGTGCCACTGATACAAGAATTGATTCATTAAATAAGTCTTTATGATCCTTAGTAACTTTTTGAAAAGAAGTGGTAGAAACAATAGTATTCATGGGAAATCCATTATTGATTGCTTGCCTTATAAACCAGTCTCCATAATAGATTTCCGGTAGCCGCCCCTTTTCTTTGTAGGCCCAATTGTTATATTCATCAAAAGGATACACCCAAACCAGGGGGCCGGGTGCAGTTGGCTCATCATATCGTGCTTTCAAAATATGGGGGATCACTTCATCCGGAACCTGGGCAGGCATGTTACCATAAGAATCGTCAATGGTAAGGAAATTCAGGTGAGTGGGATTATGGATCTCACCCTTCCCATTGATCCGCGATACAGACATAGGTAAATAAATGTCATGCGGCTCGCTACCATACCTGTCCAGCCATGGACTGTTTAGCCACCAGGGATCATGAGTATAATATCTGAACAAAAATCTATCATCCGGTAATTCCGCCATACGCGACATATATCCTACCATTTCTAAACCAAAATCTCCATTTAAAGCAGCCCAGGGTGAATTAGGAGGAGGAAGCAGATTGTAATGTCCTTCGTAGATATCTTTCAAATCTACGCCGTCTCTTGCCAGGTCTATTCCATTGGATAAGTTAGTGCCTCTTGTTTCTATTCTGAACTCCGGACACTCTTTTCGGAAAAGATCCCAGAAACCAAGAATTTTGTTTTTTACTTCCAATAATTTGTCGTTGTCAAAGCGCTTGCCATTAAAGATCGCCCCCGTGGAAGACCAGCCTTCTACCCCAAATCCAAAACCATTACTAAACCATAAGTAATCATATCCTAAGTCGCGTAAAAAATGCTGGCTCTGGCGACCGAAGAACGTTCCAAAAGGAGTATTGGCGGGAATACCATTTGGAAATCCCGCATAATGTATAGAGTCAGCATTCAATGTAGAATAGCAACTTACAAAAGTTTTATGTCCCATGGCATTGCCTCCTAATATTTCTGTATGCCTTTTGTATTTAAAATCAGATTTTGCAAATTCCGGCCCCGGATCAAAAGTAGCGCCGACGCGTATTGGCTTTCCTGTAATTTTTTTTCCTGTTTCTTTTAAAGTCTTAATTATATATTTGAGATCACCATAATTAAATTTAGGCGGATTCTCTATATACAAATAAGCCCGTTCATGAAGCGATAATTCTTTGGGGCCTGACCCAACAGCATGACGGGTGTTAGGGTTTCCCATGTACATTGCCCATTCTAATGGTTGGCTAAGATTACCCCTGTAGTCAAGAATTTCTGAACCATCAGCCGTCCACAGCATCACGGAAATGGTATCGGCGTGTCGAAGTAAGGAACGCCACTGCGTAAATATTTCTACGGCTACTTTTTGAATATACGCCTTATCGTTCTTTTTGAAAGGTTTTAAAGAAGCTTCTAAAGTTATGTTGTGGAATGGTTTACCTTTTAATGTATAAAGATCATATTGTCCATGGATCGTTGCTACACCAGTAAAACCGGCAACTAGAAGTAAAAAAAAATATCGCGAAATATGAAAGGCTTTTACCAATGTGTTATTTTTTAAATGATTATTCGCTAAAATAAGGTTGAATCTATATTTCAATTTTTATCTTAATAATGTGGTGGATGAATTGTTTAATGTCAGATTAAATCATTCGCCACACTACTACTATGTTGAACTGTTCTTTTATACAGAACGCCCGCTTTAAGCCCCTAAGAAATTATTCCATCCAAAAAATAATTCATTTTTGTCAGCATGAATAGCAGATACCGACTGCTTTAGCCAAAGGACCATATCTTACTTTTTTAAATCAGTATCCGGGATTCTGTTTCGTATCAGGATTGATGTCGATCTCCCGTTGCGGAATGGGCATTAGCAATTCATTCTGAGTAACAGAAAAGCTCAATCCATTAGCATCAAAATAATTATTTACGACTGCGATGGCGCGATCGGTACGAATCAAATCAAACCAACGGGAACCTTCGCAGAAGAATTCTACTCTTCGTTCTTTTTCCATTGCCAGTCTGAATTCTGTTTTTGACAAACCGCCTATACCATTCAGGCCGGCTCGTTGGCGGACCATGTTAATATACGTATATGCCTCATCCGTTTTATCCAGTTCATTTAAGGCTTCAGCATACATCAACAGTACGTCGGCGTATCGTAAAGCAACATAGTTTACACCGCCATCGCCAGGGATGCCCACTGTAAAGTCCACGAACTTTAAACCATAAGGAATTGCCTCATAAGTACCGCCCTGTACACGCAAAGAGTCCATGATAGATTCCTTTCTTCTTATATCTCCGGATTCGTAAGCATCCATCATATCACGGGTGGGAATAATACGCCCGGAACCATTCATGTTTTGTGGGAAAATAGCAGCATTAAAACTGGGAGGGGTAAATATACTCGAGAAAGAATTTCCTTCACCAATATTCCCCGACAAATATTTTACCTCAAAGATAGACTCAGGAAGCTCATCGTTATTGTTGGTAAAAAGTGAAGCATAGCCGGTTTGAAGAGAATAGGTTCCGCCGGAAATTACATCATTCAATACAGCCGATGCCTCAGCATATTGATGTATCGTAAGATATACTTTTCCCAGTAAGGATTTTGCAGCCCCCACCGATGCCCTTGATTTGCTGAGACCTGCAACCCCCTGTAGCGCTGAAGAAGCTTGTTTCAAATCGTTAATGATAATTGCATAAACACTATCTGCCGGCTTTCGCGACATGTCGTAGGACTGTATTTCATTTGGGCTTCTGAAATTGTGCGTCACTATCGGAAGATCGCCGAACAATCTTACTAAATTGAAGTACGCAAAAGCGCGAAGGAATTTTGCTTCTCCCTTGTACTGTTGTTTTAAAGCATCTCTCAACTTCGCATTATCTATATTGTCTAAGATGGTATTAGACTCTGTAATAATCTTATAATTTAAATTCCAGACGCTGCCCACAAAGCCATTACTCGGTGTTACCATCATTTCATCAAGTTCGGATTCTGAAGTTGTTGGTGATGTCCATATAATATGTGCGTTGTCGGTGGTAAGCTCGCCTATGTATACCATGGGAGCATTATAAAGACTCTGGAGCTCCGAATAACTACCCACTATTGCAGTCTCGAAATCCTGTTCAGTTTTGTAGAATGAAGCAGTATTTACCACATATTGGGGTTCAAGTTGTAAAAATTTCTTACACGAAGAAAAAAAGAATATTAACGCAAATAAAACAGACAAATATTTTTTCATGATTCTTTGTTTAGTTTTGATTAAAAAGAAACATTAATTCCAAAAGTAAAAGTGCGCGCCAGGGGGTAAGAAAGGTAGTCAATCCCTGTTTCAGCCACATTGGATCCGGTGATACTTGATTCCGGATCATAAGCCGGGTAATCGGTAAATGTGTAAAGATTTGAAGCATCCAAATACAACGACACCTTACCCAGTCCCATTCTGGAAGTTAAATTATTAGGGAGATCATAATTCAGGTTCACATTTTTGATTCTCACAAAAGACGAGTTAAACAAAAAATGGGAGCTGGTAGAAAAGGACATCGCGTAGTTACTTCGAATGGCTCTCGGCTGAAAACCAGCGCCGGGGGAACTTTCCGATACCCATCGTTGTAATGCAATATCTGCCAATTGATTCTGAACCCCGGCGCTATTCATAACCCCGCTCCATTCAAGGAAGGTTTTTGATCCGTGAGACCCAACTAATAAAATTTTCAAACTCAAATTTTTGTAAGAGAAACTGTTTGAAAGGCCCCATGTATAGTCCGGCCAGGGGTTCCCTACTATTTTCCGGTCATCTGATGTAATTTCCCCGTCTCCGTTTACATCCTCAAATTTTAAATCCCCGGCCTGTGTTTTAGGGTTTTGAAGAGCAGCGCCATGTATCTCTGCGGAATTTTTAAATACCCCAATGGCATGCAACATATAAAAGCTGGAAATAGGCTGGCCTACTTCGGTAATTTGATAGCTATTGTTTGCGATTCTTCCGCCCTCTGTTGCCAGTTTTAGCACTTTATTTTTATTCGCGCTCAGGGTAAAGTTGGTACTCCATGTGAATGTCTTTCCGGTCAGATTAAGTGTATTAAGGCCAATTTCGATCCCTTTGTTTTCTATATCCCCAATATTTTGTGTGGAACTGTTAAACCCTGAAGCAGCCGGCAGTTGTACATTCAGTAATAAATCTGTTTTACGGTCTCTGTATGCATCGAATGTCAAAGAAATCCGGTCGGAAAATAATCCTAAATCTAATCCGATATCAATTTGTTTAGACTTTTCCCAGCCGAGATCAACATTAGAAAGACTGGAAGGAATGAGGCCGGGAATCTGCGAATTGTTGGCCACATAATTTGAGGGAGATAATAAGCCTACATAACTATAATTCCCGATCTGATTATTACCTGAAAACCCATAGCTGGCCCTTATTTTTAAATTATTGACAAACCCGATGGATTTCATAAACGACTCTTCTGACAGGTTATAACCAACGGCAAATGATGGAAAATTGCCCCATTTATTATTGTTTCCAAATCATTGCTGTCCGGTAAAAATAGAATAATTCTTTTTTCAAACGGCTGGTTGC
>CALKHN010000069.1 GCA_937991535.1 uncultured Sphingobacteriales bacterium
TTAAGTGTGGTAACTCAAACTTAACTAATCGGCGGTTCTTCGGAACCGCTTTTTTATGTTATTTTAGTCGGACAATAGTGATTGGAAATATACATTCCCAGTTGCGATTCATCATATACAGAGGATTCCAGGCTAAAGCCTATATGATTAAACCCGGCATTTGGCGGAATGGCCAGCGGAATATCGAAAATCTTATTTTCATTGATCCAGTACCGAACCCTTTCTTTTTGCACCCAAACGGAAACATGGATAACATTTCCCCCGTTATCTGAAATCAATTTTAATTCCTTCGGGTCGTTGGAAAAATGGCCCGCTCCATTGGCATAACTTTTTAAGGCGGCATACATTGGCTTATCTGTTCCGCCCGGCAATAATGTCAAGGCCACTTCATTGGCCGCTTCCTGGTCTACCACAAATGACCTGGTTCCTGTAGCCCCTGCCAGTTCCAGCAATTTCAGTTCCAGTTCAGGATAAACATATCCTCCCTCTCCATCAAACTGCAACAACAAATCCATTTCTACAGTAAAATTTTCCGGAAGTTTTTTAAAAGAAGGAGAAGCGAAACGGCTTCCCGGGAAAAGGCGCATCCATTTCCCGGCCTTGTTTTTTACGGTCACGGTTTCTCCCCTGTTGTTGGTTGTCCATTTCAGTGGCAATTCCCCAATTTCATCAGCCAGAAAATCTTCTGCATAAATGATTTGATCCCCCGGTATATAATCGTACCGGGAATATGCTTGTATATGCTGACTTTTCCCTTCAGGCTTTGATTTGTTATTCTCAAAAACTTTCTCCTCCGCTTTATCCAGGGATTTATCCATTTCTCTGTCTATTCGCTGATTGGTCCTTGATTTTACCTTATCCCTGGCCCGATCTAAAATGTCTACCTGACTGAAAACTGCTAGCGGCGCCAATGCTATAATGCAAAGAATAATATTTTTCATTTGATTTTTTATTGATCTTTTGGAATGTTTGGTCGGAGATGGTTTCTGCTTATCGACCGGTTAAATTGAAAAACTGTACACAAAAATCGGGTTCTCCTTTTCGAGGTCCGTATGTTCGTACATATACATTACTGGTTCATTTTCTATCATTTTGATTTCCCATAAATAGGTCATGGGTACCAGGTCTTCAGCTTCGGCCGGCCGGGATGTTGTACCAGCGCTGCATCCTGATTTTACGGTTCTGAAAGATCCTTCCACGGGATACAAGTTCAATTTATCGGCACCGTTAAATACGATTGTCCCTTTCTTGGTGGTATAAATTTCGGTAATACAATTGGATGCATTTCTCATCCCCAGGTACTGGGTAAATTCAAACCTGCCCTGTCCGTTTACTTCTTTAAAAACATATTCCCGGGCAGCCTCCGTTTCATTTCCCACCTGGTGTCCATCGCGGTCGTAATAAGCTATCGGACCAATATTGCCCCAAAACCAAATGCCTCCTTTTACAGGAACAGGTACAGGTGATGAGGGAGAATTTTTATACAGGTCAACATTTAATTCCGAATCTGATTTACTGCAGGAAGCGAATGATAATACTTGCAGGCAGACCAATAAGAGTAAATGATTTGTTTTGAATTTTTTCATGATTTTTGTTTTGCTTTGATAATTGTTTAATCTGTTTCTGTTAATTAAAATTTGATGGTGCAAAACTAAGAGCATCGCAAAAGCGATTTATACGTAGAGGTACTGAGTTATTAAATTACGTAGGTGTTACTGCCATTTGATGCATATAGACAGTTGAGTTTATTAAACAACAATCCTCCGCCAATTACCGGGATACGTATTTATACTGAATTTTATTTAAGGTAGAGCTACTGATGCTTATTTTATCGCCCATTCCCAATTTTGCAACTCCTAAAAATTATTTACTTCAAAAACCATGGATGTCACAAATCACTGTGCTCCGCAAATAAATTGTATGAACTACTCAAAATTGCTCAGTTTCTTTTTACTATGGATGCCTTTTTTGGCTTGTACAAAAACAGCACCTATGGATGGTCCATCTACCCAGGGAAAGGGCATAGTGAGAACCGTTGGTCAGCCTATTGGGAATCTTGTTGAAAAGGAAATTGGACCTGCAGGCGGATCAATCCATTCTGAAGATGGAAGAATATCAATCGAAATTCCTGCCGGTGCTTTGAATACAGATGTACGACTTGCAGTGGAACCCATTACAAGAACCCTGGTGGACGGTGTTGAAAATACCAGCCTGCCAGCTTTCCGGTTGTTACCACATGGACAAACATTTTCCAAACCCGTTAAAATAAACTTTCATTTTTCTGAAAATGAGTTTAAGACCATCATCTCCAATGTTACCAAAATTGCCTACCAGGCAAACGATGGTAAGTGGAAAGGAATCCCCAGTAGCCAGGTTGATATGAATACTAAAAAGGTATCGGTAAACACCACCCATTTCAGCGATTGGACGGTCTACGAAGGTATTTATCTTGAGCCGACCGAAAATGTATCGGTCGAAATAAACAAATCAGTGACTTTGAAAGTCATGGTGATGACGCCCTTGACGCTTTCTTCCGGTCAATCGGATCAGCAGGAAGTTTACCTGGACGAGCCATCGGAAATCCCCGCCTCAGTGGATTGGCGAATAGTGGGTGGTTCCAACTCCGGCACCATTGCGAATCTTCCTTCCAGGCCGGCTGCCAATTACACCGCCCCAGGCTCAATCCCCACACCCAACCCTGTAGAAGTGGAAGCCAAAATTCATCTGAGCACCCAGGGCGATTTGAACATTTTAAAAAACATCACGATCCTGGAACCAATCGAACCAGGCATTCATTTAAGAATAAATGGGGGCGCATGGATTCATTTTACTGATACAGATTCTTTTGCCGACAATGAATCATATGTAGCATCTGATGGAAATTATCCTTACGACGTGCATGAAATATCCCTCCGCATTGCAGGAGGTCGGGCAAGAGGCAGAGGTTCCTGGGCATGGGATGACCAACCCGAATCTGAAAATTCTACATCGTTTGAATACATTGTCAAAAAACCCGGGCCCTATACTTCATATAAACATCTGTACACAAAAAATAATTTTGACATATGGCACGTAAGTCCGGGTGCTGTTCGAATCACCGAATACAAGGCCGACCAATATGGCCAGGTATGGGCAACAGGCGATTTTACCATCGAAAGTTCTACGCCGTTTATAGAAGGCCATTCAGGAACACCCCCTTCGGCTAAGATTGTAGGCAATTTCAAATTGAAAGTCAAATAAATAAACATAAACATGAAAAGAATCAATCTACTACTGGGTGCGCTGTTTTTGGTCAGCGCCATTTCTTCCTGCAAAAAAAATATTCAGGAAGACGTCCCTTCAACCGGAGACCCCAATCATGGCATTTTAAAAGGCATTACCTATTCGCCGAACTGAAATGTTGCGATGGGCGCCGTAATTGTTGAAGCCATTGTGAATGGAATTAAGATTGCAGATACTACCGATAAGGACGGAAAATTTGCATTGGAGATACCTGCAGGCGAGCACCTCGTGAAAATGTATACCGGCGCCGGTGATCGGTTTATTACCCGGAAAATATTTACCATACAGGCGGGCAAAACAACGGAAGTTTCTGCTGCGCAATCCAGGCTGGGATTCACCGGGAAAATAGCCTATCTGGCAGGTGATTTTGATGCCATTCAGGAAATAGTCACTGAATTGGGCATTCCGGTTACGAGCCTAACATTGGATGATATGCAGAATTATCATATCCTCAATCAGTACGATGTGCTATTGTTAAATTGTAACTCTGGTTATGATGAATTCGAAGAAATTAAACCTTTGGAACGTTTTCTGAAGGATGGGAAAAGCATTTATGCTTCCGATTTTGAAATGCGTGCACTTTCGAAACAGGAATGGGGATTTATTCCCGAAAACCTGATTTCTTATGAGCGTGATGGTATCGCAGGAACCATACAAGGACAAATATTATTTGAACCCTTTAAAAAAGCATTGGGCAGTAATACCATGACCATAGCATTTGATTTGCCTGGTTTTGTAAGGATTACCAGCCTGAACACAACAGACCCTAGCGTTAAGGTTTTGGTAGATCATCCTCAAAAAGGTCCGTTGGCACTCAATATTCAATGGGCTCCGGGTCGGGTATCATCTCAAGGTATTGCTTATGGAGGGAATATCATTTACACCACTTTTCACGATGCATCATTATCAAACGATGTAAAGACGGTATTGCGCCAAATGATAATGCAACTGTAAAAATATTAATGGTTTATTATGGGCGGCTGTCAAAAAAGGGTGTCAGGCTGAGCTGCCGCAGGTCGTGACAGGTTGTAGAAGTCGAACCAAATGGATTGTCAATATTTCGACAAGCTCTCAGGCCTTGCGGGGTTTGCAACAATATCCAACCCTATTTTTCCCTTATTAGTCCTTATTTGAATTTTCTTACTTTAGTTTCGTTTTTCTGACTATTCAAACATATAAATGAAAGAAGATTTAACACAGGCTTCAATAGAACCCTTATTGGATTATTTTAATAAGCTCATTCTTTTAAACAAAGAAGAGAAGCAGCTTGTTACAGAGCGTTTTCAGCCCCGCCTTTACCGCAGGCGACAGTATGTTTTACAGGAAGGAGACATTTGCAAACATTTCAATTTCGTAGTACGTGGCTGCCTTCGTAGCTACATCACAGATGAAAAAGGCAATACCCATATTCTTCAATTTGCTGCCGAAAATTGGTGGATAACAGATATTGGCAGTTTTTACAAAACAAAAGCGTCTAAACTAAATATTGATGCTTTAGAAGATACTATGGTTTTACAAATCAGTTACGATAACCTGACCGGATTGTATGACCAGGCGCCAAAATTCAACCAGATTTTCAGAGTATTGATAGAGAACAGTCACGTTGCATTGCAAAACCGGTTATTGCAAAACATAAGTTCATCGGCAGAAGAACGTTACTTGTCTTTTATACAAGCCCATCCGCACTTATCAAACCGGCTTCCTCAAACACAAATCGCAGCGTTTTTGGGTATTACACCCGAATTTTTGAGTCGTGTAAGAAATAACCAGACTAAAAAACCTTAAACTACATCAATACTATTTCTTGATGTAGTTCATTGGAGCAGGACTTTGTTCGGATGCACCTTTGCATTATCAAATTATTCATTTAATTAAAAAAGAAATAGCAATGAGCACAACAAGAAAAGTAGCCGTCATCGGCTTGGGAAACATCGGCAAAGTAGTTGCCACAAACCTTGTAAAAGGCAATCGTGCTGTAATCCTTGCCAGCAAAAAATTAGAAGATGCGCAGGCATTAACACAAGAATTAGGGAATCTTGCCACTGCAGCAGAAACCGTTGATGCCATCAAACAAGCCGATATTATTGTATTGTCTGTTTGGTTTAGCACCATACAGGAATTTATGACAAAATATGCAGCCGAATTGCAAGGCAAAATTATCATTGACCCCTCCAACCCAATAGCACCCGATGAAAATGGCGGTTTCAAAAAAATCATCGGAGAGAAAGAAAGTGCCGGTCAATTAAATGCGACTTTACTTCCGAACGGCGCGAAATTGGCAAAAGCATTGGGAACATTGGGTGCAGCTTCCCTGGAAAGTGCAGCCTTTCAAAAACCCGAACCCGCAGTATTGTTTTATGCGGCAGATGACACAAGTATTAACGCAGACATAGAACAACTTATCCGGGATAGCGGCTTTGAACCTGTACGAGTTGGCGGTATTGACCAGTCCATCAGGATAGAGGTATTTGGTGACCTGCACGAGTTTGGTGCTTTAGGCCAAACTGTTAACGCAACCGAAGCAAAAGCGAAGATTTAACCGGTTTATCAATTCTCATTTGTTGCAATAGTTTTTCCTGACTGTTGCAACAAATGCCCGCTTAAAAACTACTTCTGCTCTTATACCTGTGCAGCCGCGTTACCTGCTGCCAGCAAAGACCGGCTTTTGTTGATCATTGCACTGATGTTTTCTACTTTTACGTTATCCCTGTCCTGCCGCATGAATTTCTTAGTTTCAGGATCTTTTACCAGCATGGCGCCTACATTAAGCATAAACCGGTCTTTCCATGAAAGTTTACTTTGTATGAGCCGCCCGGGCAGAAAAAAAATACGGGACGGGTCAAGAAGACCATCGGGAATATTTTGCTTTATGATCTGTTCATGGTCTTTAGGATTGTTGCTGCCGCAAACGACAAAAAGGAGTATCTTTTTATTTTTTAAAACATCCGCATACTGTTTTATCCAGCCCCGGATCAGCAACCCGCCGATATATACGGAGCTGCCCATTATAATAAAATCTTGCACTTTGATATCCGCTTCCTGCAGTTCGCCCGGTGTTTTTAGTGGAATATGAAGCGCTTCGGCCAGCCATTCGGCATACTGGCGTGTGGCGCCGTACTTTCCCTTATAAATAATAACGCTGTTCATAATAGTATTTTAAAAGGTTATAAAACTATTAAGATACAGTACAATAAATTATGACAGGGGGTAGTGGATTTCCTGACAAAAATCATCCCAAACCTGTATAACGGTTCACGAACCGGCTCCTGATTTCCGTTACCTGCAGGCACGAGCCTGCAGTTTTAGGGAAAGCGTTTATTTATTACAGAGTAAAAGTAGGATAGGCTTATTAAGCATTGGCTGCCTGCTGTTCCTTTTTTAATTTGCCATCCAGCACAAACGTACCAAAAGGCAGAAGGGACGCTATGAATGCCAGCACTACCTTGCCAAAGCTCCACCGGTACTGTATCCATACTTTTAACAGCAGCGCCATATACAATACAAATAATAAGCCGTGTATCCAGCCTGTGTACTTTACGGCTTCCGGAAGTTCTGCGAAATATTTTAAGGGCATAGCTATACCCAATAAAACAAGATAGGATATGCCTTCTATTATTGCCACCAGCCTGAACCTGCCTAATGTTGAATCCCAAAAAGAATTATTCATAGCTCAATTTTTTGGAAAGATAAAGGAATTCTACTTCTGGCTTCAGTAACTGTTATTTGTTTCTTATTATTTGTTTTTTTCGGGTTCCCCTTACCCCGCATGCATCAACTGGTATTTTTTTGGCGTGAGTCCCGTAATGGTTTTAAATTGATGATTAAAATTAGACAGGTTCTGGAACCCGCTCTCATAGCATACATACGCTACCGTCATTTCTTCTTTCATTAAAAGCTTGCAGGCATAGCCGACTTTTAATTCGATAAGAAACCGGGTAAAGGATTTCCGCGTTCTGTTTTTGAAATACCTGCTGAAAGCTGTGGGGCTCATGTTGGCAACAGCGGCAACCTTAACCAGGCTTACGTCTTCCTGGAAATTGTTCATAACATACTCGTACACCTGGTTCAACCTGTTGGAACTGGAATCATCTGCAGAATCAGCGAATCCCTCGCTCGATAATTCGCAAAGATCGCCGGATGCTGCAAGAGAATTGAGCAGCGTAAGCAGCAGAATAATTTTGTTGGCCCCTACTGCATGCTCAATCTTCAATAGCAGCGCCGCAATATCATCCCTTGTTTTTCCTGTAATTTTTATACCGCGGTGAGAACGGTCGAGCAGGCGGCGGATATTTATCATTTCGGGGATGCCGAAAAAACCCGGACCGCAAAACTGATCCAAAAAATGAAGCACCAGTGCCTCCGATTTCTGGTAGGAATGCAATTCATCATTGCGCCAGGTATGTGGAAGGTTTTTACCTATAAAAACCAGGTCGCCTTCTGTGAAACGGTCAATATTGTCTCCCACCATCCTGCTGCCGCTGCTTTCAAGAATAAGCGTAAGCTCATACTCGTTGTGAAAATGCCATATGCCCGGAAAGCGGTCTTCATATACATACCGGTTTACACCAAAAGATGTAGCATAGGGCGTATTAACTTTAATGAGCATGGGCTGCATAGCAATGATTTTATAACATTAAGATAATGAAAATAAACAACACATTGCTATCATTGCATCACTTCTTAGCTTTTTGCAAGTACAACACAAATTAATCCTGCTATGTAGCACAGGAACATTCCATACAGCCATTTTGAGGTACCGGGGGGCGCTGCCCTGAACTCTTTCCATACAAATACCCCCCAGATAGCCGCAATCATTGCGTTACCCTGCCCCAATCCGAATGAAATGGCAAAACCGGCTTCTCCTGCAGAAAGTATACTTAATACCAGGCCGGCGCCCCATATCATTCCCCCCAGCAAGCCCATAGCGTGATCCCTGCGGTTACCTTCAAAATAATCGGAATACCGCAGCGGCTTCCCTTCTACAGGTTTTTTCATCAGAATGGTATTGAAAATAAAATTACTGAGCAGCACGCCTGTGCCAAAACATACAACGGCCGTGTACGGGCCGAGCTTGCCTGCTTCGGGAAAGCGAAAATCGGCATACATGGACCCGGCGATAAACCTGTAAAAAAAACCGAATAATACGCCGGCTGCCAGGGTTAACAGAATTCCCTTTGCCGAAACTTTATTTTGGCTCCGTGAAAGCCGCCGGTGTGCAGTTGCAGACAAAAAGATGGCGGCAGCAATTAAGGCAACTCCTGCAAAAAGCAGCCAGGCATTTCCCACAGGGAAAGCTATATAATTCACCAATACACCCAGTATAAGCCCAAAACCCGCACCCACCGGAAAAGCCACCGCCATGCCTGCCAGTGCAATAGCAGCAACAAATAAAATATTAGCCGCGTTAAAGATCACTCCACCCAGCATTGCAGAAAAGATATATTTCCATTCGGCCTGCACCAGGTCAGCTAAAAAGCCACGTCCCATTTTACCATACGAGCCGAGTGTAAAAGCGAACAATAACGCAACCAGCACAATACCCAGCACATAATCCCAATAAAAAAGCTCGAAGCGCCAGGATGGACTCACCAGCTTCTGCATATTTGGCCAGGAGCCCCAGCATATCATTGTAATAACAGAAAAGATAACGGCAAGCAGATAGGTTTCAATAATAAACATGGCAGGAGCTGAGATTTGAGATTTAAGATTGAGCGGTTGCAAAATACAGACAGGTGCATACCATGTTCCGCTCTGCTTTAGCACTTGGCTCTTATGATTTGCTTTTTGACGCTTTCCGCCTGTTTTGCATTGTACCCACCACCTGCTATTTACTCCTTATACTGACTTCCGGTTTCCCGGCTTTCACGCCACCCTGTTTTTCAATGTTTTTCCCTGCAAAGCCCTGAGCACTTCTTCGGCTGCCATATATTGCAATTGAGGTACGCTCCTTTCGCTGTACCACGCAGTGTGTGAGGTAAGCAGTGCCTGCCCGCAATTGCGCAAGGGATGCGTTTCGGGCAGCGGTTCCGTTTCAAATACGTCTAACCCGGCCACTATTTGCTGTTGTTCCAGTGCAGCGGCCAGCGCAATTGTATCTACGAGGCCTCCTCTTGAGGTATTGACCAGGATGGCTCCTTTTTTCATAATGCTGATGGTAGTTTCATTGATCAAATGGCGGGTGGTTTCATTGAGCGGTAAATGCAGCGAAATAATATCAGCAGTTGCCAGCAATTCATCTAATGGCAGCGCGCGAACGCCCGCAGCTGTCATTTCCGCTGCGGCTATATAAGGATCATAGGCTGCAGCCGTAAAGCCAAAGGGTTTCGTTCGTTCCAGCACAGCCCTGGCTATGCGTCCATAACCAATGGTAGCAAAAAGCATATCTTCAAAGGCGGGCATCGGTCGTGGAGGCACAATCTTCCATACACCTTCCTTTATACGGGCATGGGTTTCCGTTAGTTGCCGGGCCAATGCCAGCGCAAGGGAAAAAGTGTGATCAGCTACTTCGTTAATACAGTAATCAGGAACATTGCACACGGGTATTGATCTTTTACGGGCTGCATCAAGGTCAATATTATCCACACCTATCCCGTACCGGACAATTACCCTGCATTTTTCCAATCCTGCGATCACTTTAGCGGTTACCGGCGCCCACTGCACCAAAAGCGCGTCGGCATCGGCGCCGCCGGAAAGGATATCTTCCTCCGTTGTACATTTGGCAGCTTTTACTTCAAACCCGTGCGCATTCAGCAGCCCGGTTTCCGGCGCTAAGCTGGCAAAACCATAATCGGTAATAAACACTTTTCCTTTATTCATAAATAATATCCAACTGATTTTAATAAAAAAATTACCGGGAAAAATTTGCGCAGCCGGTATACAACTGCCTCAGTTTTCATCCATCACCAACACCGATTTGATGTGATTGTCTTTTGCTTCTTTCATATCATTAAATGCTGCGACTCCATTGTCCAGACTATAATAATGCACCCATGAGTGCACATCCACTTTTTGCGTTGTGATAAGATCAAGGGCATCCTCCATATCCTCCTGTGTTGCGGCATAACTTCCTATCACCTGCTTTTCGGCAAGCACAATGTCATAACTGTAAAGCGACCGGCTGTTTTCATACAAACCGATCAACATTAACGCCCCTCCCTGCCGAACGGCATGTAATCCTTTATAGTTGGTATCTGGTGAGCCCACTGCATCCACTACCAGGTCTATACCCTCCCCTCCTGTTATCTGTGTTAACGCGGTGTTCAAATCAGACTGAGCAGGATTAATTACCGCGATAGCACCTAATTTTTTAGCCACCGCCAGCCTTTCATTTCGTATATCAGAAACAATAATATTCACGTTCCGTAAAGTCTGGAAAGCCTGCTGGGCCATTAAACCAATGGGGCCTGCGCCAATCACCAGTATGTTCTTCATGGCTATATGCCTGGTAAGCTTCACCAGGTGAACACCATTGGCCAGGGGCTCCGAAAGACACGCTTCACGAAGATTAACGCCAGAAGGAACTGGTATGAGGCAACGCGCGGGCACATTTACATAACCTGCAAAGGCGCCGTTCCTGTGCATGCCAAATACTTCCCTGCTTTCGCAAAGATTGGTTTTACCGATGATACAGGAAGCGCAATGTCCGCAGGGTATAATGGAGTTGCTTACCGCCATCCTGCCCCGTTCCCAGTGTTGTACGGCGTTGCCCGTAGCAACAATCTCTCCGCAAAACTCATGTCCCATGATCAGTGGCGGCATACGCCTGGTGCTTTTTAACCTGAATGTTTCCAGTTCGCTTCCACATATCCCGCAAGCCGCTACTTTTAGCAGCACTTCATCATCGCCGCATACAGGCACAGGCTGCCTGTTTATTTCAAGCCGGTGATGCTCGGGATAAAAAAGTGCTTTCATGGTTTCAGGCTGTACTTGTGCTCCGCTCATACCGTTCAAAACAATGGTTTACAAATAATATTTACATCACTACCCTTACCGATTTTTTAAAATCAACATTGGGTTGTTCCGATCATTTCAGAAATATATTTTACAGGCTTCTATCATTAATACCTGCTGGCAACCATCCTTGCCCGCACTAATCGTTTACCACTGCCACAGCGCGTATAGGAGAACCATCCCGTCCTTTAAAGTTGAGCGGGAAACCGATAAAAGTAAACCGATCGGGTGCTTTATCAAGATTAGCCAGGCTTTCCACGATCACGATCTCTTTTGGCAACAATATATCGTGATGCAGTTCAAACCAGTCTTTGCCCGGTGTAGGTATATCCATGCCCAGCATGCGTATATTCTTTGCTGCAAGGTATTTTGCGGCTTCCTGTGTAAGCGACGGAAAATCGCTGAAAAAATAATCTTTTCCAAAATGCTTATGCCAACCGGTTTCAAAAATGATCCTCGCACCGGGAAGCAATAATTTTTCATAGGGCAAAAAATCTTTTCTGGTCAGTTCTTCGTTAGCTGCTTTAGGTATGCGTAACAAACTCGCCGGTCCATAGAACCATTCGAGCGGCATCTGGTCAAGGGTCTTTCCATCATCTAAAAAATGATACATCGCATCCAGGTGTGTGCCCTGGTGCGACCCCATGCTGATCTGCGTTATATTGTAACGCAGTGTTTTGGTATTGCCGTGTGGTATAATGCTCAGTTTCGGATCGCTTGGAAAGGTTTGCTGCCCGTGTTCCAGCGGATGTGAGAGATCAATGAATTTCATACCAGGTCAATTAATCATTAAGAAGTTTTTTTATTTGGCAAGATAGCCACCATCTACCAGCAAATCGCTTCCTGTAATAAATGAAGCATCCTCGCTTGCAAGAAAGGCGGCAGCAGCAGCTACTTCTTCCGGCTTCCCCTGCCTGTTCAGCAAATGCATGTCCGATGCTCTTTTATTTTCTTCTTCTATGTTCAACCCTAATTTTTCGCACGAATCAACAAAAGCCTTCGTATAAATATATCCCGGGCATAAGGTATTTACCCTGATGTTAAAAGGCGCCAGGTCCTGTGCCCAGCACTTGGTTAATCCGCGGATCGCGAATTTTGTGGCATTATAGGTGGCAAAATTCGATTGCCCCACGAAGCCGCTCACCGAAGAGAAATTGATAATGCTGCCGCCTCCGTTCTTTTTCATCTGAGGCACTGTATATTTTGCCATCAGCGATGTGCCACCAATGTTCACGCTATTGATCTGCCGCCATTCTTCCGCTGTTGCTTCCACACCTTTGAATAGAAAACAGGCAGCCGTGTTAATGAGAATATGGACAGCCCCTATTTCTTTTTCCACAGACGCACAGACGCTTTCTACTGCAAATTCATTACTGATATCCACAGTACTGAAATAAGCGCCAATAGCGGCAGCTTTGTTGCTGCTGTCTGGCTTAATATCAAACAAAATAACCCTGCATCCCTCTTCTGTCATTCGCACTGCAGTAGCATAGCCCAGGTCGCCCAACCCACCGGTAATTACAACGATCTTATCTTTTAATCCTCTCATACAAACTCAGACGTACTGTATAACCAATACGCTTATTTTGAATTATTCCTAACGATTTGATTTTTCTTTTTGACGCCAGGTTCTTCTATCCGGACATTTTTAAAGGAAGATCCGGTTACATTATCCATAACTATGGCAGGCCGGTAATCTTTATTGCGTGCGATGAGCTTTACATTTTCGAAAGAAATATTCCTGGCATTTTTGATAAAGAATCCCCATGCAGGTAATTCTTTGAATTGAGAAAATTCGGGATAAGCAGCTTCCATTTCCGGTATACCGCTCAATTCTTTTGCCGATGTTCCGCGATAAGCATAATTGGGATTACCATTACCGGGGTATGAAATTTCTATATTCCTTAATGTCACATTCTCTATTATCATATTCTTTAGTCCAACAATGCTGGAAGGAGAAATATTTCTGGGATTATCTTCCACCGGACCTTCAATTTCATAACCTGCATCGGGTTTTTCTTCTGTGATCTCAGCATAAAAATTTTGGATGGTTACATTTTTTATAACACCTGTTCGTTGATCGTTCCAACGGGCTCCGATACGCAAATAAATGGGATTCCCCGTATGGTAGGCATACAGGCTGTCGACGAGTACATCTTCTACAATGCCTCCATCGGGCGTAGCAATGGTAAAAGCAGACCTAAGGGTATTGTACACTTTATTATTAACGATCCTGATGTTTTTATATCCACCGGCAGACACTGTTCCGAATTTGATACCATTGGCGCTCGACCTGGCTACGTTATTGCGTATTTCTACATTCTCATTTCTTTTGGTTTTATCGTGCGATTTAAGACAGATGGCATCATCGGCAGCGTTAATATAAGAGTTGAGCAACTTAAAATTTTTACAGTCAACAATGTCAATACCGTCATTATTCCAGAATGTAGTGCTCATTACGGTAATACTGTCCACAACAACATTTTCACACTGATCATAGGTTTGAACCCATGTGGCGGAGTTTTTGATAATAATGCCATAAATATTAACGTTTTTACATTCCCTGAAATAAATACAATGCGGACGTTTATTATCAGGCCGGTCATATTTCATGGGATCTTCTATAACACCCTTATGAATCTGATCCACCAGATTGTACGCCACTTCCCTGCCCTGCCCGTCGATAACTCCCTTTCCCCTTATGGCTATATTTTCAGCTCCCTTAGCATACAGCAAACCGGGAATGGGTTCTTTTATATTGTAATCATAAATACTGGTTGAGCCCAGTAATATAGCCCCTTCTTCTAACAGTATCGTTACATTTGATTTCAGTTCAATGGTTCCTGTAAGGTACCTGCCCACATAAAAACGCAATATTCCTCCTCCTTTTTCGCTGATATAATCTACGGCTTTTTGTATAGACGTAGTATTCAGCGTGGTTCCATTTGATTTAATGCCAAACAAAGATGCATTATAAATCGTATCGGTAGTTCCGGCTTTCACATATGAATTTATCAGCAATAAAGCCATTACAACAACTATATATCGTTTCGTATTCATCATCATTCAAATTTAAAGTACAGCCGTACCGCTGGCGGTAATACAATTCTCCACCATGGTTATTTCGCTGTTCCGGTCTTTTACAATTGCCTGCCCATTGGCATCTATAAATATATTTTTAAGCGTAATTGATTTTGTATTTTGAAAAACAACGCTGCCGCTGTTTTCAATAGTATTGTTCCTTATAATTTGATTGTTCAGATCAATATGATCGCAGGAAATATACTTTTGAGCGTATTGCAGTGATTTCTGAAAAATAATCCCTTCCACTTTAACATTGGAGCAACTGACCATGGTGATTAAAGATGGCGTATGTGCTAAATAACCAGGTTGAAGAAACTGTTTGCTTTTTAGTTCACCCATGATCTGAAAATATTCACCGGGATCCCCCTCTATCACTCCTTTCCCAATTATATTTACATTCTTAAGGTTTTTTCCAAACAGCAAAGCCCGTTCATTTTCAAACTGCATATAGTCATTAATATTAGAACTGGCAACCAGCACAGCGCCTTCATGCAGTTCAATCGTTACATTGGATTTAAGCTCCAGTCCGCCTGTTAAATAACGTCCCACATAAAAGCTCAGCCTGCCTCCTCCCTTTTCTGCTATAAAATTTATTGCGGCCTGAATGGAGGATGTATTGTTGGTAATACCATCAGAGATACACCCAAACAGGGAGGCTTTGTATTCCTGCGCCTGGCAAAAGACTGTAGTGAACAAGGTAAGTAACAGCAATAGGCGTATTCTTTTCATAATTATTTGATTGTAACGCTATCGGTTTTGTAGAAGAAAAATTGTTTTTTATCACCGGCGTCAGGTTCTTCAGCCTTAACATTCGTAAACGTGATGTTGTTTACTTTATCGCTTACTACGGCAGGCCTGTAATCCTTTCTTGCGGCTTTGAATGTTACATTTTTAAACGTGATATTTTTAGCATGACGAATATAGAATCCCCAGGCTGGTAATTCTTTGAATTGCGAAAATTCGGGGTATGCCGCCGGCATTTCGGGTATGGAGTCTAATGCTGCTGCGGTTAAACCTCTGTATGCGTAAAATGAATCACTCCCGCCGGGGTAAACGATCTCAATATTTTCTAATAATACGTTTTCAATGTTATAACCCGGCAGTCCTACAATACTGGATGGAGAAACATTCCTGGGTAAATCTTCAACCGGACCTTCATAACCATATCCTTCGTCGGGTTTCCGGAGCGGCACTTCTGCATATACATTTTTAATGGTAATGTTTTTCATATAAGGCTTCTTGCCACTGCTCCAGCGATCTCCTATTCTCAGGAAAATCACATTACCGGTATTGATGGATTTAACACCGTCTACTACAATATTTTCTATGATACCTCCGTCTACCGCAGCAAAAGTTATTGCAGACCGGTAGGTATCTATTACCGTTAGGTTCCTGACGGTTACATTTTTAAACCCACCCCGGGAAACAGTGCCGAATTTCAATCCATTGGCGCTTGACCTGGCTACACAATTTTCGATCAGGATATTTTCACACAGTTTGGTTGGGTCATGAGATTTTAAACACAACACATCATCGGCTGCATCAAAATAAGAATTGCGAATCACCACATCCTTACAATCTACGATATCTATTCCGTCGTTATTCCAGTAAGATTTGCTGTCAACCCTAATGCTGTCAACAACAAGATTCTGACATTGATCGTAGGTTTGATTCCAACTGGCAGGATCTTTTAGCGTGATCCCCCGGATCTTTATATTTTTACATTCACGGAAATAAATATTCTCGGGTCTTTTCCATTCGCGTACGCGGTCGTATTTCATTTCATCCTCTATCAGCCCCCTGTGCACCAGGTTTAATGTGTTGATAGCGGTAGTAAACCCCCTGCCGTCAATTGTTCCCGAACCTGTAATACCTATATTTTCCTGTTTAATTGCAAAAATCAGGGCCTTCCATTTTACGGTGCTGTCCATGATGTAATCATACGGGTTGGTGGAACCCCAAATGGTGCAGCCAGCCTCTAAATGCAGGGTAACACCGGCTTTTATATAAACTGATCCGGTTACATAATTTCCCGGGCCAAAAACCAACCGTCCTCCTCCATTCTCAGATACATAGTCAATTGCAGTCTGAATTGATCTTGTGTTCAAAGTAATATGATCTCCGCGAACACCAAAATCCTGAACAAAATAATCTTTTCCATAAACGTTAATCGTTAATATGGAAGCTAAAATCAATAATAATCCTTTCATAATGCTCTTGTCGTTTAAGCTAAGGCTGCCACCAGAGTTTTGTTCCTTTGGTATCTCCGCCCATCGCCTGTTTTGCTTCATTATAATTATCACGGTTATTGGAAAGTTCTGCAAGCGGGTAAGTAATCCGGAACGGAACAGTAGTTACGGTATTGTCGAGGATTGTAGCCGGAATAACGAAAAAGTCTTCGCCATTGGGCTTCTTAAAATCCAGGCGCGTTCTTTCAAACCAGCCCTGCAATCCCTGGTTATAAAGCGCAACCCATTTTTGTGAACCGATGATATTTTTCCAGTTCGCCTGATCGTAAGGGTTAGCGAGTAGAAAAGCATCGGTATCCGCATCGCTTACGCCCCAGAATTTCATGCTGGCTCTAACGCCATTTTCATAAAACATTGCGGCATCGCCTCCTACGCTAAAGCCCCTCGCTGCGGCTTCGGCAAGTGCAAACTGCACTTCAACATAACTCATAATATACCCGGGGAATACCGGGCTGTATACCTGCGAACTGGGCAGCGAAAACCGGTTTATTCCCCCCGTGAAATCACCAAGACCGTAAGGCTTGCCCACAATATCATTGGGCGTGGGCGCCACCCGTGCATATTTGGTTAAACGGGGATCACTGGTCTCTTTCAGAAAATCAACGAGTGTAGCCGATACAAAATACTGGTTGGATACACCGCCGCCCGATTGGTCGTTATAAGGAAACTGATCCGGTACATCTTTCAGGTAAGTAAATTTTGCCTCATCAGCTACACTGGTAAAAACACCCGCGCCGGCTGCCTGCTCAATAATGGTTTGAGCCTTTGCCGGATCAGCATTGATCATTCTGCATCCAATCCGGAGTTTTAAGGAATTTGCCAGCTTTTTCCATTTATCCGGGGCGCCATTGTAAATGAGCTCACCCCCCGAAAAAGTAGGTTCGCTTGCGTTTAAAGCGGCGATCTGTTCATCCAGCATTGCAATTAAACCATCATAAATTGTTTTTGAGTCGTCGTATTTGGAGGTCAAAACGAGTTCATCACCTTTTAAAGCTTCGCTAAACGGAACATTTCCATAGGTGTCTGTGAGTACTTCATATATCCAGGCACTTAGAACAGAAGCTATTGCATTTTGATTTTTGGCGCCGGGCTCTGCACTCAACCGGTTTATTCTTTTCAATTCCTGTATATTGGAAAGAGAAGTGGAATACAATGTCCAGAGTAAATTATTTCCGCCTTCATCTAACTGGTACTGACTTTGAGATTCATTTTGCGTTTGCGAATAGTACTGCGCGTAAAGGTTGCCGATATTGATGTTTACAAACTGGTTGTACATGATATCAGACGCCGTTTTTTCGATGCCGGTGATCAGGAGCGCCGGGGTAACGGCAGTTGGCTTTGTCGGATCGCGGTTCAATTCTTCAAATCCCTTGGTGCAGGATTGAAATGAGTAAACAACCAATAACGCAATAATAAATTTTATTATCAGATATTTTTTCATACCACTGTTTTTAAAAATCAGAAACTAATGTTTAAGTTGATGCCAAAAGACTGTACAGATGGCAGCGCTCCACCCTCTATTCCTATAATATTTGAATCTGAATTAATAATGTTTGAAGGATCTACGTTAGGAGCATTGGAGCTAATCAACCACAGGTTCCTGCCATATAATGAAAGGGTTGCTTTATTTGAACGAATAGCTTCAGTCCATTTTTCCGGTAAACTATAGCCAAGCTTCACTTCTCTTAAATATACATAACTGCCATCGTACAAATTGGCTTTATTAAGCCTGGTACCGAAGTTGTTTTTGAAATAACGCGGGGCTGTAAGCCTGGTGGTTAAAGGTGTTCCGTCGGCCAACACCCCGGTAACATCTATACCGTTTTCCCTGATGTTATTGGCAACTGTTTCCTGTAACATGCCCGAAGCAAATCCATACATATTGGTGTAAGAAAAGAAGTTTCCTCCTTTTTGAAAATCAATTAATCCACTCAACACAACACCTTTATAAGTGAAAGTATTGGTTATCCCTCCCACAAAATCGGGTTGCGTACTGCCAATAACCTGGTTTTTATCGGAGGGTACATAAAACCCGTTAGCGTCAACTACTTTTTCTCCTTTTAAATAAGTGTAGTCTGTACCGGTAAGAACAAACAAAGGCTGCCCAACGATGGCCGCAACAGAAACAGAATTTCTCCTCCGCTCTGTTGCCAGAATGTAACGATCAATACTCGGGTTATTGGGAATATCCAAAGCCAGTAAAATACTGCGATCTGCCGCGTAATTAATGCCTATGCTCCACGAAAAATGCTCCAATTGCAATGGCGTACCGGTCAGTTGTAATTCAATTCCCCTGTTTCTCGACTTTCCAACATTGGTAAGAAAGGAGCTATAGCCCGAAGTATTGGAAATGGAAAGTGGCATTATCAAACCATTGGTAATCCTGTTGTAGAAAGTAAAATCAATACCAATTCGGTTTTGCAGGAACTTTAGTTCTACTCCCGCTTCTATTTCGTTGCTTCTTTCGGGTTTTAATTTGCTATTGGAAAGTGAAGGGTTCCTCAAAATATAGGGATTACTTCCAAACAATACGGCAGCATTATATGCTACTTCGGTTCTGTAAGGATCTGTATCACTCCCTATTTCCGCCACACTCGCTCTCAATTTCCCATAGCTGAGCCACTTGCTGGCGGAACTCATCCAGTTTGAAAAGATTACAGACAGGGAACCTGCGGGATAAAAATAAGAATTGTTGCCTGCCGGCAGAGTGGAAGACCAGTCATTTCTTCCAGATATATCAAGAAAAACAGCGTCCTTATACCCCAGTGTTGCAGTTCCAAAAACAGAGTTTATGGTTTTTTTGAAAATATTTTCTGAGATGCCGATCCTTCCGATATTATTGTTAAGCGTATATAACCCGGGAGTGATGAGCCCCGCATAACCCGCCGATTTTACCGCGTCTTTAGACATCATGATATTTCCGCCCAATGCTGCACTTATATTAAAACTTTGGTTAAGTTCTTTTTGTGCAGAGGCAATAAATTGATAGTTCACTTCTCTGTGCTCAATATCTGTTCTTGAATAACTACCCGGAGTATAGTCTCTCGCTACGCGCTCTTCCCGTAAAGTATTGAACTGGTCAATAAAAACTTTTGCGGAAAGATTAATCCAGTCTACCGGTTTAAAGTCAAATCCTGTCAACCCGTATAACCTTTTCCTGTTGTCGGTAGGATAATCTTCATATTGATGCCAGTAAGGAGTGGTAGCGAAAAGCGGGCGGGGGTTGGTTGGGGAAGTTCTGTTCCAGCTAACCTGCGAGCCATCGGCAAACTTGTAAAATTTCAGCATATCCATCTCCAGTTGTCTTTGCCCATACATAGTGAACAGTTGGGTTGGGTTGTAACCACTAAAGCCGGTTGCCGATTGCCCCCTTACGAAATTTTCAGAATAATTGGCGCTCAGTACTACACTCAGGTTCCTGTTTTTGGTAAGTACGTGACTGCCATTAAAACCAAAATTATTTCGTCTTAGAAGAGCGTTGGGAAGAATAAAATTTTGATTCAGGTTGCTGTATGCCAGTCTGAATGATCCTTTATCATTGCTGCCTCCCACGCTGATGCTGTTGGTTAAAGTAACGCCTGTTTCATAAAAATCCCTGATATTATCCGGTTGAGGTGACCAGGGTGTGGTAACACCAAAATAGGGATTGCCCTTATTCTGATCAAAAGAGTAATAAGGTCTTATGATTTGCCCTTTAAGTTCGGGTCCCCAGGATTCATCAACCGAATACTGAGGCAGCAGATCATACCCGCCGTTCACCGGGTCGGTATAAGTAGGACTATTCAAAAAAAGATCAGGGAATTTGCTCTGCCATAAGGTATCAAATCCGCTGGCTACAAAATCAGGGTTGTTATTAGATCCGCCGCCGCCATACCTGTTCTGAAATTCAGGTAAATAATACACCTTGTCTATTTGAGCATTCATATTATAGGTAATGCCTAATCCACGCGTTCTGTTTCCTTTTTTAGTGGTAATAAGTACAACGCCATTCGAACCTCTGCTGCCATACAATGCAGTAGCCGCGGCTCCTTTTAAAACGCTCACCTGCTCAATATCATCAGGATTTATATCCTGGATGGGGCTGCCATAATCATATCCGCCGCCTCCTTTTTCCTGGTTGGTATTGGCAACGGGTGATCTATTGCCCATAAAAATACCATCAATAACAAAGAGCGCGTTATTGTTGCCCGTGATGGATTTATTACCCCTTATAAGTATTTTTGTGGAACCGCCCAGGGCGCCGTTATTGGTATTGATCTGAACACCCGCTAACTTACCCTGTAATGCATTTACAAAATTTGCTTCCTTGGCCGTTTGTACGGCATCACCTTTTACTTCGGCAATGGAATAGCCAACGGCATCTGTTTTTTTGGAAATACCAAGCGCGGTTACTTTAACTTCTGCGAGTTGTTCCGCGTCTGCATTCACCGATAAAATAACGGTAAGATAGGCATCGGGATCATCAACCACCACAGTAGTATCCCGGTAACCAACATTGGTGATCAGTATACTTGTTCTTTTGCGGAAGGGAAAACTAAATTCACCATTGTTATTGGTGGTGTACATATTGCCGTCGTCGGGCGTAAGCGTGGCGCCCGCCAGGGGATTGCGGTTCTGGTCAAGTACTCGTCCCCTGATGTTACTGGCAGTATTCTGCGCGGTAAGCGTACAAAATGAAAATGCCGTAACAAAAAAGCATAGCAGTCGTTTTTTAAGTGGCATAGTTATCGTTTAGTTATTCAAAAAAAATCATAACGCTAACAATAAGTTTGTTTTTGAAGATAAAAGTGAATTCAAAAAAAAACAAATAAAAGCCGGCAAATATCATTAAACCAATCAAAGATGTTATAATACCATATTATTACATTGTTGTGCTGAAATTATATTTCCCCGATTGCAACAGCAGTTTCGTTTCCCCGTCCGTAGCTGAAATCAATTTTACTCCTTCTGCACTTTTAATGTCACTTCCGCTTTCGGTAACACCATTTCCTGCGGGAATAACAACTGTGGCAGTGGTATTCACAGGTATTTCCACATTCATGCTAAAGCCATTATTCTCTTTTTTCCAGGCTACACTGATCCTGCCTGCAATAGAATGATAGGATCCTTTTGCATGGGTAAGGCTTCCTCCCGGAACGGGTTGAATGATAAAATGTTTATACCCCGGATTGTCTTTATCGTTATTAATACCCAGGATGCTCCTGTACATCCATTCTCCTACTGAACCAATAGCGTAATGATTGAATGAATTCATACTAACATCCTGGAATCCTCTGCCCTTTACATATCCGTCCCACCGTTCCCATATGGTAGTGGCGCCCTGGTCAATTGAATACAGCCATGAAGGGAACCTGTGACTTTCCAAAAGCCTGTAGGCAATATCGTGGTATCCGAACGCAGTTAGCTGGTTCATTAGCCTTATGGTGGTTTGAATGCCGGTTGAAATGCGGTAATCATAAGCCTTAACGGCTTCCGCCATATATGCGGCTGCTTTTTGCTTCAGGTTTTCGGGTACAAGATCAAAATCTAACGCCAACGCATACCCTGCCTGTGTATTGCCGGTCACTCTTCCGTCATCAGACACATAGTTTTTTACAAACGCTGCTTTACTGTTTTTTGCCAGGGAATCAAAATAAGCGATATCGTTTTTTTTGTTTAAGAGATGCGCTGTGCCGGCAACGAGTTTCGCAGATTGGGCAAAAAATGCGGTGGCA
Organism: uncultured Sphingobacteriales bacterium; assembly: GCA_937991535.1. Lineage (GTDB taxonomy): Bacteria > Bacteroidota > Bacteroidia > Chitinophagales > Chitinophagaceae > Agriterribacter. The sequence continues at coordinate 22,280 of CALKHN010000069.1, forward strand.
TATACATCATCCGGAACCCGTCCGCCCTCTTTGGGATAGTCATCCGCGATAATTGTATTTCCATTCAGCCAGTCGCCGTATATATTGCCGCGTGACCGTTTCCAGAGCAGATCCGGGTTTTCAGTAACAATGCTTTGAATATACTTTTTCATTGCATCGTAATGCAGCGACAGCACGGTGGTATCGCCATAATGCTCATAAACCTTCCATGGAATAATTACGCCCGCATCACTCCAGCCCGGAGAATTATAGAAATTGGCCGCTACGCCTGGCTGGGGTGCAAAGTCGGGGAAACGTCCCTGGGGAGTTTGGCAATCCCGCATATCGCGTATCCATTTGGTAAAAAAGGCGGCCATATCCATATTAAAAATAGCGGTAGTGGAAAATACCTGCGCATCGCCCATCCATCCGGCCCGCTCATCTCTTTGCGGACAATCGGTAGGCGTTGAATGAAGATTATCGCGTTGCGTCCATAAAATATTCAACCACAGTTTATTCAAATCGGGGTTAGAGGTTTCGAAATTACTTGCAATAGGTGCGGAAGAGGCCACCACCCTTGCGGTAACATTGCCAGGCTCAGGCTCCTGTGTTAATCCTGATATTTCCACATATCTGAATCCGTGATAGGTAAAGTGCGGTTCATAGCTTATTTGCTTTTCATTCCCCGGGATATAAACATCGGTTTGTTTGGCCCCCCGCAGGTTATCGGTGTACAATTTTCCTTCCTCATCTAAAATTTCGCCAAAGCGCATCTTTATTGGTTTTCCAGGATTATAGGGCAGGTTTAATTGTACCCAGCCTGCAATATTCTGTCCAATGTCAAAAATATATGTACCCGATCCGGCGGTTGTTATTGTAACAGGAACAATCTCTTCGGTAACGGCGATGGGCTCATTCATTTGAGCGCTCAGCACAAGAGATATTTCATTATCAACAGTAACATCCTTCCATTTGCTATCGTCAAAACCGGATTCGTTTACACCTGCCTGCACAAGCCTGGCATCGAAATGTTCACCATTAAAAATAGAGGCCTGCTGCACAGGACCATTTTCCCATATTTTCCAGCTTTCATCTGTTGCAACCAGGTCGGTGGTTCCATCATCATATTCAACTGCTACCTGGGCCTTTAATCTGCGGTCAAAACCATAGGCGCCTCTGCTGGTATGCGAAAAGATTTCACCGGCATACCATCCGTCTGCCAGCATCGCCACAATAACATTTTGCTTCTGGTTCAGCAGACTGGTTATGTCGTAAGTTTGATATTGCACACGGGTATGATAGTCCGTCCATTCCGGCGCGAGAATATGTTGCCCGCATTTTTTTCCATTGACGCGTATATTATACACTCCCAATGCACTGGCATACAGGAAAGCCTTTTTTACGTTTCTTTTTGTTGTAAATTCCTTACGCAATACCGGCGAAGGAGGAACGGGAAGGCTAAACGCTTTATGGTTGAAATTGGGCTTTAAAAATCCATCTGTTACAAGTTCCGGGAGCCAGCTATCACCCTTAAATCTTCTGTAATTATCAAAAAGATTATCTGCCAGTACATTCTTTTTTAGTGCAAGGTTTTTTCCCTGATCATCTAAAACTTCTATCTCTGCCAATGAAAATCCAAATTGAACAGAATCAATAGCGGCAGATTTTGTGACATGTACTTTAATATAACGTGCATCGGTTTTATTTAATTTTTTATAATACGGGTTCACTCCTTTCAAAACATAATCATTAACCGTTTCATCAGCAAGGACAAACGGGGAATTAAAATCAGGAGTGGCTGAAGCCATTATTTTAAAACGTACCGGGAAAATAAATGGAGAAGTCTGCTGGTATAATACCACCGGATGCAGGCGAATAGCCGAAAATGATTCGGTTTTGCCCAGGTCAACAGTTACTGATCCGGGGTTTGCAGCCGATGAATCACTCCGCGACTGATAGCCATAATGAAAGTAGAACCTGTCTTCCATAGGCACCTGCTGTGGTGAAGCGCCAATCCATTTGGCCTTCCAGTCTTGTTTATTCAACAGCCCTGCAGACCAGCCTGCCATTTCACTCCACGCGCCTGCATTTCCTTTTTCATCCCACACTCTTACTTTCCAGTAATACTGATGGCCCGATTCGAGCGCTTTACCCTTATATTTTACCTGGCCGGTTTGATCTGACCCGACTTTTCCGGAATCCCATATATCGGCTTTGTCTTCCTTCAGCAAACCCGAATCGCCGGCCACCAGTATCTGGTATGCCGATTGTGCTTTCGCTCTTTCATCCGACAGCAGTTCCCAGCTCAGCCGGGGCTCTGTTGCATCAATGCCTAATGGGTTTTGAAGATATTCGCAACGCAGGCGGCTAACAACAATAGAGGAGGATTGTTCTTTACAGGAAAAGAACAAAGAAACAATAAAGAAAAAAAGCAGCCTGGTATTCATATGGCAATTTTTACAAGAATACCAACTCCTTTGTACCATTTCAAATGTTTTTATAACATTTTAGAATGCTTTTTTGAACCTGCCGTTAAATCCTGTTGTGGCAGTAACAAAACGATACGCGGTACGTGCTTCTGAAAGAAAAAAATGAAAATCTGAATAGGAATTCCGGTGTGTATAGCACCAATAAGTTCAATGATTAAAAGGTAACACACTCCGCTCCACCTCCCCTACTACAAACACACTTCCGCAAACCAGTATAAGATCATCTTTTTGTGAATGACCGATAGCATTTTGTATAGCAATGTTTACGTTGGGAAAGTGGTTTCCCTGCAAGTCATATGCCGCTGCAATAGCTGCAAGCTGATCTTCCGGCATAGCACGGGGTGTTTGCGCTTTTGTAAAATAATACGAGGCTTCTTTTGGCAATAGCTGCATCACTTTTGCGATCTCTTTGTCTTTTACCATTCCAATTACAATATGAAGGTTGTGGTAGCTCATCAGCTCCAACTGCGCTGTTATTTGCCGTATGCCATCTTCGTTATGTCCTACATCCAGCACGATCAGGGGTTGCTGATGAATAATCTCCCAGCGGCCACGCAGCCCCGTTAGTGATCTAACATTGCGCAACCCATTTTGTACGGCTGCATCCGGAATTTGCCAGCCTTCTTCCTTTAGCCGGCCAATGGCAGTATATGCGGTAACCAAATTTTTTACCTGGTAAATACCTGTAAGATCAAGATGGATGGTTTGCTTTTCGTTATGCAAAGGACTCACCAGTTCTACGGCCAGTTCATGTTTTTCATATTTGTGATCATCAGCATACCATTCTTTTTCAGCTAAAATGAGCGGAGATTTTTTTTCTGTGGCAACGCTTTCAAAAACGGGTTTTGTTTCGGGCAGGGTTTCTCCAACAACAACAGGTACATTGGGCTTAATGATCCCTGCTTTTTCAAAAGCGATCTGTGCGAGGCTATCACCCAAAATACTCATATGATCCATGCCGATATTGGTAATTACGGATAATACGGGTGTTATTACATTGGTACTGTCTAACCTGCCGCCCAAACCTGTTTCTATAACGGCTACGTCTACCTGCTTACTGGCAAAGTATTCAAATGCCATTACAACGGTTATCTCAAAAAAAGAAGGTTTAATGGTTTCAATCAGGGGTATTTTTTTCCCGGTAAATGATACTACAAAATCTTCATCAATCACAACACCGTTTACCCTGATCCTTTCCCTGAAATCTGTAAGATGCGGAGATGTATATAATCCCGTTCTGTAACCTGCCGTTTGTAATACTGCCGCCAGCATATGGCTAACAGATCCTTTGCCATTTGTTCCTGCTATATGAATACTTTTGAATGAATTTTGCGGATTCCCGGCCTGTTCGCACAAAATGCGGGTGTTTGTCAGATCTTTCTTAATTGCCGAAACGCCCATGCGGCTAAACATGGGAAGCGCTTTGTACAGATAGTCTATGGTTTCCTTATAATCCATGAACACAGCCTGCCTTATGCAGGACACAAAAATAAGCGGAAAATGAATGGAAGAATAATTTGTAAAATAAAAGAGGCATACGCTGCAACCAATGTTTGATCTGCGTATGCCTTTTGAAGATATTGGGCTTCAAAAACAGGTATCTTTAATTCGTTACTTTAAAATTGAAAATGATTGTTCCTCTTTGTTCATCGCCGGCAGCAAATTTAAGCTGGCGTGCTTTGCGCAAAGCAATATCTTTCAGGCCTGCATTGGAAGTGGTGGATCCTCTTGGCTGATAAGTGGCGCCGGTAACCACTCCCGAAGCATTAACGGAAAGATCCACAGCTACTTTTGCATTCTCATTAAAATCGTCCTGAAAGGAAGGCTGCTGCAAAATACGCCGCCCTCTCAAATTACCCGATATGGTATAACCGCTGCCACCCGATCCTTCATAATTTTTTGAATTAGGGTCCCCATCAATCTTACCCCTGTCGCCGGAACCTGTGGTATTGCCCTCACTGCGGCTGTTGTTCCAGGAGTCGGCATTATTGCCCCCGGTGCCACTACCATCGCCTCCCTTATAAGTGGCTTTGGGTTTGGGCGGGGCTGGTTTTGGATTTTCAACGATCTGCGGTTTGTTGTTGTTTTGCTTCGTTACCGTTGTGTTTTCTTTGGTAGGAACGTTGGTGCTTTGAGGATTAGATACCTTAGGCTTTGGCACCGTTACATCCGGCGCTTCTTCATCGTTGTCGTCTGTTTCAACAGCCCTTACATCCTGCACAGGCGTGCTGGCAGCTTTTGGGGGAGTATTTACTTCTTTTTCGGCCGCAGCGGGTTTACCCGGAATAAGGGGTTGTATGTCTCCCAATCCATCATCGCTGTTTCCAAGATTTACAACCATCCCTTCTTCAACCGGAGGAGGCGTAACAACCGGAACAGACCATGAAACCAGGAAAAAGAATAATAATAAAGCCCCGGATATTACACCCGTTATGGTGCCGGCCTTTACGTTTTTTGCTTTTTCGAAATCAGATGACATTTTATTATAATAAATTGATTATACAAATTTAATCATGTTATTGTTATAATCGTGTGAATTTGTGCAATTTATCATACAACATCTTTCATTATTCAAATCGTATCTGCGCGTTGGGATGCACATATCCAATAGAAATAGCAATATAGCTCAATATTAAAATACAGAGCAGTGCTGCAAGCCACCATTTAAGTGCAGCATACGGCCAAGAGACGGAGATCGAACTTTCGGCGCCGGTTTCCGGAAATTTCGGGCTTTTACGCATTAACAGCCACAATACGATCAGGTTCACCCAATATAAATGTTGCGAACTGAATTTGGGCGTAAGCCATATAGCGCTGATCACGTTACTGATGATAATATACCAGGCCAGGTAAACCAAAGTGAGCGTAGTTGTTTTTCTTTGAGAGGATGCGCCTTCTGATGCCGGCTTATAATAAAACGTAAGCCCAATCATAAACAGTATAGACATCACCCACATAATGGCCTGCCAGTTGAATGCAAAGGCTGCCGGATCTGTGCTGTTTATGTCCTTACCGGTTGACATCATCGTTTTGGTATTCACCCCTTCAATAAGATTAATTACAGGAAGGAGTATTATTAAAAACACCCACGCCGTTGCATTCGCTACCCTATCGGGGGCAACGGTTTTTGGCCAACTGTTAACAGAAAATATCCCATAAGCCATACCCAATCCACCAAAAAAACCGGTAGAATATTCCATTACGTTCCACCAGTTGAATTTTATACCTGAGGTATACCCCATGCGTTGCAGGAAATTACCAAAGCCGAAACCGAAACCGGCTCCTAAAGCGCTGTAAAAAGCAGTTCGCAGCGCATAGGTGTAGCCGTTACGATACAGGTACCACCCCAAAGCGAGCGCGGCGCCCATGCAGGCGGCCCATAATTCTGAGCGGGGTGGCGTCATAAACCACTCCAACTGAAAAATAAATATACCCCAAAACAGGTATCCTCCTGCAAACATCTGTGTAAATACCGCAGCCCAGTCTACCTTATTTTCGGGTGTGTTTGATAAAGCCAGTGCCGTTATTCCCCCGCCCAAAAATCCATACAGTGCGCCAATGATTACCAGCATCAGCAAACCATAGCTAACATTGAGATAGTCTGCAGCATGCCCGTAACCAACAATTTTTCCATAGCTGATCATACCACCAGCGCCCCATGCAATAGCGCCCAGCACAACAATAACTGGTAACCGGTCGTACCAGTCTTTACGGTCCGAAAGCGCTATTATGGTTAATATGCCGATGGCAGCGGCCCAGGTTGCGCCATATTCATGACCTATCTGGCCGCGGGCTGCCCATGCGGTTCCCAATGCAAGGCCTACGGGCAGCATGCGGTTCAGGAAAAGGGTTGAAGCTTTCATCAGTTGAAATTTTAAACAGCATTAAGTATTTAAAGTGCAAATCGTATAAGAAAAGTTCAGTAATAAATATTCTTTTTACTTTTTCTCCTGAAAGAAAAAGTAACAAAAAGTTCAAGCACGGATGAGGATACAACACATCCGTGCACACGCCCTGATTTAGCTGTGGCACTACTGTATTTTCGACTATTAACCCCGATAAATATGCAAAGAGCCTGAACCACTTTACTTTATCAAATTTATAGTTAATGCCCTGGCACTTATCTATCTGAACCTGATTTAAATGGGGCGGGATACTCAGGCTTTGAAGTTATATTACCCTGCTACTGCTTCGCTTCAACCACAAACCAAAAACTAAAAACCAGGAACTCATCCATCTACCTGTCTTTTGCTGCTTTTATCAATGCATCTTTGGCGCCTATCCAGTAAGCGATATTTTTCCGGTTCCAGGTATAGCTCACCGCAATGGTATCTCCATAGCTGATCACCGCCGGATAGGAAAACTCGTCTTCTTTATCGCCGCTGTCAATATCCAGTATCTTCGGCCAGGTTACACCGTTATCAAACGATATGGCCAGGGAAAGTGGTGAACGTGAGCCCCAGTTTGCAGTATCGGGGTTATAGGCCAACACCAATGTTCCGTCGGGAAGTTTGGTAAGATCAATACCGCTGTTGGGATTGGGCAAGCCTGATTTACTGCCGGCAGACCAGGTTTTTCCACCGTCTTCCGAATCACTGCGGTAGATGGCGCCTTCTGAACTGCGCAGCAACATATGTACTTTGCCGGGAGCAGATTCCCAAAGGGTAGGTTGTATTACTCCCTTACCTTTGAATTCATTTCTGTTTAATGCTATGTATGGAGCAGCCGTCCATGTTTTTCCCTGGTCGGCGCTGATATCGGCAAAAGCATCCCAGTTTCCTTCTTCATGAGACGCGCCTGCTATCCACAATCCTCCGGAAGTTACAATGGGCTTATTGCGTACCGGCCCCCGTCCTCCTTTATCTCCCTTCACCAGTTCCACAGCTTCCGACCAGGTTTGCCCGTTATCATCAGACATTTTTACCCAGGTTTCCCATGAAGGGATCTTTTTACCTACTTTAAAATAAAGAAACACCCGGCCTTCGGGAGCCTGAAAGAGTACCGGGTTCCAATGGGCATCTTCCCTAATTTTAGCTACTTCAACAGGGTTCGTCCAGTTGCCGGGCTTACCTTTTACCAGCCATATCCCTACATCATCGGTACCTTCTTTTTGTCCGCCAAACCATGCAGCCATAAATTCCCCGTTTTGCAAATGCAGGATAGTAGACGCGTGGCATTCTGCAAATGGCGCAGGCGTGGTAAAAAAATATCCTTTTACAAAAGATGAATCACCGGCAGGCATATCAGTATCGTTATTAATTCTTTCGCTTTGTTGTTGCCCACCTGAGCAGGCAGACAAAATGCAAATACAAAAAAATGCAACCCATTTAGAACACATGTCGGATTTAGATTTGAGGTTAGGAAATTATAATTTATTGTTTGTGGTTTATCGTTTATGGTTACATTTCGCTTCGGATGAGTTTTGCCTGGCTCATTTCACTGCTGCTTTCACATTTTCCAGTAGTACGTACAATGATTATTTATTCAATAGGTGAAATGGAAGGACCTATGCCCGGCGTTGTCGTTAAGCACCGTCCCTCTCTACCATGTGGAGAGGGAAAGAGGGTGAGGTCACGCCACATCCTCATACACCACTTCCTTTATGTCTAACTTTTCGTACCACGATTTTAAAGTATCTAAAATAGAATGTAAAACCGCTTTTTCTTTTGGTGTTGGCTCCAGTGCATGGGCCCTGCTAATGGCATGAATAGGAAGACCTCTCAGTTGCATAAAGAATTTAGCGCTCATAGGGTAAGCCACATGGATCAAAGGATCTACCCTGCTCAATTCAGCCTGCAGCCATGCTACTTCCTCCTGCTTAGCCGGATCGTTAACATGGTCACATAACCATACCATTATTTCGGGGTAAAAGTTACCGGCTATAGCCGATAGTCCGGCTGCACCTGCTTTCATAGATGAAACACCGTTGGGCGTATGCGCATCAAAAAATTGCATCTGCGTACCTTTGACCGCTTCTAATTTTGCCTTCACCTGCGCTTCATCACAGCAGGTATCTTTATGATAAAACATGCGGTTGGTAGACACCAGTGTTTTTAATACTTCCGGCGTAACCACTCTTTTATAAGGGGCCGGACATTCATACAATCCAAGCGGAATATTGCCCGTTAACGACAACATTTGATCAAATCTTTGCAGCAAAACATCGTCGCCCTCATCTATTGCCGCGTAATGGCCCGTGATCAGTACTACCGAATCAATACCAGTGTCAAATATTTTTTTTGTGAATTCCGCTTTATCTTCTATGGTTAAACCAAACGAACCGGTTGCCACAACCGGCACGCGACCGTTAACATGTTCCACCACAGCCCTGGTAAGCGCCAACCGCTCATCTTCACTTATGCTGTACATTTCACTGGAAAGGCAATTGGCAAATAACCCTTTTACCCCGGCAGCAAGATAAAAATCAACCAGTACTTTCACCATATCAAAATCAAGCTTTGCTTCGGGTGTAAACGGCGTTATCATTACAGGAACAAATTTCTTAGACATAAATTTGTTTGGTTTTTTGGAATATTTGTTGAATAATATACTTTACAAATTGAACACAAGAGCATCTTACCGGGCACACGCGGGAATGAATGTTTTTCTGCGTGATTTTCATTTCTTTGGCATAGCTAAACCGGCACAACAAAGAGCCTGTAGCCCGGGCGTTCATACTCATTTTCTCCTGATTTTTGTTAACAATAACCCTACAAAGAATATGGTTAGCGTTCCTACAACCACGATCATGTTTACGTGGAAGGGGCTTTTAAGGTGTTCCCATTGTTCGGGGAAGTATTTAGACAATGACATCCATAAAATAACCAGTATTCCCACGATCGTTCCTGTAACAGCTTCAGCATTCTGCGCCTTTTTAGCAATCATACCCAATAAAAATAAACCCAGCATACCTCCCGAAAGAATACCAGCCAGTTCCCACCACATATCCAGGATGCTTTCTACGCCAATAAGTGCAATGCCAAATACAATAGATAATATACCTGTTAATGCTGTTACCGTATAAAGAATGATCATCTCCTTTTTGGGTCCCGGATTGGGATTGATATAGCGCTGGTAAATGTCTTTTAAAAATACGGTAGCTGAGCTGTTCATGCCACTGCTGATGGTGCTCATGGCAGCACTGAGAATTGCGGCTATGATCAGCCCCACCAACCCTTTTGGCACTTTTAATACCATAAAATAAGGTAATATTTTATCACCGTAATCAGCCGGCGTTAATGTATTGATGTCCACATTTTTTTCGGCTGCCACCTGCTGTTTTACCACGTCTAACAGTTCGGGGTGCTGACTAAAATAAGCATACAATGCCGTTCCTATAATAAAAAAAAGCAGGGATACAGGCAGGTACCAGTATACACAGAGCCAAATGCTTCTTGCGGCCTCTTTTTCGCTCCGCGCGGTATGGTAACGTTGCACATAGTTCTGATCCATACCGAAGTTGTTCAGGTTGATAAAAAATCCGTATAAAAAAACAACCCAGAAAGTAGAAGAACTGAAATCGGTAAGCGAAAAACTGCCCAGGCTAAATTTGTCATCCGCAACACCTATTCTGTATATCTCCCCTACACCTCCTTCCATTTCATATAATATAATACCCAATACAATTAAAGCGCCTGCAGTTTTGATGATCCCCTGTACCACTTCTGTCCATATCACAGCTTCCATCCCTCCCAATACAGTATAAATAATAATGCATATTCCTGTAACCACCATTATGGTTTTCATATCTACCCCCGTTAATGCCTGAAGGGTTAGCGCAATACCAAAAAAGATGGAACCCATGCGTGCCAGTTGGGTAAGTATAAAGCAAACCATGGCATAGGTTCTGGCCCATGGGCCAAACCTTTTTTCGAGGTGCGTATAGGCGCTTACTTCACCGTGCGTACGGTAAAACGGCACAAAAAACCGGGTAGCGAAATATGCGGCAAAAGGCATTGACAAGCTGAACACAAGCGAATTCCAGTTGCTGCCAAACGCTTTTCCCGGAACGCCCAGGAAAGTATTGCTGCTTAAAAAAGTGGCATACAACGATATGCCCAGCGCCCAGCCGGGTATATTGCCGGAAGCCGTGGTAAATTGTTTTGCATTTTTGTTTTTCCTCGAAAAGTATACACCAACCAGTACCATACTGAGAAGATATACAAGAATTACTATCAGATCAATCAGGGGTAAATGCTGCATGGTTCAGATCGGTGCGTTTAAATGCGGGTTTCAATCAAAGGTTATCCAAATTTGAAAAGCGGCCAATGTTAATTGTTATAAAAAGAATAGCACAAATTATTATTGCGCTGCAAAATAATGCTATTTTTAAATCCCCTAAAATTACCTGAATATAGTGAACATAGTTATAGAACACGACACCGGTACCATTGAAGCAGCAGCGCAACCGCATTGGGTTTTACCTGCCCGTTTACGAAGCAAATTGGATAACCATCCCATTGGAAAAAACCTGTACATAACTGAAATCGCTTTTTACGCTGAACAAAGTGCGCTTGATAAAGAGGTATTAAAAAACAATCCCGACTATGTACTGGTATATTGCGTAAGCGGTATAGGATGGTACACGATCAACAATAAAAAGCTTGTCCTCAAAGCCAATCATTTTGCGGTATTGCCCCGCAAAACGCATTTTCGCCTGGGTGTGGAAGCTTCTGACGAGTGGAGTTTGTATTTTGTGAAATTTAACGGCGCCATTGGAGAAGCGATGTATACCTACCTGCTGCGCGATAAAAATAACAAGAATCTAACCACCCCGCCATTAATAGGACGCATAGCGCAGTTCCAGGACATCATGCATCATCTTAACCTGATGGATAATATGGAAAACCTGCTGTACGCCAACTTCCGGTTTTATAGTTTCCTGGGTACCTTCCGGCTTACTGTTTTCAACTACATGAAAAAAGGAGTGGATAATATTATAGAACGTTGTATTCTTATTATGAAACAACATCTTCATAAAAATCTCACGCTCGATGAATTGGCCAGGGAGGCCTGCGTATCGGCTTCCTACCTTTCGGCGCTGTTCAGACAAAAAACACATTATTCCCCCATTCAGCTTTTTACTTCACTTAAAATTCAAAAAGCAAGCCAACTGCTGAAAGCAACAAAAACCCCTATTAAGCAAATCGCCGAAGAAATGGGATATACCGATCAGTACAGTTTTTCAAGGTCCTTTAAACAAATCATGGGCACATCGCCCAAGAAGTTCAGGGAAAACAAATAGGTGTCAGCTTTCAGGTGTCAGCTATCACCGAATTATTATTGACGATAGAATGAGTGCTTCGTCTTTCACCTCTCGCCTTCAATGATGAGAAAAGGCTGCACGCCCGGTTGAATATTTTTTATAACAATGT
>CALKHN010000070.1 GCA_937991535.1 uncultured Sphingobacteriales bacterium
GGAGTTCTACATTTCAATCGCTCTTAACGAAATTATTTTCTAAAGCGACGAATGGGAAGGGATAAAATGCCGGAAAGTATGTTTTCGTATTTTTTGGAGATTTTATCCAACCCCCAACCGTTAGGTTAAACACATACCTAAACTCCCCCATTTGGCGAGTTGGTAACATTCAAGTAGGACGCATGTATATTAAAAATGTCGAGAATGAGCCACTATTCATTTTGTAAGTTTACCGGGAATCAAAGGATATTCAAGGCACCTTAAGTATTCGGAATGAGGAAGACCATATTTTCATGAACCTGCTTAAACGTGTGCCATTTAATATCGGAAGTCATAAATGTTAGGAAAGGGTTGCGGGAAGATTAAAAATCATTTGTCGGGTAAATAATATTTTAATGTGCTATGAAAATCAATTCCTTTGTTCCGTAGGAACAATTTATAGGTAGGAAGGGTTCATTAATTTTGAAAGTTCGTTCCGCAGAAACTTCTCGTGCTAAATGAGGTCTTTAAAAATGTATTGTTCATCATATTCTGCCTCAAATAACCTAAGCATTTTTCTATACTCATTTAAAAAAGTTTCCTTTTTATGATGTATTTCCTGATTTTGAATATACCGTATTACATCATGTACATGACTTTTTGAATAGGAAAAAGCACCATAACCATCCTACCAGCCGAATGAACCTTTGCAAAATTTTTGAGCTTTGACACCTGTCCGTCCGGTCAGGCGGGCACTTACTGCTTTTCGTTTTTACATTTTGTACCAAAGCGGAAATTGATTGATGAGGACGCATTCCAATAAAAATATGAATGTGATCGGGCATGCTATTAATCTGCAACATCTTGTGGCCATTATTCTGGAAAATACCAGTGATATCTCTATGTAAGACACCTTTCCATTCCTGACGTATGAGTGCAGCAGGATATTTTACAGCAAAAACAAAATGTATGTGTAATTTGCTATAAGTATTTGGCAGAAGATTTTTTTTAGGTTATTAATTTAGTTGTAAAATAAGCCAAATTGCACAAAACGTTCCTATGGAACGAGCTACTATTTTGTAAATTATTTTCTACCTACGAAATGTTCCTACGGAACAGAAAACCCTTTTCCAAAGAAATCAGGGAAGGAAATTTATAATTGAATTGGATGCATCATTAGATTACAGCACATCAAAATATTATTTAGCCCATTTGCCTGTTGTTTATTATGCTAAGGACAAAAGTGCTTAAATTTGGCTTAGCCGAAATCATTTAGTATGAACAAATAGCGAAACATTTCACGCTATATTAAAACATAATTCTTGCCAATAACAAGATTAATGTGCTTTTGGAACAGGGTTTAGGTAAATCTAATAAATTATCATTAGTCTCTTTAAACGGATAATATCTTTTATGCCATTTATTAACCCAATTGAGATTCTAGATTTGCAACATGCTGACATTGCAAGCATAGACGGTTATTTAATAAAAAAAACAAAAAGAAAACTTTTTGTTGAGATTGAACTTTCAGATAATGGAAGATTTAATTATAAAGGACACAAACTCTTAAAATCCGATTGTGAAAGAGTAATAGAGGAACTAAACGAAAAAAGAAAGAAAGAATATTATTATCAGTTGGCGACGGTGCTGCAACCTTTAAATAATTATTTGGTTGACGGGAATAAACTATTCCTTTCTCATTTTAAGCATGAAAGCATTTATCAGCTGGCCGATTTTAAAGATTTTATAAATCCAACCTTTGCCCAAAATTTTGACAGAAGCCTATTTAAAGCATTTAAAAATGCCGACCAGAGATTGTTTTCTTCAGTTCTAAGAACACGAAGTCTGATCAATCCTTCTAATATTAATACAGCATTCAAATCGGTTGGTCTTGACATTCAAAACAGAATTGCAGAAATTGACAAGATAACTGATGAAATAAAAACGAAAAAAAGCGATTATGCAACCTGGTTATTAGGTGAAGCATTGGATATTGTAAAAAAGAAGTTTCAGATTAATATGCTCAATCTGTTGCCAGAATATTTTCAAAGTCAAATAAATAAGATTGCTTCAAGTATTAATTTTTTGGCATTAGCAATTGACAAATATTGTAATAATACACAACTACCTGAGGACTTGCTTTCACATATTTTGAAGTTGAATATTACAAGTGTAGGGAAGCAAACGTTTGAAAATAATTTTAGAATTTTCAAAGAAATTAATGCGGAAAAAATAGAACAAGAGAAAAACGCACCACTTCGCAAAAAATGGGCAGATACTCTTTTTCAAATAACTAATTCAATAAGACAAGTTGATGAAAAAACATTAACAGCCAATGAAGCAGCGACTTACGCCGATGTTGCTGTTAGCGTTTCCGAACTTAATAGTTTGCCGTCTTTTGCGAATGAAATCCGAAACCAGATTGGCTATGCACTAAGAGATTTATCTATTTCATGCTGGAATAGCCAAAAGGACATGAACGCTGCATTGAAGCTTGTGAGGCAATCTTTAATAATAAATGTTTCACAAGCTGCCCGCCAAAAATTGGAAATGGATTTAAAAGATTTGGAGGATATAAAGGAGAAAATGCTAGTAGGCCAATTATCTACTCAAAATGAGTCAACTGATAAATTGGGATTATATGTTTTAATTGCACTTGTAGCACTTTTTCTGATTGCAATTATCATCAGATCTGCCAATTCTTCAAATGGCTCAACGGCACCGGTTGAAAATTATACTAATAATTCATCTATGCTGCCAACAACAAATGATCCTTCTACGAATACATCAAATTCAACCGACGTAAATACAACTCAATCACCAAATACCATCACAACTGACGACAACAACTATCCAAAAAAATCTGTTCCAACCTATCAAATCATTAATGTCAAGAACGGAGCTTTTATGGACTGTGCCAACATAAAGCCGATCTACGATTACAAAATAAAAAACAAACTGGTAATTACGGCAGAAAACACTGATGCCGCAGTAAAGATTGTTAATTACAAGTCTAACAAATGTATTCGCTTCGTTTTTATTAACAACGGAACTACTTATACAGTTAGAAACATTCCGGAAGGTAAATACTTTTTAAAAATCGCATATGGAGATAATTGGGAAATAAAAGATGGGGACCCGCTTTGCACAGGAAGATTTGCATACAATGCTTTGTATAAAAAGGATGAAGATGTGTACGACTTCAACAAAATTCATTATGAAGACGGACGGATTTCAATTCCGTATTTTACCCTTCGGCTTTTTACAAGGTATACTTCCAATAAATATGAAAACCTTACTCAGGCGAATACAATTTCTGAAAACGATTTTTCAAATGATAATTAAAAGCAAGTTTATGCAAAAAAATAAAATAATATCAGTAAAAGCACCGCAACTTTATCTTGATTTATTGAATCAGATTTTTGAAATAGAGAAGAAAACTTCTCAGATAGAAGAAACAAATTCCATTCTTCGCAACATAAACAAGATGAAAGAAATATTTGGGAACATTTTTTCGTCAGATGCAGAAGGCGAGGCGGGATTAATTTATTACAATCCAATTGACGAACCTTACAATGAAACACGAACCGACCTTGAAGTAAGTATCGCAGGCAGTTCTGCAGAAAACCTGTTTATTACCGAAGTAATAAAACCAATTATCCGCTATCGCAAAGGCGGAATAAATGCAATAGCACAAAAGGGCGTAGTAATAGTTGAAACAAAAGATATTTAACTCATAAAATAATATTATAAAAATGGACAATACTATCAATTTCGGAATTGACTTAGGAACAACTAATTCGGCTATCGCCAAATTTGTAAAAGGCGACGTAATTGTTTTTACTAATCCGCAAGACTATGGCAGAAGCACATTGCCATCAGTTGTAGGTTTCAGAAAAGACAAAATGTTTATTGGAACACAAGCGAAAGCTTTCCTGGAAAAGGATCCTAAAAGTGTTATGGGTGTTTTCAAGCGCAAAATGGGTACGGGCGAAAGTTTTAAAATAAAAGCAATCAATGAATCAAAAACACCAATTGAACTTTCTGCACTTGTATTGAAAGAATTGAAAACTTTTGTAAATACCGGCGAAACATTGGAATCGGTTGTAATTACTGTTCCTGCATCGTTTGATACAATACAATCTAATGCAACCAAAGAAGCAGGATTACAAGCCGGATTTAAGCAGGTAATACTTTTACAAGAACCTATTGCTGCGAGTTTGGCTTATGCCAACATGAAGAAAGAGAAGGAAATGCAAGACGGAAAATGGTTAGTTTACGATTTAGGCGGCGGCACATTTGACGTGGCATTGATTGAAATTAAAAATGGAGAAATGAAGGTGCTTGAACATGAGGGCGACAATTTTTTAGGCGGCGCAGATTTTGACAGAATGATTATAGAAAAGGTTATTATTCCTAAAATAAATGCGCAGTATAGTTTTTCAAGTTTAGAAGATGATATGAAAAGCGCTTTGGGTAAATACAATAAAAAATATTATGTGTTGCTTCACAGAGCAGAAGAAACAAAAATTTTGCTCTCTGCAAAATCTTCTGCTGAAATTATTGTTGATGGTTTTGAAGATGAAGACGGGAATGAGGTTGATATGGAAATAACAATTACACGTTCAGAGTTCAACGAATTAATTAAACCGGAAATCGACAATACAATTGAAATGATTAAAAAAATCATTACAAAAAAATCATTAATGCCAACAGATATACAATTTACATTAATGGTTGGCGGATCAACTTATATTCCTTATGTACGCCAGCGGGTAGAAGAAGTCTTGCAAATACCTGCTAATTGTGAAATTGACCCGACAACAGCAGTTGCAATAGGTGCAGCTCATTATGCAGCTACTAAGCAAATAGAAATTCCTAAAACTGGAGAAGTAAAAAAAGTAACTGCAATTTCTATAAAACCTGCTTATCAAAAAACATCAAAAGAAAGAGAAGAGTTATTTGCAGCGAGAATTACAGGCAATGTTGAAGGTTTATTTTATCGCATTACAAGGCAGGACGGCGGCTTTGATAGTGGACTAAAAAAACTATCTGCGAGAATAAGCGAGGACTTGCCGTTGGTTGAAAATGCCTACAATTTCTTTCAACTTATTGTTTACGACAGTCAGAATACTATTGTTGAAACCGATATGGAGACAATCGGAATAAACAGTGGCTTTGGAATTAGCGGACAACCCTTGCCAGATGATATTTGTTTAGAAGTTGATGATTATGATACCCCTGGAACAACAAGATTACAACAGATATTTCAGAAAAATACAATTCTTCCAACCAAACGTTCACTTACGTTTCCTTTAAATAAAACTATTGTAAAGGGCAGCTCGGATGAAGTGATTAGAGTAAACGTTTTGGAAGGTTCTCATTTGGCTTTACCCGAAGCAAACAAAAGTATCGGGTGCATAGTAATAACAGGCAAGAACCTGAAACGTGATGTTTCAAAAGGTTCTGACATTGAAATTGCAATTGCAATTTCAGAATCAAGAGATTTAACTATTGCGGCTTATCTAAATATGGCGGATCAAGAATTTAAAGAAACGTTTAATCCTAAAGTAAGAAATACGAAAATTGATTTGCTTAAACTTGAAGTATCTGATTTATCTGAAAAATTAGATGAGGAAATTGAACAGGCAAAAGGAAAAGAAGATTATGTGACCGCAGGTATATTGTCAAAACTAAAACTTGAAATGGAAACTGTAGCCGACGAAACAGATAATCTTACTGGTGATGATGTAACAGATAAGAAATACCAACTTGAAGATAAAAAAAGAAAAATTGCACAGGAAATTGATAACGCAACAAAAAACAAACGACTTCAAATTGCAAAAGAGCATTATTATGAAACAAAAACAGAGTGTGAAAAATTTTTGAATGAAAATGGTAACGATTATGAAAGAAAAGTCTTTAATGATATTGTCGCATCAGAAACAACATTTATGACAACCAACAGCCCAATAAAAATTCAGGAAAAATCAGATGAGTTTCATGGCATCATTAATAAAATCCGTTGGAGAATACCTGAATTTTTAAAAGATGTTTTTAATTGGCTGAAAAACGAACAAACAAAAATGAACGACCAAACGCAGGCTAGAAGCCAAATGGATGCAGGAAGGTTTGCTATTGAAAGCCAAAATTGGGATAGATTAAGGGAAATAAATTATAGCCTGATTGATTTATTGCCACGCGATGTAAGAGAACAAAGCAAAACTAAAATTGGTTTTGGGTTGTAGTAATTTGTAATTCAAATGATAGAAAAAATAATCAAGACTATTCTTGCAATCTTATTTTTTATTTGCTTAGCAAAAATGCCTTATGGCTATTATCAGTTTGTAAGATTTATTGCTTTAGTTGGCTTTGTTTTTCTTTCTTATCGCAGTTATGAGAAAAATGATAAGACGCTTGCTTTTATATTTGCTTCTCTTGCAATTTTATTTCAACCGTTTTTAAAGATTTCTTTGGGAAGGCAACTTTGGAATATTATGGATGTAGTTGTAGGAATTGGACTGATTACTTCCATTTTTCTCAAATGGTTGAAATATCCTGAAGCATAGGGATATCGAGATAACTGAATTTTTTTGCAGTAAACCGTATGTGTCCTTCTTTTTCGAATTCCTTTAAAATTTTTGAAACCTGTTCTTTGGTAGTTCCTGCCAGATCCGCAATATCCTGCCGTCCCATTGCAATTTTAAAACTTGGGCTTCCCTCTGTATATTCATACGATTCGGCAAGAATCAGAAGTGCTTCACCTACTTTCTGCCGTACGGTTTTGTGAGCAAGATACAACGCTCTTTTTTCGGCCATTTCCAATTCTTCGAGAAAGAGATTGACCAATTGTTGCCTGAGCAAAATACTTTTACCGGAAATCTCTTTGAATTGATTGTAAGAGATAAAACAATATTCTACATCCGAAACGGCCCGTGCGGTATAAGGATAAAACATGTGATCCGGGTTGATCCTGTGCCCGAAAACCGAACCTTTCCCTGCAATTCGGAGAATCAGCGGCCTCCCCGTTTTTCCATTAAGTTCTACTTTTAAAAATCCCTTTTTAATAAAACTAATTCCGCGTTTTAGTTCCCCTTCGGAAAACAATTTCTCTCCTTTTACCAATGTTTTTGAAATCTTATTTGTGCTGATTGCCCTCAATGCATCCTTCCCGCAACTGTTCAGAATGGAACAAGTCCTGGCTTTGCAGGTAAAACAATCATATCGAACGGGATTGACCATTAGATCGTGGGCGGTTATTTTTCTGAATAAAATTAAGGCGAACCTAAGCTCATGTTTTTGATATATGTGAAAAATGATCCCAATCAGGCCATTATATGATTTCTGTCAACAGTTAATTCTGCCTATCCTCCGCAAGAAGTTTATTTCCCGGTTTGATTTCTATTCCTTTTTGATATGTGTACAAAACTTTCAACGAATTGAGATCTGCATTTTCTTTACCTTTTGCCAATGAATGATGAGATATTGCATGCAGGAAAAACATTATGGGATTACCATCAAATGCATCATCCGCTCCGCCCTGCTGATTGCATCCTTGCCCTGGGCAGCCATGACCTGCGTGTGGCTGAAAGAACTGCAGAACTCTATTTTCAAAACCTGGCTCCTTTGATAATCATGTCCGGCGGGTTGGGAAATTTTACTAAAGAAATCTGGTCAGAACCTGAGGCGAGAAAGTTTGCAAGAATTGCTGTCAATAAAGGAATACCGGCTGATTCAATTTTAATTGAGGATAAGTCTTCCAATACAGGTGAAAATATTTTATATACCAGGGCAATGCTCAAAGAACGGGAAATTAAGGTTATGAAAATCATTGTTGTACAAAAACCTTATATGGAACGGCGTTCCTTTGCAACCATCAGAAAAGTGTGGCCTGAACCTAAAATCATGGTGACTTCACCCCAAATTTCTTTTGAAGATTATCCGACGAAAGAAATTCCCACAGAAAGAGTTATCAATATTATGGTGGGAGATTTACAAAGAATCATCGAATACCCGTCCAAAGGTTTTCAGATTCCGCAGGATGTACCGGAAAATGTCATGCAGGCTTTTCAGTTTTTGAAAAAAGCAGGATTTACCAAGCATCTGATTAAAAATTAAGATAGTTTTTTGTCGATTTGATTGACGTGAATTTATCTTCTGAATATCCCGGCCTGAATAGCTTTGCCAGAAATGATTATGCTGCCTGGCAAAATCAAATCTTGTTTTTTAGCAAAGCATTTTCACCTGAAAGAAAAATATTTCCGTTTTTTTTCCTGTGAAAAGAAAATCTGGCTAAGGCTTTGTGAAGAAGGTAGGCATGTATGATATAATAATTATCGGCAGTGGAGCCGGCGGTTCTGCCATGGCTTACAAATTGGCAGATTCAAATAAAAAAATATTAGTAATTGAGCGTGGTGATTATGTACCATTGGAAAAAGAAAACTGGGATTCCATCGAAGTTTTTGAAAAGAACCGTTACACAACAACAGACACATGGCTGGACAAAGACGGGAAAGAATTCCGGCCGGGGATGCACTATAACGTGGGTGGTAACACGAAATTTTATGGATCAGCGCTTTTCAGGTTGAGAGAAGATGATTTTGGAGAGATAAAACATTATGGCGGCATTTCACCGGCATGGCCGATAACCTACAAAGATTTGCAACCCTATTACCTTGAAGCTGAAAAACTTTTTTGTGTGCATGGCCTGCGTGGAAGCGATCCTACTGAACCTCCTGAAACCCAGCCGTACCCGCTGCCTCCGCTTCCTCATGAACCCCGGATTAAAGAAGTTTTTGATCAATTGACCACCTATGGTTTGCACCCGTTCGAATTGCCGGTTGGGGTAAACCTGAATCCTCATAAAACCGCAAACTCCCCCTACATCCTGGACCGGTTTGACGGGTTCCCCGATGCAGCAGAGCGGAAAGCAGATGCACAAACCTGTGCTTTATCCAAAGCATTGGAACATCCCAATGTGGAATTGATGACTAATGCAAAAGTTTTGAAACTGATTGCGGATGAATCAGGCCAAAAAATAACCGGCGTTTTGGTGGATCATCTTGGCGAGCAAATCACTTTGGAAGCCGGATTATTTGTTCTATCGGCAGGAGCCATCAATTCTGCGGCATTGCTTCTCGATAGTGCAAACAAAAATTTTCCAACCGGCATGGCCAATCATTCTGATCAGGTTGGAAGAAATTATATGTTTCATCAAAACACTGCGCTGATAGCGCTTTACACGGAACCTAATCCTACAAGGTTTGGAAAAACTTTTGGGATCAATGATTTTTACCGGGCTACCAGAGGATACGAATTTCCTTTGGGCCACATTCAGATGTTGGGTAAGTCGGATGAACACCAGATTTCAGCAGATTCTCCTGTTCCTGCACCGGGATTTACTTTTGAAATCATGGCAAAACATGCGGTTGATTTTTGGCTTACCTCCGAAGATTTGCCTGATCCGGATAACCGCGTGACAGTTGAAAACGGGAAAATAAAACTTTCATACACGCCCAATAATGGAAAGGGGCACGAGCTGTTGAAAGAGGAGTTGGTGAAAGCATTAAAAGCATCGGGAAAGTTTCAGTCTTTCTTTTTCAAAGGATATTATTTCAGCAAGGGAATCGGATTGGCTTCTCCTGCCCATCAAAACGGGACCACCAGGATGGGTGCCGATTCAACTAAATCGGTAGTTGATACATTTTGTAAGGCACACGATCTCGAAAATTTGTATATCGTGGATGGAGGTTTCTTTGTTTCGAGTGGCGCAGTAAACCCTGCTTTGACAATTATAGCTATGGCTTTGCGGGTTGGAGAGCATCTTAAAAATGACGTTTTGAAATAATGAACTCACGGAAGTTTAAAGTTATTGTTGTTTATCTGCTGG
>CALKHN010000071.1 GCA_937991535.1 uncultured Sphingobacteriales bacterium
AACCTAAAGATAATAAAATATTATTTTAATACTATTGATAGCGGTTTATTATAAGGACGGTTAAAAGTATTTTAATAAAATAAAAAGCCGGCAATAAAATCACCGGCTTTTATAAATTTTTATTTGTTTTACCATCCCAGCAGCCAGGCAAATATGAGCGGCGCTACAATGGTGGCATCACTTTCCACGATGAATTTTGGCGTATTGATATCCAATTTACCCCAGGTAATTTTTTCATTGGGCACTGCGCCTGAATAAGAGCCGTAGGAAGTAGTGGAATCGCTGATCTGACAGAAATAACTCCAGAAAGGTACATCATGCCATTCCAGGTCCTGGTACATCATGGGCACTACGCATATAGGAAAGTCGCCGGCAATACCGCCGCCGATCTGGAAAAATCCAACACCTTTACCGCCACTGTTGGCCCTGTACCATTCGGTAAGCCAAACCATGTATTCGATGCCACTTTTCATGGTACTGGCTTTTAGCTCCTGTTTAATAACGTAGGATGCGAAAATATTGCCCATGGTACTGTCTTCCCAACCGGGAACAACAATAGGGATATTTTTTTGTGCTGCGGCCAGCATCCAGCTATTTTGGGGATCAATTTCATAATGCTGTTCCAGCACGCCGCTCAGCAATAGCTTGTACATGAATTCGTGGGGGAAATACCGCTCGCCGTTGGCGTCTGCTTCCTTCCATATTTTCACGATGTGTTTTTGTATTCTGCGAAAAGCTTCTTCTTCCGGAATGCAGGTATCGGTTACACGGTTATAATGATTTTCCAGCAGGTCCCATTCTTCCTGCGGGCTCAGATCGCGGTAGTTGGGCACGCGTTTATAGTGACTGTGGGCCACCAGGTTCATAATATCTTCTTCTAAGTTGGCGCCGGTACAACTAATGATCTGCACTTTATCCTGGCGGATCATTTCGGCCAGCGACAGGCCCAGTTCGGCGGTGCTCATGGCGCCGGCAAGGGTGATCATCATTTTGCCGCCTTCCAATAAATGCGTTTCATATCCTTTAGCCGCGTCCATCAGTGCGGCCGAATTAAAATGCCTGTAGTGGTGTTGTATGAACTGCGATACGGGTCCTCTTTGCATAATAATGGCTTTATGGTATTGCCTGCAAAAATAGGATAATTAGGTGGGATGGGTTGGGGTGAAATCATGAGGATTGGGCTAACAAGGCCGGATGAGTTGAAATAGGGACCAGGAGCCGGGCGGGGTGTTAACCAGAATAGGATGCAGTAATGTTAACTTAACTGATCCGAATTCGAAATGCAGCATAAATAACCGGCGGCCGCCGTCTCGGTTTAATCGGCTTAACTTTTTTTACATAGCAAATGGTTCTTTGGGCAGATTCTTCAGGTTTTTTTAAAAGATCACCGTTTTGTTTCCGCTCAGCATTACCCTGTCTTCCAGCACGAGCTTTATTGCCTGTGCCAGCACCATTTTTTCTATACCCTTGCCGGCCTTAGCCATTTCCGCTGCATTCTGCGAGTGATCAACAGGAATAACATTCTGGCATATAATGGGTCCCTCATCTAAATGGTTGTTTACGAAATGCGCGGTGGCGCCAATGATCTTTACACCGCGGTTGTAGGCCTGGCGGTACGGGTGAGCGCCTATAAAAGCAGGCAAAAAAGAGTGATGGATATTGATGATCTTTCCTTCGTAGTGTTTTACAAAATCCGGGGTGAGTATGCGCATATACCTGGCCAATACTATATAATCCGGTGAATGGCTGTTGATAGCGCTGATCAGCAATTGTTCATGTTCCTCCCGCGAAAGTTCTTCGGCAGCGATATGATGATAGGGCAGGTTGAACCTTTCGGTAAAATCCCTTAACAGATCATAATTGCTTATTACTGCCTTTATCTCTGCATTCCATTCGTTAAAATGATTGCGCATCAGCAGGTCACCCAAACAATGATTTTCTTTGGTAACCAGGATAACCAGTTTCTTTTTGCGGTCGGGCACTACTTCTATGCGGCTCCTGGGTGGCAACACTCTTGTTAATGCTTCCAGCAAGGTCTTTGCATTCGCTATTCCTTCCACTTCGGTTCGCATAAAGAACCGGTTGGTTTCATCATCTACAAATTCCCTGTTTTTTACAATGTTCAACCCATTTTCATATAACACGCGGGTGATTTTGTATATCAGGCCCTTTTCATCGCTGCAATTCACCAGTATAGTGAGTGATGTATTCATGTTTACTAATATCCTTTTTGTAAAGTAAATGCTTTTTGATATGCAGTATTTCAATCATTTTCCGATTACCACCATATGGTTTAGCTTATTATAGCCTGTAGCTGCTTCCCATACATTTTTATTGGCCAATTGTATGCTGTATTCAGGTCTTTTTGAAAGAGAAGGATATGGGTCGGGTAAATTCAGCAGCAATGCATAGCTGCCGGCAATAATGGAATCGGATAATGTTATTGTTTCCTTCCAATGTATAGTACCCGAAAACCAAAAGCGTATATCCGTTTTGCAGGGGATGATAAAAATTTTGCCACTTACCGTGTTCCGCAATACCAGTTGAACGGTGCGGGCATTAAAAGGAGAAGCAAAACCTTTATTGCTGAGATTAATAGAAAAGGCAAATGGCTCAGCCGCTTTGCCGGCGGAAGGGAAATGGGCATCCTTTAAAACAAAACGATAACCCAGTCTTTTTTTAATGCTGTGCATGCAACCCGCCGAATCCCAGTCATTGTTTACTGTATTGTTGTAACCTGTATTCAGGTAACTGTAATGCATAGCTGCCATTTCCTGCTCTGCATGGCCTGCGGGAGCGCAATCATTCTGCGGACTAAAAGCATCATCACAGGTTTCACCGCCAACGGGGCCGTACCGGCTATCGGCTGCGAAATATTTTCGCATTGCTTCATTTGCAGGCTTTTTGGGAGTGGATGAACTGCCGTAGTCGTAGTAGGTACCATAATCATCGGCACTTGCCAGGAAACAATCGTTGTGAAAACCTATTCTTGCTTTATCCGTTTGATTATATGCCTTTTCGCGGCTCAGGGGTTGTGCATCAGTGGGGGCTGAAGGGCCGTATACAAATTTCTGTTTCATCTGCGGGGTACGCACCTGCACCATCCTGTCCTCCGGCAAAGCATCTAACAGTGCTTTCAGTATGTCGTTCCGGTCACGCCAGCTACTGTCCATTACCCTTCCGGCGCCGTTGTCAGAGGCATCACCAAAATAATCTGTATAATAGTTTTCACCCCATATACCAATAAACCCCTGTTGCAGCACCGCTATGATATCTGCATTTTTTTGAAGCAAAGGTTTTAACTGCGAGATGTGGTGAAGCACAATAGCTTTGGGAGCGTCTCCATAGGGAGGGCAAATGCCTTCTTTATCGGCACAACCATTTGCATGCACTTTGTTGATATAGGAAAACCGGAGGATCATTTTTAATCCCGCATTTCTCACCACGGCGAAATCATTGTCCAGTTTTTGGAGAAAATCGGCACTCAGCGGTTTGTTAACGAACTGGTCTAATATATAGTACCTGAATAGCAGCGTTGAGTAGATGGCGTAACTGGCGCTGCCATGCTTTTGCTGTATTGTTCTGTATTGAGTTAGCTGCTGCTCATTTAACGGAACAAAATTACCTGCATGTGTTTGTGAAGGGATATAAAAACCTCTTTCCGGGTTGGGAAAATCAGTGTTGCTTTCGGTATAACGGACTGTTACAGGCTGTGCGTGTACCCATTGAAAGTTGATAATAAAATGAACACATAGCAAGACAGATATGAAGTTTCTCATGGACACGTTCAATTAATTCTATTTAAAATATCTTATCTTTTAATTGATAAATGCAGAACTTTTACAAAAGTTCACTGATTCTCCCTTTAAAAGTACAGCTTCCTGTTATTTTACTTTGGATATTATGGCATTTCCCGGGAATGTTTTTTGAAATCTTTTCCGGGTTAAGAATAATTTTATTACCTTAAACTATCCGTTCCCGCCGTTTCATTATTTACAGCTAACACCTAAAATGCTAACTATGAAAGTGCACGCAGTTTACCTGTTGTTCCTGTGCTGTTTATTGAGCAAACTTCCCTTTGCACAGGATTATTTTTACAATAACCGTTATTACGAAAGCGATTTTCTTTTCGAAGCCGGATTTTCAATTGGGGCCATCAACAGCCTTACGGATATAGGGGGAAGACCGGGTAATGGCAAGCGATTCCTTAAAGATTTGAACTGGCAAAATACAAGGCTCAGCGGAGGTATTTTTATGGGCGTAACTTACCGTTATGCATTGTCTGCATGGCTATCGTTTAATGCGGGCAATATACTTGCCTGCGATAGTATCCTGAAAAATGATCCTTCCGAAGCCCGCAACCGTTACCGGCGCAACCTGCATTTTAAAAGCAGCATTACAGAGCTGATGTTTCTTATCGAATTGCACCCGCTGATGTTTTTCCGGGCAAATAATAAAGCGGACAGGTTTTCTCCCTATTTGGTTGGGGGTACAGGCTTGTTTCATTTTGATCCGAAAGCCTTTCTTAACGGCGAATGGGTTGCGCTAAATGAGTTGCACACAGAAGGACAGGGCTTTGTGGAATACCCCGAAAGAAAGGAATACAAACTTACACAGCTTAATTTTCCTGTAGGCGCAGGTATAAAATTCGAGTGTTCAGCTTTACTGAATCTTCGCCTCGAAATATTACACCGCATTACCCGAACCGATTATTTAGATGATGTAAGTACACGCTATATTGATCCTTCTTTATTCCAAAAATATCTTTCTCCCAATCAGGCATCCTATGCGCTGCAATTACACAACAGGCAAAAAGAACTTGACCCATCAGTTGTAACACCGCGCAATGCCATACGGGGCAACAACAGCAGGAATGATTCTTATTTTACTATACAATGCAAATTGAGCCTGATAATGGGTCGCGAAAGAAGATAAAGTGATTGAGGCCTTTAATGCCACAAAGACGCCAGGACACGAAGTTGCACCAGGATGCTTTGTTAAATCTTACTTCATTTTCCAGGCTTTACATAGCCGTTGAAGCTAATGGATGATCTGTTGGTAAGCTGCACATTTAACTGTGCTGAACCATTATTGAATAAAATAAAATCCAGCAACTGCACTTCCCTGTAATCTTTTGGTCTGATGGTAATATTCCATCTTCCTTTTTCATTTTGCTCTTTACTGAGGCTGAAATCTGTGGTTTTAAAATCCAGTGGGCTGCGCGTTTCCATAACAGGACCAGAATATGCCCTGCCAAAATATGGCAGGTAAGCGATTACAGTATCCTTACTGCAACGCACATCGTATTGCCCGGTTAAACTTCTTGAACGTCCGTGTTGAGGAAGGGCTCTGTCGGCAATAAATATCCAGTTGTCGTTAGCAATTGCCTTTGCCATTTCTTCGCTGGTAGCAGTACCGGTTGACTGCTTTGCAGGAGTGCAACCAGCAAGAATTAAGATAAGTGGCATTCCTGAAAAAAGGCAGAACAGAACCAGGAAATTCAATTTTTGTTTCATATGCATAGGTTTAACAGGAACATTTTTGTCGGACTTCTGCCCATCTTCTGGTTTGTACATGTGCACCGCTCTCATGAGCAGGAAGATGAAAATCTTTTTTATGGTTGTATATGTTTAAAATACAGAAAACTGCATTTTACATTCAGACTTTCTCTTAATACCAGCCTCTCTTTCTGAAAATATACAGCATAATCAGGGGGATAAACAGCATGGCTGCTACGGAAATGTAAAAACCCCACTTATTGTGGAGCAAAGGAATGGCTTCGAAATTCATTCCAAAGATACCCCCTATAACCGTAGCCGGCGCCATCAGACAGGTAACAATAGCCATTACTTTCATCACTTCATTCATGCGAAGATTTACATTGTTGATATAAATATCCTGCATGCTCATCATCATATCGCGGTAGTTTTCGGTAAAATCATAAGCCTGTACGATATGATCATATACATCTTTAAAATATTTGGTGGTACGGTCCTCGAGCAGATCGCTTTCGCTGCGTATAAAACCATTGATGAGCTCGCGAACAGGAGCGATATTGCGTTTGAGTACAATTAACTCTTTGCGGAGATGGTTAATGTGTGCCAGGGAGCGGGTATTGCTCCGGCGGATTACATCTTCTTCCAGCAATTCAATTTGTTCGCCCAGTCTTTCCATCACTACAAAGTAATTGTCCACAATCATATCGAGCATCGAATAGCACAGATAATCTGCCCCCCGCTGTCTTATCTTGCTGTTCACCATTTTTAATTTGTTCCGCATTGGGTCAAACACATCCCTTGATCCGTCTTCCTGGAACGAAATAACAAAATCTCGTCCCATAGCGATGCTGATCTGTTCTGTTTCTACTGTTCGCGTGGTTTCGTTAAAATAAAGCATATTGAGCAGGCAGAACAAAATACCTTCAACATCATCCATTTTGGGGCGCTGTCCTACGCTGAGAATATCTTCTGTCAGCAGTGCATGTATGCCAAACTGGTTACAAATCGTTTCTACATCCTGCTTGCGCAGCCCGTCAATATTCATCCATGTAATATGATCATTGTCACGAAAGGCAAAACAATCTGCTACATGGGCCGGCCGGTGTTCTTCAAAATGTTGGCCATTATAATCATACACATATATTCTTACTTCTTCCGCTTCTTCCCGAACCGGAAGAATGGTGGGATTATATTGAAATAATTCTCTTGTACGCTGAGTGCCAAACAGCGAAGCCAGCGGCAAATAACGGAGGTATTTGTTTTTTACCATCAGGTATGATTGAGGAAATAACGATAACCGGTCGTCGCAAAAAATAAATACTTTTTCCAGTGCTTAATTCCGGCCTCCTTTTTCTGATTTTAAAGAAACGTCAATGTTAACAATATCCCGGTCAAATAAATACAAACCGCCTTTATCATCTCCAATGAGTTTCAGTTTGTCAATTACTCTCCTGGCTAAGGCTTCTTCTTCTATCTGTTCACTTACATACCATTGCAGGAAATTATGGGTAGTATAGTCTTTTTCCTTTAAGCAGATGTCTACCAGCTTGTTGATTTCTTCGCTTACATGAATTTCATGGTTGAGCACCTGCTCAAACAGGCTCCGGATGCCTTTGTATTTTTGGTCGGGTTGAGAGAGCGCCGGGATTATGCCATGTCCTCCCCTTTCATTGATAAATTTTATGAGCTTCAGCATATGGATACGCTCTTCGTCGGAATGCCTGAATAAAAAATCGGCGATGCCATTGTATCCTTCAACCTCGGCCCAACTGGCCATTGCCAGATAGATTTGTGAAGATTCGGCTTCCAGTTGTACCTGCTGGTTTAGTGATGTTGAGATTATTGGAGATATCATAATGTTCAGTTTATCAGTTCAATAAATGAATATCTGAAAGCTATGCAGCATAATTTTACCGAATATACGGAATCGTTAAATGATTGCCTAATCGGGATCAGGCATTAGAAATTAGGCTAAAGAAGCGTAATTTTTTTTATCTTTGCAGCCTAAATTTGCGTATTATGATCAGGACAGGTAACCCCGTGATAAGCATTTATACGGAAATGACGCCGAACCCCGAAACGATGAAGTTTGTTGCCAATAAGTTGCTGTATCCGGGT
Source organism: uncultured Sphingobacteriales bacterium (assembly GCA_937991535.1). Classification (GTDB taxonomy): domain Bacteria; phylum Bacteroidota; class Bacteroidia; order Chitinophagales; family Chitinophagaceae; genus Agriterribacter. The sequence goes on from CALKHN010000071.1 coordinate 7,617, forward strand.
AAAAGCATTGATTTCCCCGATATTGAAACAGCAAAGCCTTCTGCCCTGGCGCAGGAGCTTTTTGGTTTTCCATTTATAAAATCTGTATTTATTGCCAGCAATTTTGTAACGCTTACTAAAACATTAGAAACGGAATGGCAGGATGTGATTCCTTCCATACGCAGCTTTTTAAAAGAATATCTTGAAGAAGGCAAAGCGATCATAAATGAAGATGAGGTAGCGATATTAAAACCAGAAGCATCCAATAATGTTGCGGCCGATGACGATGATGTTGTGAAAAGGATTAAAGAGATTCTGGATAATTACGTAAAACCTGCTGTTGAAATGGATGGAGGCGCTATACAATTCAGGAGTTATGATGATGGTGTAGTAAACCTCATGCTGCAGGGTTCCTGTTCTGGCTGTCCTTCTTCCATGATCACGCTTAAAGCGGGTATTGAAGGTATGATGAAAAGGATGGTGCCGGAAGTAAAAGAAGTGGTGGCCGAAGCCGAATAAGGTAATTGGTTTGATAAGAAATATAAGAGATATGTTAGCGCATGTCTCTTTTTGTTTTACACAAGCTCCCTTTTTTCCCAAATTACATTTCGTTCGTTGAGGTACTGAATCATATAGTTGAAGCAATGCTGGCGCCTGCCTATCTTTTCGGGCGGAAATACGCCAGTTTCATTAAAAAGCTTTTCAGCAATAAGATGTACAGCCGCGGCGCAGGTATAGCCGGTAGAACGCGCCATGGAGGTAGTTTGAGTTCCGGTATCATAGTGATCCAGCAGGGTGTATTCAATTGTTTGTTTTACACTTTCTTTCTTGCCCTCTACCACTATTTTCATAACAGTAAGCTCTTCTTCGCCAGGCTGTAGTTTCCATTCATTAAATAAAACAGCCGAAGTAAATTCGAGTGGGGAAATATCAAAGCCTTTATGCAGGATGGTGTTTTCATTAAAAAAGCCACTCCGTTGCAATGCAATAATAAGTTCGCAGTGCCCGGGGTAGCGCAGGGTTTTTTCTTTCATGTTCGGAATATGGGGCATCGTGTATAAAATAGACCGCAGTCCATCGGTATTAAAAGCCTCAAGGGTACCTACGCCTTCAAATTCCATTAATTCAATTTCTGTTAATGCGGGTTTGGTAACAATACAACCATTTTCCATCAGTCGCGCCGGGCGTGTATATTCTTCAATTACATCAACCGGCGAAAATGGCGCTTTGTACTCAAATGGTTTTTTCCTGATCTTAGGCAATCCTCCAACATAACATTCAAAATTATGCACCACCATCTCTTCATTGTATCTTCCTAATACAAGATTACTCATACCCGGCGCCACGCCACAATCTACTATAGCGGTAATATTTTTTTCTTTCGCGAGTGCATCGAGTTGAAGGGTGTCTTCCGGAGAAAAAGAAATATCAACCACGTTTTTTCCTGCCTCAATAACCTGCCTCAAAATGTTGAAACCCATAAATCCGGGAACAGCGGTTACTACTATATCAAAGGGCTTAAGCAGCGCATTGTATCCCCCGGTTTCTGCGAGGTTGTATTGCTGTGTTTTTACTGAAGGCACTCTTTGTGCGAGTATAGCAAGCGATTCACGGCTTTTATCGAAAGAAGTGATCTCAAAAGTGGCGGACAGGTCTTCAGCAATGGTACGTCCAACCATGCCGGCGCCCAGAACAGCTATTTTCATGAATGCGTATTTTGAGCAATAAAGATATTATTTCGCGTTTACATCGCATCGGTTTCGCTTCAGCGAATGTACTGCGATAATAAATTTCTGTGAACTTTGTCCTTTCGCATTCTGTGTTTAATTTCCATTATGGAGAAGGAACCGGTAAGGGCAATCTAAATTTTCGTTATGCAGCAACTAAAAAAAATTGTGATCATTGGTCCTGAGTCTACAGGTAAAAGCACATTGTGCGAACAATTGGCCAACTACTATCAAACCATATGGTGCAGGGAATACGCAAGGGAATACCTTTTAAAACATGGAACAAATTACACGTACGAGAACCTGTTAACGATTGCGAAGGGGCAAATTGGGTTAGAGGATAAAGCAATTGCATCGGTATTGGATGTGGCGAAAGATACAGCTGGTTCTCCGCTTCTTTTTATTGATACGAACATGTATGTTATGAAAGTGTGGTGTGAATTTGTTTTTGATAAATGCCATCAATGGATCATTGAGCAAATCGTTAACCGGCAGTATGATCTTTACCTGTTGTGCAATACTGATCTTCCCTGGATGAAAGATGAGCTGAGAGAATACCCCGACCTTGAAACCAGAGAAAGGCTGTATCATATGTACAAGGATATTATGATTAACCAAAGCACGCCATGGACCAACATTAGCGGTGATTATGAAGAACGTTTTGAAAAAGCGAAGGAGGCGGTGAAGGTATTATTTGAAATTTGAGATTTAAAATTTGATATTGATTCAGGCTGCAGGTTACAAGTTGCAGGACGCAGGGATAGCTTTCAAATCTGAATTTGTCGTTTTTTATTTATCGTTGAATTTGTTTCGGATTTCGAAATTTCGGCTTCGAATTTGAATCTGCCCCGGCGGGCCGGTTTATTTGTTTTTTGCGATTTGGTTTCTTGTTGCTTTGTATTCATTTTAGATTTCTTTTTTGGTATTTCCATTTTCCGCAACCATCTTTGCTGCGTATTTGGTTGGCGCCGCGGCGCCATTAAAAGGGAAGTCCGGTGTAAATCCGGCGCTATCCCCGTAGCTGTAAGGTTAGTGAGTTGGCAATAGGCAATAGTTAGTGTATATTTCTCACTCACTATTAACTATTTACCCCGTCCGAACGGCGTTCAGCCGGGCGGGCACTCACCTGTTGAATCTTCATACCACTGTGGTCATCCAGTCGCCACGGGAAGGTGTTCAGCAGTAACCAAGCCAGAAGACCTGCCAGATTCATTTCTTAATCAAAGGGCTTTCGGGTGAAAAGCCGGAGATGAAAATGACTTAATGCATTAAGCAGTTTCCTTTCCTTTCACCATGGCTCATTCGCTCAATCGTAAAAATCCCGCAGGGAACAGCAAATGAACAGAACACAAGTAAGTTTAATGGCTATGTTTTTATTATGCAGTTATGCAGCATGGGCGCAGGATGACAGTGCTAAAGTTACCTCCTTAAACGAAGTGGTAATTACCGCTACAAGGTTTCCTAAAAAAGTAAGTGAAACCGGTAAGGTGGTCAGTGTTATCAGTAAAAAGGATATAGAAAACGGCAATGGAAAAGACCTCGCACAATTACTCAGCGAGCAGGCAGGCGTACTGGTTAACGGTGCTTACAGCAATCCTGGAAAAGATAAAAGCATTTACCTTAGAGGCGCTTCAACTGATTATATTGTTATTCTTGTTAATGGCGTACCGGTAAGTGACCCTTCGGGCACGGGCGGAGCTTTTGATATACGGATGTTTCCTCTGGAACAAGTTGAGCGTATTGAAATTCTTAAAGGGGCACAATCAACTTTATATGGTTCGGATGCTATTGCAGGGGTTATAAATATTATAACCAAAAAAACAACAGACAAGCCAGCTCAGGGCTATGCTGGATTAGCTGCAGGCTCGTACAACACTTTTAAGGCCGGTGCAGGAATATATGGCGCCGCCGAAGGATCATCCTATAATATTGGCTTTACGCACTATAAAACCAATGGTATTTCTGAGGCGTCCGACACAACAGCTACAGGAGCATTTGATAACGATGGGTTTACCCGAAATGCTTTTCATGCCAATTTCGATGCCCGGGTTACAAAAGGACTACATATTAACCCTTATTTCAGGTATGCACACTTTAAAGGGGGCTACGATGGCGGTGCTTATACCGATGCCGACAGCAAATACGAGGCGCAAATGATTACTACCGGCGCCCAGGCGAGATATGGTTTTGCAAATGGCGGGCTAACTGCTTTTTATAACTATGATGAAGTGAGCCGAACCTTTTCAGAAACATATGGTGTATATCCTTATAAGGGAAATAAAAACAGCCTGGAATTATATGCTCATTACTCATTTAACCCGCATATGCAGGTATTAACAGGCATTCACTACAATAAACAAAAAATGAATGATGAAACGGCAACTCCTAAAAATCCGGTTGCAGAATTAACCAGCCCCTATCTTTCTTTTTTTCTTCGCAACCTGGCTGGCTTTAACCTTGAACTGGGCGGGCGATACAACAAACACTCCGCATACGGCGATAATTTTACTTATAGCATCAATCCTTCTTTTACTTTTAACAATGCCGTAAAGATTTTCGCCAATTATGCTACCGCGTTTAAGGCGCCGTCTCTGCAGGCGCTTTACGGGCCTTTCAGTGCAAATGCAGATCTGGCGCCGGAAACCTCGGCTACAACAGAAGCGGGTGTGCAAACCGCTTTATGGTCGGGTGTAATAGACGCCAGGGCGGTATATTTCAGGCGTACTGTTGAAAATGTAATCGTGTACGGACCATCTTTCCAGTTGATCAACCTCAATAAGCAAAAAGATCATGGCTTTGAGCTTGAGCCGGTGGTTTACATTAATAAGCATTTGACACTGAAACTATATTATGCTTATGTAGACGGGAAAGTAACTACTAAAACCAATAATAAAGACAGCACCTATGCCAATTTGATCCGCAGGCCGAAACACAGTTTTGGTATTAATGCAACTTACCAGGTTACACCACAGTTGTTTGTGAGCACACAAATTAGCAGCTATGGTAAAAGAAGTGATCTCTATTATGACGCGGCTACTTTTTCACAAAAGCCTGCAACACTGGCCGCCTATACGTTGTGGAATGCCTATGCTTCCTATGGGTTTGTGCAGAACCGCATAAAGCTTTTTGCAGACGTAAAGAATATTGTCAATGCAAAGTATACTGAAGTATACGGGTACCGCACCCAGGGATTTAATATAAGCGGCGGAATAAGAATTACGATATAAAAAACGTTGGGGGCACAGCCAAAATAAGGGCAGGTACCGTTAAAATGCGGTACCTGCTGTAATGACATTTATACAGAACTTATCGGGCATTGGCTACTGCTTCTTTTTCATTCAACAGATCAAGCGCTGCGGCAGTTCTTTTTCCTGACGCTTTGCTGAATGTTTCATTATCAGCCAAAGATCGCCCGTAAGAAGGAATCATTTTTTGTATTTTATTTTGCCAATCCGCTGTTTTCATTTTATCAGCAAAGCACTGGTGTAAAAGATCAATCATTATCGCTACCGCCGTAGAAGCGCCCGGCGATGCACCCAACAATGCGGCTATGCTGCCGTCTGCCGCGTTTACCACTTCCGTACCAAACTCCAGAATACCACCTTCGGCTTCATCTTTTTTGATTACCTGTACTCTTTGCCCTGCTATCTCCAGATCCCAGTCCTCCGCTACCGCATTTGGAAAATATTCCCGCAGCGCCGCTATTCTGTCTTCACCCGACTGACTCACCTGGTCAATAAGGTATTTGGTTAACGGCAGGTTATGAATACCTGCCATTACCATTGGTTTGATATTACTTAATTTAATAGAAGCAGGCAGATCCCATAAGGAACCATTTTTAAGAAATTTGGTGGAGAAGCCTGCATATGGACCAAACAGCAACGATTTTTTTCCGTCAATCACCCTCGTGTCTAAATGTGGTACACTCATAGGGGGCGAACCTACCGCGGCCTTACCATATACTTTTGCGTGATGCCGTGCAATTACCGCGGGATTATTGCAGATCAGCCATTGTCCGCTTACCGGAAACCCGCCATAGCCCTTACTTTCCGGAATATCAGATTTTTCCAGCAATGGCAGGGAACCGCCGCCCGCGCCTATAAATACAAACGGTGTAGTGATTGTTCTTTTTTTATCGGTGGTAAGGTTTTTTACTTTTATTTTCCACAGTCCGGAAGCATCCTGTGTCAGATCGTTTACTTCATGGGCCAGGTGCAGCTTTACGCTTGGAAAGTCAAATAAATACCGAAAGAGTTTGCGGGTAAGGGCGCCAAAATTAACATCGGTACCGGCATTCATCCGTGTAGCCGCCACTTTTGCCGAAGGATCGCGCCCTTCCATTACCAATGGCATCAGCCTGGTTAGCCGTGCATGATCTTCAGAATACAACATGTCTTTAAACAGTTCATATTGTGTAAGCGCTTCAAAACGCTTTCTGAGATAAACAACATTTTCTTCTCCCTGCACAAAACTAACATGGGGTACGGAACGGATAAAGTCTTCCGGGTTGCGAATATATCCCTGTTCAATTAAATAGGTCCAGAATTCACGGCTTTGCACAAACTGCCCGGCAATTTTTATTGCTTTGCTGCAATCAATACTGCCATCTTCTTTCTGGGGGGTGTAGTTCAACTCACAAAAAGCAGAATGGCCGGTGCCGGCATTATTCCAGGCATCAGAACTTTCCGCAGCTACGGTGTCTAAGCGCTCAATTACCTGTATGGTTAAATCGGGTTGCAATTCTTTCAGCATTACACCGAGGGTTGCGCTCATAATACCCGCTCCTATTAATACTACGTCGGGGTTACTACCTGCATGAGATTTATGCATTTCCATAATATTTAAAGTTACAGACGAAGCAATTGTTGAAATTACCGCTGGTAATAAGTACATCCTCATGACCGAGGCTGGAGGCAGAATGCAAATTTACAACAGAAAAAATTAATCATTTTATTGACCGGAATTTTATAAAATGCTGTTAACGGATTTTCCAAATGATGATTTTTTTCCCAGGTTTCTACAACTTCATTTTGCTAATGGATAATGGGTACAAATATTTAAATGAAAAGCACCTTAGTTGTTAACCACTGATGATCAGCAGTTTACGCTATTTTTATAGGATTGAAAAAGATTATGGCCTGTTTCTTGCAAAATATGAGGTAATCAAATCATTAAAAAAACGGGTATGAAAACAGTAACAGAAATATTTGAGATGGTAGCAGAAGGCAAATCTTATATGGTAAAGGCAACATCTTTTTTGAACGGGATGGAAAAACTGCGTTTTCGAGTGAGTGTAAACAATAGTCCGGTTTGTATTTTTGGATGGGATGAAGGACTTGACCGCTTTGCGATACTAAAAGACGCAAGGGATCCTGAGATTCATCCTGCTACAGAAGTGATCATTGCCGGGAAACTTGAAAATCTGTTAGCCGGAAAACAGGCAGCTTAATCTTTAAATTACTGTAATTTATTTTTCGATCTATGGATACGCTGTTGATGTGCGTGGCTTGGGCCGCGCACATTTTTTGTTGCTGCAGCATTTTTTCCCTGCAGCTTTTTGCACAAACTTTTCCGGCTTTGATCCTTTTCTTACCTTGCACCCATGCAGGATTATTTAAAAGGATTGAATGAAAGGCAGAAAGAAGCCGTGTTGCATATTAACGGACCGTTGATGATCATTGCCGGCGCAGGCAGTGGAAAAACAAAAGTGCTTACTACGCGTATTGCACACCTGATGGCTAATGGTGTGGATGCTTTTAATATACTGGCGCTCACCTTTACCAACAAGGCAGCAAAAGAAATGAAGGAAAGAATAGAACATATTCTGGGTAATAATGATGCCCGCAATTTATATATCGGAACTTTTCACAGTGTATTTGCACGTATTCTTCGCGGCGAAGCGCATCGCCTGGGTTACCCCAGCCATTTTACGATCTATGATACAGACGATGCCAAAAGTGTAATAAAATCCGTTATCAATGAATTGAATTTAGACGATAAGCATTATAAGCCCGCCACGGTATATAACCGTATTTCAAGCGCAAAAAACGCGCTGGTAAATGCCGAAGAATATGCCAACGATTATGGTATTCAACAGGAAGACCTGCGCAGCAACCGTCCGGCCATTGCAAAAATTTTTGATGCCTATACCAAACGCTGTTTCCGGAATGGCGCTATGGATTTTGACGATCTTTTAATAAAGATGTATGAACTGCTTAAAAATTTCCCCGAAGCGTTAAGCAAGTATCAGCGTAAATTCAAGTACATATTAATTGATGAATACCAGGATACCAATCCTGCTCAGTACGAGATCATAAAACTGCTGGGCGCCATGCACGAAAATGTTTGTGTTGTGGGCGATGACGCACAAAGCATATACAGCTTCAGAGGCGCTACCATCCAGAATATTTTGCAGTTTCAAAGAGATTACGATGACGTAAAAGTGGTGAAGCTGGAGCAAAATTACCGCAGCACCCAAAACATCCTGAATGTAGCCAATGAAATTATAAGCAACAACAAAGGGCAGATAGAAAAAACGTTGTTTACCGAAAATGTAATCGGTGAAAAAATAAGGCTGGTCCGCACCATGTCCGACAACGATGAGGGAAAGTTTGTTGCGGATACCATACAGGAACAAAAGCTGCGCAATCATTTTAACAATAAGGATTTTGCCATTCTGTACCGTACCAATGCGCAAAGCCGCGCCTTTGAGGAAGCCTTAAGACGGATGGGCATTGCTTATACCATTTATGGCGGTATTAGCTTTTACCAGCGCAAGGAAATTAAGGATTACATATGTTATTTACGCGTGCTGGTTAATCCAAATGATGAGGAAGCATTAAAACGAATCATCAATTACCCGGCAAGGGGAATCGGTAAAACTTCCGTTGACAGGGCTATACTGGCAGCGAATGAAAATAATATTTCATTCTGGCAGGTACTGGAACGTGCACGCGAATTCGGCTACAAAGGCGGCACACTGGAAGCGATCGAAAACTTTGTGCTGATGATCAGGAGTTTTTCCAGCATGCTGCAGCACAAAAATGCATACGAGGTGGCTGTGCATGTAGGCAAGCAAACCAATTTTGTAAGAGAATTGTTTAATGATAAAAGTACCGAAGGAGTAGCAAGATATGAGAACATACAGGAACTCCTGAACTCTATCAAAGAATGGGTAGAAAGTGCTTCAATTCCTATTGTTGAAGATGAAATTACAGCCGATAGCCAGCCGCGGGATGACAACCATTCTCCGGAATTAACGAATGAAGAAAATACTGAAGCTCCGCACGATGCAGATGAGCCGAACGAAGCGCCGGAACCAGAAGACAAAAGTCTGGGGGCCTACCTGCAGCAAATTACTTTACTAACGGATGCCGATAATAAAAATGCCGATGCCGACACCGTAAAATTGATGACCATACATGCCGCAAAAGGATTGGAATTTGCTTGTGTGTTTGCAGCGGGACTGGAAGAGAGCCTTTTTCCCAATGCGATGAGCATAAATACACGGGAGGAACTGGAAGAAGAACGGAGGTTATTTTACGTGGTAATCACCAGGGCCAAACAGAAGCTATGGATTACCCATGCCAGTTCGCGTTACCGTTTTGGAAGTCTTATACAAAATGACCCCAGCCGTTTTATCAATGAAATACCCGAAGAATATTTAGACAGGAGCTTTGCGGGAGGTGGCACGGGGAACGGACTAAGAAGCCCGGCTTTTGAACGGATGAGGGGGGATACTTTTGGTACATCATCACGATCAAATGCCTGGCAGGCCGAAAAACAATATGGAGCTCCTCCGGGTAAAAAAAAGGAGGCTGCTCCCGCTTATATTGGTCCCATACCCCAAAACAAAGTCAAAGCGCATCAGCCTTCACCAGATTTTACTGCAAGTGATACTTCAGGTTTGCAGGCAGGACAAAAAGTGGAACACCAAAAATTTGGCTTTGGCGAAGTGATAAAAGTAGAAGGCAGCACGCAAAACCCAATTGCACTGGTAAAATTTGAGCACAATGGCGAGAAGAAAATAATGTTGAATTACGCGAAGCTCCGCATCATCAGTTGAACATTTTATATGCAACCTCAATACCTTATTATAGGCCAGGGTATAGCGGGTACGTTGCTCAGTTATGAATTTTGGAAACAGGGTAAATCTTTCCTGGTAATAGATCAGCCTCGTAATATTTCAAAGGCGAGCCTCGTTGCCGGAGCCGTTATTAATCCTGTAAATGTGAACCGGTGGACAACGGTACAGGATCAGGAAAAGTATATTCCAACTGCGCTGCAAACCTACAGGGAGATGGAAAGGGTTCTCGGGATTTCTTTAATAGAGGAAATATCCATGCTGGTTTTTTATGATGATGAAAGAAAACAGCAGTTGTTTAAAAAAGCACAATCGTCTTCTTCTTTATATATGCGCCTGCCAACCCGGGCAAATATTACATTGGGCAACCGTTTTTTTACCGGTAAATATGGTATAGCTAAGGTAGCGCCGGTATGGAAAATAGATGCCGCACAATTGCTATTGGCCTGGTCTGGTTTCCTGAAAAGCGAAGGTCTGTTTAAAGAGGAATACTTTGATGCAGAAGAATGTCTGATAACACCCCGGGGTGTAGCGTTCAAAGAAATTCGTGCCGAAAAAATAATTTTTTGTGAAGGAGCGAGAGCTATGCACAATCCTTTTTTTAATAAACTGCCTTTTATCAAAAACAGAGGAGAAGCACTATTGTTGTCTGTTCCGGCTTTGCCACGGGAGTTCATTTACCATTATGGCATTCGGTTGGTACCTGCTGCTGAAGGTTTATGGTGGTGTGGCAGCAATTACCGGTGGCAATTTGATAATTTGTTGCCAGATCCAAACTGGCGTATGCAAACTGAAGCAAGGTTGCGGCAATGGGTTGCTATTCCTTTTGAAGTGATTGATCATGTTGCTGCAGAACGCCCTACCACAGCGGGACAACAATTTTTAGCGGGAGTACATCCTGCAATGCCATCTGCAGCAATATTTAACGGGCTGGGCACAAAAGGATTTTCCTGCGGACCGGCATTGGCTAATGCATTATGCAAACAACTGACCGGCAACGGTAGAACATTTTCATTGAGAAGCAACCCTTTGGAAAAATGGCTTAAGTAAACCCATGTTTGGGGATAATTATTTCCGCGAAACACCACAGCATGAACAGGTGAGCTTTCAGCGGCAACTGATAGCTGATCTGATACCTGAGCGCCATCCCGATGGTTTTACAGATATTTGTCGCCTTTGGCGATTTTGATCTGTGAAACATATTCTTTTACGTCCTGTTCTTTGTTCCTGTCGCAAATCAGCAACACATCACCTGTATCAATCACAATATAGTTTTCAAGCCCCTGCAATACTACCAGTTTGTCTTTATTTGCAGAAACGATATTTTTCGAAGCATCAAAGAGCATAATATTGGCTGCCGAAACAGCATTTTCATTCTCATCCTTTTCCATATTTTCATAAGCCGAATTCCAGGTGCCCAGGTCACTCCAGCCAAAGCTGGAAGGGATGAGGTACACATTATCCGCTTTTTCCATGATGCCATAATCAATGGATATATTGGTGCATTGCGGATAAATCCTTGCAATTGCTTTTTTTTCCGCAGGCGTATTCAGCGCCGCTTCTTCTGCTGTAAACAGTTCATGAATTTCGGGCAGGTATTTTTCAAATGCCTGTATTATGTTTTTTACTTTCCATACAAAAATGCCGGCATTCCATAAAAATTCGCCACTGGCTAAAAATGTTTTTGCTATTTCGAGGCTGGGCTTTTCTGTAAACGTTTTTACTTTATAAACGTTATCACTTACTTCATACTGCTCAATTTGTATATACCCGTAACCCGTATTAGGATTGGTTGGTTTAATGCCCAAAGTAAGCAGTGCATTATTCTGCCGAACAAAATTCAATGCCTCGTAACATACCTTTTTAAACGCGATGTGCTCCATTACCAAATGATCAGCAGGTGCGCAGATCAAACATCCGTTGGGATTAATGCTTTTCAGTTTATAGGAAATATAAGCAATACACGGCGCTGTGTTTTTACGGGAGGGCTCTCCTATTATATTATTATGAAGCACATCGGGTAATTGCTTTTTTACAATGGAAACATATTCGTCGGAAGTAATGATAAATATATTTTCTTTGGGAATGAAATCCGAAAAACGGTCAAAGGTTTCCTGTATCAGCGTTTTACCTGTATTTAAAATATCCAGAAACTGTTTGGGTAAAGCCGTCCTGCTCAGAGGCCAAAAACGGCTGCCGATTCCACCGGCCATAATAGCTACGTAATGATTTTTATTCATGGCTGCTCCTGAAATATTAAGGTCGTAAAAAAATCTTTCTCCATAATTGCAATGTTTGCTGCTCCCAGCGTATACGCCGTTAAATAATTCCCTCTCTTATCAGGTCATGCAAATGTAACACTCCTGTATAAAGTGTGTTACGGGTTACCAGCAACTGGCTTACGTTGTTCTTTCTCATCATATCCAGGGCAGAAACGGCTAACTGGTCTTCTTCAATACATTTAGGATACCTGCTCATGATATCTTCTGCGGTAATATCCGATAAATTTTCTTCTTTTTGAAGCATGCGCCGTAAATCCCCGTCTGTAACAATTCCTGCAATGGCTCCATCTTTTATTACTGCAGTAGCGCCCATACGGTTTTGAGTGATGGCTACAATAATCTCCTTTAACTTGCTGGTTTCCTCTACCTGGGGTCGGGCGTTTTTCATAAACAGGTCACTTACTTTCAAATACAGGCGTTTGCCAAGCATACCGCCGGGATGAAATTTGGCAAAATCGTTACTTGTAAAACCATTGTATTCCATTAAACAAACGGCAAGCGCATCACCCATTACCAACTGTGCCGTTGTGCTTGTGGTAGGCGCCAGGTTATTTGGACAGGCCTCCTGTTCAACCGTTGTATTTAAAATATAGTCGGAATTTGCGGCCAAATAAGAATCCAGGTTTCCCGTCATTGCGATAACAGGATTGCCAAAGTTTTTTATAAGAGGTAGCAGTAATTTGATCTCGGAACTTTCACCGCTTTTGCTTATAATCAAAATGATATCATCTTCCCGTACCAGTCCCAGGTCGCCATGAATAGCGTCTGCCGCATGTAAAAAAGAAGCCAGGGTTCCTGTTGAATTAAATGTAGCTACAATTTTTTGAGCTATAACAGCGCTTTTGCCAATACCACTGATCACTATTTTACCTGTACAAGCAGCTATTTTTTTTACAATTTCTTCAAACTGTGCATTTATAGATCCGGTCAATTGTTGAACGGCTTCAGATTCCAGTAAAATTGTTTGTCTGGCAATTGCCTGAATATCAGTTGATCTCATTTGTAATTTCCGCAAACCTAATTTAAAAATACTGGTTAACAAAACAAGGTATTATTATGGGAGCTGTGTGAACATCATTTTGCAAAAAATATCCGGGATACTTTTTTATGTACTGCATATTTCATAACTTATGAAATTTAATTAATACATTCTTTAACCTTAATATTTGGTACATATTAACTTTCGTGATAGCAGTTAATATAGTAACTTCGTTCACTTTTTTAAAACACATAATAAGGAATCATTAGGGTGCGAAGGAAAACCGACAGACATGCCAACAGCAACAAAAAAACCATCTGCAAAAGCAGAATCCCCAACCAGGAACAATAAAGCAAACAGCAAACCCAAAGCAGCAAAAAAAAATATAGACCTTAAAGCCAGTCTCCGGGAATATTTTGGTTTTAATGAGTTTAAAGGCAACCAGGAAGCCGTTATCGAAAGCCTGCTTGCAGGTCATGATACTTTTGTTATAAAGCCAACCGGTGGCGGTAAAAGTTTATGTTACCAGCTTCCTGCCATCATCAGCCCGGGGTGCGCCATTATTGTTTCACCGCTTATCGCATTAATGAAAAACCAGGTAGACCTCGTGCGGGGCTATAGCAGTAAAGACAATGTGGCACATTTTTTAAATTCCACTTTAAACAAAAAAGAAATAAAGGAAGTACATGACGACCTGCTGAGCGGCAATACCAAGTTGTTATACGTGGCGCCGGAAACGCTCACCAAGCAGGAGAATCTTGATTTTTTCCGTGACCTTGAAGTATCATTTTTTGCTGTTGATGAAGCCCATTGTATTTCTGAATGGGGACATGATTTCAGGCCCGAATACCGCAGGCTGCGGGAGATGATGACGGAGATCAATCCTAATATTCCTGTTATTGCACTTACAGCTACGGCAACGCCCAAAGTGCAAAGTGATATCGTTAAGAACCTCGGCCTTAAGGATCCTAAAATATTTATTTCTTCGTTTAACCGTGCCAACCTGTATTACGAAATACAACCCAAGATCAGCAAGGATCAAACGATCAAGAATATTGTGCGGTTCATTGTAAATATGAAAGGCAAAAGCGGTATCATTTACACCCTTAACCGTAAAACAACGGAAGAACTTGCAGATATTCTGGTAGCAAACGGTATTAAGGCTGTGGCTTATCATGCAGGCTTCGACAGCAAATTGCGGGCAGGAAGGCAGGATCTTTTTATGAATGAAGATGTGCAGGTAATTGTGGCCACAATTGCTTTTGGTATGGGCATTGATAAACCCGATATCCGTTTTGTGATTCATTATAATATTCCGAAATCGGTTGAGAATTATTACCAGGAAACCGGTCGTGCCGGTCGCGACGGACTGGAAGGAAAATGTATATTATACTATTCGCATAAAGATGTGGCGAAATTAGAACACCTCATGCGCGACAAGCCGTTGAGCGAAAGAGAAGTAGGAGCCCAGTTGATCAATGAAACCGTAGCCTTTGCCGAAACGGGTGTTTGCCGGCGCAAAGTGCTGATGAGTTATTTTGGTGAAGATTATGGCGATAAAAATTGTGGAAGTTGCGACAACTGCCTGCACCCGAAAGAAAGAGTGGAGGCCAAGGATGATGCGGTGAAAGTATTAAAAGTAGTAAAAAAATTAGATGAACGTTTCGCCACGGATTATGTGGTTAATATCCTAATTGGCCGGCTCACACCACAAATCAATATGTATCGTCATGGAGCCCTAAATGAATTTGCCACAGGAAATGATCAGCTTCCTCACTATTGGAATTCACTGATCCGGCAAATGCTTTTGGAAGGGTTGCTGGAAAAGGATATAGTGGAATACGGCGTACTGAAACTAAGTACAAAAGGCGAAAAGTTCCTCAAAAAACCCACTTCATTTAAGATTGTGCTGAACAATTTATTTGAGGAAGCAGATGGTGATGATGATGATGGAACTGAAGCGGTATCGGCGGGTGGTACGGATGATAAGTTGTTTGAGATGCTGAAAGAAATGCGGCAAAAAGAGGCTAAGAAAAAAGGTCTGCCACCCTTTGTAATTTTCCTTGAAACTTCACTTCAGGATATGGCCACCTTGTACCCTACCACCATCACTGAGCTTGAAAAATGTCAGGGAGTAAGCAAAGGAAAAGCACTGCGGTACGGCAAGCCATTTGTGGAACTGATTGCCCGCTATGTGGAAGAAAACAATATTGAGCGCCCCGATGATTTTGTGATGAAGAGCGTGGTGAACAAGAGCGGACTGAAAGTATATATTATACAGCAAACTGATAAAAAAATTCCCTTAGAGGCCATTGCAAAAAACAAGGACCTGCGTTTGGATGCTTTGCTGGAGGAAATGGAAACCATCGCCGCAAGCGGAACCAAACTTAATCTTGACTATGCCATAGGAGAAATGGTGGATGAGTACGACCAGGAAGATATACTGGAATATTTTAAAAGTTGCGAAACCTCATCTTTACAAGTGGCCCAGCAGGAATTAAGTGACGGGAACTTTACCTGGGAGCAGTTAAAGATCATGCGCATCAAGTTTTTGAATCAGTATGGGATGTAAAATTCTTGCTCTGTATGCTGTATGAAAACATTTAACAAGATTATTGTTGTCCTGCTTTTTTGCGGGCTTATGTTTAATGTCTATTCGCAGCGCAAACTTTCTACAGGACAGGCATTTTCTTTTGTATTCATGACTGATCTTCATGTAAAGCATGACCCGGTTGTTTTAACTGAACTTTCCCGCTTAACGGATACGATCAATAAAATGAAGGTGGATTTTGTATTGACCGGAGGGGACCAGGTGTTTGATGTGATGCGGGGCAATGTTAAAAAAGGCGATTCGCTGTTCTCGCTGTACAAAGAACAGATGGCAAAAATCAACGTGCCCGTGCACAGTTGTATGGGTAATCACGATCTGTTTGGCATTTACCCCGAAAGCGATATTGACTCTACGCATATAGATTATAAATACGGGATGTTCCAGCGCCATCTCGGCAACCCTTATTACTCATTTGATCATAAAGGCTGGCACTTTATTGTGTTGAATGTACTGGATGTTGCCGATAAAAAATATATTGGCAGGGTAGATGAAAAACAGATAGAATGGCTGAAGCAGGATTTGAATAAGGTAGACGCCAATACACCGGTTGCTGTTGCGGCTCATCTTCCGTTTGTGTCGTCTTTTTACCAGGTTTATCCTCCCAAAAGCGGTGGAGGTGCAGCATTTACCTGGATAAAAAACCGGGATGAGGTGCTGCAGCTATTTAAGAATCACCAGTTGAAGCTGGTATTGCAGGGACACACCCATTGGCTGGAGGATATTAACGTGGAAAACAGAACGCGTTTTATTACCGGGGGCGCCGTTGCTGGGCGTCCTTCATGGCGCGGAAACAACCATGGTCCAAGGGGGTTTATGCTGTTTTCTGTAAAAGAAAACAGCTTTAGCTGGAAGTTTATTGAATATGGAACCTCTGAACGCCCCTAAATAATTTCGTAGTTATATTGTATTCCATTATTTTTGCAGCCCCATTAAGGGATGGTGCGGTAGCTCAGTCGGTAGAGCAAAGGACTGAAAATCCTTGTGTCGGCGGTTCGATCCCGCCCCACACCACAGTGAAGCAGAAAAGCCCCAACGAAACCGTTGGGGCTTTGGTTTTTACTAATGGGCTTTTCGCTTCACCATAACCTGGAGAAGGCTGTTGCGATTGGTGATGGTTCATTTGTCTTTAGTTTATGAATGGTGATATTTACCTGTTCCCACTAGCCTGTGACAATTTGGAATGTGCCTCTAACAATAGCAACTCCCCACAAAATTGTATTAACTTTAACCTGCTTCGGATAACTGATGTTACGCAAGGTTACAACATGCCTCATCCGGAATTTTCTTAGTACCAGGATTTGTTGGCTAGCAGGCTATTTTTTCATCTTTCAAATCAGCAAAAATGAAAGCGCCTTATTTGTTCTTCCTGATATTGGCCGGCATTTCAATACCTGCCTGTAAAAACAAAAATTCTTCTACTCAAACCTCAAATATTGCTGCAATCACTGATTTGCGTAAGGGAGATATTGTGACTTGCGGCCCGGCCAAAGAACAGTTTGGCAATGTTGCTTTTGCTTTATCGGCTACACAAAAAGTTAAAGACAGCTTTAATTTCGCACTGGCCTTATTGCATTCTTTTGAATATGAGGAGGCTGAGAAAGCATTTGCCAAAGTAATTGATATGGATCCAAACTGTGCGATGGCATACTGGGGCGTGGCTATGAGTAACTTTCACCCGCTCTGGAGCCCGCCCAATAAAGCAGAAATGGAAAAAGGCGCCAGGGCTAGTGAAATTGCAGCATCATTAAAAGGCGAAAATAAAAGGGAGAATGAATATATAGATGCGATTTATGGTTTCTTCCATAACTCCGGGCAACAGGATCACAGTGCCCGGTCAGAAGGCTATGAAAAAGAGATGGAAAAAATATATACCGGTAACCCCGGCGACAAAGAAGCGGCTATATTTTATGCACTTGCGCTGGATGCTACCGCGGATCCCCGGGACAAAACATACGCGCATCAAAAAAAGGCCGGTGAAATACTCAATGCGCTTTATCCCGGGCAGCCTGATCATCCGGGTATTGTGCATTATATCATACACACTTATGATAATCCCGAACTGGCAGAAAAGGCCTTACCGGCAGCCCGCAAATATGCTTCCATAGCGCCGTCATCGGCTCATGCCCTGCATATGCCATCGCATATTTTTACCCGGTTGGGATTGTGGAAAGAATCCATTGAGTCGAACCTTGCTTCGGCCGACGCTGCCAGATGCTATGCGGCAGGTTTAAAAATGAAAGAACATCCCGGATCGGAACTGCATGCTATGGATTACTTAGTATACGCTTACCTGCAAAACGGGCAGGATAGCGAAGCAAAAGCCCAGGTGGACTATCTCGGCGCCATCACCGGGTCATTAACCGAAAATGCTTCAGCCAGTTATGCAACTGCGGCTATCCCGGCTCGTTATGCACTTGAGCTGAGGCACTGGGAAACCGCTTCTGACCTGGATACTGCCGCTGGTGCGTTTAATACAGATAAATATGCATGGGAGAAAGCCATTATACACTTTGCGCGGGTACTGGGCGCCGTACACACCGGAAAGCTTACAGCAGCCAGGGAAGATTTACAGCGCCTGCGCTCATTGCAATCGGTGTTACTGGATGCAAAAGATGATTATAAGGCCAACCAGGTTCTTGTACAGGTAAAAGCGGCGGAAGCCTGGATCAATTATGCAGAAGGGAAAAAGAAAGAGGCAGTGGTATTGATGTCGGAGGCGGCTAACATGGAAGATGGCACAGAAAAGCACCCCGTAACACCGGGTGAAGTAATTCCAGCCAGAGAACTGGAGGGCGACCTGTTGCTGGCGCTTGGAAGGAACAGGGAAGCGTTACAGGCCTATGAAACCAACCTGAAGCGATGCCCCAACCGGAGGAACAGCCTTAAGGGCGCTGCAATGGCGGCAGCCAGATCAGGAAATAAAGAGAAGGCGACAGATTATAACAGGCAGTTGAATGGAAGATAAATGTGTTTGTACCCCTGATTCAAAGAACAGCATTTATATAGCACTACGTAGCTAACAAACAATGCGGAACATACCTATGTTCCGCATTTGATTTTTCTGTGGCTCCGTCTTCTCATGCTGCAATGTCTCAATTATTTGTGCCTGGATATATCATAAGATTGAAAACTCAATACAATTGAAAAACTAATCAATAGCAGGTTGAGCCGTATACCTTAAATAGGGCTTTATTTCTTTAACACCCCCGGGGAATTTTTTTAATACGTCTTCCGTTTTTATAGCCGTTGATACAATTACATCTTCTCCCTGGTTCCAGTCGGCCGGGGTTGCCACGCTGTGCTTTGCCGTTAACTGCAGGGAATCAATTACACGTAATATTTCAAGGAAATTTCTTCCAGTGGATGCAGGGTAGGTTAAGGTAAGCTTCACTTTTTTGTCGGGGCCAATTACAAATACAGAACGTACGGTTGCTGTTGCTGAAGCATTGGGATGAATCATATCGTATAATCCTGATACAAGTCTGTCATCATCGGCAATTAAAGGGAATTCTACATTTGTATTTTGCGTTTCATTAATATCGCCGATCCATCCGAGGTGTTTGTCTACCGGATCAACGCTTACCGCCAGCACTTTTACATTGCGCTTGTCAAATTCATTCTGTAATTGCGCCGTCCGCCCCAATTCTGTGGTACAAACCGGGGTAAAATCGGCAGGGTGTGAAAACAAAACGCCCCAGCTATCCCCGAGAAATTCGTAAAAATCAATGTCTCCTTTCGACGTAGCCGCTTTAAAGTTCGGTGCTGTGTCGCCTAATCTTAAACTCATGGTATTGTTTTTAATATTCAAATAGTATAAAAAGCAGATTGTAAAGCTACAACCCGATGTTTTTTATTTGTGGTGCATTATGCTTCGATTATGGTACTTTTTAGTTATTCTGCCAAAACTACAGGGAATTTACACTTCCTGCAGTGTAGTTACCAGTTGTTCTTAATGCTGTTGTTTACCCTTTCCGGCACTTCAGCCGGTTTTTCCCTCCATTGCGGATCGTACCCAACAAAAAAAGAAAGCCACATGGTACGGGCCAGGCGCATTAAATACGGCTGCAATGCAACCAGAAGCAGTGCATTAAAAATTAGCCAGTAAAGCACCCTGGAGTCATGAACAGATATGCCGATGGTAGCTGCCCACAATATCAGGGTAGCAACGCTTATGGCAATAGCAAGTCCGTAACTTACATAGCCTGTACCGTAATAAAACCCTACTTCAAGGTCAAAATGCTGGCCGCAGACATCGCATTTCTCGTTCATCTTCATGAATTGTTTCAGGTGGTATGGATTAGAGTCTGTGAACATTTTGCCCCGGCGGCAGCGTGGACATTGTGTTTTGCACATGCTAACCAGGAGAGAAGGTTTTTTACTGTTTAATGATGCTGACATAGTTTTACATTAATGTTGTTTATAATTTTTGTTTCGAAACGCCTCCGGCGTTGTATGAGTGTATTTTTTAAAGAATTTTACGAAATAGGAGTTGTCCGGAAAGTTAAGTTCCAATGCTATATCACCTACCGATAAATCAAAATTGATCAGCAGGCGCTTTGCTTCGAGTAAGATCCTGTTCCGGATTACTTCCCCCGCGGAAATACCCAGGTAATCTTTGCACAATGCATTTAAATGATTGGGGGTGATGTACAGCAACCCGGCATAATCTTTTGGAAGCTTTAGGGTTTTGAAATTACCCTCAATAAGTCTTTGGAAGTTGCGCAGGATAACGGAATTGTAACCTGCAACTTCATTTTTTATTATTCTGGGGCCATCTCTTTCTACTTTTAAAAAAAGCTGTATCAATAAAGTTGCAATCATCAATTGAGAGGTAGTCTGTTTTTCAGATTGTTCAAATAATATCGCTTCAAAAATTGGTTCAACCTGCTGCTGAGTATCTTCTTTTAACAGCAATACCTGGTGCGCTGCAATTTGATCGAAGAAAGAAAACTGGTCAATAATATTAGAATTGATAAATAGCTGGTCAAAAAAAGTGGAAGAGAAATTTACAATATAGCCGTCTACGCCTTCATTAAAATACCACTTGTGCACCTGTCCGGGCCGCATAAAATAGATCATTCCTTTTTGAACCGGAAATGTCACGAAATCCACCACATGTTCACCTGAACCTCCGGTAAAGTATACCAAATGGTAGAAAGCATGGTTATGGGCTACTTCAAGATGGGGATTGCTGCTGAGGTATCTTTTAAACCGGTCGGCGTTCAGCAGGTTGTTGTGCGATTTGTTGGCAACAAGATTATGAATATCAAAAGTGGGGTAAATAGGTTTCGCCATGATTTGTACTTAAGTGCAAAGTTACTCTATATAGCGGGTTTATTACGGAGGATTAACCTAGTTTTATGGTATTATTTACTGATAATTGAAAAATGCCGCAATAGAACGACGGGAAAAAAGGACCTGATTAAGGTTGTTTTTGTAACTGAATTGTTAAACCGGCTGAATACTGGTTTTTATTTTCTGCATTTGTAACAATGAGCCGCGATACAATTATGGGTAAGATCAGTTTTTTCGTTAGGTTTGCTACCTCAATTTTTAATTAATTGGCAATAGAATCACAAAGGAAATCTTTTTTTAAGCGGATCAGGGGACAGCAGGATGCTGAAGACGCGGAAATGAGTTTTATAGACCATTTGGAAGCACTCCGCTGGCATATTGTACGTTCAGTAGTGGCGGTATTGATTTTTGCCATTGCCATCTTTCTAAATATTGACTGGATATTTGACAATGTGATCATGGGTCCTACCCAGGAGGGTTTTATTTCTTACAAACTGTTTTGTGCATTAAGCCATAAAATAGGTATGGGCGATTCTTTATGTATGCCGCCTATTGCCATGAAAATACAGGTCACTACTGTAAGTGGTACCTTTATGTCAAGTATTTCCATAGCTGCGATCGGCGGCATACTGGCAGCCTTTCCCTATTTGTGCTGGGAAGTCTGGCGTTTTGTAAAGCCTGCATTAAAAGAACAGGAGCTAAAACATACCCGCGGCATTATTTTCTGGGTTTCCTTTTTCTTTTTCCTGGGAGCGGCATTTGGCTATTTTTTATTGGCGCCGTTCACTTTTAATTTCCTGTATAACTATTCTTTGGGCTCCCAGCAAATACTGGATTACAAACCTATGCTGAGTGATTATCTTGATTCTATCATTGATATAACCATAGGGTCGGGCGTTGCTTTTGAACTGCCAATGGCTTCGTGGGTGCTGGCCAGGGTGGGTTTACTTACAGCCGGATTTTTGCGTACCTACCGTAAATATGCTTATATAGCCTTATTGGTACTCGCCGCTATCATTACACCTTCGCCCGACTGGGGAAGCCAGATGATCGTTTGCGTCCCGCTTTTTCTTTTATACGAGATCAGCGTTATTATTGCCGCGAGGGTTAACAAAAAGAGTGATAAAAAATGGGAGGAATGGAGTTAGGGAATGAATAGTGAGGGGTGAAAGGGGTGAAAGTGAGAGGAGGGAAGTGAAAGTTTGAGATAATTCTTCGTACACCAAGGAATCAATGCTTTTGCGTTGGCGTCTTTTCATTTGGCTTTCAGCGGGGTTTGCCTCAACTCTCTTATTCACTGAATATTTTTTACCTGCAACTATCTTTTTCCTGTCTGTATCAATAAATTGTAGTATTATGTAGATAAATCAGGGTAAAATGGCGTCAAAATTAAATTTAGACAAATTAGACCTGCAAATTATATCAGCTATGATGGAAGATGCCGGAGTATCGTATGCTGACCTTGGAAAAAATCTTTCCGTATCAGGCGGTACCATACATGTGCGCATTAAAAAGCTACAGGAAAGTGGTATCGTAAAAGGCACCCGGCTTAACGTGGAATTAAAGGAACTGGGTTACGATATCACGGCCTTCGTAGGCATCTACCTCGAAAAAAGTTCTTTATACGATACTGTAGCCAAGGACCTGAAAAGAATACCCGAAATTGTTCGGCTTAATTATACTACCGGCAATTATAGTATGTTCATCGAAATTGTATGCAGGGATATCACCCAGTTGAGGCATGTGTTGCATGATGAACTGCAAAAAATAAAAGGCATTGAACGAACCGAAACATTAATATCGCTGGAAGAAAGCTTTAACCGTAATGTACAGGTAGGGCCGTTGTAATTGGCAAAGCACCAAGAACCAAATAGCAAGAACCAAATGTAACTCAAATCCGAAGCCATAAGCTCTCAATCCGAAGGAATACAACGATGAACAAAAAACCATAAATCCAAAATCCTAAGGCTGTCAGCAGTGGACTATGAGTTATCAGCACAAACACACCCGATAGCCGATCTTACCACTTCTCACTGTTCTCACACTTTTCCCCTCACATCAAGCGCATCCCGCAGACCGTTGCCCAATAAATTAAAAGCCAGCACCAGCAGCATGATACAAATGCCCGGCGATATGGCCAGTAATGGATTATGAGTGATGATGAAATTGTAGTTTTCTTTAATCATTAGCCCCCAACTGGGCTGTGGTGGCTGCACGCCGATACCCAGAAAGCTCAGTCCTGCTTCAATAACAATAGCCGATGCAAAATTGGAAGCGGCCATTACCATTACCGGACCCAGTACATTGGGTAGTATATGCCGGAAGATGATCCTGGTGTTGGTAAAGCCAAGTGCCCTGGCAGCTTCAATATACTGGAGTTCCCGGATACTCAGTACCTGCGTGCGAATAATCCTTGCCGTGTTTACCCATAAGGTTAAGCCAACTGCAATAAATACCTGCCAGAAGCCTTTACCCAATGCCAGGGTAATGGCAAAAACAAGCAGTAAGGTGGGTATGCTCCACACCACATTAATAAACCACATAATAACATTATCTGTTCTGCCGCCAAAATACCCGGCAACAAGCCCCAGCACTATACCGATAGACAGCGAAATTACAACCGCTATGATTCCAACGGCGAGGCTTACCCGCACTCCAACGATGAGGCGACTGAGAATGTCCCGGCCAAATTTATCCGTGCCCAGCCAAAAGGTTTTAGGCACAATCAGTGAGGCAGGATCTGTGTTCAGGCTTTTAATATAATACGACTGCCGTTCTTCTATGCCTTCATCAATGTATTGCTCTACAACAATACTGTCGCCCGCCTGCCGCCATGAGCGAACAGGTATATAATTGTAGGCATCCTCCTGTCCATTGAGCAATCTTTCAACAATGCCGGCTTTTTCTACAGCTTTATCTTTGGGGATCTTAAGAAACAACATGCTGAAACCCGGCTTTTGACCGCCAATTTCCAGGGTCATCCTGTTGGCGTTTGGCGAATGATCGGGGGCAAGCACGTAAGCACCGAGGCCTGTTAAGACAGCTAAGGCAATGATGCAAAGCCCAAAAACGGCCCCTTTGTTTTTCCGCAATCTTTTCCATGCAGACTGAAAAAAAGTAGGTGATGCATTTTGCACGGCGTAAAATAAAGAAAAGAACCAAGAACCAAATGACAAGAACCAAATAAAAGACAAATCCGAAGCCGAAATCTCCAAATCCGAAGAGAATACAAAGCACTAAAAGACAAATAGCAAGAAACAAGGAGGCGGTCAGCTATCGGCAATTAGCAATCAGCCATAAGTAGTTATAGAAAAGCACCTGTAACTTATGCAGATGATCTGACGCTCATTCATCACGTACCGGCCACCCTTTTTTTCATTCCCCTCATTTCACCTTCCTCCCCTTCCATTCGTAACTGCCGAAGCTTCCCCAAAAGCCAGCGATAACGGTGTAGGTTATATGCAACGGCTGAAACAAAGGAAACCATCGCATTAAGTGCTGAAGATTAAAATATTTCAATACCTCTTTTACAAAAGTCCACTCAATAATTGTTTTATAGAAAACGGTTACTGTAAAAAACAAAAGCCAGCCAGGCCGTACTATGCTTCCGGCCAATAAAACAAAAAGGCACAGATTAACGATATAAACAAGCGCAAGCACAAATACAATGCGCTTGTCGTTGTATTGGCCGGTTTTGCTGGCCCAGCGTATACGCTGGTTAAAAAAAGCTTTCCAGCTAAGCGCAGGTAGGGTTTCTACGGTTGCCTCCCTTGCTTTGAGGTAAGCTATATTACCCGGATATTTGCTGTATATTTTTTGCATAAGCAGCATATCATCGCCGGAAGCGATATGATTAATGTTTTCAAAGCCTTTTACTTCATTGAAAATTGTTTTTTCGTAGGCAAGGTTGGCGCCATTGCACATACTGTGAAATTTTTTATATACGGAAGCTGCCGTTATGCCCTGCAAAATGGCAAAATCTATGCTTTGAAAAACAGAAAGAAGTGAATTGCCGGATTTTATCTTAACAGGCGATACAATAAAAACCGCTTTACTGTACTGGTGAAAAGCGGCAATCGTTCTAATCCAGTCTTTATGAAAAGTGCAATCGGCGTCGGTAGTAACAATCAGGTTGCCGGTGGCCGCGTGTATAGCTGTTTCAATGGCTTTTTTCTTAAAGGCAACAGTTTCGGTATTGGCATCTGCTTGTTCGCACGGTGATATGAGTTGGATGCCTTCTTTGCTAAATTGCTTTACAATACCGGCAGTACGATCGGTTGAATAATCATCCACAATAATAATTTCAAGCAGCTCTTTTGGATAAGATTGCTGCAACAGGGATAAGATACATTGTTCAATTACAGCTTCTTCATTGCGCGCCGGAACAACCACCGAAATTTTTTCCGCAGCAACCAAATCATGTGGTGCATTACTGTCGAAATGGGGAACCTGTTTCCACGACTGATGGTAATAGTGTATCATAAAATAATAAGCACCCAATAAAGTAAGGCTTATGATAAATAGTATCATGCGCACAAATTAGGGCAAATTGTGTTACTGCAGTAAGGACGCTATTTCTGCTGTATTTTTTTCGTTCAATATTCTGTGTCCGCATGGCAGCACATGCAGTGTACAGGTATTTTCAATACCTTTTTTAAACTGGCTGCCTGTAGTATGGCGTATTACCCTGTCGTACCGGCCATATATTAAGAACGCCGGTGTATGGTTTTTTTGAATAAGTTTTTTTATATTTTTTGCATCAGGCCTTAATTTTCGCATGGTGGTCCATATTGTATACAATTGCATACGTTTATCCTGCTGGTTGAGGTGTTGGTGCACGTAATTATATACGCCCATATTGATCATCTTTATATTTTTAAGCACTTTGGTAACTTTAAAAAAAATACCGGGCTTTTTCATAAAGTATTTAAACAGCCGGTTACCCAAAGTGGTTTGCGTTGCGAGCCAGTACCAGAAATTAATTTTTAAGCCATCCGGAGCCAGCAGTATCAATTGTTGTATGCGCTGCGGGATTTGCTCATATACCGATAGCGCTACTCTTCCACCCATACTATATCCCGCCAGTGAAAAATGTTGGTTATGCAAAACCGGTATATTGTTTATGATATTGATAATATCTTCTGTTGTACATACCATTCCTTCATTCCAAACTGTTTTTCCGTGCAATGGAAGATCAATAGCGAAGATGGTATATGTATCGCCAAGCTGGCGGGCAAGGGGCATAAAGCTGTCGGCCGTTTCGCCAAAACCATGAAAGCAAAGCAATGGTTTTTCACCCTTTCCCCATTGCCAACAATGGATTTGCGAACTTTTGTATAGAATGAAAAATGATGACATACAGCTTTTCAAATGTAAGCGAAAACAATGAGCCGTTTTTAGCAGGTGCTTTTTGATAGGTAAAAAAAGAGGCTGTCATTTATAACAGCCCCTGGTTTCCCAAAAGGATTAAAATTTTCCTGAAGTATTTCTCACAGCCCAGAATTAATAGATTGGAGATGTATTAATCATTTTACTTAACCCACCATGGTTCAGAACTGATTTTATCATTGCCTTCCCCAAACTGGCTGCTAATTGCTGCCGAAACGTTGGCAGCATTATTATTGTATTCTGCCTGTGGATAAATCCAACGAAAAGGGATGGAAACACCCGGAGGACGGCGGAATGAGGGATAGCCGGTTCTGAGATGATCAAAAAACGGTCCCCAGGGCGATTGTTGAAATGCCCGCAAATAGCGCTGCATAATCACTTTTTCAATCTTTTCTTCCGTTGTTGCGGCGGTTGAAAGGCTATTAACCGGTTTTGCAAGATAGGCCTCCGCCTTTGCCTGAGTTACATAGCTGCCTAAGCCTTTTGCATAAGTTTCATAAAACTTAAAGGATGATTTTACTCCTTCGTTGTAATAATCTTCCGCATCACCCGCAACCCAGCCCCGAACAATTGCTTCTGCAATAATCAATTGCTGTTCGGCATATCCTATCAGTACTATTGGCTCAGTAGTGGGATCTTTATGATACCGGTTATTAACTTTGGATGTCTTGCCATTGGCTGCTTTTGTATTTACTTCCGCATAAGGGGCAGCAGGATCTCCGCCTTCATAGCTGGCAAAGTTATCAATAGCTAAACCTGCATCTTCCGCATTTTTGGTTTGCGTGCAGTATATAAATAACCGGGGATCCTCACGATCCTGCAAGCGACGTATAAAAGTAGAATCCATATACATACCCGAACCATATCCGCTGGAATTGAATTCAGGATAGCGGTTTCCCTGCTGGTCAAGGAACACCAGTTGTGCATCATCTTCGTTGCCGTTAAAAATGGGTTCACTCGTAACGATCTGGGCAAAAGTTGATTTAATACTTAAATCAGCATCACCCTCTTTCCTGGAAAGATACATCAGCACTTTCAGGCGCAATGCATTTACCAGCTTTCGCCATTTGGTAACATCCCCCTTGTAAATAATATCACCGGCAATAATTGTATTTTCAGCCGCGAGTATATCATTGGCTTCTTTCAATTCAGCCAGGATTCCTTTAAATACCTCCTTTTGAGCATCATAAACCGGTGGAATGTATTCTGCCTGTGTTTCACCCTGTAATGCCTGAGAATAAGGTACATCGCCGAAGGTAAGGGTAAGGTTTAGAAAATAAAATGCTCTGAAAAACTTACCCAGTGCAACATAAACCTTGCTATTGATGCGTTCCGCTTCTTCCATCATTTTGGTTACATCCCGCATCCTGGAATAGTTGCTAAAATCGGAACGATCCCATTTATAATATTGACCGGTGCTTTCACCATCTGTTTGTACCAGCATTTTCATGGCGTAAAGTGAACCGGTTCCTGCATTAAGCTGAAATGCATTCCATTGAATCTGGGTGAGTTGAAGTTGGGGGTGCGCTTCGGTTACCCGGTTAGGGTCTATGTTTATCTCTGCCAGGTCCTTCTTACAGGAAACCATTCCGAAAGCAGCCGCAGTAATGATTAAAAGTATCTTCTTCATATCGTTCTAAATCTTTAAAGTGTTTAATAAGGTGAACTACTACAGTCTCACATTCAGTGAAAAACCTACATACCTTGGAGATGGATCCTGTAAGTCGCCATCGTTACCAGTACCATAATCAGGATCCAGCAATGGAATTTTTTTCCACATCAGCAGGTTATAACCAAATACCTGCGCATTGAGGCCTTTGATCCGCTGGCCAAGATTAATTACTTTGGCTAAGTCGTATCCAACAGCAACTCTCCGCAGTTTGAAGAATGAACGGTCGAAGGTATTCGCAAATTTTTTGTTTTCACTTTCTGTAACTCTCGCCCTGTAAGGATATTGCTGTCCCCAGGTTTGCCAGCTTACGGCCGTTTTATTGGGTGCGTAAGTGCGGGTGTCTGACGTTACGTTGCCCAATACATCACGCTTGAGTTCTCCGCCGGTAACCACAACACCTTCAGGAACGTACACCGGATGACCTGCTGCATATTCTGCGGCACGAAATTCGGTTGAACTCGGATGCTTTCCGCCCCACCACATTTTTTCAACAGTAGTAGAGTTCATAATGCCTCCCCATACGCCATCAATATCCACACCGATCTCAAATCCTTTAAAATTAACCTTATTCATTAAACCTAAGCGCCAGGAAGGATCAAGATGACCAAGGTTCTGAACAAAAGCATCTCTTATAGGCAATCCGTTAGCCCCCAGTATCAATTCACCGGTTGCACTTTTCTGCCAAACCGTAGCGTAATAGCTGTCTGTTCTTTCTCCCAGTTTGAGGTTACCAAATTTGGGTTGGCCTCCATATATTTCAGTAATCTTTTTCTCATAGCTCGACCAGTTAGCCGCAATGTTCCAGGTTAAATTGGTAGTTTTTATTGCCTTATAGCCCACTACAATTTCAAAGCCATTGGTTTTATAAACGTTACCATTCACTTTTCGCGAAGTGAAACCAGAAGCCTCCGAAATCCCTAAATCAATGATCTGATTTTCATCTGTGATATTATAATAGGTTAAATCAAGGTTTAACCTGTTATTGAAGAATGCAGTAGACATTCCAACTTCATAAGAAGATGATTTTTCCGGCAGAATATTGGGATTAATAATGCCGGAGGGGTAATACACAGATGGTGTGCTGCCATAGGTAGTTCCTTTATTGTAGGCCGAATAGATACTGTAGGGGGCTAAATCGCTCGATACCTGTGCCCAGGAAGAGTACAATTTAAGGTAGTTAACAAATGCGGGCATTTTAATATACTCCGAAACCATAGTACTCATTGATACCGATGGGTAGAAATAAGAATTATGATTAACAGGTAAGGTAGACGACCAGTCATTACGGGCTGTAAAGCTTAGGAACACTGCATTGTACAAATCGAGGTTGGCAGCCCCGTAAACGCTTCGGATTGATTTCTCCTGGTAATAGTTACTGGCCTGTACCGGCCCCTGTGTGTTGTTAAGGCTATACACAAAAGGAACAATCAAACCATCGGAGGATTGGTATTCCTGTGAATAGTTACGGTTAAAAACGGAAGCGCCGGCGTTAATGCCCACCTGAAGGTTTCTCGAAATTTCTTTGTTATAAGAAGCCAGTACATCGGCATCAATATTCAGTTGACCGGAATTCCATATTTTATAATCACCATTCCTCGAATCACCATAGTTCATATAAGATTTCGGACTTTTCATGGATTCAAAATTGGAAACATTTCTGCCTGTTCCGCGTACCTGGATATTAAGATCCCCGGTTACTTTCCAGGCCACTTTCATTTGTAAATCTACCACGTCCCTGTCTTGTTTCTGAGCCAGTTCATAGGATGCAAAGTATGGGTTGTTATACCAGGCATAGTTATAATTAGCCTGGCGATAGCCTTCAAGTCCGGGCACATACAAATGGTTTTTCAAATCCTGCCCGTTCACATCGTCACTCATCCAGATCAGAATGGTATATATATGGTTCTTGGGGCCATATCCATATCTCGGGTAGTTGGGAGAACTCACTTTGTTATAAGAAAGCGAACTTTCAATTGTTAGGTTTTCTAAAATATCAAAAGCAGCATTAAAATTCAAGCTGCCGGTAGTGAGCGACATATTGGGAACCTGACCCTTTTGGTAAGCATATTTTCCCGACGCGTAGTACCTCGCCTTTTCGCCTTTGTAAGCAATAGAAAAGTTATTGGTGCTTACAAAGCCTGTCCTTAAGAAATCTTTAAGATTATCATGGTAAAGAAAATCTGTAGGAACACGTTCATACTGTGAGCGGTCATCGTATATCGTGCCCTTCACGTCTCCGTACCATTCTATTGTTTCGCCGGTTGTTTTATTCCTGATAGGACTGTTCCATTGTGGTACTTTCACCCCCGAATTCAGCCTGGGCCCCCAGGTCATGTCGCCATCAGAGATTCCGCCATCGGCGCCATCCCAGAATTCATACAATCCATTGGAACCGCTTCCGTATTCTGTTTGGGTTTTAGGGAAGGCTGTGAAACCCGCTGTGATCATATTATTAGTGGTAAAATTAACTTCCATGCCTTCCTTCTTCGCATTCTTGGTGGTGATCAGGATCGCGCCATTTTTACCCCGTGAACCGTATAATGCTGATGCTGCCACACCTTTCAGCACGTTAATGTTCTCAATATCTTCACCGGAAACATCATAAAAATCGGTCTCCACCGGTACACCATCAATTACGATCAGCGGCGTTTTCCCCCTTAATACAAAGGAGGGCTTTTGAAACATACCTGTAGGATTGGTAACGGTAAGTCCGGCCACCTGCCCCGACAATGCGCTGCCCAGGTTCATGGTACGTGAGTTAGAAAGCTGGTCGGTATTTACTTCCTGCGTGGTAAAACCCAATCTTTTTTTCTGTTGTTTAATACCAATCGCAGTAACAACCACTTCGCTAAGATCCTGGTTATCCTGAGCCAGTTCTATAGATACCACTCCGCCGGTAACGGCTACTTCGGTGGGTGTATATCCTATTCCACTTATCACCAGCACATCACCTCTTTTGGCGTCAATGGAAAATCGGCCCTCCGATGTGGTTAAAGTGCCTCTGGTGGTGCCTTTTATGGTAACAGATGCCCCCTCTATCGGGCTTTGGTCTCTGGAAGAACTTACTCTTCCGGTAATGGGTTGTTGCGCGAGGGCCAGTAATGGCAGGGCCCATAATGCCAGCATGGCGATGAAGATTCGCCAGGAACATAACTTTTTGGTCATAAGCGTAGTTTTTAATTTGTTGATAAAAGGGTTGTTTGCAAAGATTACAAACAGATGTAAAACGGGGGTTAACCGTGTTTAACCATAATGTTATTTGTATATTAATGCTAAATATATGGATTAATATGAAAAGCGTTAAACGGGGAATAGAAAAATTTTAAAATAATCCTTTTTTGATAAACAATATTGAGCCGTTATTAGTTATCTTAGGAAAAATCAGTTTAAAAGGAACTTTCATTGAATAATTTTAGTTTTTGAAAACCGAGATAAGTTTACTATTTATAAACACTCTTACATTCTTTATTAGCATGTCATCCATATAGATAGTAATTCATTTTTCGTTATTGGCTGTATGGGGAAACACGGTTGTATAGTATGAACTTTTTGTGCTTGAAATTTACTATACCTGGTGCAACATATGATCTCAATATGCTTTTGCATTAAACCCGCTTATTTAATCTATCTCTGCTGAAACAGAACCATCCCTGAAAACTTACAACCCTTGAACCAATTCCTCACTATTTCTTAACGCCGGCTTAATATCATAGTAATATACAGTTAAGAAATTTGAGAAACATATCCCATATGGATAAACGTCCTGTTGATGTTGTTGTTATCTCCGACGTACACCTTGGTACTTATGGTTGCAAGGCTAAAGAACTAACCGCTTACCTTAAAGGTATTTCCCCGTCTATACTCATTTTAAACGGAGATATTATTGATGCATGGCAGTTCAGTAAAAATTATTTCCCGGCAGCACATCTCGGCGTTATAAAGGAACTCATTCATTACATTACCAACGGCACGAGAGTATTTTATATTACCGGTAATCACGATGAGGTGCTACGGCGCTATTCGGGTTGCCGGGTGGGTAATTTTATGCTGACCGACAAGCTGGTGCTGGAAATAGACAATAAAATGACCTGGATATTTCATGGCGATGTGTTTGATAACACCACTAAAGGAAGCGCCAAATTTCTGGCTAAGCTTGGAAGCAGCGGCTATGGCGCGTTAATATTGGTTAACCGTTTTATCAATATGGTTTTATGGTCTATTGGCCGGGAAAGGATTTCACTTTCAAAAAGGATAATGGAAAGCGTGAATAAAGCGGTGGCGAAAATCAATGATTTTGAAATGACGGCAGCAGAACTGGCTATTAAAAAAAAGTATGATTATGTTATTTGCGGGCATATTCATAAACCGCAAAAAAGGGTAGTTAGTAATGAAGAAGGCGATGTTACTTATTTGAACAGCGGCGACTGGGTAGAACATTGTACGGCATTGGAGTATTTTAAAAAAGAATGGAAGCTGTTTCAGTTTGATGCATCCAATTTCCCGGAAATGAAAGTAGAGAAAGAGAGGCCACAGCCTAATGTAATTACAGATGAGATTAATTTTTTTATCAGTTCGCTAACGGGATAGGGTGGGTGAGTAGTCGGTGGTAAGCGGTAAGTGGTGGGTGGCGAGTGGTAAGTTGTGAATAGTGAATTGTGAAGGATGAATAGCGGGTAGTTCAAATAAAAAATGATGTATGAAAATATTTTATGCCATACAGGCAACGGGTAACGGGCATATCAGCAGGGCTATGGAATTGTTGCCCTACCTGCAACAACATGGAACAGTGGATATATTTTTAAGCGGCGCCAACAGCAGCCTGCATCTTGATGCACCCATAAAATACAGGAGCAAAGGGTTAAGTTTGTTTTATACCTGTAAGGGAAGTCTTGATTACTTTTCAATGATAAAAAAGATTTCACCTTTTCATATCAAAAAAGAAGTAGCGGCATTGCCTGTGGAAAAATATGATCTGGTTATAAATGATTTTGAATGTATAACCTCCCTTGCCTGCCGGAAAAAGAAAGCGCCTTCCATTCATTTTGGGCACCAGGCTAGTTTTATGTCCTCTAAAACGCCCCGTCCGGCCCGGCAAAGCCCAGTAGGTGAATGGCTCCTGAAAAACTATGCGGGAGCTACGCAATATATGGGTCTTCATTTCAGGCAATACGACGACTTTATTCTTACACCTGTTATTAAACCGGAAATATGGAACGCCCGTCCGCTAAACGGCGGCCATATAACCGTTTACCTGCCTTCTTATTGCGATAGTGAGATCCGTAAATTTTTTGGAAAACTTACTTCCTACCGCTTCCAGGTTTTTTCAAGAGAAGCAGATGCAGAAACAAGGCAGGGGCATCTCACCTTTATACCGGTAAACAAAGAAAGATTTAATGAAAGCCTGATCCATTGCGCTGCAATTGTTTGTGGCGCCGGTTTTGAAACGCCTTCAGAGGCGCTGCATTTAAAGAAAAAAATGATGGTGATGCCCATTAAGGGGCAATATGAACAGCAATGCAATGCCGCTGCTCTGCGGCAATTAGGTGTAATGACACTCCCGCAACTCCCTGAAAATTTCAATATCGTTTTTGAACAATGGTATGCTGATGCGCAGCCCGTTGATATTTCATTTCAATACGATGCGTGCCAAATTGCAGGGATGATGATGCAGAAAGTTGCTGCCCGTCTGTAGTTTTTAATAAAGTTATTTTCCGCCAAACCTTACAGGTGCACCAAGCCGGTTTATGGCAATAATAGCATACCCATCCTTACCACACCGCCTGTTACAAAAGCCACGGCATCTATAGGACAGCCAACTAAAAAATGCCTCCATTTACCGGGCGCTGTCTTTTTGATCATGTATTATCAGTGAAAAGGGTTATTGAGGTTTGATCATCATTTTTCGTGCGGCGGGCTTTATCGGTTATTCCCATATTTCCATTTGGGCAGATATGCATTGAAAACTTTTCCGGTGAAAAGGACTAAGCCCGTGCTTTAAAATGGATTGGCGGTGTGCCGCTGTTCCGTAGCCTTTATTGTTATACCAGTTATAGTGCGGAAAATCTTCATGCAGTTTCTTCATGTATTCGTCTCTGTAAGTTTTAGCCAGTACGCTGGCAGCAGCAATGGAAGAAAAAATTCCATCGCCTTTTATGATGCAATGGTGGTTAATTTTTTTATAGGCATGAAACCGGTTGCCGTCAATTAGTAACAGTTCAGGTATAATCGGCAGCCCGTCTAAAGCCAGGTGCATGGCTTTGAAGGAAGCATTTAATATATTGATCCTGTCAATTTCTTCATGATCTACACTTGCTACATTATATGCTATAGCATTTTCTTCAATATATATTCTCACTTCACTGCGTTGTTCGGAAGTTAATTGTTTTGAATCATTAAGCACCGGATGAAAAAAATTACGGGGCAGTATTACGGCGGCTGCGAACACAGGCCCGGCCAGGCATCCACGGCCTGCTTCATCGCAACCTGCTTCAATATATATATCCTGGTAGAATGCCTGTAACATATATTCGTGCTGCAATGTTAAGCATAAAAACTATACCCTTATCGCTAATGAATATTTGCAGCGGCTTATAACCACATTGCTGTTTACCGTTGTTGCATAGATTCTTCCTGCGTGCCGGAATGACAAGCGGTAGCAATGTTGTTGAGCTGTTGTGGTAATGCCCGACAAGGAATGCACTGCCTGTCACCCCGACGAAGGAAGGGTTTAAAAGAAATGGATCCTGCCAGTCTTCTTCCGAATTTGAAGTGCACAAGATGCCGCTTATTGAATCGGTTTTGCAATACTTTTGCAGTTATGAACAAATCGCTTTCACCCTCACCCAGCAGGGCGGTAGCCTGGTGGTTATTAACAGGTGCGGGTATGATTATGATACAGGTATTGATAGGAGGCATTACCCGCCTTACCGAATCCGGACTCTCCATTACGGAGTGGAAACCCATTACTGGAATATTGCCGCCAATTGGCGATTTAGCCTGGCAAACCGAATTTGATAAATACAAACAAACCGACCAGTTCAGGTACCTGCATTCAGATTTTTCACTATCCGATTTCAAATTTATTTTTTTCTGGGAATGGTTTCACCGATTTTGGGCCAGGTTACTGGGCATTGTTTTTATTGTAGGATTCACGTGGTTCATATGGAAGAAAAAATTTAAAAAAGAAATGATCGTTCCGCTGGTCATTCTTTTTCTGCTGGGTGTTCTGCAGGGCGCTATTGGATGGATAATGGTAAAAAGCGGACTGGTGCCTGAAAAATATTTTGTTGGGCATGTTGAACTTGCAACTCATTTTGTAGCGGCATTAATACTGTTGGTTTATACTTTATGGTTTGCTTTACGCCTGCTGGTGCCGGAGCGGCAAATTGTTCGTTATGCATCCCTAAAAAAATTTACTGTGCTGCTGCTGCTGCTGCTATTTGTTCAGCTTATCTATGGGGGTTTCATGGCAGGGCTTAAAGCCGCTACCGTTGCGCCTACCTGGCCCACCATCAACGGCGAATGGTTTCCTGCATCATTGTTTAATACCCGGGGCGCGGAGAATTATATAAACAATCCATTTATGGTACAGTTTATTCACCGGGGTATAGCCTATCTTTTTGTTATACTCATTATTGTATGGTTTATTAAAGCACGAAAGGCTGTTGCAACGTCCTGGCTGAGCAAAACCAGGGCAATACCACTGCTGCTGGTGCTGGCCCAGGTGCTGCTTGGCATATTCACTGTTTTGTATTCTCCTTCAGCAAGCGCATTTGTATGGTTTGGCGTGCTGCATCAGTTTACTGCAATGCTGTTGCTGGTATCGCTGGTGTGGATATTGTAC
This sequence comes from uncultured Sphingobacteriales bacterium, assembly GCA_937991535.1. GTDB lineage: Bacteria > Bacteroidota > Bacteroidia > Chitinophagales > Chitinophagaceae > Agriterribacter. The sequence goes on from CALKHN010000071.1 coordinate 43,476, forward strand.
CTGGTGAAGAAATAAAAGCCGCTAATGACTAAAGAAAACCTTTTTTTGTTCCGCTATACCGGATGCGAAAAGATAAATTGCTGTTGACAGTATATTATTATATCCCTCTTTTGCGTTAAATATCAAAGTATTATATTGCATTAATGCCTGTTGTTTCTAACATAAAAGCATATATAAAGGGGTTTTATTATTCCTTTCCTATTCAACTTTTTATTCTTCATCTCAGGCGTTATCAGTTGCTTCTTGTTTTCTGGTTTATTTTAGCCAGCGCGATCAATGGTGACTTCATGAGCACGTTCGGCGCGGACTCCCTTTTCCTCGCTCCCGAGTACTTTGGAGACGTAAACGGGCTAAGCATGGCCATAGTGGGTGTGGCCACAGGTATTTTTATAACGAGCTGGAACATCACTACTTTTATTTTACACAGCAATCAATTCAAATTTTTAGCCACTACTTCTAAACCTTTTTTGAAGTACTGTATTAACAATTCCATTATTCCGCTGTTGTTCCTTATTTTCTATTTGTCTAAAAGTATTTATTACGATGTGCACAATGAGTTGCTTCCTGTTCGCAGAATTATTGTGTTGATAGCCGGGTTTTTATCGGGACTCAGTTTTGCTTTTGTGATTTCTTTTTTATATTTTTTCAGAACAGAGAAATCCATGATGCGTACTATGGAGCCTGTTTTCAGGGATCCCAAAACATTTGCCGCACAATTTGGTATTGGCGGCAAGCATTTTCACGAAAAAGGGATGTTGCACGTAGACTGGTTTTTCAATACAAGGATGAAGTTGAAAAAGCCCCGTAACGTAGCTCATTATTCGCAGGAATTTATTGATACGGTTTTTAAAAGACATCATTTTAGTGCTGTTATATCCATTATACTCGCATTTTTATTTTTGGCGCTGATTGGGATGCTGATGGACAAACCATTTTTTATTATCCCTGCGGCGGCGGCCATCCTTTTATTTTTTTCTGTACTGATCGCGGGATCGGGAGCGTTAACTTACTGGCTTAAAAGCTGGGCTTTTCCTATTCTGCTGCTCCTGGGTATAGGATTGAATTTTTTGTTTAAAAAAGAGATCATTGATCCGCGCAATAAGGCTTATGGCATAAATTATACTAACCGTAGTGAACGGCCGGTTTACACGCGGGACAGCATCATGCAATTGTGTACCATTGAAAAAATGGAAGCGGATAAGGAAAATATGATCCGGATACTGGAGCGGTGGAAAGAGCGGCAGCCTGAAAAAAAGCCTCTATTGTACATAATAAATGTAAGCGGAGGGGGTACGCGGTCGGCAACATTTACCCTCAATGTAATGCAGCACATGGATAGCATTATGAATGGAGAACTGTTGAAAAAGACCTTTGTTATTAACGGGGCTTCCGGGGGTATGCTGGGAGCAACTTATTACCGCGAACTATTTCGGTTAAAACAGCAGGGTGAGCCGGTTAATCCCCTGGATCAGCAATATGCCGATAATATATCCAAAGATCTTTTGAATGCCCTGTTTTCTTCTTTTGTGACACGCGATCTTTTTGCGCCCGCCCAGCAGTTCAAAGCGGGAAATTATAGTTATATCAAGGACAGGGGTTATGCTTTTGAGGAGCAGTTCAATCGCAACACAGGCAGAATATTAGATTATACCTTAAGGGATATTGCTGAAGATGAAACCGCTGCGAAAATACCGCTCATGCTTTTTAATTCTACGATTACCAGAGATGGACGCAAAATGATCATCAGCACCCAGCCCGTTAGTTTTATGATGCGTAATTGGCCCGATTCGGCTGCCGGGATAACCGCAGAACCCGATGCTATTGATTTTACCGCTATGTTTAACAAGCAGGATCCCTATAGTATCAGGCTTCTTTCTACTTTACGAATTAATGCAACTTTCCCTTATGTTTTGCCTAATGTATGGCTTCCATCCACACCGATTATAGACGTAATGGATGCAGGCATGCGGGATAACTTCGGGCAGGAATCTTCCCTGCGTTTTTTACATGTTATGGAAAACTGGATAACGGATAACACAGGAGGAGTTGTATTTATACAAATACGCGATCGTAAGGATGGTGAATGGGATGAAGGATATGACGACCCCAGCATTACAGGGATGATTACAAAACCTATTATGACGCTGCAACACAACTGGATGAAGATGCAGGACTATTATCACGATGAAATGATTCAGTATGCCTATACGGGTTATAGCTTTCCCTTTAAAAAAATTACTTTTTCCTATACGCCATTACCCCAGCAAAAAGGAGCCGCTTTAAACTTTCATCTTACCCGCAATGAAAAACTAGACATCAGGAGGGCGCTGCATTCTGAATCAAATGCAGCGTCGTTTAAAAAGATCAGCTTTTTTCATTCCGGCCGCGTAGAGGCCGGATCAACCGAAATGCATTTGGAATAACGCTGATGGCGAAACCTGGAGCCGTAGGTTTGGGATCACCATCAATGTGCAGCGGAGCCAAGTCTGGATTTTTGATATAGAGATTTTTCGTTTGATAATAAATAACACCCTTTTTTTTATAACGAATTTCTTTCACCTCCCCCCTCCATATTTGCTGCAGTACTGCAAGCAGCATATGCGGCTTATTCATTTTCTGTACAATTACAATATCCAGTAAACCATCATTAAGATCTGCTTTCGGTGCAATGGTAAACTGGTTGCCAAACTGGTTGCTGTTGGCTATACTAACAAAAAATGCTTCTGTAAAAATAGAATTGCCATTTGCATTAATCTCAAAGCGGTATGGTTTTGCCTTAATAAAATTAGTATAGGTTTGCTTTATGTAGGTTATAAGGCCCCTGCGGTTTTGCTTTGCGAAATCATGCGCCACCTGTGCATCAAAACCTAAACCGCTAAGCATACACGAGAAATTATTATTGATCGTAAATGCATCGGTGTATACCGGCGTGCCTGTGAAAATAAGGTCAATGGCCTTCTGAGGATTTTTAGAGATACCAGCGCAAAAAGCAAGTCCGTTGCCTGAGCCGCAGGGGATAAGTCCAAAATTAACACCCGTATCTCTCAGGTTATACACCACACTGCTTATGGTGCCGTCACCGCCGGCTACCACAATGTCTGTTACGTCATCTTGTAATATTTTAGCTCGGATAGCATCATAATCGCCTTCGGCATTGGTGGGATAAATTTCAAAATCTATTCCCCGGCCGGTAAGTTTTTTTTCAATCAGCTTCCTGATACGGGACTTGTTTCCTGTGCCGGCAATTGGGTTGAGCAAAAAGATTATGCTGCGTTTCATACCTGCAAACTGCATAACTTAAAAGATATAGGAACAATCGTGTGCTATTATCTTCTCATATTTTTGCGATAGCTTCAACCGCATTTTAAGGTACATTAAGCACAGCAGGCATTTCTGCAGAACTGAGCATTTGCAGGTGAAAAATAAAAACTAGGCTCTTTGTGATACTTTTTTCTTGCTTTTCAAAGCCTGGGTAATAGCCGCAGAAAGATTTTGTAAAGTGGGTTTTCCTTCAAAGCGTTCCCCATTCACAAATATGGCAGGTATATCTGTAATTCCTGCATCCACAGCCTGCATCTGGTCATCTCTTACATACCATCCAAATTTTGAATTCATCAGGTCGTCCAGAAAATGTTTGCGGGTAACTCCAATATCCCGGGCATAGCCCTTAAGACTGATGGTACCCAAATTACGCTGGTGATGAAGCAAAATGTTATGCATTTCCCAGAATTTACCTTCCTGGCCTGCAGCAATGGCAGCTTCGGCAGCTTTAAAGGAACGCTGGTGAATACGGGTAAGTGGGAAATGACGAAAATTGTATTTTATCTTTCCTTTATATGTTTCCAGCAACTGCCGCACAACATCGTGAATCTTAGCTGTTTCTGCACTTTCATAATCTCCGTACTCCTCAATGAGCACTTTTGCCTCCGGATCGCCAACAATCATTTCTTTTGGTGGTATTATCCTTTCTTCGACTTTAAACTTCATGATCCAATCTTTTTATGATTAACCTAATAGTGTCAAAATAGATGCCATTTCATCCTTCCTGACGTAAACCTGTATAATATAAGGTAAAGATCATCAATTTTCAATGATTTACAACATATTGATACAATATACTGTATAATGACAAATTGTCTTAACATGTTATATTTTTTTAACAAAAAATCTGGTAGGTTTGGAAGCTAAATGCTTGAATTTATGGCCAATGGCACTACAACCGAGATTCGCTTTTTGGAAGGACCGCAGTCGAGATGGGAAGAATTTAAATTTGTTATAAAAGCTGCCTGGGAATTTATTAAAGGATTCAGGGCTTTGCATTTTACAGGACCATGCGTTACTATTTTTGGGTCGGCAAGATTTAAAGAAGATCATGAGTATTATGTACTTACGCAAAAACTATCGGGTGAAATCGCAAAACTTGGTTTTACTATAATGACCGGTGGCGGACCAGGAATTATGGAGGCCGCTAATCGTGGGGCAAAAGATGTTGGCGGCCGATCGGTGGGATGCAATATTGTTTTACCTCATGAACAATACCCCAATCCTTACCTCGATAAATGGGTGAACATCAAATACTTCTTTGTACGTAAAACCCTGCTGATAAAATATTCTTATACTTTTGTGGTGATGCCAGGCGGATTTGGAACGCTTGATGAGTTTTTTGAAGCGTTAACCCTTATCCAAACCAAAATGATCAATGCATTCCCTATTATTATTTTTTGCAAAGATTTCCATAAGGAATTAATGGATTATATAGAAAAACTGATCGTTGCCGGAACGATTTCGCCCGTTGATCTGGACCTGGTATTGCTTACCGATTCTGTTGAAGAAGCGGTTGAACATATTAAAACGAACAGTATTAAGCAGTTCGGGTTAAAATATACGGAGGCAAAACCTAGCAGGTGGCTGTTTGAAAAGCGGTATTTTTAAAGACTGTTTAAATACGCATTGGAAAGCACACTTATAAAAACAATAATGCCACCTGGTAATGGCACTATTGTTTAGGTGTAAGATAATATCACTTTAAAAAATATTCTATTACAACAAGGTAGCGTCTAACGTAATATCGGCATTCAGCAATTTACTGATGGGGCAGTTCGTCTTGGCATCCGCAGCAGCCGCGTCAAATTTGGCCTTATCAATACCGGGTACTTTTGCTTTTAGTACCAGGTGAGAAGAAGTGACAGTCATACCTTCCAGTGTAATGGTACAATCGGTATTGATCTCATCGGCCGTAAACCCTGCTTCATTCAATACAAATGCCAGCTTCATGCTAAAACAACCTGCATGAGCTGCGGCAACCAGTTCCTCCGGGTTGGTGCCTGTGCCTTCCTCAAAACGCGACTTATACGAATATTGTGCTTTACTGAGCACGGTGCTTTGGGTGCTTACTACGCCATTACCATCTTTGCCAGTGCCGTTCCACACGGCGGTTGCTGAACGTTTCATATTTTATTATTTATTTGTTACGAAAATACAAATTGCACCAAGAGGAGGATTACGGATCGCAGGATTAAAATAACAAATTCCAACAAGCCATCCGGTCATTACAAGTTACTAAGTTCCGAAATCTTTTCGAGCCTTTGACGTATAACAAATAATTTTACGTTTTTCGAAAATCAAATCGTTTTAAATGCCACCTGTCATTTCCAAACTTCCGGAAGTGGGTACAACCATTTTTACAGTGATGAGCTCCCTGGCAAAGGAATACAATGCGGTAAACCTCGGGCAGGGCTTCCCGGATTTTGACATGAATGAAGAACTGATTGCAAGGGTAAATGAAGCCATGCAAAAGGGATATAACCAGTATACCCACATGAACGGTTACCTGCCACTGCGCGAAGCGCTTGCCGAAAAAATAGCAGATCTGTATGGATCAAATATAGATGCCGATACCGAAATTACCGTTACGCCCGGCGGTACCTATGCTATATACACTGCATTGACCAGCGTACTACAACCAGGCGATGAGGTGATCATTTTTCAGCCGGGCTACGACAGTTATATACCCAATGTGCTCATCAATGGCGCTAAGCCCGTATTGATCCCTTTACAATATCCTGATTATTCTGTTAACTGGGAAGCAGTACGCAAAGCCGTTACGCCGCGCACCCGCATGATCATGCTCAATTCGCCGCATAACCCCACAGGGGCCATACTGCGGGAGCAAGATATAGCAGCATTGAGAACTATTGTTACAGGAACGGATATTTTTATATTGAGCGACGAGGTATACGAACATGTAATATTTGATGAATTGCCACACCAGAGCATGCTTCGTTACCCCGATTTGCTGGAAAGAAGTTTCGTGTGTTTTTCTTTTGGGAAGATCTATCACTGCACGGGCTGGAAGATCGGTTATTGCGTAGCGCCGGCAGCGGCGATGAATGAATTCAGGAAAGTGCACCAGTTCAATTGTTTTTCAACCGATACGCCCAAACAGGTAGCGCTTGCCTCTTTTTTACAACAAAAAGACCAGTATGAAACGCTGGGCAGTTTTATACAGCAAAAAAGAGATTATTTTTTGCGATTGATGAAGGATACAAAATTCAGGATGTATAACTCCTATGGCAGTTACTTTATTTTGGGCAGCTATGGCCATTTCAGCGAAGAAGCCGAAAAGGATATCGCCATCCGCATTACCAAAGACCATGGTGTAGCCACGATCCCGGTTTCCGCATTTTACCAAACACCCACCGATAACAAAGTGCTGCGTTTTTGTTTTTGTAAAAAAGAAGAAACACTGGAGAAGGCGGTGGAAAGGTTGAGGGGGGTATAACTATAGCCGCACTTCTGGAAGCCATCCGCGTGGGCGAGGACCTTACTGCTGAGAATCGGTTCGGTTATATTTATTCTTTTTGCTATATTGTTTCTGTATTTACCGCCTTACCAATGAACCAGAACCCTGAACAGCTTGCCCGCGATAAAATAGATTCCGAACTGATCCGGAGTGGCTGGCTTAAGAACTTAGGCGACCAGCCCGAACAGGAATCCATAGCATTGAGACAAAGTATTTTAAAAAAGGCGTTTGAGGGGAAACTGGTAAATACTACTACGCAAGCTGTTTCTTTCAAGCCTAAAAATCAATACTTTTTTGATTGTCAGATATTGGGCTACATCATACGAGCTTCAAAAAAGAAAAACATCAGGCATGGTGAAATGACTTTAGCAAAATACGCTTACCTGGCAGTAAAAATCTTTGGAATTCCATTGTCATACATTTTTCAACAATGGCATTTAGGACCATATCCTCCGGAAATAAAAAAGGCTGTGAATAACAAGCAATTCTTTTTGCATACTAAAAGCGGATTAGATTTAGCCGATGAAGAGAAATTGTTAAAGTATGAGAATCCCTATCCTGAGCAAACAGAGCAAGCTGTTGATGAACTCATTGCTATTTTTGAAAAATATGATGCAAAAAACAGGGCGCATAAAACCGAACTTTTAGCTACCGTTTGTAAAGTACTTGAAGATACAGTGTCTACAGATTTTTCTGCAGTGAGGGATGCTATGCGCAACTGGAAAATAGAGTTGAAAAATTCCTCTTATAGGAATAAAGCTGAAAAATTTAATGAGGAGGAAACAAAGCAGTGCCTAAGCTTTATAATGAAAAGAGGTTGGGGCCATAAATTAACACAATAACCATCTGATGATTAGCATCAAAAAATATAGTCTGCGGCAGCTTAAACAAAAATTTGTAAATAGAGATTTTGCTATTCCTGAAATTCAACGCCAGTATGTTTGGAAAAAGCAGCAGGTTCTAAAGCTGATGGATAGTATATTTAGAAATTATCCAATTGGGATCGGGTTGGTGTGGAATACTCCTTTTTCAAAAGCCATTAATATCAGACCTAACAATAGGACAATTGTACCTCCTTTTAATAAGAAAGCAAAGCACACCGAATTGATTATTGATGGGCAACAAAGATTATCTACAATATTCGGTGTAATTATGGGTATTGAGGAGAGACCCGATGCAGGCTCGTATATTAATTTCCGTGACTTGTTTTTTAACTGCGATAAGCAAGCAGAACGGCGATTTGTTTTTTCCTCGAGATACGATGAGAACACTAAAGGGTATATAAGGTTACACGATTTGCTGAATACACAACCTGCTGTTTTAAGACGCAGGCTTAGTTTAACAAATAGAGAAACCTCCGAGGCTACCAAATGTTTTAAAGCTTTTCATCATTACTCCTTTTTGCTATTGATGTTTACCGGCAGCAATGTGGACGATATCAGGGAGGTTTTTGTTAGAATCAATTCTGCCGGGATGAGAGTTAATCGTGCAGATACACTTTTTGCAAAAGCAACAGATGTAAGCCTGCGTGATCATATTTTGGATACGAAGAGAGGTCTTAAGCATTCCTATCAGTTTATTTCCAATGAAGCAATGCAAAGTGCTTTGGGGCTTGCGTATGGAGCAACGACAATTACAGGAAGGGTGTTGGAATCGGTATTAACAAAAATTGAGAAAAATAAGAAACATAATGGGGAGTTCACTAAAATATGGAAGAACCTTCAGTACGGATATGAAGAAGCTGTTGATTTTCTTGTGAATCATTTAAAGATCATTCATCCCTCGTTACTTCCGTATCAAAATATATATACACTGCTTTCATTTTTCTTTTATTTAAATAAATCAAGAGCAAAGCCCTCGCAAATAAAAGAGATAAAGAAATGGTTTTGGTTTACAGCGTGTGGTGAAAGATATTCCGGAGCGGCTTTCAACAGAAATATTCCTGATGACATTAAATTTTTTAAACGATTAGCCAAAACAAGCAATGCAAAATTCATTCCTTCTGAAAAAGTTAGTCCTGCCGATTTCTTAAAAATAGATTATCAAAAATCTTCCAGTATCTCAAAGGCTTATTTCCTTATGCTGCGAAGCAAAAGGCCGGCATATTTGTTAAATGGGTATGAAATGATATTGGATGATGCCTCATCTGTTTCAAATCGAAAAGACAGACATCATATTTTCCCTAAGGCACATTTAAGGCGAATACAAGTTAACCCGAGATGGATAAATTCAATTTGCAATATTTGTTACATAGAAGCTGATGAAAATCAATCTATAAATGACATCCACCCCAGAAATTACCTAAAGGAATATAAAAAGCACCGACATTTTACAAGGGTAATGAAGAGCCATTTAATTCCAGCATCTGCTATAAGCCCTGTTTGGGATACAAATAATAAACGGAGCTTTTTGAATTTTCTGAATGTTAGAGGGAAACTTATAGTCGGCGAAATTGAAAAGCTTGCAGGAACTAAATTGTTTGAAAAATTTGATGAAATTAGAAGAATCTGAAAATAATAAGCATTAGGCCTTGCCGATAAAATGGAAGAAAGCATTACCCAAAGCCTGCAACAGGCAGAGGCGTTGAGGCAAAGCATTCTAAAAAAGGCGTTTGAGGGAAAGTTGATTTGAATAAAATAAAACAACCGTATGTCTTCACCTAATGATAATTGGTATGGGCACCTGGTAGCCCAAAGCCGCACAGATGCTATTTACGATCTTATTCATATGTTTCTGGTTCCTGACTGGGCACCGAATCATGATCTGGATTTTGTAACGGTAAGAAAACAGGCACTACCGGAGCAGTTCAAAAATATTCCCCCGGAAGATATTTCACGAAAACTTTTACCCAAAGATTACTGTTTCCCCGGCGATGACTATGTGTTGCTGCACAACTACCGGTTAACCGAATACCTGCATGCCGCCCGGTGGATTGACTGCATTGAAGATTTTGAAGACAGAACTTTCCTGGAGCTTCGCTACGACTGGCCACAAAAAGCACAGGAGTTTTGGAATAATCCACCGGCTTACAATCTTGCTGCTAAAACCCCCGCAACGACAGACGCCGATGATGAACGGGTGTTGGAAGAAAAAGAGCAAAGTATGAAAATCGCGTATGAGTTGCTCCAGCAGGGCCGCAACCCGGAACTTGCTTTGAAGCATGCCGAAACCGGGAAAGAATTCCTCGATGCGCAACAAATCATTTATAATAGCGACGCCAATGCACTTTTGCAAAAAATTTCACGGCAAATGATGGGTTATAACATAGTGGCGATGGTGTACGCCTGGAACAACCAGGTAAATAAAGCGGCTGCAATTGATCAATTGTACATTCATCAACCGGGGCTATGGGAAAGTTTGGATACCTGCATCATGCCTTACCTTGAAATGCTGATGGTAAAAAAGCAAAGCGACTATTTGCATTATTTATTCAGCGATAAGGATTTTCGGGCGTATTTTTTAGCGCATTACGAAGCTTATATTTCTTTATTGGTGGATGATACTTATATACTTTCCCGTAAAACTGAAGTGGTGGGCATTATCAACCGGGTTAATTATACAGGAAAAGAGTGGAAATAGGCATAACCCAAAGCCTGCAACAGGCAGAGGCATTGAGGCAAAGTATTTTAAAGAAAGCGTTTGAGGAGAGGTTGGTATATAAAATCTTTACTAATTGATAGTCAGCTATTTAGCATGATTGATCATGAAAGATCATTTACATGGCTTTCTTTATTGTAAACCAAATGCATATTTAGTTTCCATTTGTGGAACGAATGTTTACTAAAATGATACTATGGGGATAGGGAAATTAATAAAACAGCCAGAGGGATATACGGCTTTTGTACCAGATCCATTTCCATCAGCCCACTTGTATGTGCTCAGCAAGAAATTGCATTTAGAAAATTGAGGTCTTAAGATAAGCATAATTGATAGGCCATTACAATACCGCTTGGGGTTCGTGCGCTGCGCTATACAGCGAAATGAAGCGGAGAAGCATGCATCGCATGTAAACAATTGAGTTCTAAAACCTGTTTACACAACATCCTGTTCTGCCATCCGGGCCTCAATTTCATATTTGTTATTGCGGTATCCTTTTTTAATGGTTTCAATAGTATATAGGGTAATAAAGGAAACGAACCCGTACCGCCGGAACTGTTCTACATGCTTAAGTTCATGCCTTACCCATCGCGTGTCGTGCAAAAACTCCTGGGCGGTAGCATTGTACAGGTGAATGGTTTTGCCCAGGGTAAAAGCCACATTATCCACGCCCAGCCACCAGGCAGCTATTTTCGCTTTCCACGACCGCTCCCTTATTTTTATATTACGGGTATCCATCTGCATTTATAACTGATCCCATGCCTTAATGATTTCTTCTGCATGCTGTTTATTGCGGGGACGTAAAAATATTTTCCTGATCACTCCTTTTTCGTCAATTACAAAAGTAGTGCGGTGTAGTCCCATATATTTTCTGCCATACAACTGCTTTTCACCCCATACCCCGTATTTGTCAATGGTTTTGTGATCCGGGTCAGCCAACAAATTAAACGGAAGTGAATATTTTTCTTCAAATTTTTTATGCGATTTTTCATCATTGGGGCTTACACCCAGTATTTCAAATCCTTTTTGTTTTAACAAAGGAAAATTGTCCCTTAAATTACAGGCCTGTATGGTACAGGTAGGCGTATCATCCTCCGGGTAAAAAAACAATACCAGCTTTTTCCCTTTATAATCTGATAAGGCGATTTTTTCTCCTCTTTGATTCTTCCCGGAAAAGGCGGGGGCTTTATCGCCTTCTTTTAATGTAATCATATGAATGTGAAAATAGGAGAAATGTGGGAAATGTGGAAATTCAACAATAAATGAAAAACCATGTGGTTTGTTCCCCAGCATACAGGTGAAATCCGAAAGGTCCGCCCACCCTGCACCTTGTAACCTGCCCACCTGTAACCTGCACCTTGTAACCTGTAACTCTGTCCCCACCTACCGCGTAAACGTAAAAATCTGTGCCGCCGTATTACCCGCTTCGTCGGCTACACTTATTTTCAGCGAATGTTTTCCGGGCGTGCAGTGCTCATCAAAAATGTATATAAAATTCCTGCCCTTGTCATTGGTAAAGCGAATCCACTTACCGTCTAATTCGGCTCTGAAATTTTTTATGGATCCCAAATTATCTTTAACCGTAAACATTAACCGGCTGGCTTTCCTCATGTCCTGTCCGCTCTTGAACCCTATTGGAATAATCTCGGGAGCTGTTTCATCCAGCACCAGTTGAAAGCTGCCAAAGCTGTTGAATTTTGCCATCGCCCATCCGTTTTGCCATTCCGGCTTTGAGATTTCTTTTTTGGTTCCCGCAAACCTTTGCATTACCACTCTGCTTCTTTTAACCTGCAACAGCCCGGAATCGGGCTTAATGCGAACAACAAGTCCCTCCTGGAGCGGAATGTAATCTGCTCCAATAGTGTGTATGGCAGATACCACTGCCGGGTTGGTGGAAACCGATCGCCGGTAAGCAACCTGTACAGCATCGTATAAACCTCTTTCACCAATATAAAATTCACAATCTTCACTACCTTCTCCCACATTCACCATAAAAGGATAATATATTTTGCCGGCAGGTGGTAGGGGCTTTGTTGCAGGCGCCTTGTACTGAACTTTAAAATTCAATGCGGCCGTATTGCTATTGGCGTCTTTTGTTTCAATGCGGATATTGTGTACAGCGCCTTCAGTTAGCCCAATCACCCCGTTTCCTTTTTGAGTGCGGTATATGCTATTGATATAGCCCGGAAGTTCAGATAAATGCTGCAGGTAGGGTCCTCCGGTGGCTTTGGTTTTGTAGTCAATATGCGCGTTCAGGTAACGGGTGTGGTAATAACTAATGGTATCCATCGTAAAACGGACCACTTCTTTAGAGCTATTATATAAAATACCCTGGAAAATACCATTGTGGTTCGCAGAACCTGTTTGGGCATCATAACTGCTCACAGCGAAACTTATTTTATCGGACGACACGCTGATGGTTGAAGGAACCGTAATATATTCCTGCCCGCTTTTTTTTACGGCAATCATTTTAGGAGATTGTTCGTAAATACTTTTGTTGCGGTCGTAAACGGCAAGGCGTTGAATAACGGGTGGAACATTGTCGGCTATGGGAAATCCAAACAACATAGGATTAAGGTTGGTATCTGTTGCAGTATTCCTGATTTCAAAATGGAGATGCGGTCCCTGTGAGCCGCCACTATTTCCACTATTGGCAATAAAAGCGCCTTTTTTAACGGGAAACATTTCCATAGGTATATCAAGGGAAACATTCCACGATTCCAGCTTGTATTGCTGTTCTTTTACATATTGTTCCAGTTTTGGAAAGAATGCATTCAGATGGGCATATACCGTGGTTAAACCATTGGGATGGTTGATGTAGATAGCCCTGCCAAAACCAAAGGGTTCAATCTTTACCCGTGCTACATATCCCTCGGCCGCCGCATGCACCGGCAGGTTTTCTACCCGGTTGGTTTTAAAATCGAGCCCCATATGATAGTGGTTGGGACGGAGTTCACCAAAATTCCCGGACAAGCTTGCAGGAATATCTAATGGCTTAATAAAATATCCTTTGGAATAAATACCGGGCGAATGCTTCTGTGCGAATGAGTGGAAACCAGTTAACAGAAAAAAAACAAAAACACATCTCATCAATAAAGTAATTCTTAAGTATGGGTAACAAATCTACCCATGATTGGTTTAACAATAAAATCATTTTGCAATCCTTTTGGAGTAAGTTTCACAAATGATGGTTAATAATGCTTATTTGTTGTTTGAATACCTGTTTAATTGTTGGTTTTGTGAACATTTAAAAAAACTGGCATTCTCTTTGAGAAATATGTGATGACTGCCCCCTGGAAAAATTGCTGCTGTTTTACCTGCTCTGTAAAGATTACCACAAATATTTTTTCGGACTGGTTTTTACACCTCCCCCAATACCTTGATGAACCGTTAAAAATTGGTTGTCGTTATACCCTAACTAAGGTATACCAAAGAGGAAACCAATTTGATTTTTGATAATAATCTTTGAAAGAACGAAAATACCTTGAAAAGAGTATAATATTTTCAAACTATAATACAGCGTTTTTCGTCTATATATTGTCTACTAATTATATTGTTGAACCTAAAATTGAATGTTATGAAAGGGATGAAAACAAAAATCGTACTGGCACTGGCCATCATGACAGGATCTGTAATTGGAGCCTTCCGGGGAGAATTGGCCAAACAGAAATTTATTGCCAAAGTGAAGGAAAAGTATGAGGATCATAAACAGGTTCAGCATCAACAGGAAATTATGCTTGATGAATTTGAGCTTTCTGCGTTTCATACCAGTTAGATCTGTTTCAATATTTTTAAAAGGCACTGGCATTTGGCAGTGCCTTTTTTGTGTCAGTAAACATATCTCCGAAATATTAACCCTTTGATTTTCGCATTTAATTTTTCAACCCTTACCTTTGCCCGGTTTTTTCAGTGCCAACCCGGAAATGGTTTATGCCGAAAATACCTGCCAGATTCTTTCAAATCTTTATTTAAGAAATGCCTAAAGACAATTCTATCAAAACGGTCCTGATCATTGGTTCAGGCCCTATTGTTATCGGACAAGCATGTGAATTTGATTATTCGGGAACTCAGGCTGCGCGAAGTCTGCGGGAGGAGGGGGTTAAAGTAATATTGATCAATAGCAACCCTGCTACCATCATGACCGATCCTATGATGGCCGACAGGGTATATTTGCTGCCGCTCACCGTAGAAAGCATTGAGCAGATACTGGAAGAGAATCAAATTGATGCGGTATTGCCTACTATGGGCGGACAAACCGCGTTGAATTTAGCCAAGGAAGCCAATGAGCTGGGTGTTTGGGAAAAATATGGGATAAGATTAATTGGTGTAGACATCAAAGCCATTGATAAGGCGGAAGACAGAGAACGTTTCCGTAAATGGATGATTGAGTTAGGGATAGCTGTAGCGCCGGCCAGAACCGCCAACTCATTTTTAGAGGGAAAGGAAATTGCCCAGGAAATTGGATTTCCCTTAGTTATACGCCCGTCCTATACCCTTGGAGGTACGGGTGGCGGATTTGTGCTTAATAAGGAGTTTTTAGATGATGCTCTCGACAGGGGCTTATCCGCTTCCCCTATACACGAAGTGCTGGTGGAAAAAGCCGTATTGGGCTGGAAGGAATTTGAGCTGGAACTTTTGCGTGATGATGCAGATAATGTAGCAATCATATGTACGGTTGAGAATTTTGATCCTATGGGTGTTCATACGGGCGATTCAATAACCGTGGCGCCGGCTATGACGCTGAGCGATACCGCTTTTCAATTGATGCGCAATACCGCTATACGAATGATGCGCGACCTGGGTAATTTTGCCGGAGGTTGTAATGTGCAGTTCGCCCTTAACCCCGCAACAGAAGAAATTATTGCTATCGAAATTAATCCAAGGGTGAGCCGTTCTTCTGCCCTGGCCTCTAAGGCCACAGGATATCCGATTGCTAAGATAGCCGCCAAACTGGCTATTGGGTATAACTTAGATGAACTCAAAAACCAAATCACCCAGTCTACTTCAGCCTATTTTGAGCCAACACTCGATTATGTAATTGTAAAAGTGCCCCGGTGGAACTTTGATAAGTTTAAAGGCGCCAATGATACGCTGGGTTTGCAAATGAAATCCGTGGGCGAAGTAATGTCTATCGGCCGCAGTTTTACCGAAGCCATCCAAAAAGCATGTCAGAGTCTCGAGAATGAAGCGGTGGGTTTGGGTTACTATGGAAAAAGCATGATGCGGTCGGACGAAATTGTGGAATATTTAAAAACGCCCAAATGGGACAGGATCTTCCGTATTAAAGATGCCCTGATGATGGGCGTAAGCGTGAAATCTATTTGTGAAGCTACCCGCATTGACCGCTGGTTTATTTACCAGATTCAGCAAATTGTAAATATTGAGAAAAGGATAGGGGAATACAACCGGCAGTCTTTACCCGATGATTTGCTGATTGAAGCCAAACACAACGGATTCAGCGATGAACAGATCTGTCGTATTATGAAAGATGGTAAAGATGAGGACATTTATGAGCGAAGGAAAAAGATGGGGCTCACACGCGTATATAAAATGGTGGATACCTGCGCCGCTGAATTTGAAGCCAAAACACCTTATTTCTACTCCAGTTTTGAGGCGCCTTCGCTTTCAGACAACGGAAAAGCAGGTGTTGAGCACAATGAAAGTATAGTTCATCAGGGCAAAACAGCTTCCAAAAATTCCAAAGGATCTGTATTGGTTCTGGGCTCCGGCCCCAACCGCATAGGACAGGGCATTGAGTTTGATTATTGCTGTGTACACGGGTTACTCGCTATAAAGGAATGTGGCTATGAAGCCATTATGATAAATTGTAATCCGGAAACCGTTTCAACGGATTTTGATGTAGCAGATAAACTGTATTTTGAACCTGTGTTCTGGGAACATTTATGGGAGATCATAGAATATGAAAAGCCTGTAGGTGTAATTGTGCAGTTGGGCGGCCAAACCGCATTGAAATTAGCCAAACGACTGCATGAAAAAGGCATTCGCATTATAGGTACCTCATTCGACAATATGGATATTGCCGAAGACAGGGGACGTTTCAGCGATCTTTTAAAAGAATTGGGTATTCCTTACCCCAATTATGGAACAGCCTACGATGCCGATGATGCTATTGAGGTAGCCAAAGAAGTGGGTTACCCGGTGCTGGTAAGGCCAAGTTATGTGCTGGGCGGACAAAGAATGCGGATTGTATTGAATGATGAGGAACTGGAAAAAGGGGTGCTGAGTTTATTAAAGCATCTTCCCGGAAATAAGATCCTGATTGATCATTTCCTTGACCGTTGCCAGGAAGCCGAGGTAGATGCTATTTATGATGGCGAAACCTTTCATGTAATGGGTGTAATGGAGCATATAGAGCCGGCGGGTATACATAGCGGCGACAGCAATGCCGTGTTGCCTGCTTTCAATCTTAGTCCGCTGGAAGTAACCACCATGGAGTTCTATTCAGAAAAGATCGCAAGGGCACTGGATATCCGCGGTCTCATCAATATTCAATTTGCCATCAAAGACGGCGTGGTATATGTTATAGAAGCCAATCCCCGGGCCTCCCGCACTACACCTTTCATTGCCAAGGCTTACCAGATACCTTATCTTAATATCGCTACAAAAGTTATGCTGGGAGAAGTAAAACTGAAAGATTTGACCTTTAAGAAGAACCTGAAGGGGTTTGCCATTAAAGAACCGGTTTTCAGTTTTGATAAGTTCCCCGGTGTAAATAAAGAGCTGGGGCCGGAAATGAAATCAACCGGCGAAGCTATCCGCTTTATAAAGGATCTGCGCGATCCTTATTTCAGAACATTGTATAAGGAAAGGAGCATGCATTTGAGCAAGTAAAGCAATGAATATGGGCGCTGATTTTTTCAGCGTTTTTTGGCCCATGTGCTTATGCGGTTGCGGCAATCGCTTCCGCCTTGCTGCTCTGCATGCCCATTATCACTTCATCACGGAGGTTTAATGTTTTGGTTTGTGCGGATAGTTGAATAAAGCCTGTTACTCCAAAGAGCAATACGGTTGCCATTTTTTTCATTCGTGCTGAATTGAAAATTTTTAATTCTGATTTTTTATATCCAGATGGGCTTTCAGCAATTCCTTAAGATGAGCTTTTATTTTCGGGATCATTTTTTCGCGGTAACCTTCTTCATCATTTTTATCAATATGCATTAACCGGCAATACAGGCTTTTAGATAAAGTAACCTGTGTAAGTGTTCCCATTACACAACCAACGGTGAGTTCCATATCTACCTTTCTGAATACTTTATTTTTTTGCCCTTCATTGATAATTTTTTTAATCTGCTCAAAATTTCTAATCTTAATGTCAGTGATCATTTCCCTTATATCGTCTGATTGTATGGTAGGCAGGTGCATTGTCATTATGCAATGAAACTTATAATTGTTCACGATCTTGTCTACGTACAGATCAATAAGCCTTTCAATTTTATTCCATGGAGAAAGTTTTTCGTCTTTATTCAGTTCTTCCAGGATGCCATGTGTGTAACTTGATCTGTGCGCAATAAGAGCCACCAGCAACTTTTCCTTGGAACCGAAATAATATGAAATCATGGCAAGGTTCACCCCTGCATGCCCTGCTATATCTCTCACTGAAGTGCCGTCAAATCCTTTTTCTGCAAAAAGTGCTTCTGCCGAATCCAGTATATGCACCCGCTTATCTTTCATAAAAAAGATTTATTTCGGGCACAAAATTAAACAACCGTTTAAATCAAACAACCGTTTAACTGCTTTCTTTCGTTAATGCTTTGTTATACGGATTTTATGAGGTGTATTCCGAATCTGTCGCATTTCATGTGGGAAATCCTATATTTATTTTAAAAATAACATGCACAAACGCTTTTTACTGCTGGTTTCATGCATACTTGCGCTTACGGTTTGTGAAGCGCAGAAAATTACAGGATGCGGTTTTAAAGTTCCGCCAAGGTCATTGCGGTCTAATTTTAGTTCTGTGTATGAGGCAAAGAGTATACTGCAGAATATGCTGAATACAATTAGCTGTTCCCCTTCTCCGGACAACCCCGGTAAAAATACAGGTACCAATAGCGACCGAGCTGGATATGGCTTACCATCCAAAGCAATAAAGACGAAGTTGTTTTGCTGAGTAATGACGGCAGAAATTTTCAACAGGCAGAGATAAAAGCCGGAGAGCCTTTTGTGTTTAAGTTTGAAATTTATAATTATGGCTGGCTTCGCCTGAAATATTACAATGGTTATCGCACGTTCAGGCTTATGCATGGAAAGGACTATAGTATACTTTGGAACAGGAGAACAGGAAACTGGACCGTAGCGGAGATTGGGCAATAGCGCGGAAATAAAAATGATTGGCTGCGGCATGCCGGTAACAATACAAATAAGGAGGTAAAATACTATTGGAACTCCTGTTCATATAGTGCCTCATTGTATCCAATCACTATTTTGCCGTTGTATTCAATAACAGGGCGCTTAATAATACTGTGGTGCGTTAACATTAGCTGCACTGCCGCTTTTTGACTGGTTACTGCCGCCTGCTCTTCGGACGTTAAGCTTCGCCATGTGGTGCTTTTTTTATTAAATATTTTTTCCCATCCTGCCAGCTTGCTCCATTCATTTAATTTGGCGGCTGTAATGCCTGCTTCGCGGTAATTGTGGAATGCAAAATTTATTTTCCTTTTTTTCAGCCACGCTGTTGCTTTTTGTGTGCTGTCGCAATTGGGTATTCCGTAAACGATCATTGATGTATTTGTTTTATGAGGGCTACCATTTTTCTTCCGTATCACCCGGGGTTTCAAAATGACTGGTATCACAACGGCTTTTTATTTTTTCTATTTGCCGTTCTATGATCAGCGCGGCAATAATAGCTTCCGCGTTTTTATCTCCATTTGTTTGCAGTACCTGTTTCAACTTTTGTTCACTAACATCTACACGGTACAATATATTCACCAGTCTCCCAAAATCATGTTCAATCAGTTCTTTCACTTTTTCCTGTACCAGCAGTTGCAATTCCCTTTCGTTGAACGGTTTATATATAGCTAAGGACAGCACTTTTTTGAGTGCGTTTAGTAATGCTTTATCATCCATGCTTAAAATTTTTCAACAACGCCCAGACCAAACAATGCGAAATCGTATTGTACAGGATCTTCGGCGCAAAATTGCCGTAAATATGCAGTTAATTCCAGAGCCGTAAGCCAGTCTGTTTGATTTCGCGACACCATATTGAACCGTTTGGCTACACGGGCTACGTGCACATCAACCGGGCAAATGAGCTGCCCGGGGGAAATGTTTTTCCATATACCAAAATCAACACCCCTGTTATCGTTCCTTACCATCCATCTTAAAAACATATTCAGCCTTTTGCAGGTAGATTTTTTATCTGGAGTAGCTATATGTTTTCGGGTACGCGGCGGTGTATCGGGAAGAGAAAAGAAATAGTGGTAAAAACCCCGCAATGCATTTTCAGTGGTAACATCATCAGGGTGCATCCATTGGGTAAAAGCTGTTTCCAGGGAATTGTAATGCGTATAGTGGTATTTCAAAAATTCAACGAAATACAGAATGTCCGTTGCATTAAATGTTCTGTGTTTAAACAGCATCAGTCTTTTCAATTCCGTTTCACCCGCATACATACAAAAATCATGCGGCGCATTGTCCATCGCCTGCATTAAGGCTTTGCTTTTGGATATAATGGTCGTGCGGTTTCCCCAGGCTAGAATGGCAGCAAACAATGCGGCGATTTCTATATCCTGTTTTTTTGTAAAAGCATGAGGCACACCAATCGGATCGCTATCAATAAAGGAAGGCTGATTGTATTCATCCACCTTCCTGTTCATAAAATCTTTGAGATGTGAAGGCAAACTCATGCGTATTATCCTAATGCCTGCTTTAAGTCTTCTATAAGATCTTCCGCATCTTCAATACCTACGCTCAGGCGGATGAGGGAATCCACCAGTCCGTTCGCTATTCTTTCTTCCCGTGGAATAGAAGCATGCGTCATGCTGGCCGGATGACCGATCAGTGATTCCACACCACCTAACGATTCGGCACAGGCGAAGAGCTTTGTGGATGATAATACTTTTTCTGCTGCGGCTACCGTATTATCTTTCAGCTCAAAACTGATCATGCCGCCAAAGCCGCGCATTTGCGTTTTGGCTATAGCATAATTTGGATGGTCTTCAAACCCACACCAGTGCACTTTGGCCACCCTGGTGTGCTGGCGTAGGAAATCAGCGATTTGAGCTCCGTTTTCGCAATGCCTTTGCATACGTACATGCAGTGTTTTTAAGCCGCGTAATAAAAGGAAACAATCCTGCGGGCCGGGCACGGCGCCACATGCATTTTGTAAAAAATACAACTGGTCCGCTATCTCTTTATTACTGGTAATGATACAGCCATGCACAACATCGCTATGCCCGCCAATATATTTGGTTGCGGAATGCATTACCATATCCGCTCCAAGATCGAGCGGGTTTTGCAGGTAAGGTGAGGCGAATGTATTATCCACTGCCAGAAGAGCGCCTGCCTTTTTTGCGATAGCTGAGCAGGCTTTAATATCAATGATTCGTATTAAGGGGTTGGTAGGTGTTTCTACCCAGATCATTTTAGTGGCAGATGTAACATGCTTGCTGATTTCATCAGCATTGCTCATGTCAATAAATTTAAACTTCAGGCCGTAGGTTTCCCAAACTTTTCTCATTAGCCGGTAAGTGCCTCCATACAAATCGTTGGTACTTATAATTTCATCACCCGGTTTAAAAAGTTTAAGCAGTGTATCTGTTGCTGCAAGCCCGCTGCCAAAGCTAATGCCGTATTGCCCGTTTTCCGATGCGGCCAGCGCGTTTTGCAATTGCGTGCGGGTAGGATTTTGTGTGCGGGCATATTCGTATCCTTTATGTTTGCCGGGGCCATCCTGAACAAAAGTTGACGTTTGAAAAATAGGCGTCATAATAGCGCCTGTAGACGGATCAGGATGCACGCCTGCATGGATAAATTTTGTAGCTGATTTCATATCGGTAAATAAAATGAAATGCAAAGATGAGGAAATGAAACGAGTTTCAACTTATCAAGTTATTTTCCGGAATTCCAGTTTAACAGAAACTTAACCCGAGCAGGGTAACAATCTGCAACATTTTTTGAAACACTTTATTGTAAAGGGTTTTGGGCGATGTATATATTATCGTATGCACGTTATATTGCCATAAGGTAAATACCATCTTATCTTGATCAATCCGCCGGCGTAGTATAATTTTCGAATAAATAATGGCGTTCTATTTTTGTTTTGTCAAAATGATTTAATTATTTAAGTAAATGTAATGTTATGAAAAAGATATTTGTTCTTGCTGTTGTTGCCCTGATGTCGGCAGGTGTGTATGCCAATGCCCCCTCCGTTAGCGAAAAGGTTCTGAAAGCGTTTCACGAAACTTTTACTGCCGCCGAAAATGTAAGCTGGCATGAAACCAAAGATCAGTATTCTGTTCGGTTTTTACAGTCGGATGTGCGGTATATTGTTTATTACAATAAGAATGGTAAAATTACCGGTTCCATGCGTTTTTATGAACCTTCATTATTGCCCCTGAACATATTGTCGGAACTTAAAAGAAACTATGCAACGAAATCGTTTTTTGGTGTTACTGAAATTACCTCCGGCGACAATGTTGCTTATTTTGTAAAAATGGAAGACAGCAAGAACTGGTATAGCATTAAAACAGATGCTTATGGCAATAGCGAAGTGTATGAAACGCTGAGGAAGCAAAAATAATGCTGAGTTACGGTTAACGCAGCAATCCAAAGCAACCCTACGGCAGGTGCAGCAGGGTTGCTGCCATAAGATAACGCCAGTCGGGGTTGTCCGGATCATAAGCCCCCCGCGAACGAACGGAAATGTTCAATACATCTTTTTTGAGAATGCCTGCAGCCGAAAGTTTTTGTTTCGCATCATGTATGCACTCCTGTAATGAAGGTTGGTTCATCCATTGCATTTGAGGAGGTTCAAAGCCGATTTTATCTTTTCTCCAGGTAACGGTTGCAGGCAATTCATTTTTTAAACTTTCCCGCAGGATCCATTTGGTATAACCCTGCCGTATTTTATAGTTGCCAGGCGTTGAAAAAAGAAACTCAACCAATTCGTGGCTAAGAAATGGCAACCGCAATTCTAATCCGTGTGCCATCGAATTACGGTCTGCATAGCGTAATAGTTCTTCGAGTCCGTTTTGCATGGTATTGTAATACAACACGTCATTTAAACGGTTTACGAAAGGTTTGCCGAACCCGTCTCCGTTGTTAAATGCCCGCATAAAAGCAGGTTCAATTTCATTGTTTGTATTTAGCCTTTTTTGTTCACGTCGCTGAAGCGCTGCTGCTGCAAGTCCGGGCGCACAGGCAGCCATATAGTTTTTGAATCCCCACTCAAATGGCACTTTGTTATCCGTTAATGCTTTTTTTTCCTGCTTATACTGTCTGAATTTTTTATAGCTTACCAGTTCCTGCAGCCACCAGTGAATATATTTGGAATAGCCTGCTATCGTTTCATCGGCGCCCTGTCCGTCTAACAGCACTTTCATGTTGTGCCGCGCCGCCAGTTGGCAAACGGCATACTGTGTATATACACTCGATGATCCTATGGGCTGCTCGTGATGATAACAAAGCTTATCCAGACTGTCAATCAAGCAGTTATGGGTAGGCGAAACCGTAAAATTGGCGAGGCCAAATGCAGATACGATCTCCTGTATGTGCTTTGATTCATCTTTTTCATAACCCGGAAAAACGGCCGAAAAACTTTTATAATTTCCATTGTTCGCACACAGAGAATGTATAGCGCCCGCTATGGAAGAGCTGTCTAAACCCCCGCTCAGGCTTGTTCCAACCGGCACATCGCTCCTTAGCCTTTTTTTAACGGAGGAAAAAAAAAGCGACCTGAACTTTTCCACTGCCTCCTTTTCATTGCAGGAAAAGGTGCTGTTTTTGTCTATATCCCAGTAACGACGGGTTGTAATACGGTTGCGTGTAACCTGCCACTTCATATAATGGGCCGGGGGAAGCGTATATATGCTTTTATAGAATGTCCGGTGTTTCTCAATTGGAAATTGTGTAAAACCTAAGCCGATATAATATAATAACGCCTCCTCCTCTACCGTTTTTTCAATTCCGGCTGCCCATAACGCCTTCATTTCACTGGCAAAAAGAAAAGTATTACCGGGCTCATCCCAGTAATAAAAAAATGGTTTTTCGCCGAACCGGTCCCTTCCTGTAAAAAGGGTTTGCTCCTTTTCATCCCAAATAGCAAAAGCAAACATGCCATCAAAGTACTGCAGGCATTCTTCCTGATAGCAATCGTAAGCCGCCAGTATTACTTCTGTATCTGAGCTCGTGCGGAAAGTATATCCTTTGGAGGTGAGTTGCTTTTTTATTTCAGGAAAATTATAGAGTTCGCCATTGTAAGTTATGGTATATCGCGGAGCTGATGTCGAAGAATTTCCGGGAGAATAAAGCATAGGTTGCCCGGCAGCTTCACTCAAATCAATAATGGATAGTCGCCGGTGCGCAAAACCAACTGATTTGCTTTGGTTGATCCAGTATCCTTCACCATCAGGGCCGCGGTGCGCTATTGCATCCGCCATTTTTTTTAAACGGTGGGTAGTAATTGAGGAAGGGTTGGGTGATATAATACCGGCAATGCCGCACATAGTAGGTAAATATCTAAAATCTTTAAGGCAAATACGAATTTTTTAGGCCGATCAGCTTAAATATTTTCCCACAATCGGCATTCTTCTGCCTACGCCAAAAGCTTTGGAACTTACCCGTATAATAGGACAAAACTGGTTGCGTTTGTACTCATTTATATTTACAAGTTTCAATATCCTGTTTACCAGTGCAGTATCAATACCCATGGATATAATTTCGTTTGGTCCCTGTCTTTTTTCTATGTATTGATACAATACTTTATCCAGCACATTATAATCAGGCAAACTATCGCTGTCTTTCTGGTTAGGGCGTAGCTCAGCCGAAGGCGCTTTGGTAATAATTTGCAGAGGAATGATCTCTTTATCCCGGTTAATGTATTTTGCCAGGGCGTATACCTGCATTTTATATACATCGCCCAGTACGCTTAATCCACCGGCCATGTCGCCATATAAAGTGCCATAACCGGTTGCCAGTTCACTTTTGTTGGAAGTGTTTAATAATATATATCCAAATTTATTGGCAATGGCCATTAAAAGGTTCCCGCGTGACCGGCTCTGGATATTTTCTTCTGCAACACCAAATGGCAAGTCTTTAAAAACAGGTTTTAAAGTAGTGAGAAAAGCATCATAAATATCTTTAATAGGAATAATATCATATGGATTACCCAGTGTTTTGCTGAGTTGTTCTGCATCTTTTACAGAATGACCGGATGAAAATGAAGATGGCATTAAAATAGCGCGAACTTGCTCTGCGCCCAACGCTTCACAAGCCAGGGCCAGCACCACCGCACTGTCTATGCCACCGCTGCTGCCCAATATGGCTTTTGAAAACCCCATTTTGCTGAAATAATCCCGTATACCCAATATAAGCGCATTGTGTATTTCACGGATATTATTAGCGGCAGTAAGAAAATCAATAATCTTATCTGGATCGTTGATTTTTGAAACACGCATTTCTTTGTCGGTTCGATCCGAAACAACTGCTGGCGGCTGACCCTGTACCCCATTTGGTTGTATAGGTTGATTGCCCGGCGGCACTATATCTACTATGCTGAACGCTTCTTTAAAGTATTCCATTTCTTTCAGCAGGTTACCTTTTGCGTCATATATAAGACTTCCCCCGTCAAATACAATTTCTGTTTGTGAACCAACGGCATTGCAATACACTAAGGGCAACTGATACTTCAGCACATTGGCCTTTGCTACTTCTTTACGGTCTTCATCATGATCATAATCAAACGGAGATGCCGAAATATTGATCATGATATCCGGTTGCTGTTTTACCAGTATATCCATCGGGCAAATGCGGTATAGGGGATTTTCACCCAGGTTCCACACATCTTCACATACTGTGAGCGCAATGCGATGGTTCTTGAAAGGGATTACGTTCCATTCGACTGCAGGCTCAAAATACCGGTTTTCATCAAATACATCGTAGGTAGGCAGCAGTGTTTTGTGTGCTACGCCCGATATTTTTTTGTTGTAAATCAGCCATGCCGCGTTAAAAAGATCTTTACCGATCAGCTCAGGATTTCTTTGCGGCGCCCCGATAATGACGCCTATGCCTTCCGTATGTTGTTTTATTTCATCAACGGAAGCATAGCATTCATTTATAAAATCATCAAATTCAAGGAAATCGCGCGGAGGATACCCGCAAACGCTCAGTTCGGAAAAAACCACCAGTTCGGCGCCGCCGGCTTTAGCCTGTTCAATAGCCGATATGATTTTCTTTGTGTTGCTTTCAAAATTGCCGATATGATAATTTTGCTGCGCTATTG
Source organism: uncultured Sphingobacteriales bacterium (assembly GCA_937991535.1). GTDB lineage: Bacteria > Bacteroidota > Bacteroidia > Chitinophagales > Chitinophagaceae > Agriterribacter. The sequence continues at coordinate 69,332 of CALKHN010000071.1, forward strand.
CTATCCTCATACCTGCAAAATTAATGGGAGATTGGTAAGGTGCGGCAAATAATTAATTGTTCGTACCTTAGTTGCTTCAATTGAAATGCAATGAAAAAAACAACAGTTATTTTGATTGGTATGGTTTTGATGCTGTTGAGTGCTGTGGCGGTTTCTGCTCAATGTTCGCTTTGTAAAAAAACAGCGCAGCAAATGGGTGATAAACCGGCTAAGGCACTAAACGCGGGTATCCTGTATCTGATGGCTACGCCTTTTGCTGTAGTGGGGTTTATAAGTTACCGGTTGTGGAAGCAAAACAAAAATGACAAGGTTTAATGATAACCGGCTATTGTTTTATTAAAGATTGTAACCCAACTTTCTCCCGCCTCCTTTCCAATAGATCAGCTAATATTATGCTTTCGTTGTAGTTGTAATAATTTTACATATTTCAATAAGGTTTGGTAAGCAACACTTTTTGCAATCAAAAAGCCATCTACACCATCTAAAAATCCCCTTTTAAAAATATAGCCGGTAACAAAAGCGGCCAGTGGATTAAAAATAACATGAAATATGGTTGATCTTTTTCCTTTTTTCAACATAGCTTCCGACTGTATAGTGGTAAACCGGTTCATCTGCAATATGTGCTCGTCTATGGTATAATAGGTATAATGGAGGATGTCTCCGGGTAAACGGTAAATACTGGCACCCGCATCCATTTCTATTTTATCGTGCGGATTAACGCCGCCCCATTTTCCCTTTTGCCTGTTCAGTACGCGCAATTTTCTATCAGGGTACCATTTGCCGTGCCTTATCCATTTGCCACAGTAATTGGCGCAACGGTTCATGGTGTATCCATCGTAAGGAAACCCTTCCCGCTTTGCAGCGGATATGGCATTGTAAAGCGTGTCATCCAACGCTTCATCGGCATCCAGCGACAACACGTGATCGTACTTTGCCTGTTGCAGTGCAAAATTCTTTTGCTCAATGTAGCCCAAAAAAGGTTGCTCAATAAAGCGCACGCCATACTGCTGGCAGATCCCTTTCGTAAAATCATCCGACAGGGAGTCTATAACAACAATTTCGTCTGCAAGACCTTTTACGCTTTCCAAACACCTTGCAATATTTTTTTCTTCATTGTAGGTAATGATAACAACGGATAAAGGTTTCATTAAAAATTACGCATTAGTTGTTTATAATATACTGTTCCTTAATTTTAAGAAGGTTAAAGCGAAACAGGCAGGTTGGTTGAACCACTATTTCCATACCAATACCTTCAGCATTTCTTTAATTTAACGCAACTTTCTGTCTGACAATCATAAACAGCATTCTGCTGCATTGGTATAAATGATAATGGGGCGCCGGCAATTGCTGCGGAGGCCCCCCATTGAACTATCAAAAATGAAAAAAATTGTCTTTTCTCTTTATAAAAAGAAAAATTGACCCTAAAAAACCAGTTTTTGTAATGCAGAGAATGGGATTCTGTTTATACGTAACCCCACTTCTTCATCCGCTTCAGATCTTCTTTAATGCTTTCCATAGGCGTTTTTCCCTGGTAAGATTCCTGCTCAATAATAAAATGTTTGGTTCCCGATTTCCGGCCCAGGTCAATGATCTCTTTTACCGGTATAACACCCTTGCCGAGAATCGTACTTTCATAAGGATCGCGTTCCGCTGTTGATTTTATCTCATCTTTCACGTGCATGGATTCAAACCTGCCGGGGTATTGCTTCATAATATCCAATGCTTTTGCGCCGGCATTGTACATGTTTCCTATATCCAGTTGCTGCACTACCAGTGCTGGGTCGGTATTTTGAAGAATAATATCAAAAACAGTCATGTCATTGAGTTTTTGACTGAACTCAAAAGCATGATTGTGGTATCCAAACTTCATCCCTGATTTTTTACACAGTTCACCACTTTTATTGAATACGTCCATATAGCGTTTCATATCATCGTAGGTTTTGCGGAGGCTTTCATGCAGCGATGGGCTGATCACTATTTGCTGTCCTAAAGTGGCCGCGTCTTCCACCGTCATTTTCCATTCATCTGTAAAATCATTCTTAGCGGCGTCCCAATGCTGCTTACCCATTACGGTATGCCCGCTGGGCATCTTTAAGCCAAGATCATCTAATATTTTTTTAAATTCCACCGCGCTATAGCCGTAAAATTTCCGGTTTACATAATTGGCATGCTCTACGTGTTTGTATCCCATTGCCGCCACCTTTTTCAGGCTGCCCAGCGGATCGCTTTTCATATCGTCGCGTATACTGTATAATTGTATACCCACCAGTTCGCCCGGGTTTTTTGCGGCAAATAGTTCATTTGACAGTATAGTAGTACCGGCTAAAGCCAGCGCAGTTTTTTTCAGGAAATTCCTTCTTGATGTATACATTGGATAGAATGGTTTAAATAATGACGAAAACGGTAAAATTATTGAACCCAAAAGGTAAGACTTTTAAAATAAATATAATAATCACTGGGTATCAGATGACTATTTATATCTCCTGTTGGCCGACCAATACCATCATCTTTTTAGGTAGATTATGTTTTCTCATGTTGGCCTTCTACCGGTCTGCGAGCGTTGTGTCTACAGCACTCAATATTTTGTGCCAACCTGTTGTTAGCATACCAACTTAGCCTTGCTGAAGGCTTAAAGCCGATAGTCCACACCCAACACACTGAAAAGGCATAATCTATCAGTATATTTGAACCCATGATTTCAATCCACTTTTTTTTCCGGAAATTCATTGCAATACTGCTGCTGCTTTGTTTTGCCGGTTACAAAACCCATTCGCAAAATGCGGCAAACAGCGGGTCGCATCCCAAAATTGTAAACATCATCAATTTCATTCGCCTGCTGGAGCCAGGGAACGTGGAGATTACGGAAGATGTGCTGTACCAAACCGGGGTAAAGCAGGTACAGATCATGCAGCAGTATCATTTGGTTTCCATTAGCGCGATGAACACATATTCTGTAAAAGCGAATGATCTAAACTACGCTTTCAGTGAAGCCATATCAATTACAAAGCGATATTTTACATCGCCTTTTAACAGGCGTTCATAGGCATTGTTGATGTCCTGTATTTTAATAAGCTCAATGTCTGATGTGATATTGTGTTCCCCGCAAAAATCCAGCATCTCCTGTGTTTCGGCAATTCCGCCAATGGTTGATCCGGCAAAGCTTTTTCGCGCGGGAATCAGGCTGAAGGCTGCTATGGGCAGTGGATGTTCAGGCGCTCCCACCAATGCCAGGGTACCATCGGTTTTCAACAGTTTTAAATAGGCATTTACATCGTGCTGGGCCGACACGCAATCCAGCACAAAATGCAATGTATTGGCATTGGCTTTCATTTGCGCTTTATCCTTCGATAAAATGACTGCATCGGCACCGAGGCGTTTTGCATCTTCAACTTTTGACGGCGAGGTTGTAATAACAACAACATAGGCTCCCATTGCTTTAGCGAGTTTTACACCCATATGGCCCAATCCGCCGATACCCACTATGCCTACCTTTTGCCCCGGACCTATTTTCCAATGTTTCAAAGGAGACCAGGTGGTTATACCTGCGCAAAGCAATGGCGCAGCGGCCGCAAGATCCAGATTGCCGGGAACACGCAAAACAAAATCCTCATCCACAACAATTTTTTCTGAGTAGCCACCGAATGTTTGCTTGTTCAAATGCTTATCTGCCCCGTTATAGGTTTGGATATTTCCCTTTTCACAATATTGTTCCAATCCTTCTTTGCAGTATTCGCATTCACGGCAACTGTCTACCATACAGCCAACAGCCGCCAGATCTCCAACTTTAAATTTGGTGACGCCGATACCCACTTTGGTTACACGCCCTACGATTTCGTGTCCGGGAACATTTGGATAAACTGTGCCATGCCATTCGTTACGGGCCGTGTGCAAATCGGAATGGCAAACGCCACAGTATAAAATGTCAATCTCAACATCTTTTTCGGTTGCTTCACGGCGATCAATGTGTATCTGCTTTAAGTCGGCCTCCGGCGCTTGCGTGCCAAATGCTTTTATCGTATATGTATTCATGCTTTATTATTTGATGTATTACGCAAGTTATTAAATATTCATGCACGTGGGGTTATTCCACTTCATAGAGTACTTTCAGCAGCGGTTTTTGGATTGATGCGGCATATTTTGAGTATCGGGATTTTCTTAAATCTTTTTTTACTGGACTGAACCTCGTTTTTTTCCTTTCGTTGCAAAGAAGCGCTCCTGTTCCTATTTCCCCACTCTTTTCTGCAGGTGCTCCGGGTATCTTGCTCCCTGAACAGTAATTTTAGCGGCGGTTGTTTCAATCTGTTGCAAATCTTCTGATGTTAATTCTAAAGATACTGCTCCGATATTTTCCTGCAAACGGTGCAATTTTGTTGTTCCCGGAATAGGAACAATCCACGTCTTTTGCGCCAATAACCATGCTAAAGCAATTTGTGCAGGTGTAGCCTTCTTTTGCGAAGCTATTGTTTTCAGTAAATCCACTAAAGCCTGATTTGCTTTTCTGTTTTCTTCTGAAAAGCGGGGAACAATATTCCTGAAATCCGAAGGGTCAAATTTTGTTGTTTCGTTGATGGCTCCCGTTAAAAAGCCTTTGCCCAAAGGACTAAAAGGAACAAACCCGATACCAAGCTCTTCTAAAGTGGGGATTATTTCTTTTTCAGGCTCACGGAAGAACAGGGAATATTCGCTTTGTAATGCGGTCACAGGCTGTACAGCATGTGCATTGCGGATGGTTTGTGCACCTGCTTCCGATAAACCCCAATGCATTATTTTTCCTTCTTTGATCAAATCCTTAATGGCTCCGGCAACATCTTCAATGGGCACGTTCGGGTCAACCCGGTGTTGATAGAAAAGGTCAATATAATCCGTTTTTAATCGCTTTAAAGCAGCTTCTGCAACGGATCTTACGGTACCAGGGCGGCTGTCCATTCCCAGATCGGGCTTGCCTTCCTTGAAACCAAATTTGGTAGCGATCACCACTTTATCCCTGAACGGGGCGAGTACTTCTCCAAGCAATACTTCATTATCGAATGGTCCGTATGCTTCCGCAGTATCGAAAAATGTAATTCCTTCATCAACGGCGGCTCGCAATAAGTGGAAGGCTTCTTTTTTATCCGTTGCCGGACCATAACCAAAGCTTAGTCCCATACAGCCCAAGCCCAATGTGGATACTTCCAATCCGCTGTTTCCAAGTTTTCTCTTTTCCATATTTATCATTATTAATTTTTTTCACTTTTGTTTTTATTTCGCATGGTATTCCTCATCTGTTACTGCTTCCAGCCATTGTGTAGGACCGTTTTGCCTGCCTGTTATCGCTACCTGTACGAATGTTGAACCGGCGCTTGCACCATGCCAGTGTGGAATATTGGGTGCACATTTGATAACATCCCCTTTACGCAGAATTATCTTTGGTTGATCTTTCTCCTGGTAGTATCCCACTCCTCCGGTGGCGAGCAATATCTGCCCTGCCGGATGTAAGTGCCATTTGCTTCTTGCCCCGGGCTCAAAAGTCACATTCCCCACACTGTTGGGGTTCAGGCTATCGGCTTCTATCATAGAATGGAGATATGCGGTTCCTGTAAAATTATCGTTTGCAATCTTTTCTCCTTTTGCAAAAAGGACTGGTTCCTGTGATTCAGTTTCCAGCGTTTGCGCTGATCTGTTTTGTTGGTTACAGGAAAATGCCAGCACTCCAAAAAGAAATAGTATTGGTGTCTTATTAAAAAGCATCATTATAAATTTTAAAGGTTTTCCTGGTAGAAATTTACCATTTTGCTTACGGCTTGCGATACATATTCGGGTCTCCAATAGGTTTGTATATGAGTGGCTCCATCAATAAGGAACAGTTCCTTATTTTTTGCATGGGTTGCTTTACTAAATGCTTCATCTGTCATATATTTTGTATCGGATTTGCTTCCGGCAATCATCAGCAGCGGTTGATTGATCAGATCAATATTCGTGGTGGCATCCCAGGTCATTAAGCCGAGCAGGCTGCTCATGCTATATAGAAAGGTTGAATTGGGATGTGCATGGGTTCTGTAATAATACAGGTATCCTTCACGATACAGATCGGTTGGGGTTTTAGCGATTTCTTCATCTGTTATGCTTGCCACGCCTGCATAAATTATTTTACCACCTGCGGCTTCCTGCGCGCGGGCATCTGAAGCTTTTTGTAAGCGTTCCTGAATGCTGTTTAACTGGGAATTTTGAAAGCCATTGCGTCTTACCTCACCTGAGTTAAACATACTCAAAGTTGCGATGGCTTTGAACCGTTTATCAGATTGGGCTGCCTTTAAAGTATAACCACCGCCACCGCAAATACCTAAAACACCCAAACGGTTAGCATCAACACCTGGGTACTGTGTAATAAAGTCGGCCATACCATAAATGTCTTCAGTACGGTAAGCAGGATTGTCCGTATGACGTGGTTCTCCACCACTTGCTCCCTGATATGCCGCATCGGCAGCAATGGTTATATAACCCGCCTCTGCCAAACGCTGTGCATATAGTCCGGCTGTTTGCTCTTTTACACCACCGTTAGGGTGTGCTATTACTACAGCAGGATAACTGGTCTGCCGGGAGGCAGGTTTCTGCGATGCATCATAGTTAGGTGGTGTGTAAACATTGGCCGCTATTGTAATGCCATTTAATTTATAAGTGACCGGATGGATATTTACTTTCCCTTTTACATTTTCGGTAATGGCACCTTCATACACCAGCGTAAAGGCCTGCCCTACTGCGTCATTCAGGCGGGGATTGTGTTGATATCCTTTTTGAGCCGATTGCGCACTTACCGCATCTGTAGCTGTTATTGATGTTGCTATGGCAATTATTGATGTTAATTTTTTCATTTTTTTGAATATTTTAAATTTTACTTCTTGCTCTTCAGTACTTCGTCCAAAACGTTTTGTGCAGCTTTCGCTTCTTTTTTTCCGATGGTTGACTTAATAACCCCTACGAACTGCTGCAACTGATTTGAGGTTAAACCAATATTCAGGCAAATACTCAAATGTGAACGCAGCATCGGTTCCACACCGCCAATACTGCTAAGTACAGATACGGTCACCAACTCCCTTTCGGCATAGGTTAAAACATCACGTTCAAAAAGATCTGCAAACAGGTGCTCTTTGAGGAAGATTTCTATCTCCGGGGCAAATGCCGCATAGCCGGTTTTTGCCACAGTCTGCGATAGGCCGGTGAGCTTTTCCAAATTTGCCTTACCCCGTTCATATTTGGTGCGTTCATCATTGATTGCTGAAGCCTCAGCGCCCAATACATCATTAATTCCATTGGCTTTACGTTCATCCAATACAGTCATAAAGGTTTGCAAGCCCCTAAGACTGCGTGGGAACCCGGCATAGGCATAGAGATGGACGATAGACTCTTTGATCTGGTTCACTGTTAATCCCGATTCAAGCCCCGCATGTAGTGCTGGTTTTAGTTTTGACAAATCGCCTTTGGCAGTTAAGGCTGTAATAGCGATAATACTTTGTTCTTTAGAGCTTAATATTTCATTTCCATCAGGATTGTTTTGTGCATTCAGCATGGAAACAGCACTTAATACGATAACTATCCCTATAAGAGATTTCATTCTTTTCATTACGGATAGATTTTCTTTTGTCCCGCTATCAAAAGTTATTTTATTAATGCTCAATCTTATGGGTGCCCCGCACACTGCTAAAGGTTAAGGCGAATAATTTGCCGCGAACAACTGCGGCGTATCGTACAGGTTTCGTTTCGTCAGCTTTCCTTTCGATAATCTGTTCATTTTGATTTTAATGAGTGTTGCTTTCAGCTTAATATATTCTGTTTCAATTTCAGTTTACAATTAACATCCCCTTTCACACCGCCCTGCCTGATGAACCATAGCCTTGTAATATTCCGGATAAGGCGCCCTATTTTAAAGATTTTATATAGGAAACGAGTTGGCTCACCGCTTCTTCCCTGAGCCGGCCGTCGTAGCTCGGCATCACGGGCATATACCCCGCCGTGAGTTCTGCGCCCGCCTGCAGGATAGACTCCCGGATATAGGCTTCGTTCGCCGTTACCGTGCTGCCATTCTGCAAGCTCACTTCGCGTCCGTAAAGGTTATACAAGGGCGGGCCGGTAGAAGCAGGGACATCCGGATCAACGGTGTGGCAAGTGGCACACTCCATCTTGCGGAAGAGCTCTGCACCGGTGAGTGATGAATCGGACACCGAATCGGCGGGTTGTACCCTGATCGTATTCGTTGGCAATACCCCTGTTGTGTTGACCGCCGGCGCCGATTTTCCGTTGTAAACCACGCGCCACACACGGCCTTTTTTGTAATCGGAAATATAGAGCGCACCGTCAGGACCCACGGCCAAACCCATCGGGCGGTATTCCGCTGCACTCCGGTCGGGGATCGGCTCTACCCCGGCAAAGCCATCAGCAAAGGTTTCATAATTTCCCAAAGGTTTGCCGTCTTTGAAGGGTACAAATACGACCTTATAGCCCCCCTGTGGCAGTGGGGCGCGGTTCCATGAGCCCATGAAAGTGATAAAAGCGCCGTTGCGATACTTTTCCGGGAACTGTCCGCCCGTATAGAAAAGTAAATCGTTGGGCGCCCAGTGGCCGGGAAAACCCATGACGGGCTCTTTAAACTGACCGGCGAATTTACTATCTGCAATAGTGGTTTTACCATTCCCCCCGTATTCGGGTGAAAGCATCAGTTTATTTTTTTGTTGGTCGTAATATCCATAGGGCCAGGCAAACCGGTCGCCTTCATTTACCTGGTACATGGCTTCGGAAGGAAGTTCCGCACTTTCCTCTTCCGTATAAAAATCCGGCCATAAGGTGTGCAATTGGTCGCGACCGTGCTGCATCACAAAAAGTGCACCGGTGGTAGTATTCCAGTCAAGGCCAACTACATTGCGCAGGCCTGTGGCATAACGGGCAGCCGCACTAAAAGTTTGATTTGTTTTGTTTGCATCAAAGCGCCAGATGCCACCATGTTCCTCCAATAATGGACAGGGTTCCAGTCCAGGAGAACCCGGTGTACGTTCCTGTGCCTGGCATGCATTCGATGGAGCGCCCACTGCTACGTAGAGGTTGCCGCTGTTGTCGAAGGTGAATGCCTTGGATGAGTGTGCCCACTGTTCCGGGAAACCACTGACAACAATCTCAGGCTTGCCTTCGGGTACCAGTGTACCGTCTTCGGGCATGGGCCAGCGATAGACGGCTGTGGTGTTCGATGCCCAGAGATGGCCGTTGTGGATAGCCATCCCTGTCTCCCACAGAATGCCATCTTCCGTTTTATTCATATCACCAAAGTATTTGATGATGTCGGCCCGAAAGTCGCCCGTGGTATCGCGCAGGGCAACGATACCACCCTCTTTGCTGCGCGTCTTCATATAAATGTCGCCATTGGGCGCCACGGCGATGTGACGGGCGCTATGATCGGCGCGGAGGCCAAGGCTGTCAACCACGAGGGTTGCACAAAATCCTTCGGGCAGTGTGATGCCTCCGTTGTTGGGATCACATACGATCTTTGCGGTTGATTTTGTCTGGTCCGGCCTATTGCATCCTGCTACTAGCAGCAGGATGAGAAGTGACTCAACAGGGAGCAGACATAGCCTGCATATTTTAATACCCATAGTATTGACGTTTTTGATGTGAGATTACCTGAGTGGGATAAATGCAAGGCTGTTGTTCGCGTTCATCGGAATCACAAGCTGATTTGTTTTTGCATCGTAACACATCGAAGCGGCACTTGGAATGTGGTTTGCGATTAACCCGGCCGGCTTGCCGGGACGGATACGGGAAACTCCTCCATGCCTCACACTGCACACATACTTTGTACCGTCCGGCATAATAACAAGGCCATCACTGCCTGGTTGGGCAGCATTCTCAGTCTTCACTAACTTTCCGGTTGAGGAAAATGTCAGCACTGCGTTGTTGCCGTAGTTGGCAACAACGATATTGCCTTCCGGATCGAACGCGATGCCATTAGGCGCATTGAGTGGTGGCCCCTGCACGAAAACAGTTGCTTCACCAGCAGGTGTAACCTTCCAAACCTTCCATGTATCAGGGTTCGGCTTTTCTCCAAAAAACTCACCCGTCTCTGTGGCGTAAATAGTACCATCTTCCTTCACTTCGATGTCATTAATCCAACCCGCACCTTCGATTCGGGTCTCGCCCATTGGCTTTCCTGTCTTCATACTGAACTTGCGAATAACGGCAACACTTGGGTCATCTGTTCCCGTGCCACCATCACGGTCGGCAACATATAAAATATCATTGATGATATCATTACCGAAGGGTTCATTTAATACAAGCGGGGTTGAAAGGTTTTTGCGTTCATCCGGTCGCTGAACGCCGATCCACCGCAACGTATGTACCGATCCATCGGGGTTGATGAGAGAAATCCATGCATCATTGGCCTGCATATTTTGTGGCAACCCGCGATTGGGAACCACAATGAGTCCGGTTGCTGCATCATAAGAACAGCTTTCTGCTGAATGGATACCGCCATAAACTTTTACGTTTGATGTAGTAGCTTGAAATTGCCCGCCGGAAGCAGCATTTGCAGGAAGGCCGAGTGGGTTCCCAACAGTATATGGCTTCGTTTCCTCCGGCTGCTGCGCAAACACGGGAACTGATAGGAAGCTAACGCCCATCAGCATGACAATGCAAAATGCGAACAGGTTCTGATCATGTTTTTTCTTTTTCATTGTTTTATCATTTTAGGTTCTTTATGAATTTGGTAACAGAATAATTATATTCTTTTTTTCATCATCTCTTCGTTATTGTTTCAACGGTGCTTCAACATTAGAAAAGTCAATCCTGTTTTAAAAAGCTTACCACGATTCATACCTTTATATATTTATGTTAATGCTGCCGGTTATTATTATTGTTATTATTACTTCATTTTAACCTGTCGCATCAGGCGTGAGAATGTGAGTGAGCCCATCTTCCATTTGCCGTTTTCTTTAATGTAAACTTCGGTTACCATAAAAGGATTGGTAACGGTATTGCCACCAACCACTGCTTCTAAATCAATATCGTTTAGCAGTATGGCAGTGTTGCCAAACAAGTTCACTGTAACCGAGTACACTTCCGCTTTCTTATACCAGATGCCCCCGCTTCTAATGACATCAAGTTCCCGGGTTTTCCCCCAGCTTCCTCCCATGTGTACAAACATGGATTTTTCATCAAACAGCACATTTAAAGAATCCACATTTTTGTCTGCCATCCAATCCCATTTCTGTTTTGATAGATTTTTGATTTCATCTTCTTCATTCGTGCTATTTTCTGCAGGCGGGTTTATGCTATTGTATTCTGCATCGGTTACTCTTTTTCCCCATATTGTTTTTCCTTTTTGTGTGGGAGTAACTGCCAGGTAGGCAAAGCTGCTTTTTGGGGCGGCTGCATGCCAGTGTTCCACTCCCGGCGCACACTTGATAACATCACCTTTATGGATTATTTGTATAGGTTTACCCTTTTCCTGGTAATAGCCGGCGCCTTCGGTAATCAGCAAAACCTGTCCGGCCGGGTGAATATGCCAATCTAATTTTGAGCCGGGTGCATAGGTTGCAACATCTACATTGAAATTAAAAATATTGTCTGCATGACTTAAAATGCTAAGCCAGATCCTTCCGGTATAGTTATCCGTGTTTTTTGCAATTTCTCCTTTTGGAAAAATTGTTGTCTCCTGTGCTGTTGCGCTGGTTGTAACAGCGGCTAACAAAACAATGGTGAGATAAAATATTCGTTTCATGGTTTCCTCCTTTATTTGTACTGCAAATTTCAGCACTAAAATCCAGCGGGTTGGTATATGTATTACTGCTTTTACTACCATTATTACTGATTGAACTGTATTTGTACATGAATTTGTATTGGGGTAATTAAATTTGTGCAGAAAAAATAGTAGCTATGGAACAGGCATATAATTTTGACACAATAGCGCAGTACAATGAATTTAATAACCACCCAACATTGCATCCGCTGGTTGGTATTGTTGATTTCTCTAAGGCGAAAGAAAGAACAGGCTCCCGAATGACATTCGGACTTTACTGTATTTTTCTTAAAGATGTGAAATGCGGTAATTTGAAGTATGGATGCAGTTATTATGATTACCAGGAGGGAACATTGGTATTTATTTCCCCCGGCCAGGTTATTGATGTGGAGAACAAGGTAGATTATTACCAGCCTATGGGACACGGTTTGGTCTTTCATCCGGATTTGATAAAAGGTACAACTCTTGCAAAGAGCATAAATGAGTACAGCTTTTTCAGTTATAATACCAACGAGGCATTACATCTTTCAGAGAAAGAGCGGAAAATTGTTTTGGATTGCTTTTCCAAAATTGAATATGAATTGAGCCAATCGGTTGACAAGCATAGCAAAAAATTGATCGCTTCCAATATTGAGCTGTTCCTGAACTATTGCGAACGTTTTTATGACCGCCAGTTTATAACCAGGGAAAATGTTAATAAGGGTGTGTTAGAGAAATTTGAAGATATACTTAACCGTTATTTTTCTTCAGACAAACCCCACGGTATTGGCTTACCGTCTGTTGCTTACTGTGCCGGTGAACTGCATTTGTCGGCAAACTATTTTGGTGACCTGATCAAAAAAGAAACCGGGAAATCGCCACAGGAATACATTCAGAACAAAATTATGGATGTTGCCAAAAACAAGGTTTTTGATTCGGGTAAAACCATCAGCGAAATTGCTTATGATTTAGGGTTTAAATATCCGCAACATTTTACCCGTTTGTTTAAACAGAAAACCGGAATGACACCAAATGAATACCGGAATTTGAATTGACGGATTAATTTCCCCGATGCAATAAAACATGGTGTTTTTTGTTGCCGAGCCCAGGGATATAAACATAGTACCGCATTGAAGTAATTATGTAAGGAAAGCATGGTTGCAGTTGTTGCGATCAGGCAGCACCAAAGCCGAGTTTGCGGCTGTAAAACGGTCGGTACCCGACAACGGAGGGTCAGGATCGCTTGTATGTTTGACCCTTCCAGGGTCGTAATGCTTTTTATCGTATAGTTATAAACGTTTAGCCCCTTTTAGGGTCAATGCAGGATCTGTCGGTACCTGACGGAGGAGGGTCAGACCGCTCTTGGAATCCATTACTGAAAATAAAGTTATCATGTATAAAAAGCCCGCCTGCGCTTTGCAGCAGCCATAGCTTTTAGCGAAGGCTGCAAAGCGCAGGCGGGCGAAGTCTGAAAACATCATTATTTATAACTTTTACTAAAGCAAATGCTTCAGGCGGAGAGGGCGGGATTTCTTTCAGTGGTCCCTAACGCCTGCGGCGGGCGGGTATAAGCCAGTAAATGACCGTTCGCTTTGCTCACTTCCATTTTTATTTGCAGTCGTTTTGCAAAGTAAACTTTGCACGCTCCTGAAAACAAAAATGCCCCGCTTATACGGGGTCATTTACTGGCTTGCGGAGAGGGCGGGATTCGAACCCGCGATACAGTTTCCCGTATACACACTTTCCAGGCGTGCTCCTTCAACCACTCGGACACCTCTCCTTTTTTAAGGACTGCAAAAATAGCATTATTAGGCTTAGTGCCGGCAGGCCCCTGCATTTATTTTTCAGTGAGTTCACCCTTTAAAGCTGTTTCAAGAAGTTGCTTTATCTTTTCCACGGGGTACTCCTGACCCAGCAGGAACATCAATTTGGTAACCGCTGCTTCAAAAGTCATATCATGCCCGCTAACAACTCCTATTTCCCGGAGATGCGCACTGGTTTCATATCGCCCCAATTCCACCGATCCACCATCGCATTGCGTCCTGTCTAATATAATAATGCCTTTATCAATGGTTTTTTTCAGACAATCCATAAACCAGGATGCCGTAATCGTATTTCCATTGCCAAAGGTTTCAAGAATAACAGCCCTGAGCTCCGATGTTTGTAACACCGCGTTTACAGCATGCTGTGTAATGCCAGGGAACATTTTGAGCACGGCTATACCGGCGTTTAACCGGGTATTGATCCGGAAAAGCTCCTTTGGGTATTCTAATATAAACTGGTCATTATATTTAATATCTATACCCGCTTCAGCCAATGGGGGGTAATTGAATGAATTAAAGGCTTCAAATGTTTCTGTATTGTATTTTTTGGTGCGGTTTCCCCTGAACAAGTAATAGTCGAAATAAATACAAACTTCAGGTACCCGCGCTTTGCCGTTTCTTTTGGCGGCAGCAATTTCCATAGCGGTTATGATATTCTCTTTGGCATCGGTACGTATTTCGCCTATGGGTAACTGTGCGCCGGTAAGTATAACAGGCTTGGCGAGGTTTTCGAGCATAAAGCTTAGTGCCGATGCGGTAAAAGCCATTGTATCCGAACCATGCAAAATGATAAATCCATCATAATCCGTATAATTAGCATGAATGATGTTCGCCAGTTCTATCCATATTTCAGGCGACATATTGGAGGAATCCATGGGGGGGGTAAAAGCGTGCATGTCAAATTCATACCCCAGTTTAGTGAGCTCCGGTATATGGTATTTTATTTCGCGAAAACCCATGGGTATAAGTGTGCCGCTCACATCGTCGGGGGCCATCCCAATGGTTCCCCCGGTATAAATGATAAATAATTTTGCGCCTGTTGAAGAAGCGACTGACATGTTAGTCCTTATTTTGAAAAACGAATGTAGCATTTGCCGTGGTGATCCGTGCAATTTCTTCGGGGGAGGTGTGTTTGATTTCGGCCAAAGCCGTTATAATGTATTTCAGGTAAGCGCTTTCATTTCTTTTGCCGCGTTTGGGCACAGGAGCAAGATAAGGTGAGTCTGTTTCCAGTACCATATGGTTAAGGCTTATATGCTCCAGTACGGCAGGCAATACCGATTTTTTATAAGTCAGCACCCCGCCTATACCTAAGTAAAAGCCTAAATCTATTATTTTTTCAGCTTCCTGTATACTGCCACCAAAACAATGAAAGATCCCCTTCAACCCGCTGCCCGCATATTCCGACACTACGTCTATACATTGCTGCATGGCGTTTCTTGTATGTATTACTATGGGTAACTGGTATTGCAGTGCGAGCGCTGTTTGTCGCCGGAAAACTTCATACTGCTGTATTTCAAAAGTGCGATCCCAGTAAAAATCAAGCCCTATTTCACCAACGGCTGCAAAGCGTCTTTTTTGCAGCCAATTCTCCACGATTTGCAATTCTTTTTGATAGTCTGCATTAACGGAGCAGGGGTGCAGTCCCATCATAGGTATACAAACCTCCGGGTATTTTGCTTCTAATTGCAGCATGCTTTCAATGGAAGAACTATCTATATTGGGAAGGTAAAATTGCTGAACGCTTTCCTGCTGTGCAACCGCAATTACCTGTTCAATATCATTTTCAAATTCCTCCGCGTACAAATGGCAATGTGTATCAATAATGGTCATGTTTGCGCTTTAATCCTCTATGCTGATGCGCTATGGCGCAGCATTTCAATCCTGTCCTGCAATAACCTTATTTTCTTTGTGCGACTCTTTACAAAATCCTTCATATAGTCTTTCATACAAATGCTCATACTGGGGTACAATACGGGCGATATCAAAGTTTTCGGCCTGTTTTCTTGCATTGGATTTAAATTGGTTAAAGGTGCTTTCATCTTTTAAAATATCTATGGCATATTGTGCCATTTGACTGGTATCTCCAACATTGGCCATAAAGCCATTTTCACCCTGTGTTATTATTTCGGGTAAGCCGCCAACATTGGTAGATACCACAGGCGCCCCGCCAGCCATAGCTTCCAGCGCCGATAAGCCGAAGCTTTCATATTCTGAAGGGAGTAAAAACAGGTCGGCTATGGCAAAGATCTCTTCCATATCCTGTTGTTTGCCAACAAAGCGTATATCATCACACAAATTCAATTCCCTGCACAAAGCCTCCGCCATAGGTCTTTCCGGTCCATCGCCTACCAGTAGTAACTTAGATGGGATAGCGTCATTCAGCTTTTTGAATATGTGAATAACATCATCTATACGTTTTATTTTCCTGAAATTAGAAGCGTGTAGTATAATGCGTTCATTGTCGGGGGCAATCACTTTACGGAAGGCATCAATGGGTTTTTTGCGAAAGCGCTGTACATCCACAAAATTGTAAATCACCTCTATTTCCTTTTCAATCTTAAACGTACGGTAGGTTTCTTCTTTCAGGTTTTCCGATACCGCCGTTATGGCATCGCTTTGATTGATGGAAAATGCTACCACGGGTGCATAGGTTTTATCGCGGCCTACCAGGGTAATATCCGTACCATGCAGGGTGGTAATTACAGGAACATATTTATTCTCTTTTTGAAGGATCTGTTTTGCCATATAAGCCGAAGAGGCATGTGGAATGGCATAATGAACGTGCAGGAGGTCGAGCTTGTTGTTTTTTACCACATCAACCAGGGTACTGGCCAATGCCGATTCATAAGGAGGGTAATCAAACAATGGGTAAGTTGGAACCCTTACTTCGTGGTAAAACATATTGGCCCGAAACCCTGTAAGCCGCACCGGTTGCCGGTAGGTGATAAAATGAACATTGTAATCTTTATCGGCCAGCGCCATGCCCAGTTCAGTGGCTAACACGCCGCTTCCACCGAAAGTAGGGTAGCAAACTATTCCTATATTCATACATTTTGTAGTTTAAAAGATCAGCGAAGTTAACTATTATAGCCGGGCTACGTGAATGGGGAGAAATGAATTTAATATTATGCATCAGCTGCGGTATTTCAGCTACATTTATTAAATTGGCATTCCAAATACCGTATATGAAAAAATTCTTTCGTATTTTTTTGCTCCTTGTTGTAATTGCACTGGCCATATTTATTTATGTGCGCTATTATTTTGTTTTGGGTGAAGGCGTAAAATCGGGAGAGTTGAATTATTGTGTAAAAAAAGGATATATATTTAAAACATATGAAGGAAAGCTTATCCAGTCCGGTATCCGCTCCCTTTCACCAAATACCATACAATCGTACGATTTCGAGTTTTCGGTGACAAATGAAAAAGTTGCAAAAACATTAATGGCCAACTCCGGAATGCTATTCGACCTGTATTATAAAGAATATAAAGGAGCTATTCCATGGCGGGGATTTAGCCGGTATGTTGTGGATAGTATTGTGGCGATGAAAGACCCGAGGAACGGTAATATTGTGCGTTAATCGTTAAATCAATTTTCACCCAGTATAAAGATTGCCGGTTTTTTGTGCAGATCGGGTTTGTCTTTTTTCCATTCTGCAATGCTTTTTGTTCTAATATATTCTTCCGGGGAAGTGAGGGAGGCAGCTATGCATAATCGGGTAAGCGGGTTGCAGGTTTTGAGCAGGGTGTCGAGCAATTGATTATTCCTGTACGGGGTTTCAATGAATATTTGCGTGCAATGCCTGGCAATCGCTTCGTTCTCAATGGACTTTACTGCTTTTGTTCTTGCATTATTGTCTATTGGCAAATAGCCTGCAAACCTGAAATGTTGTCCATTCATACCACTGGCCATCAGCGCCAGGAGAATAGAATTGGGGCCTACCAGCGGCTTTACCCATGCGCCGGCAGATTGTGCAGCCGCTACTAAAACTTGCCCGGGATCAGCTATACCGGGGCAACCTGCTTCACTGATGATGCCGATTGTTTTGTTGTTTTTTAATGCCGCCGTAAAAATGGATCGTACCGTTTGTTCTGCTTTATGAATAGTATGCCATTCGTAATCATCAATCGCCATTTCTTTCCAGATGCTTTTTAAAAAGCGCCGGGCAGTTCTTTCATTTTCAACAAAAAAAACGCTGCAGGCTTTAACTGCTTCCACGATATACGCGGGTATGGTTTCGGGTGCGCGATCATCAATTACAGAAGGAATTAAATAAACCGTTCCATTGTTCGTAAGGGGCATCATCAATATTTTTGATTAGGGATCTTAAATCTCAGACTTCAAATTTCGAATCTTTATGGGGATATTCGGTTTCTTTTGGATGGTAAAGGCTCAGTGTTGCTGCTATTACTGCATAAGCGGGCGCTAGTACCCAGCCAATTCCTATTAATCCGTGCATCAAATAAAATATCAGTCCGTTTCCAATGGCGAGCCCTTTGTGCTTAGCTATAAATTCAATACTTTGGGTGGGAGATAGTTTTTGACGCTCACAACTGTAATCCAGCATGGAAAATCCATAATAATAACATTCTATAAGTAAAACGATCAACGGGGTTATCCAGCCCAGTATTGGCACAAAAGAAATAATAAGGAGTGTAAAAGTATATACCGTTTGCCACAATGCATTGCGCAAAGCCAGCCGTATACCACGTACAATATCTTTTAACAACTGAGAGAAACTGAAAGGATAATCTCTTTCTTCAATAATGGATTCTGTTTTTTCACTAAGGTATCCGAATAATGGCGATCCTACGATCAGCCACATGTATTTGAACCATGAAAAATACAGCATGATTAGTATCAGCCAGATCATTATTCCGCCTAGTGCAAAGAAGAAGCCCAGCAGGCTGCTTTGCATTTTATCTACCCATACTTTTAAGCCTGTTTTAATACTCAGCAACTCAATTACATAGGTGGCACTCTTGCTAAAAAAATACATGCTCACCACAAACAGCAAAGCATAAATCAACCCGGGAATAATGATCCATTTCCACAGGTTGTGCTTACGGATAAACTGGTGTGCCTTAAAATACGATTGAACAGCTATAATGATCTCCTTAAGCAAATGATCCTGTTTAAATGATTTTTGTAAACTTGCATCAGTTAAATGGAGTGATCCCAATAATCAAACTTAATGAAATTCTTTTGCTTAATTTCCGAAGATGAGGAAACTGGATTATTATTTTTATAACCGCGCGGATGTAGTGAATATTGCCCGGGAATTATTAGGCAAGGTGTTGGTTACACAATGGGATGGCGTGGTAACATCAGGAAGAATCGTTGAAACAGAGGCGTACCGGGGCATTACCGACAAGGCTTCTCATGCATGGAGCGGCAGGCGAACCCGCCGTACAGAAGTAATGTATGATGATGGAGGTAAAGGATATGTATATTTATGTTATGGCATTCACCATTTGTTTAACGTTGTTACGAATGTAAAAGAAACCCCGCATGCCGTACTGATAAGAGCAATAGAACCATTGGAAGGCATAAACATTATGCTGCAAAGAACAGGAAAGAAAAAGCCGGACCGCACCTTAACGTCAGGTCCGGGAAACGTATCCAAAGCACTTGGACTGCTGGTATCGCACAGTGGAATAAGCCTTTTAGAAGAAGCTGTTTTTATTGCAGATGATGGCTATGTGCTTAAGAAGAGAGATATTATTGCAACCCCACGTATAGGAGTGGATTATGCCGGCGAAGATGCATTGCTGCCCTACCGTTTTTTTATCAGGGATAATGTATATGTAAGCGGAAGAAGACAGTGATTGCTGTTTTGGTAGTCTTTGACACACAGGCACAATAGGGTCATAGGAGAACATAGGGTTATATTTAAAACTATGCGGACCTATGTTCCTATGTGGTAAATACTCAGAACAGAAAAGATAACATCCAAAATTCACGTTAAGATTGGGTTCAATGCAGCGCTGCATGCAGCAATAAAGTTGCATTTATCTGCATTATTGTTTTACTTTTGCTGCCCGGATGGCGAAATTTGACCATGATAACGTAGTTCCTTATAAAGAATCAGGGTTAACAAAAAAGCAGCAGGTTGCTGAAATGTTTAACCGGATAGCATTTCGCTATGATTTTATGAACCGTTTTCTTTCTGCCGGCATAGATGTAGGCTGGCGAAAAAAAGCGTTAAAGCAATTGGCAGAAGAAAACCCTAAAATTATATTAGATGTTGCCACCGGCACGGGTGATATAGCCATCATGGCATATGAATTGCTTAAACCCGATAAAATAACCGGTATTGATATATCGGATAAAATGCTGGAGATAGGGAAAGAGAAAGTGTTAAAGTTAGGGTTGGAGCAGTATATTGACCTGCAAAGCGGTGATAGTGAAGCAATAAACTTTCCCGACGGTTCGTTTGATGCAGTTACGGTAGCATTTGGCGTTCGGAATTTTGAGCACCTGGAGCGGGGACTTGAAGAAATAAAAAGAGTATTAAAACCAGGTGGTAAATTAGTAATATTAGAATTTTCAAAACCTAAAATAACAGGCATAGCACAACTTTACAATTTGTATGTGGGATTCGTGGCGCCGCAGATGGCTTCAATTGTTTCAAAAAACAGGAAGGCCTATCAGTATCTTAACAAGTCGGTACAGGGATTCCCGGAGGGAAAAGCTTTTGTGGAAATTTTAAACAACGTAGGATTCCGAAACACATCATGCAAAAAATTAAGCCTGGGTATTTGCAGTATTTATTGCGGTGTAAAATAATTGTATCAGTTATTGTTGCATCGGGTTTTGTTACATCTTCTTTTGCACAGCTTCGTGGTAACATTAATCTTCCCAATCACGATGAAAAGCCGTACTATTTTGGTATAGTGCTCGGCTATAATACTTCGCACTATCATGTTTCACATGCTTCGTCTTTTTTAAATCAGGATAGTATCCAGAGCGTAAATGGATTAAACAGCGGCCGGATACATTTGGGTATTATGGCCAACTGGCAGTTGTCGAAGCGGTGGGATGTCCGGTTCTACCCATTGAATCTTATTTTCAGCGAAAAAAAGTTCCGTTATGACCTTAAATATCCCGACCAGGGAGAAAGCGTATTGGAAAAAACGCAGAAAGTTGAGTCTATAGTAATGAGCTGGCCCCTGCAGGTAAGATTAAAAAGCGACCGTATTGGCAACTTCAGGGTATATACGCTTGCAGGGATAAAATTTGATTACGACCTGGCGTCTAACTCCGGCACGTCCAACTCGGAAAACCTGCTGAAAGTTAAAAAAACCGATTTCGGTGTAGAGGCCGGAATCGGTTTTCAATTCTTTAATAAATATGTTATTGTTTCTCCTGAAATTAAGATCAGCAGCGGGCTTAACAATGTACACGCTAAGGATCCCTCGCTTAAATACTCCAATGTTATAGATAAACTGAATTCCAGAATGATCCTGTTTTCTCTTCATTTTGAAGGAGGAGGCATGTTATAATAGCTCGCTAAAAGCCCGTTATCATATTTTAAGGTGGATTATATTATTCCCACCCTTTTTTAGCGGTGCCTGCGCTAATGGCGGCCAGAGCTTTTGCCTCACCCAGTAACGTGGTAAGTTTATTTCCCTTACCATCATGTCCCTGTGCCATATAAGCACCTTTTGAAGTTTTTGTAATAACAGCGTCCTGGATAGGTACGTTTTTTTCTTTGGTTTTTACGTTGTATGCGGTTAAAGTTGCATTGTCTGACATAAAATTACATTTTATGGTTAGTAAAGTAATGACTTATTATATGGATAAACAAGTTATTATTGTTCTAAGATAATGATATTTCACCATCCATAAATGCTAAAATTGTTTACACGTCGAGATTTGCATATTTGGCATGCGATTCAATAAACTCTCTTCTCGGTGGTACCTCATCACCCATTAACATGCTAAATACGCGGTCTGCCTCAGCTGCACTTTCAATAGTAACTCTTTTAAGGGTGCGGGTTTCGGCGTTCATAGTGGTTTGCCATAATTGGTCAGCGTTCATTTCTCCCAAACCTTTATAACGCTGCACATTTACGCTGTCATCTTTTCCGCCTCCAATCTTTTCTACCAATGCTTTGCGCTGCTCTTCCGTCCAGGCATAACCCGATTCTTTTCCTTTTTTTATGAGATAGAGGGGTGGCATAGCAAGATAAACATAGCCCTGCTCCACTAACTCTTTCATATACCGGAAAATGAAAGTAAGGATCAGGGTAGCAATATGGCTGCCGTCTACGTCGGCATCAGTCATGATAATGAGCTTATGATAGCGAAGTTTGGATATATCTAAAGCTTTGGGATCTTCCGGAGTGCCTATTTTTACCCCCAGAGCCGTAAATATATTGCGAATTTCCTCATTATCATAGATCTTATGCTCCATAGCTTTTTCTACGTTCAATATTTTTCCTCTTAAGGGCAGGATAGCCTGGAAGCGCCTGTCGCGGCCCTGTTTAGCTGTTCCGCCGGCAGAATCACCCTCAACCAGGAAAAGTTCGCATTTTTCAGGGTCACGATCAGAGCAGTCGGCCAATTTACCCGGCAATCCTCCGCCGGTTAACACACTTTTGCGTTGAACCAGTTCCCTCGCCTTTCTTGCTGCCGCACGGGCCTGGGCTGCCAGTATTACTTTGGAAATAATTACTTTGGCATCTTTGGGGTTTTCTTCAAGATAACTTTCCAATACCCTGCTTAAGGTAGTATCTACCACACCCATTACCTCATTATTGCCCAGTTTGGTTTTGGTTTGACCTTCGAACTGCGGTTCAGGCACTTTCACTGAAATAACGGCGCTCAGCCCCTCACGAAAATCGTCTCCTTCAATTTCTACCTTGGCTTTTTCAAACATGCCCTGCTTTTCACCATAAGCTTTAAATACCCTTGTAATAGACCTGCGGAAACCGGCCACATGTGTGCCTCCTTCAATGGTATTAATGTTGTTTACATAACTAAAAATATGCTCCTGGTAACCGGTATTATAAACCATGGCTACTTCCACCGTCACATTGGTTACGGGTTCCACCGCTTCTCCGTAAATAACTTTAGGCAGCAGCGGCTGGCGATTGCCATTTTTATCCAACATTTCTACAAATTCTGCAATACCGCCTTCGCTGAAAAATTTTTTGCTGTAGGTAGTGCCATTATCATCTTTCTCCCGAAGGTCATTGAGCACAATGGTCAAACCTTTATTAAGAAAAGCCAGTTCCCTCAGGCGGGCTTCCAGGATATCCTTGTTATAAACGGATACAATAAATATGGACTGATCGGGCCAAAAACGAATGAGGGTACCTCTTTTTTCAGTTGTGCCTATTTCACGTACAGGATATTGCGGTATACCTGTATGATATTCCTGCTCAAATATTTTTCCTTCCCGCCATACAGTGGCATGCAGGGTAGAACTTAATGCGTTTACACAACTCACACCCACACCGTGCAATCCTCCTGAAACTTTATAAGTATTCTTATCAAATTTTCCTCCGGCATGCAGTACGGTCATTACTACTTCCAGTGCGCTTCGTTTCTCTTTGCTATGCATACCCGTAGGTATCCCCCTGCCATCATCCTCAACACTTATAGAATTATCTTCATGAATGGTAACGGTGATATTCTTACAATATCCAGCCAATGCTTCGTCAATGGAATTATCTACAACCTCGTATACTAAGTGGTGTAAACCCTTGGTGCTAATGTCTCCGATGTACATCGCGGGACGTTTGCGAACTGCTTCTAAACCTTCAAGAATTTGGATACTGTCTGCACCATAACCGGCTATAGGAGAAGGAGAGGCCAAGGCCTGTGTTTCATTGCTCATAAATCGTTCTGAATCACTTTTGCTGATCAAAAAAAATATTCCTGCAAAGGTACTGATATTAGCCTGTACAGGCAATTTTAATATCCTTTTTTACTAATGGTCCGGCGCCGGGAATTTTGGATGATTTTGGGTTTCTTGAGCCACTGGAGAGGTGCATTCGAAAAGGAAGGTACCGAATAAAAATGATGCCAATGCCAGGTTCTGTAAGCTCCCGCTTTTGTCATTTTAATATGCTGTAGTTTATTTGTCATACAGGAGTCATAACTCTTCTGCCTTTGCTTTTAATGGGTAATCCATGTATATTTGCAAGCTTATTATGCTACAGTCACCCAACATATTAGATTTGGCACAAAAGCATCCGGTGATGCTGGAAGCATTGAATGTACTGCACGAAAAGGAACGTCAAACCCCTGGTGCAGTTCAATATAGCATAAAACGTTACAGTCGTATACCCCAATGGAGCGCCGAGGACATGGGTATGATGGTATACCATTACAAAAAAAATGAGCCTGCTGCCAGTTATCTTGAACTGCGGTTTTGTGTGAGTGGAAATGTATATTGTAAGGGAAAGGAACAGGAGTGTCTTAACTGTAGAAACGGGCTAACCAAAGCCTGTTCAGAAAGAGAAGATACGATTGATGTAATGAATTTTACCTTTTTGCCTGAACATTTATTGCAATTCGTGAAAAATCCCCGGTCTTTTAGCTTTACCAATGAAGTGCTTTGCTTTAAACACCCTTCCTCTTTTACAAAGATCCTTCCGCTTTGCAGCAGGGTGAGAGTAATACTGGAAAGCCTTTTGAGCAATACTTATACGGAAAGTTTCGAGAATATATACATTAATGCGCAAACCCAGATGTTGTTGTTGTATAGCCTGGAATGTATGCTGGGAAATAAGGAAGAAGAAACCTTTAGCTGTAAGTTTCTTGCCAATGAATCCGACAGGGATAAAATTCTGAAAGCAAGAGAAGTGCTGTTGGAGCATATTGGCGAGCCCATCACCATTAAAGATTTGAGCCGTAAGGTGGCAATTAATGAATGCTACCTGAAAAAAGGATTTAAAGAAATTTTTGGAACTACTATTTTTGATTTTTACCAGAGCCAGCGTATGGAACACGCAAAATACCTTTTATATGAAAAAGGATTAAGCGTAACTGAAGTTTCACTTATGCTGGGTTACTCCTCCATATCTCATTTTTCTACCGCTTTTAAAAAGCACACGGGTCTAAAACCTTGCGAGCTGCTGCTGAGATAGGGTTATTTATAGTTTATGGTTTTTTGTTTATTGTTGTATTCTTTCGGATTTCAAGCTTAAGACTTCGGATTTTGGAATTTTATTCGCCACAGCGGACAGGTTTGTCTTTTGTAATTTGCTTTTTGGTGCTTTGCATTCCTTCCCCCACAACTCATACCTGATTTTAGTCAATTGAATAAATGATTTTGAGCAGCTTATACAGAGATGACTATTTTATGACAATATACTGACGCTAAGATGGTTGTTGTCTATTACATTTGTACCTGTTTATGTTAAACCCTTGTACATACGATGTTTGTAGCGGATTAGACAATTTTGTTATTATCGGCGTTAATTATCACAATGCCGATACCTCCACCCGCAGCAATTTTGCGGTATCTAATGCAGCATACGACAGGATTGCCGAAAATGCAGGACAAAAAAACATTAAAGATATTTTTGTTCTTTCTACCTGTAACAGAACTGAAGTATACGGTATCGCTCCTGCTGAATTGTTAATCAGTATGTTATGTGAGGCTACCGGTAATTCTGTTTCCGGGTTTAAACAGCACGGTTATGTTTACCAGGGCATGCCTGCTGTCATGCATTTGTTTAAAGTTGCAGCAGGACTGGATTCTCAAATCATAGGCGATTATGAAATTTTAATGCAGTTAAAAAAAGCAACAAAATCCGCGAAGGAAAAGGGTTTGCTGGGTACTTTGCTGGATCGCCTTGTGAATTTTGCACTTCAGGCCTCAAAAAAAATAAAATCAGAAACCCGTCTCAGCACCGGCACGGTTTCAGTGGCTTATGCAGCTATTGAAGTAATCCGTGAAAAAGTAACGGATATTGAACACAAAAATATTTTGCTCGTTGGCGCAGGTAAGTTTGGCTGTAATGTGGCTAAAAATATCAATGCATATTTTCCCGGCGCAAGGGTAAGGATTACAAATCGTACGCACCAAAAAGCTGAAGCATTTGCACAGGAATATGGATTGGAGTGTGTACCTTATGAAATGCTGAATGCAGTAGTCAATGAAAGTGATGTATTGATTGCAAGTACTGCTGCTGAATCATTTAATATCATTCCTTCATTTTTTTCAGTTCAAAAGCCCAGGTTGCTTTTAGACCTTTCCGTTCCTAAAAGTATTGACCCTGCGGTAAAAGCTTTGCCTGGAACTACTTTAATGGATGTGGACGAGATATCGGCTATTCTGGATAATACATTCGCTATGCGAAAAGCGGAAGTACCTAAATCATTGGCCATTATACAGGAAACCCTGGGGGAATTTATAGAGTGGCATAGAATATTTTTACATCGCCATTTTCTGGGTGAAGTAAAATCCAAATTATACGAATTAAGCGAAACATATTCTTGTGCAGCCGCCGGCAAGAGGAAAAAAGAAGTTACGGAAGCACGGATTCAGAAAGCCGTAAAAACGCTTGCTGTAGATTTGCGTGTACGTACCGCTAAAGGCTGTCAGTACATTAATACAATTAATGAGTACCTGCAAATGAATCCTTCGTAGCATAAGAATAGCAACCCTTCTTTTTTCTAAAAATTTCTGTTTAAGAATATTCATTTCATGAAGCATACAGTAAAAATTGGTACCCGTGAGAGTGAGTTAGCGGTTTGGCAGGCAAAAAAGGTACAATCTCTTTTAGCTGAACAGGGTATTGATTCATCGTTGTTGTATATAAAGAGTGAAGGAGATATTAATCTCACTGTTCCGCTTTACGAAATAGGGGTGCAGGGTATTTTTACCAAAGCCCTGGATCATGCACTGCTTCAAAAAGAAATTGATGTTGCTGTACATTCTTATAAAGATGTTCCAACGCAACTGGCAAAAGGCATTGTGAAAGCGGCAGTACTCAAACGCGATTCGTACAAAGATGTTATAATATATAAAGCTGGAACAGCCTTTCTTGAAGAAGAACTGGGTTTTGCGGGAGGGAAATGGCTGGAGAAACCGGATAAGTCCGCTGGTGGATTTTCAAACTTTACCATTGCTACCAGCAGCATACGCCGCAAGGCGCAATGGTTGCACCGCTATCCGTATCACAGTATTGACAATCTTCGGGGAAACATTAATAGCAGGCTAAGAAAGCTGAAGGAAAGCAAATGGCAGGGAGCAATTTTTGCCGCGGCAGGCTTGGATCGTATAAACCTGCGGCCATCAGCGAGTATCGAATTAGACTGGATGTTGCCTGCGCCGGCCCAGGGAGCTGTTGTGGCCGTGTGCAGGGAAGAAGAACAGTGGTTAAGAGACGTTTTTGATGTATTGAATGATAAGCACACAGATCTATGCACCCTAATAGAACGGGACTTTTTGCGTGCATTAATGGGAGGATGTTCTACACCAATAAGTGCACTGGCACAAATTGAAAATGGATTCCTGCATTTCAGGGGAAGCATTGTTTCGGTAAATGGGAAAGAAAAAATTGAAACGGAAAGAAAGGTGGAGTTACATAAAATAGAGGGTTTAGGCGGGGAGGCGGCTTTGGAAATTATAGCTAAGGGAGGCGATAAATTAATTGAATCGATCCGCAATGGTGGAAAATAAAATCAAAATATTATCAACACGGGCCCTGAATAGTGAATTGTTACACAAAACAGGCTTGCAGGATATGGATGTGGAGGCAAGTGCTTTTATAAAAATCATTCCGGATGTTTCGCAGGGAACGGCCGCCTTCATTCAATCCCTGGCGCTGCAGCCGGCAACCGTTATTTTTACGAGTGTTAACGCGGTTAACGCGGTTACAATGCGATTAACTGCTGCTCCTTCCTGGAAAATTTTTAGTATCGGCGGCGCTACCAAAGATGCCCTGCTGCATCTTTTTGATGCATCTTCCATTGTTGCCTCTGCTAAAAACGCTACACTCCTTTCGGAAAAAATAATTGCTTACGGAGGTATAAAAGAGACGGTGTTTTTTTGCGGCAACAGGCGAATGAATCATTTACCTGAAAAACTGGGCGATGCAGGAATAACTGTAAAGGAGTTGACCGTTTACCAAACGGTGGGAACACCTGTAGCCACCGCTAAGGAATATGAAGGCATTTTGTTTTTCAGCCCCAGCGCTGTAGAAAGTTTTTTTTCAATTAATACCATACCTGTACATACTGTATTGTTTTCCATTGGAGAAAGCACTACCGCTGCAATAGAATCTTATTGCGGCAATAAAGTGATCACCAGTCAGTGGCCGGGGGAATCCAACATGATGGAAATGGTTGCAGATTATTTTAAATGATATGAAGAACGATTTATTATTAAGCGCATTGAGCGGTAAACCCGTTGAACGACCACCCGTATGGATGATGCGCCAGGCAGGTCGCTATTTACCACAGTATATGAAGTTGCGGGAACAATACGGCTTTTTTGAACGCTGTCAGACTCCGGAACTCGCCTGCGAAATTACTTTGCAGCCTGTAGATATTATTGGCGTGGATGCCGCTATTCTTTTTTCGGATATTCTGGTGGTACCTCAGGCCATGGGGCTTGAAGTACAGTTGATAGAAAGCAAAGGCCCGTTTTTGCCCGATCCTGTTAGAACGCAGGCAGATTTGCAACGGTTATCTATACCCGATGTGCATGAAAAGCTGCAGTATGTTTTTGATGCGATTGGATTGATCAAAAAAGAATTGAATGGTCGGGTACCCCTTATCGGCTTTGCAGGGGCGCCCTGGACAATTCTTTGTTATATGGTGCAGGGCAAGGGTAGTAAAACTTTTGATGAGGCAAAAGCATTTTGTTATACCCAGCCCCAACTGGCGCATCAACTGCTGCAAATGATTACCAACACCACCATAGCCTATCTGGAGGCACAGGTTGAAGCTGGTGCGGACGTGATACAAATCTTTGATAGTTGGGGCGGATTATTGGGTCCTGCAGATTTTGAAGCCATTTCATTGAAATACATCAGGCAGATCGTAAACGCACTAAAAGACAAGGCGCCCGTTATCATTTTTGCCAAGGGCGCCTGGTATGCATTGAAATCCATGGCTGCAACCGGAGCACAGGGATTGGGTATAGACTGGTGCATTACCCCGCAGGCGGCCCGCAGCTTAGCCGGCAATGAAGTAACTTTGCAGGGAAATTTTGATCCGGCAAAACTACTTTCGCCAGTGCCTGTTATCAAAAAGGAAGTAAAAGAAATGCTTTCTGCTTTTGGCGGCGAACGGTATATTGTAAATCTCGGGCATGGCATTTTACCCAACGTGCCTGTTGATCATGCCCGGGCGTTTGTAGATACGGTTAAGGAATGGAGCAACAGCGGCTCGTAAAAATGCGCATTTCAATGAATACCTAAAATGGACCATTGACATGCTGTATTAAACAAACTGAAAGAAATGAAAACCCATCATCCATCGTCTGGCATTGACGAATCATTGACTACTTACCACTCATCACTTACCACCGACAGTTGGATCAGTTATATTCATAATTTACAGGATCGTATATGCCGCGCATTGGAGCAGGAAGACGGGGAAGCCAGGTTTATAGAAGATAAATGGGATCGTGCGGAAGGCGGAGGAGGAAAGACGCGGGTAATAGCAAACGGGAATGTATTTGAAAAAGGCGGGGTAAACTCCTCGGTTGTTTATGGGAAAGTGAGCGATGCGATGAGGAACCAGTTGAAGATCAATGGTGACAACTGGTTTGCCTGCGGGCTTAGTATTGTTATTCATCCGATAAATCCGTTTGTTCCCACTGTGCATGCCAACTGGCGCTATTTTGAGTTATACGACGCATCGGGAAAAGTAGTGGACAGGTGGTTTGGAGGAGGTGCAGACCTTACTCCTTATTATTTGTTTGAAGAAGATGCAAAACATTTTCACCGAACATTGCGTGATGCCATTCTTCCTTTCGGGGAAGAGTTATACCCGAAGTTTAAACAACAATGCGATGCCTATTTTTCCAACGCCCACCGGGGTAATGAAACGCGGGGTATAGGAGGTGTATTTTACGATTACCTGCGTCCGGAAAATGAAAAAGATGCCAATCGTTTGTTTGCATTTCAGCAGGCCAATGGCAATTGTTTTATTAATGCATACTTGCCTATTGTTTCAAAAAGAAAACACACAAAATGGAACGGAACACATAAGCACTGGCAGGAAATCCGGCGGGGCCGATATGTTGAGTTTAACCTCATACACGACCGGGGAACATTGTTCGGGCTAAAAACAAACGGACGAACAGAAAGCATTTTAATGAGCCTGCCCCCCACTGTTCGGTTTGAGTACAACTACCTGCCGCGGCCGGGAAGTGAAGAAGACAAATTATTGCAGGTTTGTTTGCATCCGCGGGAGTGGGTGTGAGTTTGTTGAAAGAAGCCCGAAGCCGGAATTTCGAATTTCGAAAAGAAGAACCAAAAGGCAAATAACAAGAACCAAATAAGTCTCAGATCCGAATATTAAATTTCGAAATTCGAGGAAAATACAAAGCATCAAGAAACAAATAAAATTCAAATATTAAATTCGAAACAGAATACAATCTCAGTGCTCAAAAAAAAATAGCTATAATACGGACTACTGAAAATGAGAAAGCAGCAGCGAAATGAAGTAGAAATCACAGTAGCAGAAAAGCACTATCAAGGCTCTTTCCCGAAAACGGCCAGTAATCGTTTTCGGGCGGCTTTTTTGGTTACTTTTTTTCCGCAAAAAAAGTGACAAACAGCAAAAGACCGTTTAACTCCGAAGCCGGAATTTCGAAATTCGAGGGGAATACAAAGAACCAAAAAGCAAATAACAAGAAACAAATAAAATACAGGTGGAAAACGGCCCGTCTTTGCGAGGCATACACGAACGCCGGAAGTTAGAAGAGCCATGATCTCCAAAGCAAGCCTCCCGGGGAGCGAAGCGGAGTCTGCAGCTTGTTTAAAGAAAGTAATCCATCTCCAAACCGGGAGATTACTTCGACCCGTAGGAATGGTATAAAATTATTAAATCATGCAGGATCTCGTAATGACGTTAAAAAAAATATAATCTCAAATCATAAATTTCAAATTAAAAATGTATTTACAACGCAGGAATCGCATACTTCGCAGCAATGCAGCTATTCGCAGCATGGTGGCGGAAACGGTACTCACCCCCGGTAATTTTATAGCACCCCTGTTCATTGATGAAGGAGAAAATATCTCTTACGAAATTCCTTCCATGCCGGGATATTACCGTCATTCACTCAACAACACCATTAAGGAAGTAAAAACGCTTTGGACCCTGGGTATTAAAAGTATTTTGCTTTTCATAAAATGCAGTGACGAGTTAAAAGACAATACCGGCAGAGAAGCATGGAATGAAAACGGCTTAATGCAAAGAAGCATTAAAGCCATTAAAGACGCTGTACCGGAAATGATCATAATGACTGATGTGGCATTGGATCCCTATTCGGAATACGGGCACGACGGTATTGTAAAAGAGGGTAAGATCGTGAATGATGAAACAGTAGAAGCTTTGGTGAAAATGAGTGTAAGTCATGCTGTTGCAGGCGCAGATTTTGTAGCACCAAGCGATATGATGGACGGCCGCATTGGTGCTATCCGGAAAGCGCTGGAAGAAAATAACTTCACACATACAGGCATTATGGCTTACAGTGCCAAATATGCCTCCTGCTTTTACGGTCCATTCCGAGATGCGTTAGACAGCGCGCCGGGCTTTGGTGATAAAAAGACTTACCAGATGAATTATGCCAACCGCATTGAAGCCATAAAGGAAACGATAATGGATATAGAAGAAGGCGCCGATATTGTAATGGTAAAACCCGCTATGGCTTACTTAGATAT
Source organism: uncultured Sphingobacteriales bacterium (assembly GCA_937991535.1). Taxonomy (GTDB): domain Bacteria; phylum Bacteroidota; class Bacteroidia; order Chitinophagales; family Chitinophagaceae; genus Agriterribacter. Next base: position 100,751 of record CALKHN010000071.1, read on the forward strand.
TATTCGCGAAGTAAAAAATGCCGTAACTGTTCCGGTAAGTGCCTATCATGTAAGTGGTGAATATGCCATGATAAAAGCCGCTGCAAAAATGGGCTGGCTCGATGAACCAAAGGCCATTATAGAAAGCCTTACCGCTATTAAAAGAGCCGGCGCCGATCTTATAGCTACTTATTTTGCAAAAGACGCGGCGGGGATGCTAACGTGAGAGGTGAAATGTGAGACGTCAAAATATATTCATGTCTGATATTATATTTGCTGACACATTTATTTTTGCGATGCTTTCAAGGATGATAACATTGGAAAAGCAATAACTTTGCAAAGTTTCACATTTATCTTCTCACCTCTCACGATAAGAAATGATCTACCAATCCAGCAAATCTTTATTTGAACGCGCCCAACATTCCATTCCCGGCGGTGTAAATTCTCCGGTAAGGGCTTTCAGAAGTGTTGGCGGCACCCCGGTATTTATCAAAAGTGCCAAAGGCGCTTATTTGTACGATGTAGATGGTAATGAATATATTGATTTCATCAATTCCTGGGGCCCCATGATCCTGGGTCATGCACACGAACCTGTTATAAAGGCAATACAGGACAAAGCCACAGCATCTACTTCTTTTGGAGCGCCAACCGAGCTGGAAATTGAAATAGCGGAACTCATTAAAAAGATGGCGCATAACGTTGACCTGATCCGGATGGTGAACAGTGGTACCGAAGCCTGCATGAGCGCTGTAAGACTGGCGCGTGGGTATACCCAAAAGAATAAATTTATAAAGTTTGAAGGCTGCTACCATGGCCACGCGGATTGTTTTTTAGTGAAAGCCGGTAGTGGCGTTGCCACGTTTAATATTCAAAAAGTACCGGGTGTAACGGCAGGCGTTGCCAATGACACGCTTACCTGTGCATACAACGATATAAGTGCCGTAGAAAAATTAGTGGCAGAAAACAAAAACGAAATTGCCGCTGTTATTATTGAACCTGTGGCGGGTAATATGGGTTGCATTTTGCCGGAAGAAGGATATCTTGAAGCGCTTCGCGAAATTTGTGACAGGGAAAACATGTTGCTGATCTTTGATGAGGTGATGACCGGATTCCGGCTTGCAAAAGGAGGCGCACAGGAAAAATTGAAAATCAATGCCGATATCATCACCTATGGAAAAATAATTGGCGCCGGAATGCCGGTTGGCGCTTTTGCCGGCCGAAAGGAGATCATGGAGCATATAGCACCGCTCGGGAGCGTATACCAGGCCGGTACCCTAAGTGGGAACCCATTGGCGATGATAGCGGGCTACACCCTGCTTAATGAATTAAATATCAACCCGGTAGTATATGATGAGTTGGAAGCCAAAGGCGCTTACCTTCAAAAAGGCTTAACAGAAGTGTTGAAAACCAAAGCGCATCCGTTCCGCATCAATCGAATGGGAAGCATGATAAGCGTGCATTTCAGCGATCATGAAATTGTAGATTTTAACTCAGCTTCAGAATCAAATATTGAAATATTTAATAAGTTTTTTCATCATATGTTGAAATCCGGTGTATATTTGCCTCCTTCAGCTTTTGAAACCTGGTTTATAAGCAATGCCATTACCTATCAAGACCTGGACCGTACCATTGATGCGGCGTCCCGTTTTTGATCCATCATATCAGTAAAGGTCACCCTGCGTGACCTTTTACCTTTTTAACGAAGTAAGCATATCAAACATGACAAATACATCAGCCAGGCGTGGGATTATATTGATGAACCTCGGTTCACCCGACTCAACAGAAGTAAAAGACGTATACCGTTACCTCATGGAATTTTTGATGGATGGGAGAGTAATTGATTACAACTACCTGGCGCGTTTGCTGTTGGTAGGAGGTATTATTGTACCGTTCCGGGCGGCAAAGTCGGCAGCAGCCTACCGTTCTATATGGACCGAAGAAGGTTCTCCGCTTATTGTAATAACGCAACAATTGCAGGAGGCGGTACAGGCCAAGTTAGAAGAGCCGGTAGAAATAGCCATGCGATATGGCAACCCGTCTGTTGGCGCTGCATATGATAATTTATTAAAACGATTGCCGGGGCTGGAAGAAGTGATCGCTATACCCCTGTACCCGCACTACGCTATGTCGTCTTATGAAACGGCAATAGAACATGCCAAAACCGTGCACAAAAAAGGGAAATATCCTTTTTCACTTTCTTTCATCAGGCCTTTTTACAATGAGTCCGGTTATATACATGCATTGGCGGAAAGCATCAGCCCTTACCTGCAGCAGGATTACGATCATATATTGTTCAGCTACCACGGTGTACCGGGCAGGCATATACGCAAATCCGATATTACAGGCAATCATTGTTTGCAAACGCCTAACTGCTGCCAAACAGCTTCCCCGGCCCATGCTTTTTGCTACAGGCATCAATGTTTTACCACAACCCGGCTGATAACAGAAAAATTAAACATTGCCGAAAACAAGTACAGCATTTCATTTCAGTCAAGACTGGGTAAAGGATGGCTGGAACCTTTTACCGATATACGTTTGGCAGAACTTCCCAAAGCGGGCAAAAAGAAATTACTGGTACTTTGCCCTGCATTTGTAAGCGACTGCTTAGAAACGCTTGAAGAAATAGCAGTGGAGGGAAAAGAAACCTTTTTGCATGCGGGAGGTGAATCCTTTACTTTTATTCCCTGTTTGAATACCAGTACTGCCTGGGTGGATGCTATCGCTTTATGGATGAAAGCATATGCGGATGGTGAACGCAGTATGATCTTTTAAAGCAATTCATTTCATGAAAGCATTGGTTTATAAGTCTACAGGAAGCTGGTATGTGGTTAAAACCCGCGACGGCTTATTGTACAATGCCAGGATCAAAGGTAAATTTAAACTGGAAGGTATTACTTCTACCAACCCGGTAACAGTAGGTGATGAAATAGATGTTGAAATCGAAGAAGGAGAAGACAAAAGCGCCATCATTACACATATTTACGACCGCCGTAATTATATTAACCGTCAATCGCCCTCTCATAAATACCAGCATCATATTATTGCGGCTAATATTGATCAAACTTTACTGGTTTGCACACTCAGGGAACCGCGTACATCGCAGGGATTTACAGACAGGTTTTTGGTGGCTGCCGAATCATATCATATACCTGCAATACTCGTATTTAATAAATCCGATCTGCACCGGGAAAAAGAAATGAATCAATTTGAAGAAAGGAGAGAAATGTATGAGGCAATAGGATATACTGTGATTTTAATGAGCGTGGAAAAGAAGGAGGGAATGAAAGATATACAGGAGGTTTTACAGGGTAAAACTTCTTTGGTAAGCGGACATTCCGGCGTAGGAAAATCATCATTCATCAATGCCCTGGTACCCTCCTTCGGGCTTAAAACGCAGGAAGTAAGCGGCTGGAGCGGAAAAGGCCTGCATACCACTACTTTTGCGGAAATGTATGATCTGCCTTTTGGCGGAAGGATAATTGATACGCCGGGGATACGTGAATTTGGTCTGGTGGATATTTCCAAACAGGAACTTTCGCATTATTTTCCTGAAATGCGGCCACTCATCAGTGAGTGCCAGTTTAATAATTGTTTACACATTAACGAGCCGGGCTGTGCAGTTAAAGCTGCTGTAGAAAGTGGGGAAATTAATGTTGAACGCTATGTGAGTTATTATAATATTCTTGACTCCATCAAAGAGTACCGGTAGCCGCGTATTGCTTACGGACTTTCCGTAATAATAAAATAAGAGAGCCCAACCAGTTTTTAACGTTTTTTAAGGCTTGTGATCCGCATGTCATCTCCCTGTGGGTGGTGTATCACGAATCCGGTATTATTGGCCGGTGCGCCGGTTTGCCTTGTCCATCCCGCATAATTTACACAGTCACCGATTCCCGGTGGGTTCATCAGTTCCAATAATACCATATCGGTATATTTCCATGATGCCCTAAGGATAGCGCCGGAAAATCCTATTCCATTGGCAATACTATTATTCCCATTACAATTTGTACGCCAAAACTCAAATCTAAAAGTAGCAGTAGATAAAGCGTTAATTTCTGATGCGTCCAAGACACCGTTCTTGTTCCTGTCCACCACGTGAAAAGCGGTTAAAAAATAAGCCCTGCCATTATTCGCTTCATTGTTGATCAATGTACCTGTTCCCTGACCACCATTGATTGAAAAGCGGGCTACAGCCTTTGCATAGGGCATTTTGGAAGGCTGGCACTGTATCGAGGGGTCACAATTGGTGCTTGCCCCAAAGATCTGGAAATCATTAGTGGTAAGGGTGTTGTCGCCCGAAGCCCCGATATCACCTATCTCCTAGTGTTAAGTTAAGTATAATATGACGTATATTTATGGTATATTTGTAAAACTA
>CALKHN010000072.1 GCA_937991535.1 uncultured Sphingobacteriales bacterium
CAAATATAATGGCGGTTTACACAAAAACAGGAGCGGGGATGGTTGGAGGCTTACCCATCCAGTAATCAAATTTGAGGGTATTTTTTACAAAGGAGCTTTTCTTCCAATCCAAGTATACAGGAATATCCAATTTATTGTAAATGGTATAGGATATCACCCCTTTGTTTGCCCAAAATGAATAGTGTATACTGAATGTATCATTTTCAAAATGGTAATACCCGTTATCCAATTTCATATCGGATGTAGTCTTTGTCTCATAAATGCGGGCAAACTTATTGTTGCAGGAGAGGGCAATCAAGCCAATAATAATGATCAGCAGGTATCTTTTCATGATTTAGGAGTTGATACTTTAAATATAATTAAAACCATTAATAAAACAGCAAATATCCCGGTCAAGAATAAACGCTGGAAATGAAGTAAAATACAACCTAATTGACTGAAAGTGCCGGAGTTGTGTCGGAAATGGTAAAAACTAAAAAAGGCTTCAATCTTTGAAACCCTTTGCAGTATTGCGTGACCCCGCAGAGACTCGAACTCTGGACCCGCTGATTAAGAGTCAGCTGCTCTACCAACTGAGCTACGGAGTCTGGTGGAGCGCAAAAATATCAAAATACTTTTATATTCCACTCATCCATCTTCATTGCTGATTATTTCTCCGGCACAATAAGCATTTCCATTCTTTACTTAAATTGCATGCTGATATGGCTCAACCAACCCATACCGTAAAACTAGTTGAATGTCCGCGCGATGCCATGCAGGGCTGGAAGCATTTTATTTCAACCCAACAGAAAACAGATTATATCACTTCATTATTAAAAGTAGGATTTGATACCATAGATTTTGGAAGTTTTGTATCGCCCAAAGCCATACCGCAAATGGCAGATACACATGAGGTGATAAAGCAACTGGACATTTCCGGCACAAGCACAAAATTACTGGCTATAGTAGCCAATGAACGCGGCGCAAAAGAAGCCGTGCAATACGATGCGATTGCCTGCCTTGGTTTTCCCTTTTCTGTTTCGGAAACATTTCAACTGCGCAATACCAACAGTACCATTGCAGCATCACTTACAAGAGTAGAAACGATACAAAAGCTTTGTGTTAAACACAAAAAGCAACTGGTAATATACCTTTCCATGGGATTTGGAAATCCTTATGGCGACCCATACAATGAAGACGTTGTATTCAGCTGGGCCAATACCATTCAACAACTGGGCATTGATATCATTTCCCTTGCGGATACCGTTGGACTGGCAACTCCCGAACAAATAAATCATATTACAAGTCATCTGGTTAATGCATTACCTCATATTGAAATTGGCGTGCACCTGCATTCTACGCCCATTCACCGTGCGCATAAAATTGACGCGGCATTTAAGGCGGGGTGCCGCCGCTTCGATGGCGCGTTGATGGGTATCGGCGGTTGCCCGATGGCTAATGATGACCTGGTAGGCAATATGGATACCGAACAAATGATCACGTATTTCTCCGGGTTGCAATTGTGCGACCATATCAATACAGAAGCCCTCCGGCAAAGCACTATTATAGCCCAAACCATTTTTGTTTAGCATGACGAACTTCAGATTAACATTGAACATACCGCCCTTTCCACAAAAAATAAATCACAGGCACAAGTTGTTTTTATCGGGTTCATGCTTTACCGAACATATCACCAAACAACTCAGCAATAATAAGTTTACCGTCATTGAAAATCCCAATGGCATTCTTTTTAATCCGGCCAGCATTGCCGCATCTGTAGTATCTTATATAGAGCAAAAATTATATAGCGAAGATGAACTGTTCTATTACAACGAACTTTGGCACAGTTGGGATCACCACAGCCGTTTTTCACACCCCGATAAACAAACCGCTTTACACCAAATCAACCATTCACAGCAAACCGCACACGCTTTTTTAAAAGACGCCGACTGGCTGGTGCTCACTTTGGGATCAGCATTTGCGTATGAATGGATAGAAAAACCATCGCCGCTGTACCCGGTAAAAAACAGAGATAATGATATTGTGGCCAATTGCCATAAAGTTCCGACAAACAGATTCAGGAAGAGACTTTTAACTACCGAAGAAGTGTTCACTACATTGGATAATCTTCGCTACAGGCTAATGCTGTTCAATCCCTCAATTAAAGTTATCTATACCATAAGCCCTGTGCGGCATGCAAGGGATGGTTTGGTGGAGAATAATAAAAGCAAAGCCATACTGATACAGGCTGTTCATCATATGGTTGAAAAATTTGAAAATCATTTTTATTTTCCGGCTTATGAACTGGTAATTGACGATTTGCGGGATTACCGTTTTTATGCAGAAGACATGGTGCATCCCAATTACCTGGCCACCGCCTATGTATGGGAAAAATTTACCGCTGCATGTATTGATCCCCGCTGTTATGCTTTAATGAAAGAAATGGAAAAGATCAATATCGCTGTAAAACACCGCCCTTTCAATCCTGCTTCTGCCGCCCACAGCCAATTTCTAAACAGCTATTTTACCAAAGTGCAGGCATTGCAGGATCAATACCCGCATATCAATTTTACAGAGGAACTGAACCATTTTAGTGGCAACTAAACTTCTTTTCTCAATATTTCCAATGGTGGTATATTCACTACTCCCCTGCTGTTGAACAGTCCTATGGCAACTGTAAGTAAGGACACAGAAAGGAACAATACGAGTACAGGCATGAACGAAGGATTAAAATCAGCGTCAAAGCTATACCTGGCCAGAGCCCAGCTACCTGCAAGCGAAAGCAATATGCCGGTACCGGCCGCAAGCGCACCCAGGAAAAAATATTCCAAAGCTGCAATAATAAACAATTGCCTGCGGCTGGCGCCCAGTGTACGCAGCAATACCGTTTCCTGCATGCGCTGAAATTTACTTACATATACAGAAGCGATGAGTACAATCAACCCCGTGATGATACTAAAAGCTGCCATGAACCGGATTACAAAACCAATTTTATCCAGTACCTCATCCAATACTTTTAATATAAGGCCCAGATCAATAACAGATACATTGGGAAACCCGCGCACCACTGCCTGTTGAAAAGCTGCGGAAGTTTCGTTAGATGGCACCCGGGTAACCAGCACATGAAACTGTGGCGCCGCTTCCAGCACACCGGCCGGAAAAATAACCCGGAAATTGGTTTGCACACGCCTCCAGTCAACATCCCTGAAGCTGCCCACGATAGTTGGAATAAGGGCTCCCTGCACATTAAATAAAATACTATCCCCAATGGATACTCCAAGCCGGTTTGCATATCGTTCTTCCAATGATATATAAACAGGATCGCCAGGCACATACTTTTTTATCTCTAATTTACCGGCTGTTATTTTTTCGGTGCTGGTTAATGAGTCTCGGTAAGTAACACGCAACTCTCCCTCAAATGCTCTCGCTGGTACACCGGTTGCCGAATCTTTCTTTGATTCTCCGGCATTTTTTCCGTTTATCTCTTCTATGCGCATGGTAACAATGGGCACATCCTGGTATATGGGCAGATGATATTGTTTTACAAGTTTTGCTACATCATCTTTCTGGCTGGTTTGAATATCAAACAACACCATATTGGGCTGGTTATTGCTGGCCGACGTGGATACACGGCTCATGAGTATATCCTGTATAAAATAAAGTGTGCCAATAAAAAGTGTACCCAGTCCTATCGTAACTACCAATAGTATAGTTTGATTGTTTGGACGATACAAATTGGCAAAACCCTGCCGCCATAAATAGTTCAGTCCGGAAGGAAAAAAACGGCGTACAGCGCCCCGCAACACCACGGCAACGGCTGTCAGCAACAAAAAAGCTGCAAGTATACTTGCCGTAAAAACAAGCGCCTGCGGCCAGCTTTGCATTTGTAGTCGTGCAAATAAGGCGACAAAAAAAAGAATAACAGCAAACAACAGTACCTGCCAGGGGTTACGCCATGCCGGCGCCTGCTCAACCGACACCCGTAAAGTATACAGTGGGGAAATGCCGCGAATGGAAAGCAAAGGCAGCAATCCAAACAGGAAGGATATAATAATGCCCAACCCTATCCCTTTGGCGATAGACGGCCATGAAACAGCGGTACTGATATTCACAGGTAAAATATCTTTCAGTACAAAGGGCAAAGCCTGCTGTGCCAGTGTTCCCAGAAATGCTCCTGTTACGGCGCCTATCAATCCAAGCGCGGTTATTTGTATAAGATAGATCAGGAAGGTTTGATTTGTACTGGCGCCCAGGCAACGCAATATGGCGATAGCGCTTATTTTTTCGCGGATGTAAATATTAATGGAACTGGCTATTCCTATACAACCCAGTAACAGTGCTATAAAACCGATAAGTGTAAGAAATTGAGAAACATCTTCGAATTGCCTGCCGGTGTCTCTTTTGCGGGATTCGGCCGTTTCGTAATCCAACCCCTTGTTTTCAAGTATAGGATCAACAGCAGCAAGCTGCTTATCCATCTTTACCTGGGCATTGTACCTGAAATAAAAGCTGTATGTAAACCTGCTTCCTTTTTGCAGAAGCCCGGTTTGCTGCAGGTATTGAAAAGGGATATATACCGGTGGAGCAATGGTAGTGGAAAGCCCGGAGCGGCCGGGCGCCTGTGTAAGCATGCCGGCTATAACAAAGCTCAATTCGCCTACGCGTATGGTATCACCAACTTTTGCATCAAACTGCAGCATCAGCGTTCTGTCTACCAACGCCTGTTTCCCTTTGCGGAAATCAATACCCGCTGCTGCGGGAATTGTTTCAAAACGGCCGTAATAGGGGTAATCTCCTTCAAGCGCCAATACCTGCACCAGTCTTGTTCCATTATTTTTTGTAAAATAAACCATAGAAGCAAACCTGCACTCCTGCGAACGTTGATCGCCCAGGGTATCCAGCATATTTTGTATGGTAGAATCAGGCGCTTTATTGCTTTCAATAACCAAATCGGAGCCCAATAATGCTTTTGCCTGGTTGTTGATATCATTGCGTACATGGTCGCCCAGCGAAAAAATGGCTACCAGCGCAGCAATACCCAATACAATGGAAGACATGAATAACAATAGCCTTGAGCGGTTACGGCGGCTGTCGCGCCATGCCATCGTTAAAAGCCAGGGGAAATTAAGTTGTTTTTTGGGTAAAAATTGATCTGTATTCATGTATAATTTTTAAACCGCCAGTGTGGTGCTACTGGTGCGTTCGTCTGCAATAATATGCCCGCCTTTTAAACGAATGATGCGCTGGGTACTCGCTGCCAGTTCGGAATTATGGGTAACAATGATCAAAGTGGTTCCGGTTTCCCTGTTCAGTTCAAAAAGCAACGGTACGATCTTTCCGCTTGTTTCATCATCTAAGTTGCCGGTAGGTTCATCGGCAAACAATATTTTAGGATTGGTAGAAAACGCTCTTGCTATGGAAACCCGTTGCTGCTCCCCCCCGGATAATTGTGTGGGGTAATGATGTAAACGATCTGCCAATCCTACTTTCTCAAGCAGGGCAACAGAGCGCGAACGGATATTTTTTTCTCCCTGTAATTCCAAAGGAACCATTACGTTTTCAAGAGCCGTAAGCGTAGGCATCAGTTGAAAATTCTGAAAAATAAACCCTATATAACGATTACGGATAAATGCTCTTTCATCCTCACTTCTTTCTTCCAGCTTTAATTTGTTCAGTTCAATGGTACCGGTACTGGCCCTGTCGAGCCCGGCACATAAACCCAGCAATGTGGTTTTACCACTACCCGAAGGCCCTACAATAGCTACAATAGAGCCCGCTTCTACCGTAAAATTAATATCATGAAGTACGGTAAGCCTTTTGGTACCGCTTTGATAGGTTTTGCTTACATCGTGTAAGCTGAGTATGGTATCCATTTGTGATTTTATTTTGAAAGAAGTAGCATTCAAATTACTATGTTTGGGGTAAGCGCTCTTTAAATTAATGTATTTTTAAAATATACTTAACAGCTTTCGGAATAAATTAGCGATTATGCTGAAAATAAAAATTTATGGTATATTGCTGCTGACGTTATGTGCAGCCTGCGGCAATCCAAATTCGCCACCGGCAGAAACTGCAAAGGACAGTATCCAGAAAGAAACACCAAAGCCTTCATCTTCAATAAAAAATATTGTTTTTTTCGGAAATAGTCTTACTGCAGGTTACGGACTCGACCTCTCGGAGGCTTATCCCGCACTGATACAGGCTAAAATTGATTCATTACAACTCCCTTATAAAGTTATTAATGCAGGACTAAGCGGAGAAACCACGGCCGGTGGCAACAGCAGGATTGACTGGATACTCAGACAACCTGTACATGTTTTTGTACTTGAACTCGGAGGCAATGACGGTCTGCGGGGAATACCGCTGGAAGAAACAGAAAAAAACCTGCAGAAGATAATAAACAAGGTAAAAGAAAAATACCCCGGTGCAAAATTAATGCTCGCGGGCATGCGTGTTCCGCCCAATATGGGAAAGCAGTATGGTGAAAATTTCCATAAGATTTTCGGAAACCTGGCAAGTGACAATAAAATAGCGTTTCTGCCCTTTTTGCTGGAAGGCGTTGGTGGCGAACCGGGGTTGAACCAGGCAGACGGCATACATCCTACAGCGGAAGGACAAAAGATAGTAGCTGAAAATGTTTGGGCTGTGCTGAAAGGGCTGTTATAATAAGCGGAATGAGCAAAGCAACAAACAGCCAAAGCATTTAATTATTTACCTTTGTACGTACGATTATGTACGTACGATTACCATGAAATAGAAAGTAGTTCACGGTAACATTTTTCGAAGCAGAGAAAGGCATTGTGGCGCCAGTTGGACTATATACAGCCCCATCAGCTTCAACAAATTATTAACCAATACATCAAATAATGTATAGATTATTTATTTTGTCCGTTGTTTTTTCGGCAACCTTTTCTTTGAACGTTACAGCACAGAAGACCACTATAAACCTATTACCTGCGAAAGCATTTGCTCAAAGCCTGGACACGGCAACTCAAAAACAGATTATTGATGTTCGCACACCGGAAGAATTTCAATCCGGCCATATTGCAACCGCAAAAAACATTAATATTTATGACGCGGATTTCAAAGCTCAGCTTGAAAAGCTTAACAAAGAAAAGCCCGTATTCGTTTACTGCAAGGTTGGTGGAAGAAGTGCGAAAGCAGCAAAAATATTGCAGGAACTGGGTTTTACTACTGTGTATGATTTGGAGAATGGTATGATGGCCTGGGAAAAGAGTAAGCTTCCTGTAGTAACACTTGAGGAAGAAGTTAAAAGCGGGGCAAATAGTTTTACACTTTCTGATTTTGATAAATTACTTGCTGATAATAAAATATTACTGGTTGATTTTTATGCTCCCTGGTGCATCCCCTGCCGGCAAATGGAACCATCGCTGAAAAAGCTTTCAAAAGAATACAAAGACAAAGTGACTTTTTCACGAATTGACCTGGATAAAGCCAAGCCACTGGCCCGCGAATTGAATATTGAAAGCATTCCGGTATTAGCAGTTTATAAAAACGGGAAAGAGCTTAAACGTGTTACCGGATTTCAGTCAACTTCCCAGATCAGGGAACTAATAAGGTATTTATTGAAGAGTTAAAAAAATAATGCTGTAAGTCATTGAAGGAACATCAGTTAAGACGTGCTGAAGCTTAGCGGAGAATCTATGATGTTTTCTACCAGCTACCACCTGCACCGCCACCACCGAAACTGCCACCCCCAAATCCACCAAATCCACCCGAGCTGCCACCGCCGCCCCAGCCTCCGCCTCCCCTGCTTCCCCCGCCACCCGGGAACCAAAATACAGGAGGGACTCCCGTTTCGCGGTAACCACGCCGGCTCATAAACGAACCTCCGCCTCCACCACCTCCAATACGGGAAATGATAACAACAATAATGAATATAATGAATATGATAAGTGGTAATGGTACACCCTTTTTCTTTCCTCTGTCTGCATATCCTTCCGGTGGCTGGTATTCGCCAACAGCGGCTTTCATAATAGCGGTAGTGCCTTCATCAATACCCCGGTAGTAATCGTTACCTCTGAAATTAGGCAGTATTTCGTTTTCAATGATCTGCTTACAGGTTATGTCGGGTAAAGCGCCTTCCAGCCCGTAACCCGGCGCTATAAAAACCTTCCGGTCGTCTTTGGCAATTAAAAAAACTACACCATTATTAAATTCTTTGTTGCCCACACCCCACTTGCGCCCCAATGCAGTAGCATATTCATAGGGGTCGTAGTCGCCAACCGTTTTTACTATAACTACTGCAATCTGGTTCGACGTGGTGTCGTCATAATTTTTTAATTTATGCTCAAGATTTTCCTGCTGTAATTGGGTAAGGGTGCCGGTAAAATCATTAACCAGTTGTGGCGGATTTGGCGCAGCGGGAACGATTTTATCAACCTGCGCGGAAACACCAAGAGAGAGAAAGAACAATATGACGAATAAATACTTCTTCATTAATTTTAAAATTCCTTACCCGGAGAAAAGAACCAAATAAATTTCAAATCTTAAATTTTAAACCTGTCCGCCGTGGCGGATATTAAACCTCATTTTCCAAACACAATCTCATCAGGCAATTCATTTCTATCGGCATTGGAATGATAAGGGAAATGCTCCTGCAGCACTTCCCCCACTTCCTTTAGGATTTGTATAATACCATCACTGTAATGAGCGGCATTGAATTCGCTTAGAATATGTTGCACTGCTTTGTTCCAGAAATCTTTTCCTACTTTTTGGTGAATGCCTTCATCGCCAAATATGGCCAACTGGTGATCTTTAATAGCTATATACAATATTACTCCATTGCGTTGTTCTGTTTTCTCCATCTTTAAACCATAAAAAAGTTCGATGGCCCTGTCAACAGGATCCACAAAACGGCAGCGACTTTCTACATAAACCCGTATTTCTCCACTGGTAAGCCTTTCGGCCTCCCGTATAGCGGATACAATGCGCTGGTTCTCCTCCGGAGAAAAAAAGTGTTTGATTCTGGATGGAAAAAGCCTCATGAATTCGGGTACAATTTAAAAATTTACTTCCGGTGCAGTCTGGGCGCCAGGCTCTGCGGCAAAAAATCCTTTTTCTTTGAATCCAAATATTCCGGCGTACAATGCATTGGGAAATGTTTTTACCACGGTATTGTACTCCTGAACGGCTGTATTAAAGTCGTTGCGAGAAACCTTGATCCTGTTTTCAGTTCCTTCCAATTGCGATTGCAGGTTAAGAAAATTCTGATTGGCTTTTAGTTCGGGATAGCGTTCCACCGTTACAAGCAAACGACTCAGCGCGCTACTTAATTCGCCCTGTGCCTGCTGAAATTGCGCCATTTTTTCAGGACTAAGGTCATCTGCGTTAATATTCACTTTAGTGGCATTGGCCCTTGCCTGGATAACTTGCGTAAGGGTTTCCTGCTCAAAGTTGGCGGCGCCCTTCACTGTATTTACAAGATTGGGAATAAGGTCAGACCGGCGCTGGTATTCGCTCTGCACATTACCCCACTTGCCTTTTACGTTTTGATCCAATCCAACCATTTTATTGTATCCGCTGCAGCCGCAACCGCCCAATAATAATATAGCGCCTATAACAACAATTAAAATAAGATTTTTCGACTTCATGTGTAGTGTTTTATGCAGTAAATGTACATATCAAAATACTAATATCTGCAAAAGTTTACCTCGTATTCTGAAAGAAATCTCCGGCTACCAGGTTGATATCTTCATTGCTCAGCCTTTGTTTTCCGGAAGCGATTACGATCCTGTAACGAAAGGTAACAGACTGGCCCTGCTTTAAAGCGAAATTGAGTGTTTCTTTTCCATTGCTGAGTGCTTTTTGCCCTAACGGATTAGCCGCAAACAATCCGTACCCCCGGGCATGCCAGTAAGTAGGGTAACCCACATTGCGCGGATGATCAATGATAACAATACTGGTAGTGTCATCACCTTGTTTTCCGTACAACATGCACCATTGCGCCCTGGTACCCCATGCGGCATCGCCTTCCTTACCTTCGCTTGTAATATAGTTTCCGGAAGGAGCCCCATCTGCACTGCCCTCTACTACAGTTACATTTCCTTTATCGTCCTTAAATTCTTTCTTTTCCTTAGAAGGCAGTTCCAGTTCGTGCGCCAAACGCAGCCCAAGCATTCCGTCCTTTACATCCGGCATATTTACATCCTGCGCAGCAGTAAGCGTTGTTATCCGGTCTATTATTCTTTTGTCTTCATCAGCTCTGAAAAAATAAGTAGTGGCTTCATTTAGTAATACCTGGTTTTTCTGATTTTCCCATGTAGCCTGCATTTTTAATTCTCCCTTCTTCCCACTTTTGGTTTTAACGATCTTCTTTGTCTTTATCCAGCCATACTTGTTTTTTTTATCTTCCGGGATAGCATAGGAATTATTCCAGAAATCCAGTCCGTTCACACTTTCATAGTTCAGCCATAAGCCAGTGTGATGCGGATGATCCGTAGGCTCATTTTTTCGTGGCGCGAACGGGAAACCACGGGTAATCAACTGCCCATCGGGTGCATATATAGGATATAAAAAGGGTTTTTCAAGAGTGTCGGTATACAGCAGTTCCGTAAAAGGTTTGCCATCGGCGGTGATGGATACTTTTTTTGATGCTTCCACCGGCGTTACTTCAATATTGTATGCCTCCACCTTGCCTTTGGACAATTGTCCGTAAGAGGTTACAGTAAAAATACAACCCAGCGCCAGCATCAATTGCCCTAAAAAAAAGGAATTTCTTTTTTTCATAATTAAACATTTATAAATTAGTATCGGTTAAACAAATGCTTCTCATTATCTGAAACATTGGTTACGGGTGCTGCAAAATACTATAATCTGTTTTGTTTACAGCCGGTAAAAGATAAAAACTACCATTCTTTCACTTAAATTTTAATCACCAAAGGATCGCATATGAAAAATTCACGCAGGGAGTTCATTAAAAAAGGTTCAATGGCAGGCTTGGCCACCTATGTGGGCACTATGGGGCTCAGTGCTAAAAGCTATCGCAATATTATCGGCGCCAATGATCGGGTGAACGTGGGCGTTATCGGGTTTTCCGACAGGTTCAGAGGTTCCCTGTTGCCCTCATTCGTTAATCTGCATAAGGAACTCAACTTCGATATGGTTGCCGTATCGGATATATGGAAAAAGAGAAGAGAAGACGGGCAAGCCTATCTTAAACAGCAATTGGGGCACGATATTACTGCATGCGTAAACAATGAGGCATTATACGATTTGAAGAACATTGATGCGGTTTTTATCAGCACTGCAGATTTTCAGCATGCATTGCATACCGTTGAAGCCGTAAAAGCCGGCAAAGACACGTATACAGAAAAACCTTTGGCCGAAACCATGGAAGATGCCCGCGCAGTGCTGAAAGCAGTGAAAGACAGTGGAAAAATTGTACAGATCGGCTCACAACGAAGAAGTGGGGCCGCATACAAAGCCGCATATGATTTTATACAGCAGGGGAAGTTTGGCCCCATAGTAATGGTGGAACTCATATGGAATGTAAACCAGCCCGGGCGATGGCGCAGGCCTTCGCTGGTTCCGCAGTTGCGGGAAGAAGATACCGACTGGAAACGCTTTTTACTGAACCGTCCTTTTGAAAAATTTGACCCCAGGAAATACTTAGAGTTTCGTTTATTCTGGCCTTATTCTTCCGGCATCCCGGGGCAATGGATGTGCCACCAGATTGATACGGTTCATTGGTTCGCCAACCTGCCGCACCCACGCAGCGTAGCCGTTAATGGCGGTATTTACGCGTGGAATGATGGCAGAAAAAATGCGGATACGCTAACGGCTGTTTTTGATTACGGGCCACTCAATGACCCGTCTAAAGGTTTCCAGGTAATTTTTAGTTCGCGTATGACCAATGCGGCGGGAGATGTTAAAGAGATTTATTATTCCAATGGCGGCACGCTTAACTTAGATACCAATCAAATTAGCCCCGAAGGCGGATTAAAGGAAAATCATGCAAAAGCCATGGGAATGAAGGCCAACCTTTTGCCTTCCGCTTCGCTGAATGATATGGCAACAAAAGTAACCACCGATGCCAATACCGGCAGCGATGATCTAACGCTGTCGCATGTACGCAACTGGATGGAATGTGTACGCAGTCGCAGGCAACCGAATGCACCGATAGAAGCCGGCTACAACCATGCCATTGCAGTTATCATGTCAAATGCGGCTTACCGGACAGGGCAAAAGGTTACATTCGATGAAAAAACACAGGAAGTTATGGCTGGAGGTAAAGTGTTTAAATACTAGCCCGAACGGAAAGCCGGATGGTAGTAGTAAGCGGCATACACAACACCGGCACATTGGTATAAAACAAAAGGTCAGGAGAAATATCCCTGACCTTTTGTTTTGCGTTTTTCGCTATAAAATATCATCTGCTACGAAAACACCATTTTTATTGCTGTTAAAATGCGGTTGCGTTCCTCATCCGTTAAATTGGATCCCGAAGGCAAACACAATCCGTCCTTAAATAGATTTTCTGCTGTTCCGTCGCCATAAAACGGAGCATCTTTAAAAACAGGCTGACAATGCATAGGTTTCCACAAAGGACGGCTTTCAATATTTACTTTATCCAGAGCCAGTCTGAGCGTTTCCCTGGTAACAGCAGGATGCTTAATGAGAACAGTAGTAAGCCAGTGATTGGAGTAACACCCTTCCGGGTCCTTTAAAAACCGGATAGCAGTAATATCGGCCAGAGCCTTGGTATACCACTCAAAATTAGCCCGTCGCTGTAAAATACGTTCGGATAGAACCTCCATTTGCCCACGTCCGATACCGGCGCATATATTACTCATTCTGTAGTTGTAACCAATTTGGGAATGCTGATAATGGGGCGCCGGGTCGCGGGCCTGCGTAGATAGAAAGCGGGCTTTTTCCGCCAGTTCGGGCTGGTGTGCAACCATTGCTCCCCCTCCGGAGGTTGTAATGATTTTATTTCCGTTGAATGACAAGGCCGAGATCATGCCGTATGTGCCGCATTTTTTCCCATTGATGTGGCTTCCCAGTGCTTCCGCGGCATCTTCCAGTACGGGAATTTCATACCGGCCGGCAATTGTCATAATCTCATTCATTTTTGCCGGCATACCGTATAAATGAACGGGAATAATAGCTTTTGGCTTCTTTCCTTTGGCAATCCCGTCTTTAATCGCTTTCTCCAAAAATTCGGGCGACATATTCCAGGTTTCAGGTTCGCTGTCAATAAAAACAGGTGTTGCTCCCAGGTATGCAATGGGGTTAGCGGATGCGGAAAAAGTCATACTCTGGCATATCACTTCATCTCCGGGCTTCACATCAAGCAGTATCAGGCCCAAATGAATGGCCGCTGTGCCGGAACTTAATGCAGCTACATGGATGCCGTTTTCATTTTCAGGCAAAAGAAACCGGGCGATATCTTTTTCAAGTCCGTTTACATGCGGACCAAGCGGAGCCACCCAGTTTGTATCAAAAGCTTCATTAACAAATTTCCTTTCATTACCGCCCATATGGGGCGAAGAGAGCCATATTTTTGAACGCATTGTATTTTAATTATTAAATGAATGATTTCTGCAGATACTGCTCAATCACGCAAAATAGTTTTATCCATAAGAAAAAAAACGTTTTAGGTTTAAAAACGGCTTTTCTACAAACCAATAGCTAATAGAAGAAATAGCTACAGTAAGTGTTACAACCAGTAGAAAATCCAGCATTACCCAATGTGTGGTAAGATAATGTTCTACCATATCAATTGATAAAGCATGCCATACGTATATGCCGTAGCTTATTGTTCCCAGATACTGCATAAACGGTAATTTTAAAAATTGGGTTGCAGCATTTCCATGCTCATACATAACACATAAGCCGATTATACCAAAATAAAATATGCCCAGTGCACTGTGTTTAAGAAGATCCTGATAGAAATCATTGAAAAAACCACACAGTATAAACAATACGCCACCCGCCACCGTGCTGATCACATACGCGTTTTTGTATTTCCTGTTCAAACGATTTTTACGCTCCAATATGGCCAAAATACCACCTAAAACCAACTGATCAAGCCTCGTAAAAGTAAAAAACTCAATAACATATCCCGAAGAAAGCATATAAAATCTGAGCAAAAGCGGCAACAGCAATAGCAAGACACTGAGGTATATTAACCTGTTTTGTTTAAACCGGTATCCGAAATATACCAAAGCTGGCCATAAAAGATAAAAATGTTCCTCAACAGAAAGTGTCCAGAAATGAATCGGACCTGATGCATTCCAATTAAAAGTTCTGGCAAAATTCTGAAGATAAATATAGTAATAAATTTGCCGGTCAAACGATGAGGAGAATTGATAAAGTGATGTAAATACATAAGGTAAATAATAATAACATACCAGTGCAAGATAGTAAAGCGGGAATATCCGCAACGTTCTTCTTATGTAAAATGCTTTAAAATAACTATTGCTTTTTATGGAATTAAGCAAAATACGGGTAATTACAAATCCCGATAACACGAAAAAAAGTGAAACTCCTGAATTTCCAAATTTGGCAATTTTATAAAATAAAGCAGATCCGAACACCTTCTCAGGACTAAAGAAATGAGCTACAATAACCATCATAGCCGCAATCGTTCTCAGCCCATTTAACGATTTAAAATAATCTAACTTCATAAATGAGCAGGCGCTATTTCAAAAGGTCGGATTCTTTTATAACAATCGGATAGGCGTCAACATCTCTGAGGAAAATATAGGGTTCCTTAAAAGTATAATGTATGGTTTCTGAACAAGTACTTTCTTCGTCAAACAAAGCGAGCAAAGTATCCAGGGGCAGGTTGGCGCCACCGGCGGCTATTGAAGATGTGAAAGCCACATGCCTGATATTGATTTCTGTTATTTTTGGTTTGCCGAATACGTCTTCTTTAAAATCAATTGTAAATATTCCATTGAGGCCTGTGCCGGCTTTTTTTGAAATGATATTTAAGGCGTCAATGGAAATGTGCACCAACTGGGGTTCATTTAACAAACGCCCAAATGATGTATTGCCTGTTATACCGGATGGCGCTATTTTTGACATGATGTAATTTACCCTTTCGGCACAAGCACTGGCCAATAATTTATCTTCAAAGTAAAGAAGCTTGCATGCCATATTGCGGCCTGGCAGATATTCAGTTGCAATAAATTCCAGCACGTCGGGATTCATTGCAATCCATTGCATTAACACTTGCGGATTGGTGATTTTTAATGAACCCAGTCCACTGGATCCTTCGGTGCCCCTGATCCAGAACATATCACCCAGTTTGCTTTTTAAATGATCAAAAGAATAATGCCGGGGTTTTAACTTTAAAAAGCCGGGTATGTATTCGGTACCGTCCAGGAGTGTATGCAACTGGTATTTATTTACCAACTCTTTTGCTAACCTGTAATCGGGCAAATGAAGTTTTATTGCCTTATTAAGTTTATTATAGTTTTTGGACCACTCCAATACTTCCATTTCAGGTAGAATTATGGCAGCATCAATGGCATTTTTCTCGATGACCGCATTTATTTCATCCCAATATTGTTTTGCATCAGCCCGGGGTATTACAAAAGATTTATCAAATAAATCCTTGTCGTAGAGACCATAAGCTAAAGGATTCGAATCTACTCCTATAAATTCAAACAAATTTTTATGCGCACCACCAAAGTATTTGATAGCACGCACGAAAGAACGCGGGGTTGGTCCGCCAACACCTGTTACTAAAATTTTTCTGGCAAATGTTTTATCCATCACTATAATTTCCGGAAAGGAACTTTAGCTTTAAAAATTATTACCTCTATTTGGTTATATCATAGATGAATATTGCAAAAATTCTTTTTTATATCCTTTGTGTCCGGGTAACATGCTCAATAAATTCCAATTGTGGTTTCCTTCAATCAGCACTGCACCTTCATTGGTAACTGCCACGTCCCATCCTATAGAACGATTTCCGGAACTTAGCGCTGCCGCTTTAATTACAATCTCCTTACATTGTTCCCAGTAAGGGATTTCAAACCCAATAATAGGTGTGCGGGTAACAGGGTGATGGAGTACATTTGACTTTGTAATATCCAGGTAAATACCCGGACCACAAATCATCCCTGTTTCTATATCTACAGGAGCGCCAAAATTCACTCCGTACTCTCCAACTGAAAGGTTATCCACCGGCGAATTAACGCTGATCCTCAAAAAAGCCAGCAATATGATCACCTTTCCTTCTATATATTGAGTAACTATTCTTATTGTATTCAAAGCACTTGGCGACAATTTCATTAATGCATCATGTTGAATAACATAGTGCTCTGCTAAATCGAAATTATTGGCTTCCATTATTTTAATTACAGACTCAGGAATATCGGAAGGAACTTTTATCACTTCTACCTGCTTACCGGCTCCACCCGTTGAGTTTTTGAGAACAGCCTTTTCGCCTGCTTCCCTCAAAAATTCCGCAGCAAACTGTTTATTTTCTTTGAGCATAGCAAGTGTGGCCCATTTTCTTCCTGAAAAATCATTAAATAATGTCAAAAATTTTATTTTATCATGCAACACATCCCGCTGGTCTCCCGGGTTCATCTTTAGCTGATATTCATACATAAACCCGGTACAAGGATAATTCCCCCGTTCTTCTTCTGGCAAATCATAAAATCTTAATGAAAAATAATCAATCGGTGACGCATTGTGTTTCAGCATTGTATGTAACACTTCCCTGTACAACCGGAAATACGTAATGCGCTTTTCCCTTTTAACAAATCTGGAATATTTAAAAAATAAATTCCATTTGGTTTTAAAAAGGTAATAGGGTATATAAATCAAACGCTTAATACTCATCCTGGTAATATAAAATAAATTATAATAATATCACCGGTTATTCATAAAAAATGGAAATAAAATATGCAAGTTTCATCAATTCAAACTACAGGGAGGAACAATGAAAACTACGGGTGAACATTAGGGTCTTTGCTAATATGCGATAAAAGTAGACCTTTTTTTTTAAACCGGCAATCCTTCCTTAGATCTCCTGTTCATTTGTGTACTATCAATCTGCCGGGAGCACGATGAATCGAAATCAAAACAAATGGTAACTATATATTTCTTCCCACAAAGGATTTCCAAATACATTAGTAAAAACAATCAAATGTAATTTTGCACTACCCTATTGAGAAGATTGTAGGAGGATAGTTACTAAGAAACTTAACACAGATAAAATGGCACAACTAACAGATTTTAAAAACCTAAAGGAGTTAATGGCTCACTTTTCAAATGATGATGTGTGCCGGGTGTATATGGAAAAAATGCGGTGGGGTGATAATCCGGTTTGCCCTCATTGCGGAGAAAGTAAGCCCTACAAATTGAAAGACGGAAAAGCATGGAGGTGTAAATCCCGGACTTGTAGGAAGGATTTTAGCGTAACCGTAGGAACCATTTTTGAAAACTCTAAGGTTAAATTGTCTACATGGCTGGCCGCTCTCTATTTGCTTACCGGCCATAAAAAAGGAATTTCAAGCCTGCAATTAGGCAGGGATTTGGGAGTAACCCAAAAAACTGCATGGTTTATTTTGCACCGAATCAGGCTAATAATGGGAGAGCCAGAACCGGAACAACTGGACAATATTGTAGAAGTTGACGAAACTTATGTAGGCGGCAAATGGGATAACATGCACAGCAAAAAACGGCAAAAGCTACGGGATAATGACGCTGATAACAAAGTCCCGGTAATGGGATTAATTGAAAGAAGTGGGCAGGCAAAACTTACGGTTATCGGTAAAAGGACTTTTAAAGAAGTAGTAAAAGAAAACGTAGAAAAGAGTGCTGTTGTCATTACAGATAGCCACCTATCCTATCAGGGCTTAGGTCAGGAATATGCAGCCCATGAAGCGGTTAACCATTCACAGGGAGAATACAAAAGAGATATATTCTATACCAATTCAGTTGAGGGCTTTTTCTCAATGCTCAAAAGGTCAATATTTGGAATATACCACCAAGTAAGCCCAAAGCATCTGCACCGCTATTGTTCCGAAACAGCCTACAGATACAATACCCGTAAAATGAGAGATGATGAACGCTTTAGGCTTGCTCTATCAAATACAAAAGGAAGGCTGAAATACAAGAATCTTATTTCTAAATAATAAAAAATATAAAAATGAAAGCTAAATCAGACAAAGTAAAGGTAATACCAGACCCCCCTAAGGAGATTTCACAGCGCTATCTTTCGTTTGTTGAATGGGCTGCATGGATGGGGTGGTGTTTTGTGGGGTGTCTTTCGTACATCCTCTACTCATTATGGCAGTTATGTAAACAGTAATGGCAGCGCTAATAGCTATCCCAATTAATTTGATCACATTTTTCTTTACCCATTTAAAAATGGACGCGCCGACATTCTTTAGCTTGTTTATGCGTTTTGATTTTCGCTCTTGAATTATGTACTTTTCATAAGTCTCATGTTTTTTAAATTCAATAATCGCTCTGGGGCTTAATCTTAATATGTCAGGAGAGGGCGGATAATGGGCAGGATTACCTTTTAAAATTTCAACGAACAAGGTATTTACAAGTTCATTTATTAAATATTCCCCCTCCCTTTTATTAATGTCCTCTTCAATACCAAAACAATATTTAAATATTTGGCTAAGCGTTAATTCATAATACTTACCCTTAGAATATAAGAAATTAATAATGGCAGCTTTAATCTCATCTTCCGTTAAGGGAGGCATCATTTGTATATAATTAATAATGTAATAAAATAAATATTTATGGATAAAAGGAATAATTCACTGCACAAATTAGAGGCAATACCTCATGACTTTGACGACTTTAAAAATAAATTTAAGCAATACGTTGAAGAAAAGGAGAATACAAAATGGATAACTATTTCAGAATCTGAACTGGAGTACTATAATTTTAATGAGGATACAAAAACGTTAGAAATTAAACGTCACAACGAATCCGCCCTCATTTCATACCAAATAACAGGTTTTGCAAGCGCTTTCTTTATCAATCTTTGCCTTTCGGATAGTTTGCCATTACCAGTTTTGATTTCAAGAAAATAAATATCAATATCCTCACTACCATCAGACAGTCCATCAAATACAATCATATCAATGGGGCTGCCTATGAACCTGGCATCTTTTGGGTTAAATGGGAAATTTGGGTGGAAGGGAACAAGGTGTTCACTTATTTTACCGAGGGTTACTGCATAGCTTTTATTAATAGCCTCTTGTCTTATCCTTATGGTATTTTCAGCCTTCCATTGGGCAAGTAAGTTGGCTGCGTGTCCAATTGCGGTATCTTGGATAGATTTACGCAAGGAATTTAATTCCTTCTCCTTAAATTTTTCCAATTCAGTTATTGCCCATTGGGTAGCAGATTGCTTTAAATCCGATTCCTTTTTGTAAAAACTTAATCGTTCTTGATTTATTAGAGAATTGCTATCATGTAAATCTTGTTGTAATTTTTCTATTAGTTTAAGTTGATAAGAAATTGTCTCAGACTGGGATTTTGTTTGACTTTTATTAGCGAAGAAGTACCTTATATGATCCTTAAAAATGATATACAACAAAAAAACAATACAAATTACACCTATGAGAATATCCAAAGTTTGATCCCTTTCATTCATAATTGATATGACTTTAAATTAACTTTATAATATGAAAAAGACGGTCACAAATAACAGCCCTTTTGAGCAGGCTCTTAAAAAGGCCCTCAATACTCCTTTACCCGAAAAAGAAGCTAAACGGGCTAAAAAGAAAACTCCCTGGTTGGGGCTACCCTTAGACTTGAATTGGTTTTCTGACCTATTTAGAAAAAAGCCCCTTTAATAGATCGTCTACATCAAAATCGGTTAGGTAATGGGCTTGCAATTGCGCTTTGGCATTTTGTACCCCCTCTTCTACTTTTTTCTCATATTGCTCTTTGACATAGTTTTTCTGTTGCTGATTTAACCCTGATGTACTGGTAATATAGGTAAGGGCAAAATCTCTTAAAGCATGTAATTGGGCTTGCTGAACTACCAGCATGTGAAGCATGGCAACATTGAATTTTTCTGTTTCTTTGTCCATATTGTGTAATTTGGGAAAACAAAATAATACAATTATTGCTCATGAAGGCAAAAACCATTCTTTCCAGAACAGGAGTTGTAATAGGTGGAGTAATAACTTTTTTATGGCTAACTAATCCTTCTTATGCCCGATTTAAAGAATTTGGTGCAGATGTAAGCACCGCTTACCAAAAAGTAATTTTCAAAAGGACTTCAAACTTCATTGTGTTTTCAATATACCATAAACAAGTTATTAGTTCAGATGGAGGTTGGACACTTAATGTAAAGTCTGATGAAAAGTATATAGGCCTTTTAATGAATTTTTATAAAATGAAGTAGCTATATGGAATATTCCACAAAATCCTTTAAAATAATACATTGGGATTGCACTCCCATTACCAAATCAAGAGAAGTTAAAATTAATCAGGGTTGCGATATACAATATTCCTTCAAATTCCCAACAGAGAAGGACGGCATTGATATATACTTATTAAATCTGCGGTGGATATTTAGGTTAATTAACCAAGAGGACAAAACTGATATAATATTAAGCTATATAGCGGAAGATGAGAGTATTATGGTTCTTAACGAAGTTAAAGACGAAATACCTAAAGCTAAAGCATTATTTTTAGATTCTCAATCAAGATTTATTGAAGGATTTAATAGAAATAAAATAGGCACACCTATTCAGGGCGCAATCTTTGTTCCTTTGCCCCAAGAAAAACTGGGTGCGATAGCGGAAAAGATAATAACAGAGTTTCTTTATAAAGCGAGATAGTCCCCTTTATTATAATAACGGTCTTAGATTTTTTCTTACGAGGTTTATTAAATTCCATTCCACAATTTACTTAAAATTTAATTTCAAATAAAATAAATTTACCAACGGCTGGGTATTATCGTTCACTTTAACTTTTTGTTACATGGGATTGATTCTATATTTGTATGACCAAAAAGTATCAATATAAACTGGGTGTGGGAAGTGGTATATAGTCGCCAAACAAATTTACACTGCTTTCGGTGTTCCTGCAAAAGGTGGCATGGGTATCGTATCTTCAGCATTTATACCCTCTGTCCGGAATACTTTCAATACGGTTAACAAAATAATTTTTACATCCAGCAGGAAGGAGCAGTTATCAACATACCATACGTCATATATAAATTTTTGTTCCCAGCTAATGGCGTTTCGCCCATTTACCTGTGCCCAACCTGTAATACCAGGTCTTATTTCGTGGCGACGCTTCTGGGTTTTATTATAAAGCGGTAAATAGGATACCAATAGCGGTCTCGGCCCAATTAGGCTCATATCACCCCTGATAACATTTAAAAGCTGTGGGATTTCGTCAAGAGAAGTCTTCCTCACAAAACGACCTATGTTTGTCATGCGCATATTATCGGGCAACAATTTTCCATTTTCATCCTTTTCATCTGTCATGGTCTTAAACTTGATCACCTTAAACACCCTTTCTCCTTTTCCAGGTCTTTTCTGAACAAAAAAGGGCTTTCCTTTGTTCACAAAAAACAGCCAAACCATTATAATCAAAAAAATTGGAAACGCGATAACAAAAGCAACAGTTGCAATTAAAAAATCAATCAGTCTCTTTAAAAACGATCTGTACATACAAATATTAATGCATTTTGAAGTTGCAAAAGCTATTTACATCAGAATAAGTGGTTTCTGAAAGGTGATCAACGAATCAAAACTGCAATACAGCACCTCCCCAGGAATAGCCAACTCCAAAACCGGCGATCAAAACCCTGGAACCTTTTTTTATTTTTCCCGCTGCGAAAGCCTGTTTCATAGCAATAGGAATAGTTGATGAAACGGTATTGCCAAAGTGCTCCATAGCTATAAAAAAATTCTCCTGAGGAATTTTGATCTTTTTACGGAGGTAATCAAGCATGAACTTATTTGCCTGGTGGAAGATAAATAAATCAATATCTTCCTGTTGCAATTGATTTTTTTGAAGAATTTGTTTTACGAGAGCGGGAACGGATTCCAATGTAAAATTAAAAATCTCGGTGCCGTTCATATAAAGATAATTATCATTAAAAAGGTTGCCGTCTTCATCGGGTTGTAAAGATTGGTCGGCGGTTTTTGAATACCGGATAGCGCCGTTTTTAACAATCAGATTTTTTGCTCCCCGTCCATCGGTTCCCAGTACTATCTTTCCTATACCACCTCCTTCCTGATCAGCCGATATCCATATTGCCGCTGCCGCGTCGCCAAAAATTGACCGGTTTCCCTTATCATCAGGATGCAAAAAGCGGCTGTATGTTTCTGCAGTAATCAAAAGTACATTGTTGACATCCCCGGACGCTATCAATCCATTTGCAAGGCTAATGCCATATATAAAACCAGAGCAACCCTGATTGATATCTATGGCGCCTGCTGTTGACGGCAATTTCAATCTTTCGTGAACAAGACAGGCTGTAGTGGGCAAAAAATAGTCGGGACTTTGGGTGCACAGTATCAAATAATCTACATTATCAGCCCGCAAATTATACTCCTCAAAAAGACGTTGCGCTGCGGCCACAGCCATATCGGAAGTAAACTCATCTTCAGCGGCAATCCTCCGGCTGGATATACCAACTTTTTGCATTATTTTATCTACGCTCCATTCAGGAAACGCTTCACTAAGCTGTTCATTCGTTAAGGAGGCAGAAGGCAGATAATAAGAGATAGCCGATATATTAGCAAATAAATGACCTGACATATACTTATTCTACAGTTATATTTCCATTAAATCAGGAACAACAATATTATTAAATGTAGCATAGGTAGTTCCCCACGACAAGCCTACTCCAAAACCACACAGTAACAGCCGGTTCCTTTTTTGTTGTAAATCAGTTCTCATTTCCGTGACCATTGTAAGTGGTATTGACGCTGAACTGGTATTTCCAAAATGCTTGAGGGAGTAAGGAACTTTTTCTTCGGCAAGTCCTAATTTTTTTCTAACTTTTTCATTCATCATTTTGTTGGCCTGGTGAAAAACAGCGTAGTCAATATCATCGTTTGTGATGTTTAGATGCTCCATTAATTTTTTACAGGTTTTGGGCGCCTCGCTTATACCAAAGGAAAATACATCAAACCCGTCCAAATGTAAACTATTGGGAGTCCTGGTTAATCCGTCCGTATTCGTATATTCAACCAAAGATTTTTCTGAAAAACGGTTACGAAATCCCCCATCAGGCACTATGATAGCTTTGTATCCCGAGCCATCGGTAGCCAAATGAAAAAAAAGCCCTTCAGATTTTTCATCATACTCCAGGATGGTAGCAGACCCGGCATCCCCAAATAACATGCTACTGCTTTTATCATTAGGATCAGGCATTTTTGAAGCGGTGTCGCCCACCAGTAAAAGTCCCTTTTTAATTTGCCCGGACGATAAATAAGAAGAGATTAAATTTAATCCATATATATAGCCACTACATCCTAATGGCACATCAAAAGCGAGCGTTTCCTTATTTAAATTTAGCCTGTCCTGAATAATGCAGGCAGTATTGGGTAAAAAATAATAGTCCGGTGATTGTGAAACAAAAACAAGAATTCCGATTTCGTTTCTGTCCGTACCTGATTCCTCCAGTAACTTTTCTGCAGCCACAACACATAAATCTGAAGTACACACTTTTTCATCTGTCACTCTCATTTCTTCTACACCTACATTATTGATAAAGGCTTTGATATCATTAAATGCAAAAATTTTATTATCAATATTTTTAATAATATTTTTAGGCACACATGCACTTATGCCCGTTATGGTTACAAATTTGTTGTGAAGCAACGCCATATTAAATCAATTAATCAAGAAGTTTATATCTGCCACCGTCCAGGGTAAGAGATTGTCCGGTCATCCATTTTGAAGCATCGGATAATAAAAAAACAGCTGCATTTGCCACATCTTCGGGAGTGCCATAGCCGAGTGGATATTGTTTCATATCCTTCTCAACCACCTCCTTTGAAAGCATGTCTTCCATTTCGGAAGCCATAGCAGTTTGTACCATCCCCGGTTCTATTGTATTAACCCTTATTTTCTGTGATGAAAGTTCATTCGCAATAACTCTGCTGCCCGCGGACATAGCACCCTTGCTCCCTGTGTACAGCAATGATGATTTTGTTCCTACCTGCTGGGCTACCGAGGAAATTAATACAATAGATGAATATGTATTTCTTTTAATTTTTTTTTGGCGTGTTATCTGAGAAAGCAACAAAACCATTGAAAAATAATTAATGTTCATTACCTCTTCAAGGTTCTGACGTTTAATGAATTTCAGAGGAGATAGTTTTGTTATCCCCGCGGCATAAACAAGCCCGTTTACTTCGGGCATTTCAGCAACTATTTTTTCAATGCCAGCATCCCCGGCCAGATCTGCGGTTATACAGGAAGCCTTATCAATACTCAGTTCATTTACCATCTCCTTCAAACGCTCCTCCCTTCTGGCCACACCAATTACCTCCCCTCCTGAAGCTACCACCGCCCTGCAAATCTCCAGTCCAATACCTGAGGATGCACCTGTTACAAGAATTTTTTTACCCTGCAGGGAGAATGGCGCCATCCCGATCATTTACAATCAGTTTTTCAATTAAAGTTTATTTGTTATTTTTCATTTAACCGCTCAAACAATTGCTCAATAGTATCCGTTTCTCTCAAATCTGCACCGGTTATTTTTTTATTGTAATTCTCATCTACCATTGCGATAATCATTAGCGCAATCATAGAACTCCACTCATCCATTTCCTTAAACCGGGTGCCCATCGTAAAAGTAGAGGGATCGGTTTCATCAAATTGCTCTGCAAAAGATTGTAAAAACTGATTTTTATCCATATTCTTTAGCTTATATGTTGAAATTACTCAGGTGTTCTTAAAAAAGTTAGTTTGCTGTTTGAATACATATTTTAATATTCGATAAACCCTTAAACTCCTGTAGACATGGCGGGAACACCCAAATAATGTCCATTATCTTTGATATTTTTAAACAAAACAGACAAGGGGGCTATAACATTACCGTTACCTACCTTTTTATATTGCAGGATGCCGGAATTCATGCCAAAATCATTTTGATTTCCAATTTCAACCCCACCTGAAATTAAAGTAGATGGGGCAAAGGTATTATAATTTCCTACAATTGTATCATGCCCTATTCTTACGCCTACATTAAATACATTATAGTTTCCTATTTTATTGTCTGCTGAAAAAGAGGATTGCGGCTGAAGAATATTACCAACACCAATGACAAGCGAATCAAAATGCAAAAAGTGACAAGATGGATGGAACAGATTCGGGAAAACCAATTTATCGGAGTCAAGCTTCTTTTTAATTGAAACAATATTATGCGATTTGCCAGCCGCTATCATTACATAAGTTACTTCATTTATCATATTTAAGTCGCTCATAGTACCAAGCACCTTAAAATCCATAAAAAAATTTCCTTTCGGCACATTGTCATCAAAAAAGCCTACAAAATCCCACTGAGGTTCAACTTTATTTATATCATTGATTGTCAAATAAATCTCTTTTGAAAACCCACCAGCCCCGGCAATAGCTAATTTCTTCATCTTATTTTGTTTATTCTTGATAATACAAAGATGGTAAATATTTTAATATCCCTTCAGTTTTGGATACCTTCCGAACCACATAGCAGTATAAGAATAATAAAACATATCTTTTTACCTATTTTGGGTTATGGGAAAGAAGTTTTGGAGCTTTTCCCGGTTATTCGGTTTGCAATTAACTTTACCAAACTGCTTATTTGGCGGGCCTGGATATTTCCGGGCAGGTAGAGATAGGTATACCAGTTTGCAACCTCCCAGTTGCGCGATGCTATTCGCCAGGCCCATTTAAATTTTCTTCTAAGTAGATATTCCAAAACCTGACGATGCAGGAACCTGGTATAATATTTTTTTTGATCTTTATCCCCGATACTTTCCCTTGGGATATAATACAACCATAACACTTCCGGAGCATGTGTTCGTCTCATAGCCCTGTTTTCTGAATCCAGCATGTAATATGTTTTAATCTCAGGGCTTGCGGCTATCTTAATCCTTCTTGCAATTCTGGCCCACATATCATAGTCTTCGGCTCTTTGAATGCTGGTATTGAAGTATCCTATTAAACCAAATATAGTTTTTTTTACACACACCGATGAAGCATGCATAATGGGTCCCTTATATACCTGTTTAAAAAAATCTTTAACAAGTCCCCGCTCCTTAACGGCAAAAACATTTAACACAGCTTTATTGAATTTACACGCATAGCCTGTTGCATAACACTCAGCTTCGGGGTAATCATCAATGAGTCCCTTTATCGTCTCTAAAAAGTCGGGGGCCCAATAATCATCGGCATCTATAAAAGCAATATATTCATATTTTGCAGCCAAAATCCCTTTATTTCTTGCACTTGAAACGCCGCCATTGGGTTTATCAATAATTCTAATTCTGTTATCGTGTATTGAAGCAATAGCAGACCTGCTTTTATCAGTTGAGCCATCGTTAATAACTAATAATTCAAAATTGGAAATTGTTTGCGCAAGAACTGATTGTACTGCATTTCTAACACTTTTTTCTTTATTATAAAGTGGTATTATAACTGAAAACATTGATAATGCCTTTGTTTGATAATAATCACAAAAGATTATGGCTTCGCCACTCCTGAATCACATTCAAAATTAGTAGATAAACGACCGAAATTTAAAAATAATATACTTTTAATATTAATCTTTATAATAGATTCTAAACCCAAAAATACCCTTAATTTGTTCTATATAATATTGATATATAATAAATTCCGGGTAGTGGAAGTGCTTCGATTAAAAACTAACTCTATCTTTGCTCGCCAATATCTCTTACCAATATCCGCGACTAGCTTAAGGAAATAATACTACTTATTTGTAACTATATTGATTTTAAAGTAGAAAAACCTTACCGTATCTTTTCTTCTGATTTTTTGCAATGTCTATAAAAGATATGGAAATTTATATTACAAATTTTCGTTTATATTTTGTTTATCAGTCCTGTACCTGTGACTGACGAAAGCGAAGCTATGCGAAATCCATTCGATACCTACTGATTTATCCTAATATAGCCCTCACTATATATAACAATAAAGATTATAGTATGCAAAAAATAGCTCCATTTTCTTTAATTATTATGCTATATGCATTATTATGTTCCTGCCGAACGGGTAAGGAACTGGCGTTGTTTCAGGATCTGAACTCCGAACAGGATGCCAAAGTACAGCAGGTGAGAACCGCGGCTTTTGACCCCCTGCGCCTGCAGCCCGATGACCAGTTGCAGATTGTTATCAGCAGCATCAGCCCCGAAGCCTCCCAATTGTTCAACCTCATGGGTTCGGCTGTTATTACCGGCAATAACAATAGTACCCAGAACATGCAAAGCGTTTATAGCGTATCGCCCTCGGGGAATATTACCATCCCCGTTATTGGAGACGTGAAAGTGGCGGGATTGACTACCGATGAAGCTAAGGCTGAAATTAAAAAGGTGGTAAGTGAATACTTAAAAGATGCCGTGATCAGCGTTACGCTTATCAACTTCCGCGTTACCGTAATGGGAGAAGTCAACAGACCCTCCACCTTCCAGGTTGCAGGGGAAAAGATCAATGTGCTCGAAGCTATTGGCATGGCAGGAGACCTCACCGTTTTTGCCAAACGAAACAATGTCAAGGTCATCCGTAAAGCCGCCGATAAAGTGGAGGTGGCTCATCTTAACCTTAACAGCAGCAGTGTAATGCGATCGCCTTTTTATAATCTCCGGCAAAATGATGTGGTGCTCGTAGAACCCGGTAAACGAAAAGGACTGCAGGCAGAAGGGCTCAATATTATTGTGCCCGCCACTACCAGTATCCTCTCTCTTATTATTGTTGCCCTTACCCGTATTCGATAAACTCCCTTTTATTTTTGCTATCTAAAATTTATTGGTCGTGCAAAATCATACTCAGGTCTCCCCACAGAACAACCTCCCCGAAGAATCGGTAGATATCAGGCAAGCATGGGTTAAGATCCTGCGAAACTGGCCCTGGATTCTCCTGTCTCTTGTCGTAGCTTTATCCCTTGCATGGCTCTATAATCGCTATGCCGAGCCCGTGTACAAGGCTACAGCTTCCATATTGATCAAGGATGAAAAAAAGGGAGGCGCAGGACTCCTTGAAAACCCACTGCTTAAAGAACTGGATATGACAGGCGGCGGTAAACTTGTTGACAATGAGATTGAGATCCTCAAAAGCTATGATCTCATGGAAGAAGTGGTAAGAAAAGAACAGCTCTTCCTTGATATTAAAAGCAAAGGTAACCTTACCAGCAGATCCGTATTCGCCAAAGAGTCGCCTCTGATCATACGCATTGCCAACCCTGATACCATTGCCCAGCCACTGCAATGGGGTATTGCCAGGCAGCCTAACGGAAAATGGCACCTCGATTATGGCGCGCACAATAAAGACCTGCCCATTACAAGAGGCAGGTGGTACTCCATTAACGGACTGCTGTTCCAGATAACCGATAATCCCGCTTTTAAGGCAAATGCCGATAGCTCAAACATCACCAATGACTATCTGCTGCACATAAACCCCGTAAAAATTACTGTTGACAACTATTCAACCGACCTTAATGTTCAACCGGCAAGCAAAACCGCAACCATTATCAACATGGAGCTTACCGATCACAACAACAGGAGAGCACAGGCCACATTGAATGCCCTTATCAATATCTATAACCAACAGGCGCTCGAAGATAAAAACAAGGTTACCAACAATACCCTCGAGTTTTTAAACGGCAGGCTCGCTATTATAGAAACCGAGCTGCGCACCGTGGAAGGGCAGGTGGAGCGATTTAAAAGCAGTAACCGCATCACCGATGTGTCGGTTGAAGCACAACAATATATGGAGCAGGCTAAACAGGTTGACATTCAAAAAGCCGAACAGCAAACTCAGCTAAGCATTCTTGAATCACTGGAAAGCAACCTGAAAGCCAACCAGGATAACCCCAGACTGGTACCTTCCGGATCGGGGATCGCAGAACCCTCCCTGGCTGAAATGATACAGACCCACAACAGGCTAGTGCTGGAAAGAGAGCGCCAGGCAGAAAGGCTTGGACCTAAAAACCCTATACCCGTTGACCTCACCAACCAGATCGCTAACCTCAGGGCAAGTTTGATCACTAATATCGGTAATCTTAAACAGGCTTACCGCATTGCTTTGAACGATATTACCAGCAAGGATGCAGAACTCAATGCACGCATAAGGAACATACCCCAAATACAAAAAAACCTCGTGCAGATACAGCGCGACCAGTCGGTAAAAGAACAACTTTACTTCTTGCTTCTCCAGAAAAGAGAGGAGTCTGCCATCACACTGGCTTCCTCAATTCCAGATTCCAGAAGTATTGAAAAATCCAGAAGCACAGGCATCGTAAGCCCTAAGAAGGTACTTATCATGGCCATCGCTTTTTTACTGGGATTGATTATCCCCATCAGTGTTATTTACCTTATCAACTTTTTTAACAATACCATTGAGGATAAAGACGAGGTGGAACAAAAATGTAAAGCGCCTGTGCTGGGTGAAATCGCCTACGTTAAAAAAGACATTTCCCCTATCGTGGTACAAAAAGGAAGCCGTTCCATCGTTGCCGAACAGTTCAGGGGTATAAGAACCAATATCAGCTTTACCAAACCCGGGCATTCCCCAAGGATCATACTGGTTACCTCCCACCGCCCGGAAGAAGGTAAATCATTTACCAGCCTTAACCTCGCCGCCAGTTATGCCCTGCTCAATAAAAAAGTGGTGGTGCTTGAATTTGACTTGCGTAAACCACGGCTCAGCGCAGCCATCAATATCCATTCCCAGGTGGGTATCAGCAATTACCTGGCCGGCAATACGGCTACCCTTGATGGCGCCCTGCATGAAGTGCCCGGCTTTGAGCAACGCTTCTGGCTGTT
The DNA here is from genome assembly GCA_937991535.1 of uncultured Sphingobacteriales bacterium. Taxonomy (GTDB): domain Bacteria; phylum Bacteroidota; class Bacteroidia; order Chitinophagales; family Chitinophagaceae; genus Agriterribacter. The sequence continues at coordinate 29,949 of CALKHN010000072.1, forward strand.
GCCCGCAGGACCCATACCACCCAATCCAGCCGAACTTATCCTGGGCGACCGTATGAAGGAACTCATGGAAGAACTTAATAAAAAATTCGATTACATTATTTTTGATACGCCCCCCTACGGGCTCGTTACCGACTCCTCCCTGCTGGCCAATCATGCCGATATCAGCATCGTGGTGCTCAGGCAGGGCTTTACCTTTAAATGGGTACTCCAGGAACTCAATAAAAAAATTACCGATAACCCCAACCAGCCGCTCTACACCGTAATCAACAGGGTAGGTGAGAAAAACCGATACGGCAACTATAAACATTATGGCTACGGCTACGCCGAATATTTTGACGCACCCGCTAAAAAGAAAAAATGGTGGAGGTGAAACCTTGAAATGTGAGACGTGAGACGCGCCTCTTATTTTTATCCTCCCACTTTTCACGATAACATACAGACACAATTGACTTGACTTAGCACTACAACGGCAACAGGATTATATGAGGATAATGATAAAAAAAAATGTATAAAAAGTTCTTGTCTTACGCAGGAATAGAGGGATTTGCTAAAGGATTAAACTGGCTAACAATAGCCTTGCTACCTCTTTTTCTGCCAACTGAGCAGTATGGTATTGTGGGATTACTTGTTGCCATAGAGGGCATAATGAATACCGTTTTAACATTGGGGCAGGGAAGAGCCATCCTGCGCCATACCATTACCTTCAAAGAAAAAATGCTGCCGTATGCATTGCAATTAAATATACTATCGGTATTAGGCGTTTTTATTGTGTGCGTCATCATTTCCTTTTTCAGAGAGGAGATAATGGGAATTAACTTTTTCCCTCACTTTTTTACACTGTTTATAAGTTTATTAATTTACAACCTTTCCGGATTAATGATTTCACATGCACTCGCAACCGATAACCCGGTATTTTTCAGGAAATCAAGATTATGGTATGCGGTAACCAAATTACTGGCTGTTATGGGCGTATGCTTTTATACAGGCAGCGGACTGGGTTATATTTACGGGTCTCTGATAGCAGGTATTGTATTTATCTCCCTATTTTATAAAGACATATTCTCTCATTTTAATTTCAGAAAAATATTTGTATTCGATAAAAACCTTAAATTTTTGTTTCTTTTTGGTTTACCACTGATATTTCATGCGTTAAGTGGTAACGTTCTAAGCTATGCCGATCGCTTCTTCGTGGAAGGCTACTTAAACAAAAGCCAACTCGGCATATACACTTTTGCATATTCCCTGGGAAGCAGTATTTTTTTCTTTTACGGTTCCGTAGCTACTTATTTTGAACCATTGGTTTATAAATTTTCGGAAAATAAGGAAAAGTACCATACCATCCTGAAATTCTATCTGACCTTCGTGCTGATGTGTGCATCCCTTTTTAGTATTGCCATCTTACTGGGAACAAGGTATTTTGCTTTTCACTTTGTTTCAGGAGATTATATGTCGGGGTTTTATATATTACCTATCGTGCTTGGAGCCCACCTTCTGATTCCATTTTATCATTTGGGAAACTACGAATTAACCGTGCTAAATAAAACCACTTTTATTGCTGCATCTACTGTATGCTCAGCATTATTAAACGTAGGGCTTAATATCATTCTTATACCCAAATGGGGGATTCTGGGAGCGGCTATGGGAACTTTCTTCTCTTATGCTTTTCTCTCAATTGTATGCAATGCATGGGCAATTAAAACAGCGGGCATTCAGCGAAACTACCTGGGATATATTATCACTACTTTTTTATTTATAAACGCTGTAATATTTTACGTTAATTACAAAATAAGTGAAATATGGATGGCAACCGCGGCTTTGTTTGCCACATTTTTAATACTGGGATATATCAGTATCAGGCAGCTTCCCGCACTAAAGTCCGTGCTGCAAAATACCTAAAAGCCGCATTGCCATCAGCCTTAATAACATAGCAGGCAACAAAATTCATGAGAAACAGAAGTTTATTTACCGCGGTATTTTTAAACTACATTGGATACTTCGTATACCTCTTACTCCTGTTTAACAGTGGCTTAAGTACATCTTCCTTCGGATTTTCCATACTGGTACGTCTCACAATTCTCCTCAGCCTTTTTATTTTGTTTGCCAGGAGCAGCACACTAAAAGCAGAGGCTCCAACATATATTTTTATATTTTTCTCGGTTTTCTATTTGACCAGGATAATAATTGACGCATTAAATGGATTGCCGTATTACGTCAGCTCTTCAAAACTTATCTTATATTATTTATCGTTCGATATGATCCCCTTTTTGCTGGTTTGCAATATTAAATTCAAAGCTACAGACTTTACCACCATAAGAAAGGCGTTGTTACTGTCAGGTTTTCTTTTCTCCCTGCTGGCATTGTTCTTTTTCAGAGACTATATTGGAACGGTAGGCCGGTTAACTACCGAAACCGCAGAAACAGATATGTTATCGCCACTGGCACTTTCCTACTGTTCATCACTTTCTATCGGAATCGCCGCCATTTATTGGATGGAGAATAAAACAACCCCTGGCGGCAAGATATTCCTGTCGCTGATTATACTGTTATCTGCAGCGCCATTTTTTCTCGGATCATCAAGAGGATCATTGGTGGCATTGGTATTCCCCTTTTTATTGATACTGGTTTCAAAAAAAAACCTGGTAGGTAATCTGCGGCTGATCTTCATTGCGGTCATTGCGGTCATTGCAATTGTATTCCTCTCCGAATATTCCGGAAGCAGCCTGATAGATCGTTTTACACAAACCAGTTCAGATATCGAAGAAGGAAATGACGCAGCGATAAGGACGCAAATGTGGAAAAACGCATTAAACCAATTCGCGGAAAATCCAATTTTAGGAGACCGGCTGAAAGTAGATGGGTTTGACATATATCCGCATAATGTTTTGATTGAGATACTCCAAAGCACTGGTCTTCTTGGGTTTATTCCTTTTATTGCACTTACGATTATCACTTTTATTAAATCAATAAAAATTTTCCGGCACGCACCAGCCTATTCATGGGTAGGAGTGCTTTTCATACAATCCTTCACCCAAAACATGTTTAGCGGAGGCATTGCTTCAGCCAGTTGGCTTATGATGTCTATGGCGCTAGTCATAGCTTTTGCGAGAAAGGAAAATGAAACTTTTTTCAAAGCCGTGGTTTAAAAAAATAAAATAAAGGTCGTTGCAAGCGAATGCATCGCCAGATTCAAATCCGGGTACCATTCGCATAGCTTCATCCAACAACATAATTTTTCAGTCATTTCTTTTAAATATTTATATGCAGAAAGAATTAAAAATTGATATTATAGCAGGCGCCAGGCCAAATTTCATGAAAATTGCACCTATTATAGAAGCCATCAAAAAAAATCAGGAGAACGGCGCCAGCATTCAATACAGGCTGGTTCATACAGGTCAGCACTACGATAAAAACATGAGCGACAGTTTTTTTGAGCAATTGGGTATCCCGCATCCTGATGTAAATTTAGGCGCCGGGGGAGGAACACAGGCAGAGCAAACAGCCCATATTATGACTGGTTATGAAAAATTATTGTTGCAGGAAAAATCCGATCTCTGTCTTGTTGTAGGCGACGTTACTTCTACCATGGCCTGCGCTATTGTAGCACAAAAGCTGCATGTAAAAGTAGCGCATGTTGAAGCGGGTATCCGCTCAGGCGACTGGTCAATGCCGGAAGAAATTAACCGTATGGTAACAGACAGCATTACCAATTATTTTTTTACTACAACTACTATTGCTAACGCCAATTTGAAAAAGAACGGAATTGAGGATGAACGTATTTTTTTTGTAGGCAATACCATGATAGATACCCTCCTGAAAAACCGCAGCAGGTTTCAGGAACCTCCGATTTGGAAAGAATTAAAGCTCCAAAGAGACGGCTACATTGTCATGACGCTTCATCGGCCCGCCAATGTTGATGAAGAAAAAAAACTGAAAGAACTGATGAATGAAATCATTGCGCATTCCCATGGACTGCCGTTGATTTTTCCGGTTCATCCCAGAACGGCAAAAATCCTGCAAAACATGGGAATCCAGCATCCAACATTACATATGATCGAACCCTTGGGTTATTTAGAGTTTAACTACCTGGTGGAAAAAGCAAAAGCGGTAATAACAGATTCAGGCGGGATAACTGAAGAGACCACTGTAATGGGTGTGCCTTGCCTCACATTAAGAGACAATACCGAAAGGCCTGAAACAATCACTTTGGGAACGAATGAACTGATCGGAACTGATCCAAAAGCAATAAAACCTGCTATGGAAAAATTATTCGGGGGAAACTGGAAAAAAGGAAGTATTCCTGATTTGTGGGATGGACATACAGCGGAAAGAATAATAAAGCATCTTTTATCGTTGTATGATTATCAACAGCCGATTTAAAATTTTCGCACCTAAAAAAAAATACTTGCTATATCCCATTATGAAATATTCAAATGATTGATTACTGTTAATAGGGTTAGACTAATGAAAAAAGTAGCTATTGTTTATCATTATTTTGCTCATTACAGAGCACCTGTCTTCAGAGCCCTTGCAGATTCCGAAAAAACAGATTATTATTTCCTAGGAGACCCCGCCCCCACCGATGATATTAAAAGAATCAATTTTGAAAATGAAGAAAAATTAAAATATAAATTTATTCCGCTCAAAAACACCTGGTTGGGAATGGGTTTTTTATGGCAAAGGAATTTATTACGGGCATTAACGGAGAACGATTTTGAAGCAGTTATTTTTCTTGGTGACATTAAATTTATTACAACCTGGTTTGCCCTGATCATCACCAGGCTCAGGGGCAAAAAAGCGTACTTGTGGGGGCATGGTTTATACGGAAAAGAATCGTGGCTAAACCTGCAGGTGAAACTTTTATTTCTCAAACTTTCCAATGGAATCTTTTTATATAACAACAGGGCAAAGGGAATTTACCTCAAAAATGGCGCCCCCCCTCATAAACTGACGGTAATTTACAATTCACTGAATTTTGATGAAACGGAATATTACAGGGAACTTTATAAGACAGAGAATAAGTCGAAACTTCTTTCCCCCTTTTCAAACCACGATCTTCCTGTAGCTATGTATATTGGAAGAGTTAACCAGGGAAAGAAAATTGATATGCTCATTCATGCAATAAGGATATTAAAAAAACAAAACATAGACTTAAATTGCCTGATTATAGGAGACGGTAATGATAAAGCCAACCTTGAAAAGCTGGCAAAAGAAATGAATATGGAAGGACAGGTACACCTTACAGGAGCGAAATATTCTGAAAAGGATATCTCACAATATATGATGGCATCAGATGTTTGTGTTTGTCCCGGACCTATAGGGCTCACAGGAATCCATTCACTATCCTATGGTGTCCCTGCAATTTCAAATGACAACTTCAACATGCAGGGACCTGAACATGAAGCGATAATTCCTGGAGTAACCGGCTATTTTTATAAAGAAGGAGATGTAGAAGATTTAGCAGATAAAATCCACAAATGCATTATCCTGAGACTTTCAAACAAAGAAAAGAACATTCAGGATTGTCTTGCGGTCATCCACAATTACTATAACCCTTATTACCAACGTAAGACAATTGATGCGGTACTATCAGACCAAATTTAATAACTTACAATTGTTTCAATTTTACACTAATATTGGATAAAGTAAAGCCTGAATGTGCAGCTTAATAAAAAACTACTTTAGTTTCCAGCGTTTACAAAAGCAACTCCAAAACCGGAAGCTGTCTCTCCTTGTGTTCTATGACAAGCAATCCGTTGTTTCCGATAAATCACGCATTCAACGATTTGTAGTTTTAAGAAAATGTGTTGTTTCTGATTATTCATACATAGGCTACAATACCAATATTTATAATGCGAGCATAGGAAAATTTTGTTCCATTTCAAAAGAGGTATGTATAGGACTTCCATCACATCCCACAAAATTCATATCTACATCTCCCCTATTCGTTAATATACAAAATGGCACTGGTTATTCATGGTCAAAACAAGACCTGTTTAATTCAGTTCCGGAAAAAGTAGTGATTGGAAACGATGTATGGATTGGGATGAAATCTACCATCATGGGAGGCATTACCATTGGCAACGGGGCAATAATAGCGGCCCATTCTGTTGTAACAAAAGATGTTCCTCCCTATGCTGTAGTTGGCGGCGTTCCGGCTAAAGTAATTAAATACAGGTTTGATGATACCGTTATTGAATCCCTGCAAAAATCGGAGTGGTGGAACCATCCTGATGATTTTCTTCAGGAACACATAACATCTTTTCAGGAAGAATTAAGTGCGGAAAATGCGAACCGGTTACTCGGCATTTTCTTAAACAAACAATAGAGTAAATAATACCAGATATGTTCGATAATAAAAAACTTCTCATAACAGGCGGCACGGGCTCTTTCGGGAATGCGGTGCTGACCCGGTTTCTCGATAGCAATTTTAATGAAATACGCATTTTCAGCCGCGATGAAAAAAAGCAGGATGATATGCGGAAAATTTATACCGATCCGCGGGTAAAGTTTTACATCGGTGATGTGCGTGAATACAATTCGGTAGAAAATGCGGTGAGGGGCGTTGATTATATTTTTCATGCTGCGGCACTGAAGCAGGTTCCTTCCTGCGAGTTTTTTCCTCTCGAAGCAGTAAAAACCAATGTAGAAGGTACGGCTAACGTTTTAGACGCGGCAATAAGAAACGGTGTTAAAAATGCCGTAGTGTTAAGTACAGATAAGGCGGTGTACCCCATTAATGCAATGGGTATGAGCAAGGCCATGATGGAAAAGGTAATGGTTGCAAAATCCAGAACAGTTTCCGCTAACCAGCTCGTACTTTCAGGTACCCGTTATGGCAACGTAATGGCTTCACGCGGTTCTGTTATCCCCCTGTTTATTGACCAGATCAAGGCCGGTAAGCCAATTACCATTACCGATCCCAATATGACCCGCTTTATGATGACGCTTGAAGACGCGGTAGATCTTGTACTGTATGCCTTTACCAACGCGGAGCCGGGTGATATTTTTGTTCAAAAAGCTCCGGCTACCACAATTGAACTACTGGCAACAGCGCTGAAGGAATTATACAATGCCGGCAACGAAATTAAAATCATTGGTACCCGCCATGGTGAAAAATTGTATGAAACATTGGTAAACAGGGAGGAAATGACAAAAGCCATTGATATGGGAGAATATTTCAGGATCCCGGCAGATAACAGGGGACTCAATTATGAGCAGTACTTTTCTGTAGGCGATACAGATGTTTCAAAAATCGAAGATTATCATTCTCATAATACCAATCAAATTGGACTGGAAGAAACTAAAAAGTTACTGTTAAGACTTGAGATGGTTCAAAAGGATTTAAATTTAATACATGCCTGAGATAAAGATATATGAGGGCGGCGCTTATGCAGACAACAGGGGGAGGATATCTTTTGTAAATGATTTTACTTAGAAAAAGACCGCTGGTCCTTTGATCAGTCGCTATGGCTTGACTGGTCCGTATTTTAATATAATCAACATCTATGAAAAGAATAGGAATAACAGGACAGAATGGATTTGCAGGCGCTTACCTGTTCAACACCATCAGCCTGCTGAAAGATGAATTCCAACTTATTCCGTTTGAAAAATCTTTTTTTGAACATGAAACCCAATTACAGGAATGGGTAAAGCAATGCGATACCATAGTTCATCTTGCCGCCATGAACCGGCATACTGATCCGCAGGTAATTTATGATACCAATATCAGACTTGTAAAAGACCTGATTACCGCGCTGGAACATACTGGAGCAAAACCACAAATTATTTTTTCCTCCTCCACACAGGAAGAAAGAGATAATCCGTATGGCCGCTCAAAAAGAGCGGGAAGGGATTTACTTGCAGCCTGGGCTCAAAAGAACAATAGCAAATTTACAGGACTGATAGTACCCAATGTATTTGGCCCGTTTGGCAAACCTTTCTACAATTCGGTAGTAGCTACATTTTGCCACCAGTTATGCAACAATCTGGAACCTAAAATTGATACGGACGGCCTTATTAAATTAATATACGTAGATGACCTGGCTAAAGTAATTGTTGATGCCATAAGAAATGATACCCATAACCCGGAATGTAAAGTTCCGCATACGGGCGAATACTATGTGTCGCAACTATTGCTGCAGTTACAGGAATTTAAGAAGCATTATTTCGAAAATGGAATATTCCCTTCACTTCAGGACAAATTCAGTATTAACTTGTTCAACACCTTCAGAAGTTACATCAACCTTAAAGCATATTTTCCATACCAGCTAAAGCAAAACACCGATAACAGGGGAACATTCGTGGAACTGGTAAAATTGCAGCAGGGCGGACAGGTTTCTTTTTCCACCACACACCCTGGCATCACAAGGGGCAACCATTTTCATACACGCAAAATTGAAAGGTTTGCGGTTATAAAAGGAAGCGCGCTAATACAGTTGCGCAAATACAATACAGATGAAGTGCTCAACTTTGAATTAAGCGGAGATCAGGCCGCTTATGTAGATATGCCGGTATGGTATACACACAATATTACAAATACCGGTAACGATGAATTGTACACGGTGTTCTGGATCAATGAATTTTTTGATCCTGCCGACCCCGACACTTATTTTGAAACCGTTTGATAAGCTCTTACATCTTCATTTAATGAATACAACTACAAAAAAACTGAAAGTGCTTACGGTAGTGGGTACCCGGCCGGAAATCATCCGGCTGTCCAGGGTGCTTGTAAAATTAGACGAATCTGAAGCAATAGATCATGTATTGGTGCACACCGGGCAGAACTACGACTATGAATTGAACCAGGTTTTTTTTGAAGATCTTGAACTGAGAAAACCGGATTATTTTCTGAACGCGGCGGGTAAAAATGCCACCACAACAGTGGGCCAGATACTGATCAATATTGATCCCATCCTCGAAAAAGAACAACCCGATGCGTTTTTAGTGCTGGGAGATACCAATAGCTGCTTATGCGCCATCCCCGCAAAAAAAAGAAAGATACCTGTATTTCATATGGAAGCAGGCAATCGCTGCTTTGATCAGCGCGTACCCGAAGAAACCAACCGGAAAATTGTTGATCATGTGAGTGATATCAATCTCACGTATTCTGATATAGCAAGGGAATACCTGCTTCGGGAAGGATTACCTCCAGACAGGATAATTAAAACAGGAAGTCCGATGTATGAGGTACTGCATCATTACATGCCGAAAATTGAAGGTTCAAATATACTTCAGCAGCTTTCTCTCCAAAAACAAGGTTACTTCGTTGTGTCGGCACACCGTGAGGAGAACATTAATGCTGAAAAAAATTTCAACAATCTCGTCAAAGCACTGAATAACATTGCAGAAATATTCCGCATCCCTGTAATTGTATCTGCACATCCCAGAACAAGAAACATGATAAACGAAAAGGGCATCGTTTTTAATGAACTGGTGAAGTTGCAAAAGCCATTCGGGCTAAGCGACTATTTATCCCTTCAGGTAAATGCAAGGGCAGTACTCTCCGACAGCGGAACCATTTCCGAAGAATCGTCAATACTTAATTTCCCCGCATTAAACATCCGTGAGGCTCATGAACGGCCGGAGGCAATGGAAGAAGCTTCAGTAATGATGGTGGGATTAAATCCTGAACGTATACTCCAGGGATTAGAACAACTGGAATATCAGCAAAGAGAGCCCCGCAATTTCAGGCTGGTGGCAGATTACGCTATGCCCAATGTTTCAGACAAAGTGGTTAGAATAATTATTTCATATGTAGATTATATTAAAAGGGTAATCTGGCAAAATATTTGATATGCGTATTGCTTTTTTATTACAGGCTCACCCGGAGCCCGGGGATCCGGATACAAACCTGTACTCCGACCTCATTGATGTATTTGTAAAAAACGGACATGAAGTTGTTGTCATTACAGTGGTCAAAGAAGACCGGCCCACGAGCTTTAAAAAAGAAGGAGCAATAGAAGTGTTAAGAGTAAAAGCAATGAAACTATTCGGCGTTTCTCCTATTGCAAAAGGCATTGCGAATGTTTTGCTACCCTACCAGTTCATTAAAGCCATTAAAAAATATATTCCTGAAAAAAAAATAGATTTGATCATTAGTCCCACCCCGCCTATTACTTTCATTGATGTGATACAATTTTTAAAAAGAAGATCACCTTCTAAATGTTTCCTGATATTGCGTGATATTTTTCCTCAGAATGCCCGCGATTTGGGTATGCTAACCAACCCTTTGCTTTTCAGCTATTTCAGGAGAAAAGAAAAAAAACTGTATGCAGTTTGTGATTATATCGGTTGCATGTCGCAGGGTAATATTGATTATGTAATAAAACATAACCCGGAAATTAATCCTAAAAAACTTTCACTTCTGCCCAACTGGCAAAAGGTGCATTCTTTTTCGGAAAAAAATGAATCCATCAAGACAAAATATGGTTTAGCCGGAAAATATGTAGCAATATTTGGAGGAAATATTGGGGTGCCACAGAAAATTGAAAATATAGTAACGCTCGCAAAGGAGTACAGAGACAACGACAATATTGTATTTTTGATTATTGGCACAGGAGTTAGAAAAAAGCACCTCGAAAAGCTGGTTGCTGCCAACGGACTTAAAAACGTACTGATAAAAAACCAATTACCCCGTTCAGATTACCAGGAATTGGTCTATAACTCAGACGTGGGTCTGATTTCCCTGAACGAAAAATTTACCATCCCCAATATACCTTCAAAAACACTTTCGTATTTAAATGCCAAAGTTCCTGTTCTGGCATCAATAGATGCATGTACCGATTACGGGAAAATTTTGGATGATTCGGGCGCAGGGCTGTGGTCTGTAACGGGAGATCTGGAGCAATATAAAACCAATTTCGACAGGCTTTATAACAACCGCGAACTTCGCAAACGGATGGGAGAGAATGGTTTTGCCTACATGATAAAATATCTTACTCCTGAAATTGCATATGAAAATATCATTGGTCATACAAAATAAAAGACAAGTTGCGCAGTAACACATCCATCCTTCTAACTTTATACAGGATAACCTGCATTAAAATGTAAATTCATTATGCATAACCAACAGTTTTCACTTTTATTTTTAGTACTGGTTGCATTATTATGTTCCTGCCGAACGGGTAAAGAGCTGGCATTGTTTCAGGATTTGAACTCCCAGCAGGATGCCAAAGTACAGCAGGTAAGAACCGCCGCTTTTGACCCCCTGCGCCTGCAGCCCGATGACCAGTTGCAGATTGTTATCAGCAGCATCAGCCCCGAAGCCTCCCAATTGTTCAACCTCATGGGTTCGGCTGTTATTACCGGCAATAACAATAGTACCCAGAACATGCAAAGCGTTTATAGCGTATCGCCCTCGGGGAATATTACCATCCCCGTTATTGGAGACGTGAAAGTGGCGGGATTGACTACCGATGAAGCTAAGGCTGAAATTAAAAAGGTGGTAAGTGAATACTTAAAAGATGCCGTGATCAGCGTTACGCTTATCAACTTCCGCGTTACCGTAATGGGAGAAGTCAACAGACCCTCCACCTTCCAGGTTGCAGGGGAAAAGATCAATGTGCTCGAAGCTATTGGCATGGCAGGAGACCTCACCGTTTTTGCCAAACGAAACAATGTCAAGGTCATCCGTAAAGCCGCCGATAAAGTGGAGGTGGCTCATCTTAACCTTAACAGCAGCAGTGTAATGCGATCGCCTTTTTATAATCTCCGGCAAAATGATGTGGTGCTCGTAGAACCCGGTAAACGAAAAGGACTGCAGGCAGAAGGGCTCAATATTATTGTGCCCGCCACTACCAGTATCCTCTCTCTTATTATTGTTGCCCTTACCCGTATTCGATAAACTCCCTTTTATTTTTGCTATCTAAAATTTATTGGTCGTGCAAAATCATACTCAGGTCTCCCCACAGAACAACCTCCCCGAAGAATCGGTAGATATCAGGCAAGCATGGGTTAAGATCCTGCGAAACTGGCCCTGGATTCTCCTGTCTCTTGTCGTAGCTTTATCCCTTGCATGGCTCTATAATCGCTATGCCGAGCCCGTGTACAAGGCTACAGCTTCCATATTGATCAAGGATGAAAAAAAGGGAGGCGCAGGACTCCTTGAAAACCCACTGCTTAAAGAACTGGATATGACAGGCGGCGGTAAACTTGTTGACAATGAGATTGAGATCCTCAAAAGCTATGATCTCATGGAAGAAGTGGTAAGAAAAGAACAGCTCTTCCTTGATATTAAAAGCAAAGGTAACCTTACCAGCAGATCCGTATTCGCCAAAGAGTCGCCTCTGATCATACGCATTGCCAACCCTGATACCATTGCCCAGCCACTGCAATGGGGTATTGCCAGGCAGCCTAACGGAAAATGGCACCTCGATTATGGCGCGCACAATAAAGACCTGCCCATTACAAGAGGCAGGTGGTACTCCATTAACGGACTGCTGTTCCAGATAACCGATAATCCCGCTTTTAAGGCAAATGCCGATAGCTCAAACATCACCAATGACTATCTGCTGCACATAAACCCCGTAAAAATTACTGTTGACAACTATTCAACCGACCTTAATGTTCAACCGGCAAGCAAAACCGCAACCATTATCAACATGGAGCTTACCGATCACAACAACAGGAGAGCACAGGCCACATTGAATGCCCTTATCAATATCTATAACCAACAGGCGCTCGAAGATAAAAACAAGGTTACCAACAATACCCTCGAGTTTTTAAACGGCAGGCTCGCTATTATAGAAACCGAGCTGCGCACCGTGGAAGGGCAGGTGGAGCGATTTAAAAGCAGTAACCGCATCACCGATGTGTCGGTTGAAGCACAACAATATATGGAGCAGGCTAAACAGGTTGACATTCAAAAAGCCGAACAGCAAACTCAGCTAAGCATTCTTGAATCACTGGAAAGCAACCTGAAAGCCAACCAGGATAACCCCAGACTGGTACCTTCCGGATCGGGGATCGCAGAACCCTCCCTGGCTGAAATGATACAGACCCACAACAGGCTAGTGCTGGAAAGAGAGCGCCAGGCAGAAAGGCTTGGACCTAAAAACCCTATACCCGTTGACCTCACCAACCAGATCGCTAACCTCAGGGCAAGTTTGATCACTAATATCGGTAATCTTAAACAGGCTTACCGCATTGCTTTGAACGATATTACCAGCAAGGATGCAGAACTCAATGCACGCATAAGGAACATACCCCAAATACAAAAAAACCTCGTGCAGATACAGCGCGACCAGTCGGTAAAAGAACAACTTTACTTCTTGCTTCTCCAGAAAAGAGAGGAGTCTGCCATCACACTGGCTTCCTCAATTCCAGATTCCAGAAGTATTGAAAAATCCAGAAGCACAGGCATCGTAAGCCCTAAGAAGGTACTTATCATGGCCATCGCTTTTTTACTGGGATTGATTATCCCCATCAGTGTTATTTACCTTATCAACTTTTTTAACAATACCATTGAGGATAAAGACGAGGTGGAACAAAAATGTAAAGCGCCTGTGCTGGGTGAAATCGCCTACGTTAAAAAAGACATTTCCCCTATCGTGGTACAAAAAGGAAGCCGTTCCATCGTTGCCGAACAGTTCAGGGGTATAAGAACCAATATCAGCTTTACCAAACCCGGGCATTCCCCAAGGATCATACTGGTTACCTCCCACCGCCCGGAAGAAGGTAAATCATTTACCAGCCTTAACCTCGCCGCCAGTTATGCCCTGCTCAATAAAAAAGTGGTGGTGCTTGAATTTGACTTGCGTAAACCACGGCTCAGCGCAGCCATCAATATCCATTCCCAGGTGGGTATCAGCAATTACCTGGCCGGCAATACGGCTACCCTTGATGGCGCCCTGCATGAAGTGCCCGGCTTTGAGCAACGCTTCTGGCTGTTGCCCGCAGGACCCATACCACCCAATCCAGCCGAACTTATCCTGGGCGACCGTATGAAGGAACTCATGGAAGAACTTAATAAAAAATTCGATTACATTATTTTTGATACGCCCCCCTACGGGCTCGTTACCGACTCCTCCCTGCTGGCCAATCATGCCGATATCAGCATCGTGGTGCTCAGGCAGGGCTTTACCTTTAAATGGGTACTCCAGGAACTCAATAAAAAAATTACCGATAACCCCAACCAGCCGCTCTACACCGTAATCAACAGGGTAGGTGAGAAAAACCGATACGGCAACTATAAACATTATGGCTACGGCTACGCCGAATATTTTGACGCACCCGCTAAAAAGAAAAAATGGTGGAGGTGAAACAGCCCGGCACATTAAAAATTGATTTCTAACAATAGACAGCCGGAAATAGAGTTTATAACGATTTTAATCCTCTTTCCTATGTCTATAAAATGTTTTATTATCCAGGAAGGAAACCCGGTCTGGTACAAAAGCAAATATGCAATACAAAAAATTACTCGTAACCGGCGCTGCCGGCTTTATAGGCTTTCATCTCAGCAAAAGATTGCTTGAGCATGGATATAAGGTGATAGGTCTGGATAACATTAATGATTATTATGATACAGACCTGAAATATGCCCGGTTGGCTGAACTGGGTATTAAAAAGGAAGATGCGGAAAGCCGGGGGTTAATGACCAATGCCACTTCTTTCCCCCAATTTAAATTTATCCGCTTAAATGTGGAGGACAGGGAAGCGCTGCCCAGGCTATTTGAACAGGAAAAACCTGATGCTGTTGTTCATCTGGCAGCCCAGGCAGGCGTTCGCTACAGTTTAGAAAATCCCGAAGCCTATATTGACAGCAATATTGTGGGCTTTTTGAATATCCTGGAATGTTGCAGACATCATCAAATAGGGCATTTGATATATGCCTCCAGTTCTTCGGTATATGGTGCAAATGCTCAAATACCTTTTTCGGAATACGATCGCGTAGATTATCCCGTAAGCCTGTATGCGGCAACCAAAAAAAGCAATGAGTTGATGGCATATACGTACAGCCATTTATATAAAATCCATACTTCCGGACTCCGCTTTTTTACAGTTTACGGACCCTGGGGCAGGCCCGATATGGCGCCTATTCTTTTTACATCGGCGATCACAGAAGGCAGGCCGATTAAAGTCTTCAACAAGGGCGATATGAGCCGGGACTTTACCTATATAGACGATATTGTGGCTGGCATTATTATCACATTGAATAATCCACCTGCAAAGGATGGAGAAAACCCATACTATCAATTGTTTAATATTGGAAATGGCGCGCCGGTTTCTTTGATGGGATTTATAGAAACGCTGGAAAAAGAACTAGGGCAGACAGCGGAAAAAAACATGATGGATATGCAACCCGGAGACGTGCCCCGGACCTGGGCAGATACCTCACAGTTGAATGCTTTGGGATATAGCAGCGCCACAAATATTGAAGACGGTATTCGAAGGTTTGTAGATTGGTATAAACGCTACCATGATAAAAACAAGGAACACTGAAATAGCGATTGTTCCGGAATTAATCCATTATCTCACAAATTAATTTAGCTTATAAAGTTAATATTATATCTCAGCGTTGCAGCCACCGCAGGATGCATTCCAAATTGTCGCATTGCTTTGCTTCATATGGGCGGTGAAGACACCGCCCACGGCAGGCGCCCTCGGTGGCATCTCCACCAACCGGCAGCAATTTGGAATACACCCCTGCCGCAAAGGCTCTAAATAATAAGATTATATGTCTAAATCAATTGTGTCGCAAACTAAAAAGGGATTATTATACAGTTCAACTTCCATCATAGTAAAAAATATTCTCCAGCTATTTTCAATTGGAATTTTAAGCCGGCTATTGACTCCACTCGATTTCGGGATATTTAGTATTTTAATGGTAATTAATGGTTTTACGCAGATGTTCTCAGAAATGGGCTTAACCGCATCTATCATCCAAAAAAAGGAATTAAGCCACTCTGAGATTTCGAGTGCCAATATTTTCTCAATTTTGATGGGACTTGGGTTTACCATAATCGTTTTTTTAGTGAGCCCTTTGCTGGAGCAATTATTCAACACAGATAACCTGGCTTATTATATTAAGATATGTTCAATAGTATTCTTCATTAAATCGGCTTCCATCATACATGAAGCATTGCTACGGAAGGATATGAGATTCAAGGCCCTGACCTATATAGAACTCATCACATTTATTTTCGGTAATTTTCTTGTAGCATTAACGCTGGCGTACTTAGGCTTTGGCGTGATGTCCATCATTTACAGTTTACTCGCACAAACACTGATCAGTTCCATGCTTACTATCGCTCTTTCAAAATTCAGGTTTTCATTTACGTATAACTGGCAGGAGGTAAAGCGCCTGCTTAATTTTGGAATTCCGTTTACTTTGGGGAGATTTTCCATGTATCTGGCCAACCAGGGTGACTATCTTGTGGTAGGAAAATTTCTCGGACCGGTTTCATTGGGGTATTACAACCGCTCTTTTCAGCTAATGAGAACGCCCGTTGAGTTTTTGGGGGGAACTCTTTCCAAAGTACTGTTTCCGGCGTTTTCCAAAATAAAAGATAAGAAGCCGGCATTAAAAAAAGTCTTCCTGGATTCTGTTTTTATAAATGCGCTCTTTTCTTTGCCTTTAACGTGCTTCCTGTTTCTGGAGGCCGACAGTGTCATAAGAATAATTCTGGGAGAGAAATGGGGAGACTCGGTTGCGCCCTTTAAGATACTCGTGCTCTCGCTTTTCTTCCGTATAGGCTATAAATTTATTGATCCTCTCATTAATGTGACGGGCAGACCTGGCTATAAAGCAAAATTTCAGTTCTTATACTGCATATTGATCATTTGCGGCGCTTATATCGGAACAAAATTCGGCATAACCTCCGTTGCGCTATTGGTATCCGTTGCGGTAATTGTACATTATATTTTAATGAATGTTATTGTATTTGATGAGCTTTCCATAAATATTAAAGAACTTATTCCCGAAATCAAACATGCAGTGATTATCAGCGTTACTTTTATTGTTCTGATCATTGCGTTTAAATTTTTCATTCAGATAAACAACCCATACACTGAAGTAATTGTTTCCCTGGTGATCCTTTTTATATTGTATGGAGTATCGTTGCTTTTGTTCAAACCTGTGTTTGACAGAAAAATTTTATGGTTATTCAAAAAAAAATAGCAAGTCCGGTTAGTTAAATACGCAAAAACTAAAAATAAAAATATGATCATTGGATTACATGGCTCTTATTTTGTCAGAAACTTTGGAGATACCTTGCTTTTAAACATCATATATAACTGGATCAAGGAAGCGCAACCCAATTCAAAGGTTATTCTTCCATATATAACCTCGCACAAAGAAGCAGTTGAAATATTGAACAATACGGATACCGACAGCTATAAAAAATACCAGGTTTCCCAATGCGACAAATTTGTATTTGGGGGCGGAGGGTATTTTGGAGAACCTAATAAGAGCTGGCTCAAACGTCAACGATGGTCATACAGAAATTACAGGAGGCATATTGCATGGAATAAGGAATTATTTACCAACCACATTCCCTTTTCCATTATCGGTGTAGGCGTTGGTCCGCTATCCAATTATTTTTTAAGAAAAAAAGCGATACAGTTATTTGAAAAGGCAAATTTCATTTGTGTGCGGGATAATGAATCCTTAAATTATATTAGAAAGTGGGGAAATATAAATCCGGACATATATGAAACAACAGACCTGGCTTTAACAGTAAGACGCCCTCCGGGCACCCCCAATGAAAAAAAAGTATTGGGGGTACATTTTCCAATACTTGCTCATTTCCCACAAGAAAAAATACCTGATATTGTGTCTTTTTTGAAAAAACTATCAGAAGCATATACCATCAAACTGGTAAACGATGAAGAGGGACAAATGGATATTGGAAGAAGATCAAATATTACGAGATTCATCAGGGAAAATAATATCGAATACACGCAGATTGAATACCATGATCCCACTACATTAATTAATGAACTCAATTCCTTAGACGCAATTATTACAACCAAATTACATGTAGGCATTCTGGGATACGCACTAAAAAAACCTGTATTATCAATTCCAAACCACGATAAAAATTTTCGTTTTTACAAGCAAATAGGCAGGAGCAAGTTTTGTATTCCCAGCCATGAAGCAGATTATAAAAGATTATTAGCGGTTTTCGACGAATGCGTAAATACCGAAGTTATACATAATCCAGCATTGATGGAAAAAGCGGAATTCGCAAAGGAAAAATTGATATCATTTTTAAGACTCCCTTAAAAATGCTTACGGCGCCGTAAATACGAAAAATTATTCAATAGCGACCTGCCTCTCCGAAAACTTCAATATTTGTTCGCTTTTATCCTAATGTCATTTCCGATAAAATTTTAATAATGCGGCGATGAAACGGCAAAGAATTATAGATAAATTTAATTGTTATATACTATTAATCCTGAATTTATTGTATTACACCCAGGGAGTACTGCTTCCCGACGGAGAGGCCATCGGTCAGCTATTATTAGCTATTATTTTAATTATTTCTTTCTATTACCTTTTTAAAATGTTACTGATCAAAAATAAGTTTACCCCCTTCATGAAAGTTTGGTTATTCTTTATGATTATGTATCTGATCTATTTTTTGCTTTATGGAAATTATGCTGACTATGGTATCCTTAAAATGGTACTTTTAAACTTCTTACCTTTTTTCCCTTTTTATTATTTTTCAGAAAAGGAAATTTTAACCCGCAAACACCTTATCGCTTTCTTTTTAGTACTGCTCCCTGTTTTAATCGTAAAATTTAACCGATCCATAATTGAACTGCGATTAGAGCGCATGAAAGAAAATGTTGTAGACAATACTGTTTATTTATTTATTGGACTATTGCCTTTTGTTTTTCTTTTCAAAAAAAAAATATTTTCATTTTTATTTCTGATGATTATCTGGTTTTATATGATCCAAAGCGCTAAAAGAGCCGCTATTTTATGCGGGGTTGCCGCCCTGATTTTAATTGTAATCGAATATTTATATGCCAGTGAAGGCAAATCAAAAATTAAACGATATATCATTTCTTTGTTTTTACTTTTTGCAATTGGTTATTTTGGATATGATTTATATACGCAAAACCAGTATTTGATAGAACGAATGGAAGGTATGCTGGGGGGAGAATCCTCAGGCAGAGATGATCTTATCGAAACATTATTAGGGCTCTGGTATCAATCCGATAGCTTAATCCCTTATTTATTTGGCTATGGATATAACGCATCGGGTTTACATTCGATTCATGTATCTCATAACGATTGGGTAGATGTGCTGGTGAGTTTTGGATTAATGGGTTTTCTGGTGTATCTGGCAATATTCAGGTTACTTTTCTTACAGATTTTTCAAAAAGACTGGTCAAGAGATAAGAAGGTTATATTTCTACTGGTGGTATGCATCGCGGTAATTACTTCACTTACCTCCCGGTGGTACTGGAGTTCTTTTGCTTACATGCAGATATTGATCCTTCCTTATTTATTAGCCACACATGAAAAAAAAATAGCTTAATATTTGGAGGTTTGGCGCCAGGAAATACAAATTCATATTTTACAAGACACAATTTCTGTGTATAAAAAATAAGCATCACAATATGGAATTAGTGGTTGTTTCCGATAATTATCCTTCCCGCAGAAAGCCGAACAAAGGGGCTTTTGTTTATAATTTAGTTCAGGAGTTGAGTCATTATCACAATATAACAGTGGTTGCTCCTTTTAAGGTACGCGAGTTGTTTAATCCTATATCTAAAAATGGATATGGTAAAGAAAAATGCAAAGTGTACAGACCTTTATATTTTTCGTTTAGCAATAAGAAATTCTTAGGTATAAACACCCAAATTTGGAGTCGGTTTTTCATGTCAAAAGCGGTTAAAAGAAGTTTAAACCGTTTACCGGGGAAACCAGATATAATTTACGCTCATTTTATATCCAACGCCTTCGCCGTTCTTACATACGTTAAGCAACATTCTATTCCTTTTGTGGTAGCCTCCGGAGAGTCTTCTTATCCAATATCTATAACAAGGTGGAAAAAGGATATACAAGGCTTGAAGGATTACACGAATCATTTTATTTGTGTATCAGAAACAAATAAAAATGGACTGACAGCATTGGGGTTTGATGAGAATAAAATGACGGTGATCCCCAATGCGGTGGACTATTCTTTGTTTAAACCTTTAGACAAAGAAACCTGCAAAAAAAAGCTGGGAATCCCACACAATACGTTTGTTGTGGGCTTTGTTGGTAATTTTATTCACCGGAAAGGACCCAATCGAATTATTGAAGCTATAAAACAATTAGCCGATAAGGATATCCGGCTGGTTTGCGTGGGTGGAAAAGGTGGTTTAACAGATAATGATTTTACAAGTATCATACCACCTGTACCTAACTTTCAACTGCCCGAAATATACAATGCCTTCGATGTATTTGTACTACCCACGCTTAAAGAAGGGCATTGCAATGCAGTGGAAGAAGCAAAAGCATGCTGCATTCCTGTGGTTAGCTCAAAAGGCACTACAGTTGAAAAACAGATAAATGAACAAAATGGCATATTAATTGATCCTCAAAGTATTTCGGAAATTTCCGGGGCGATCCTGCTTCTGAAAAACAATGCAGAAAGAAGAGCTCACATCATTGAAAATCTTGAAAATGAAAGAAATACCAATTCCCTTGAAAAACGTGCCAGGCTGATAAATACAGTTCTTGAACGATTCAAAAAAAATTGAGTATCAAATATCAACTGATGCCTTTCCGGAATTCAGCATTCTTTTAATCGGATTAGTATGAAATCAATTGTAATGATAACACTGGGGTTGTTTGTTTTTTCAAACACGCAATCTCAGAAAAACTGGCAGAATTATTTTGATCACAGGTATATGAGTTTGTGTACCTCTGGCAGTACTTTCCGGGAAGATAACCTGTTAAAAAGCACCACGGGAAACCTGTACGACTTTATGAGCTTAAGCATCACAGTGGATGCACTCATGAATATGTATGTTGCAACAGGAAATGAAGAATATTTAAATGATGAGATAAAAATCATTAATAATGTTTTATCTACCGCGGCTGTTTCAAAATCAATTCCAGAAAATATTTACAGCCTAAAGGACGATTACCTCGGATGGATATCCCAAACCCCAAATTATGCTTATCATTATGAAACAGAGCTGTATGAAGGATATATATTCCGTTATATTACCCAGTTCCTGTACGAAATTAAAAAAACAGGATGGAAAGACCGCTCAGCTAAGAACAGCGAATGGTACAATACAACACTTAAGTTCATCGAAAAAAATATATGGGAAAAATGGATAAGCAGGAGTTTACGAAGCAAGGCAAATCCTTATGGAACTTTTTTAAGTACAAGGGCGCACATGGCTTCCCACTGGGCTTTTACAGGTTTAATACTGAAAGAAATTAGCGATAACACAGAAATTAAAACCCAATGCCAGGATGTGGTTAATATGTTTGACCTGCTGTTAAAAAGAAACTTAAAACCCCATCCCGACTTTCCCGATGCTTACACCTGGAATTCTACCTGGGATAATGTGGATGGCACACAGGCTGATCTCTCCCTCCCTCCGTATGTTCAGGATGTTTCCCATGGAAACCATGTAATGGGTTATATAGCACTATCCAAAAGATTAAACAATCCCAACTGGACTAACGAAAACATTTTGGGGTTCTGCAATACGATTAAGCAGGTGTTGTACAATAAAACTACGATGTCTTTCTGCGATAATGTGGACGGCTCTACATCAATATTCAACCCCGGACAGGGCAACTCGCAAGCCGATGGGTGGCTAAAATTGGGTTTGTTTGACGGGCAAACCCTTAACCTCTATTTGAATTTTGCACTTCAGCGGGAAGATTTATTAATAAAATATGGCCAGGAGCTGCAATATTACGCTGGTCTCACTCTCATTGAATACCTACTGGCTCAGTAAGCCTGACAGCTTACATTGTAAAACATTTTTGTATAATCCCCTGTTTTGCCTGCAAAACACAACAGTCATTCGTTAAGCTGTTCCGGAAACTGCTTTAAAACCCTGTAAATAAAAATATTTATTACGAAGATGAGAATCCTGTACATAAATCAAAATTTCAGAACGCCGTCTGACCCCGGCGGTACGAGATCTTACTGGATAGCTCAGGAGCTGATAAAAAATGGACACCAGGTCGTTATGATCACCGCCAATCCAAAAGCAGTGCTTCGCAAAGAAGTTAAGAATATAGACGGTATAAAAGCAATTTACCTGCAGGAACCTTATAGTCAGGATATGTCTGTTGCCGTAAGGTTGAAAGCTTTTTTAGGGTTTTCCTGGAAAAGCATTAAGGAAGCACGCAAGCAAAAAGATATAGATATGGTTATTGCCACATCTACCCCCTTAACAGTTGGCATCATTGCGCTGTACATGAAGTGGTTTAAGAAAATACCCTATGTTTTTGAAGTGCGGGATCTATGGCCGGAAGTCCCTATTCAGATGGGGGCGCTTAAAAACCCTTTGATTATAAAAGCTACCCGCTGGTTTGAAAAAACAATCTATACAAATGCAGCGCACGTAATTGCCCTTTCACCGGGAATGCAGGAGGGTGTAATGAAATACATTCCAAAGGAAAAAACCTCCATGATTCCAAATATGTCTAAAATAGATCAGTTTTGGCCCAGGGAGCGGAACAGGGAACTGCTTGAAAAACTAAAATTGAAAGATGACAGTTTCAAGGTTATTTATTTTGGGGCATTAGGTTTGGCAAATGACGCTGAAGTTATTATTGACGCAGCTATACTTTTGAAGAATGATCCTTCTATAGAATTTATCTTTTTGAGTAAAGGTTCAACGGAAGTAAACTTAATTGAAAAATGTAAAAATGCTGCGCTCAGCAATGTGAGGTTCCTGGGCTTTTTGCCGATGAAAGAAACGTCTGAAATCGTGAACTTATGTGATGTATCTCTGGTTACTTTTAAAGATTTACCCATCCTGTACACCAATTCGCCGAACAAGCTTTTTGATTCCTTATCGGCGGGGAAACCTGTTTTTGTAAATTCAGCCGGCTGGACAAAACAAATGGTGGAAGAAAACAACTGTGGATTTTATATTAATCCCGGGCAACCACAGGAACTGGTTGACAAACTAAAGTTTCTGCAGGCGAACCCGGACGTGGCAGTACAAATGGGAGAGAAAGCACGGGAACTTGCAGAAACAAAATATGATAAGTCTTTGTTGTGTAAGCAATTCGTGAAATTAATTAACAGTTTGGAGGCTCGGTTAAACATACGTAAAGTAAGCTAAAATGATTTCGTTACGCTATAAAAAGGGTGTATTGCAAACGTCGCATTGTTTTGCTTTATGTGGGCACTGCCCGCGGCAGGCCGCCCCGGCATGCGTCTCCACGTGCCGGAATGGGTGAAGTTGCAGTTTCATCCTCTAAAAAATCTTAAGTTAACGGCCATTGTGTCCTCACCAGCCAGCGACAATAAAGACTTATTTTCGTATGCTATAATAGAGAACAGGACTATGGAATTTATCAAAATAGGAATATGGAAAAACCTCAGTTTAAAGATGAGCCTGCTCGCGGGAATACTCTTCTTAATAACTGCCTCCTGCATGTCACAAAATGAAAGTGATACAGATGATAATAAAACGATCGGTTCCCTGTATACACAGCCAAATAAAAAAGGAGTTACAGAAAAAGAGCAGGCTTTGGCTGAAAGTAAGAGTGGCGATGCCTACCAGTTCATGAACCTGAGAAAGACGATAGGAGCCTTGAACGTTATGATTTCGGCTACAGGGAAGGAGTATTGGATAAATCAACAAACGGAGATAATAGACAACCTGATTCAAACGGCTGAAACTTCTTCAGGCATACCCAATAACCAGACATTCAGAGATGATTTTAAAGGCTGGATTTCATTAACAAAAAACCGATCGTATTATAATGAAGTGCCCTTATTTGAAAGCTATTCCTTTTTTTATATTATGCAGTTTTTGTTTCTCACCAGGAATAACGGTTGGATGGAAAAAACGGATAGTAACAGGTTGTGGTGGAATAATACTTTAGCATTTGTTGAAAAAAATATCTGGACCAAATGGTACGAAAGGAGCTTTTCAACCTATAAAAATCATTACAGGTATTTTTTAAGAACCAGAACTCACATGGGCTCACATTGGGCGGGGTTAGCCATGTATCTGAATGCGGTAACTTCCGATAAACAAATTCAATCGCAAACTGCGCTGTTGGTCCGGCAATATGACACCCTGCTGAAAAGAAATTTAAAAGTAAGCGGGGACGGATATATCTGGAATTGCACCTACGACAATGTGGAAGGCACTTTCGCCGGTAGTTCTCCCCAAAAAATCATCCAGGATGTTTCCCACGGCAATCATGTTGTGTCATATATAATAGCGGCTTATGAATTTGGTAATGACAACTGGACGCTTGCCGATATAAACAGGCTTTCTTATACTTTAAAAAAGAATGTGTACGACAGCAGCAAAAATATATTCCATGATAATGTAGATGGCTCTTCCGGCGAAGACAGGCCCGGATGGGGAAACTTTGTTGCAGACGGCTGGGTAAAGCTAGCCACATATGACAATGAAATAAAAGCTATTTTCAGAAATTTTGAAAAGTCGAAAATGCTGAAAAAGTATAACTATGAATTTGAGTTTAAAGCCAATTTAAATAAAAAACAACTCGGGGGTGGATAAGCAAAAAATAGTACATATCGCAAACGATTATTCCGGCTCTACAGTTTATAAGAATTTAATCGGAGAACTGAATAACCTGAAGATAGAACAAACCGTATATACACCGGTAAAAACAGCCCGGAGCATTGGTAAAAACAAAATTGAACTGCAAAGTGGGTCAGAAATCATTTACTCTAATATTCTGAACAAATCAGTAGACAGGATATTTTACAGGCTCAAAGTAAAAAAAATACTTACCGATATCGAGTCAAAAGTAGATTTTTCCCGGGTTAAACTCATACACGCACATACATGGTACAGCGATGGTGGAGTAGCTTACCTGCTTTCAAAGAAATATAATATCCCCTATGTAGTAACGGTACGAAATTCCGACCTGAATACTTTTCAAAAATATTTGCTCCATGAAAGAGCATTCGGAAAAAAGATTTTAGAAAACGCAAAAATTGTTGTTTTAATTGCGGCTTCCTATAAGTCAAGGGTATTGAGTTTGCCATCGCTGCAATCCATTAAAAAAGAGCTGGAAACCAAAATTCAAATAATCCCTAACGGCGTGGATCCATACTGGATTGAACACGTAAGAAAAAAAGAGCCCCCAAAAGAGCCGGATAATATTTTTAATATCCTGTTCATAGGAAAGTTTTCAAAAGGTAAAAATATCAGCGCTTTACAAAAGGCGGTTATTCTTATACAGAAAGAGGGCAGATTTAAAGTACTATTGCACATCGTTGGTGGCGACGGCAACGAAATGCAAAAAGTTTTACAGCAAACAGAAGCATTCCCTGATTTATTCAAATATTATGGAAAGGTTTATGACAAAGAACAATTGCTTCAAATTTTCAGAAGTTGCGATATTTTTGCCATGCCCTCAAAACATGAAACCTTTGGATTGGTTTATGTAGAATCCATGCTGCAGGGTTTGCCTGTTCTGTATACTCACAATGAGGGTATAGATGGATTTTATGAAGAGAATATAGGAGAAAAGGTGCAGGGGTTTTCGATAAAAGAAATTAAACAAAAACTGGAAAATTTGATGCTGAATCTTAAGCATTATACCATCCCAACAGAAAAAATAATACAAACCCATGACTGGACTTTGATCGCAAAAATATACCAGAAAATATACAATAGTTAAAATGAAATTTCTGTTAATTGTCCAATCTGTAGATAACATCAGAAGGGCTGAAACAGGAAGCACAGGCACCTATAAATTAACAGGCACTGTCCCGGCGCTGTTTGTCTCACTATGCAAAAATTATTATAAGAGCATGAATATAATACTACTTACCCAATATTACCGCCCGGAAATGGGGGCTCCGCAAAACCGTTTATACGAAATGACATCTGGTTTGATAAAAAACAGATGCGACATAACGATTATAACAGGTATGCCCAATTACCCGTTTGGGGCAATATTTCCCGAATACAAAGGAAAATTCCGGGTTAAAGAAAAAGTGGATGACATCAACTGTGTTAGATATTGGCTGTATGCTTCAAACTCAAAGAATAAGGCTTCGCGCATATTGAACATGCTATCGTTCTCCTTAACCTCCCTTTTTTCGTACTTTGATTTGAGAAAAAAAAAAATAGATTTCCTCATCGTTGAAAGCCCTCCTTTGACATTGGGAATTACCGGCTATATCTTATCAAAATTAACAGGCGCCAAATTAATAATGAATATATCTGACCTTTGGCCGTTGAGTGCAAAAGAGTTAGGCGCCATTTCGGAGCGCAGCCTGTTATACAGACTTTTGGAAAGACTGGAGAAGTTTTTGTATAGAAAATCTGTCTTTTGTATGGGGCAATCCGCTGAAATTGTTGAATATATAAAGAGCCATGGAGCACAACGAACTTATTTGTTTAGAAATGGAGTAGACCCCGAAAGGTTTGAAAACAACCTTGTAAACCAAGACCGCCAGGTTAATCAGCCCCTAAGAATTATTTATGCGGGTTTATTGGGATTTGCTCAAGGTATATTGAATATTTGCAAACATGTTAACTTTAAAAGGCTGGGGGTTGAGTTTCATATATATGGGGCTGGGGGTGAGCAAAAAGCAATTGAAGAATACTTAAACGTAAACCAGGATAACAATGTTTTTTATCATGGTAGCGTTTCCCGTGAAGATATACCGGCAATATTATCACAATCTGATATTACATTAATACCGTTGGTAACGGGTATATTTGGTGCGGTTCCTTCTAAAATTTATGAATCTATGGCTGCAGGTCTACCTATATTATTTTCAGGAGGAGGAGAAGGTCAAAGAATTGTGAAAGAAAACGATCTGGGGTGGGTATCTGAAGCCAAAGATTACGAAGCGCTGGAAGAGAATATTAAATCATTAATAAGCCAGCCTGATGAAATTGCAAAAAAAAGAGAAAATTGCATTCGTTGCGCCAGGGAAAAGTTCAACAGACCCAGACAGGTAAAAGAGCTTTATAGTTATATGCATTCCCTCTCATGACTTATTAATAAAGACATCATTTATATTCTTATTTTGTACATTGGCGATGATAATAAGGAAACTTAGAATAAAGCAGTTCAGGAAGAGGTCTGTTTTTAGAATAACAGACTATTTAAAAACCAAACAAGGAACTCAAAGCAGTCTGCTGGAATATTTTCATACCAGCCTATGGTCCGGAGTTGAACCTTTAATGAATCAAAGAAAAAAAGCAAAAAACAGGTGTAAAAAGCTTGCCTGCTGAAGGCATGGTATTTTAATGCTAAGCACGTCAGATATGCAGCTTAGAGAATTTGTACGAACTAAATTGGGCAGTGATTAAATAATTGGCATAAAATATTATTTTAGCGGAGAATTTAAAATCCCTGTTTTCAGTAAATGGCTTAAATGGCTACATGAACAATATGAAAATTCCTTTTTCTCCTCCCTATATAAATGAAGACGTGATTAATGAAGTTGTAGACTCATTAAAATCAGGCTGGATTACCACCGGTCCAAAAGTAAAAGCTTTGGAAGCGGAGATTAAAAATTATAGTGGGGCAAAAGAAGTATTATGTGTAAATTCCTGGACCTCAGGAGCTATTATGATGTTGAGGTGGCTGGGCATTCAGGAGGGCGATGAAGTTATCGTTCCTGCGTATACATATAGTGCTACGGCACTGGCAGTTTACCATGCCGGAGGCACGCCTGTAATGGTTGACACAACCGAAGACTTTAATATTTCAGTTGCTGATATTGGCAAAGTAATTTCATCCAAAACAAAGGCTATCCTGCCGGTTGATATTGCAGGCTTTCCATGTGATTATGATGAGATCATGCAACTTGTTAATGAGCCGGGTATTAAAAGTATGTTTACGCCTGCGTCGGATGTGCAGCGGCAATTAGGACGTATTCTGGTACTCAATGATGCAGCTCACTCATTGGGCGCTACATATGCCAACGGAATTAAAACCGGAAGTGAAACAGATGTAGCGGTTTTTTCTTTGCACGCGGTAAAAAATGTTACCACAGCAGAAGGCGGAGCTATCTGTTTGAATTTACCGGAACCTTTTGACAATAAAGCGCTATACACCAGGCTAAGACAAATGAGTTTAAATTGCCAGACAAAAGACGCTTTCTCAAAAAGTAAGGCGGGCGGATGGCGTTATGATATTACAGGATTGGGAATGAAAATTAATATGGCAGATGTAAATGCTGCAATTGGCCTGGCGCAAATGCGTGTTTATCCTGAAATGTTAAAAGAGCGAAAACGGGTTTTTACTGCTTACAATGATGCTTTTAGTTCGGAAAGCTGGGCTGTAATGCCTCCGGCAGTTGTAAAAGGAAAAGAGAGTTCTTACCATATTTATGCCTTACGCATTAAAAATATTTCGGAACAGCAGCGCGATCAGATTATTGATGAAATTTCAAAGACCGGAGTGGCAGTAAACGTTCATTTTATTCCAATGCCTATGCTCACTTTTTTTAAGGAAAAAGGATTTAACATAAAAGACTACCCTAAGGCATATGATAACTTTAAGTGTGAAATATCTTTACCGATTTATCCGCAATTAACAGAAGAGGAACTATCTTATATCGTTAAAGCAGTTAAAGATGCTTATAAAACTGTAATGAGATAGTATTTTGAAGCGGTTATTTGATCTCATATTAAGTGGTATAGGACTTATTTTTTTAAGCCCCGTATTTTTGTTTGTAGCTATCTGGATCGGGTTAGATTCAAGAGGTCCTGTATTTTACAAACAAACGAGAGTGGGGAAGAATGGCAGGGATTTTAAAATCAACAAGTTCAGATCTATGCGTCTGGGCTCTGATCAGAAAGGGCTGATAACGGTAGGAGGCAGAGATCCGAGGGTAACCCGGTCGGGCTACTACATTCGTAAATACAAGTTGGATGAGCTCCCCCAACTTATCAATGTTTTTAAAGGAGACATGAGCATAGTAGGCCCCAGACCGGAAGTTCGAAAATATGTTAATTTATATTCGAATGAACAATTAAAAGTGCTGTCTGTTAAACCAGGTATTACAGACATGGCGTCTATAAAATACCGCAATGAAAATGACTTGCTGGCAAAAGCCGATGACCCTGATAAAATGTATATTGAAGTTATTATGCCTCATAAATTAAAGTATAACCTGGAATATATTGAGAAGCAGTCTTTCCTTTATGATATTAAGCTTATTTTTTTAACGCTGAAAGAAGTACTGTTTTAAATGAACCCATATTGTTGTTACCAACAGGATATCACCTAACGCTTCTATCTTTTTGTAAACCTCCCTATCCGCTCATCAAAATGAAAATAATATTGTGTAGTGTTGGACATGAAGATGATCCTTTATTAAAAAATA
Organism: uncultured Sphingobacteriales bacterium; assembly: GCA_937991535.1. Lineage (GTDB taxonomy): Bacteria > Bacteroidota > Bacteroidia > Chitinophagales > Chitinophagaceae > Agriterribacter. The sequence goes on from CALKHN010000072.1 coordinate 59,435, forward strand.
GTATCCAGGATTTTACTAAACGCATTGGCTATTACTACCCTGCGGAATGGAAGATCATTACACCCATTAAAAAAAAAACAGCCTTACCGGAAAAAATAGTAAAAGTAAAAGAGGCGGCTTTTGTACTGGAAAGCATAAAGAAAGACGACTTTCTGGTGGCATTGGATGAAAAGGGTACCATGCTCAGCTCGGTAAAGCTGGCCTCATGGCTGCAGGCAAGGGCCAACGAAAGTATAAAACAACTTGTGTTTTTAATTGGTGGATCATACGGGCTGGAGGAAACGGTACTGAGGCGGGCCAATTTTATATGGTCTTTTTCCCCGCTTACATTCCCGCATCAATTGATGCGGCTGATGCTGACCGAGCAGTTGTATCGCGCCTGCACTATTATTAAAAATGAAAAATATCACCATGCATAATCCTAAAAAAGATAATTACGCTTTATAGGGTTTCCATTATCTTCAACAAAAGCCTCCTCATGTCGGTAACACTTATTATCCTGATCACTACATGCATCATTTCAATTATTGCTTTTAAGAACCAGCGATTAATTGACGACCTTATTTTTTATCCGCCGGCGGTAACGGAAAGAAAACAGTATTACCGCTTTATTACCTGTGGCTTTATACACGCCAATGTACCGCACCTCGCTTTTAACATGTATTCCTTCTGGATATTCGGGGAATATGTGGAAATACTCTTCATGACGGTATTTGGACCTGCCGGCCGGTGGTATTACCTGTTGATGTACATCACCTCCCTTGTAGTTTGTTTGCTGCCCACTTACTTTAAAAACAAAACCAATTATCATTACCGAAGTCTCGGCGCTTCCGGCGCCGTTTCCGCTGTTATATTCGCGTTTATTTTTCTTAACCCGCTACAGGGAATCGGGCTTATTTTTTTACCAAGAGAGTTCATGATACCAGGCTTTATTTTTGGCTTTCTCTACCTGGTGCTTTCTTCTTATTTAGACAAAAAGGGCGGAGGTAATATTAATCACTCCGCGCATATATGGGGAGCTGTGTATGGCATTGTATTTCTGATAGCAACAGCATATCTTTTTTCGGGGAAGAATTTATTGTCCGGGTTTCTGGAATCAATAAAATTATATCTGGGCAGATTTTAATGCTATTTTAAGCATTGTTCCCGTTGACGGTAATACCTTAAACCGGTCGTCAATCCTTTCATTCACTACCCACAAAATTTTTTTATCCATCTCAATAACCCAGACATTTTCCTTTTCAGTCAGCGACAATTTCTGATCAATAAAAAATCTCGACAATTTCTTTTTCTTTTGCATTCCAAGCGGATAAAAATAATCGCCCGTTTTCCATTTACGCAACATTAGTGGAAATTCGATCCGTTTTAAATCTAAATACGCTATAGCAGGGGAAGCAGCCAATTCCGGTTTTTCTCCCCTCACCTCCCGGGTTGTTATTTTTAAATGTCCGCCTTCAAAAGCTACTTCTGTTTCACCTTCCCGGATCAATATCACTTGCGTATCTGTTAACGGCAAGGGGGAAATGACCAGCCAGTTCCGGTTCCGGAGTATCCTATGGGTTGGCGACAGGATAAATTTTCCCGTTGCAGCACGTAAAAGCGCAATCGCATCGTTGGTTTGCTTTGGGGTAAACCCATATACCTTTATGATCTCAAAAAACACCGTTTTCAGAGGGATTACTTTAGAAAGCTTAAGCACAGGTATAAATACTTCACTGCCCCTTTCTTCCAGCAATTTTTTTTTGTGTGCTGTAATGGACTGAACATACAGTAGTTCGATTTCCCGGAAACGGTCAATATTGGCAATTATATTTTCCCGGGCAGACGGATATATTTCCTGAATAACCGGAAGTACCCTGTGCCGTAAATAATTCCGGGAATATTTATCCAAATCATTGCTCGAATCTTTTACAAAACTCACCTGCCTTTGCTTTGCAAAAGCGATCAAATCCTGTTTCCCGGCAAACAACAGGGGTCTTACAATTTTACCCGCCTGCGGCAGCATACCACTAATGCCTGCTATGCCTGTTCCCTTAAAAAAATTCATCAGCACTGTTTCTATATTATCATCGGCATGATGGGCTGTAACGATATGCACCGATGTTCGTTCCCGGATCTCCAGTTCCGCTGCAAGTTCATAAAACCATTCATACCTCAATTCCCTCGCCGCTACCTGTATAGAAGTTCTATTTTGTAAAGCATATGCTTCTGTATTAAATCGCTTTAGAAATATTTCCTTCTCATATTGCTCAGCCAATCCTTTCACAAAATGCTCATCCCGCTCACTTTCCTCTCCTCTCAGCTGAAAATTACAATGGGCTATAATAAACCTTAGCTTTGCCAGGTAGCACAGTTCACATAAAACCACAGAATCCACACCCCCGCTTACTGCAAGCAACAGGAAACCGTGAGGGTGAAAAAGGTTTTCTTTTTCAGCATTCTTTTTAAATAATTGCAATAAATCATCCATAATTTCCTTTAAACCTCCTGGCGAAAATGCAGGTTATTCGTAATTCAGTTCTTCATAAGCGGCCTGTAATTCCTTAAACGCTCTTTGATTCCCCGACTTTAGTGTCGCGGCCATGCCTCTTTCATACCAATTTCCGGCGGCTTCGATATCTCCGGTACGCTCTAACAACTTAGCCAAATGATAGTAGGAGCCTTCATAATCAGGGTCATGCTCTAAAACACTCTCCAACAGCCTTCTTGCGTCGGTATCATTTTCTTTTTTAATGTATTCCAAAGCAAGCGCATGCTTTAAAAAACTATCATCAGCCGATTTTTCTAACAATAGCAATAATGAATCAATACGTTCCAAATTTTTAAAATTTTAAAATTTTTGGACAATTTGAACAATAAACAAAATCTATCCTTAACACAGATTCACAATGGTTTATGACCTTTCAACTTAAAATCATCCTGTAAATCGTTTCAACAAATATCCTGATTTTTCATCTAAGTGAACGCTGATCCGATGTTCTGCTCAATAATTTGCATGTTTTTTGCTTTGTAGGTGATTTATTTAATAATCTGACCAATCCCTGAATTGCTGTGAAAATACTTAGATCCCTTATTTCCTGCTTATTCCTTTTAAATTGTTCAGTTTCCGCTCAGATAAATGCCGGGGATAGTCTAGCCTTAGTTGATTTATATTATAGCACCAATGGAGCTGGCTGGAAAAATAACACTAACTGGCTTAATAAAGAGGTAAGTGAATGGTTTGGTATTTCGGTAAGTGATAAGCGGGTTATTGGAATAAGCCTGGTTAATAATCATTTAGAAGGGACTCTCCCTGCTTCCTTAGGAAACCTTACAGCGCTCACCGGCATCTTTTTAAGCAATAATAATATAAGTGGAACTATTCCGGCCACCTTAGGCGATTTGCCCGTACTTAATTACCTTCATCTGAGTAACAATAAGATAAACGATCATATTCCTGATGCGCTGGGTAATGTTAAACCCCTCCTGGAACTCCATTTAAGCCATAATAAATTAACCGGAACAATACCAGAATCACTACGCCGACTTACCAACCTTACAGAGCTGATGTTAGATCACAACCAGTTAACAGGTGAAATTTCTGCGGGGCTTGGCGATACCAGGATCAGAAGATTAGACTTTAGTTATAACCAACTCAGTGGCAGCATCCCTGAAAGATTAGGGAGAATCCGAAATCTCAGGGAACTTAGATTAAACAATAATCAATTAACCGGTGAAATACCATCCGGACTGGCGCCTGTTATATGTTATTTATTTGATCTAAGCTCAAATAATCTTACCGGAAGCATTCCTGCAGACCTGAGCAATAATAGCACTTTAGCTCATGTTAATCTCAGCAACAATGCATTGACAGGGCAAATTTCTTATTCTTTAGGTAATATGTCTGGATTGCAATCATTAGAACTCGACAGCAATCAACTCACCGGGATCATACCTTCTTCATTTAAATACCTGACCAGGCTTGTACATTTAAACCTTACGAATAATCGCCTTTCGGGCAGTATTCCTGTCGGGTTGTGCAGCTTGCCTGATTTGCAGGTTTTACAGTTAAGCAATAACCAATTTACGTTTGAAGGGATGGAATGTGTAGGGAAAAAAAATAATATATCTTTATTTGCAAATTACACCTATCCTAATCAAAAAACGCTTACGCTTAATTATAGAAATACCGAGTTGTCGCTTACGGCGGGAGGAAATCTTGCAAATAATACCTACTACATTTATAAAGACAGTGTTTTACTGGAAACGCTTACAGGAGACTCTACTTTTGCAGTAGCGGAAGGAGGAAAATACTGGGTAGAAGTTACCAATGATCTGGCTGATCAATTGACCCTTTACAGCAATCAGCTTGATGTAAGCAGCAACATTATACTGCCGCTTAACTGGCTGGATTTTACTGCTGTGAATTGTTCAGACAATATTTGTTTGCGATGGGCTACTGAAAACGAACAAAATACGTCTCATTTTGAAATTGAAAGAAGTTCCGATGGAAAAAACTTTGAACAAATCGGAACCCGGGTGTCTGCAAATACACCTGCTAAACACAATTATGATGCAACAGATTATTCTCCTGCAAATGGTATCAATTTTTACCGGATTAAACAGGTAGATTTAGACGGGTTGTTTACATACAGTGATGTTGTGAGTGCAAGAATAAATACAAAGGGTGTATTAACGATAGCTCCTAATCCAGCCAATAATTTCATAACGTTAAGAGGAATACTAAAAGCGGAAAAGGTAACCATTTATAGTACAACAGGGCAAATATTCAAACAATGGCAAAATGTAAATGGGAACCAGGAATTGAATATCTCAGATCTTCAGCAAGGTATATATATGCTAAAAGTGCAGTATAGTAAAAAAGAAACAGTACATAAACTGATAAAATTATAGCGAATTAACTTCTCCAGGTCCGCTTAGCATAACCTTTTTATAATTCGAAGCGCTTTGCCGGGCAAAAACAATTTCTAAAATTTTTCCGGAATCCTAAATCACTTGTTATATTTGCATCATAAAAATGGTTGCATAAACAACTTTATGGAAGTATTATACAACTCCCAATGGGTTGTTTCTTATATTATTCAGATTTCTGAAGTGGTTATCTGGCTAAAATAAAAATCAACAACAGATGAAAATACTAGTTTGTATCAGCAAATCTCCCGATACTACATCAAAAATTGCTTTCACCGATAACAATACCCAATTTGCTACTGCAGGCGTACAATGGATCATTAATCCGTATGACGAGTGGTATGCTTTGGTGAGAGCCATTGAACTCAAAGAAAAAGACAGCGCGGTTGTGCTGCACCTTGTAACCGTGGCAGGCGCAGATACGGAACCTGTTATTCGCAAAGCCCTGGCGTTAGGCGGCGATGAAGCCATTCGCGTAAACGCCGATAGCCAGGATAGCTTTTATATTGCCTCACAAATAGCCGAAATAGCCAGGCAGGGCGGTTACGACCTTGTGTTTACGGGCAAGGAAACCATTGATTATAACGGGTCTTCTGTTGGTGGTATGGTAGCAGAATTGCTGAGTTTCCCCTATGTTGCCCTGGCAACCCATTTTGAATTAAATGGAACTACGGCAACCATTACCCGCGAAATTGAGGGTGGAGAGGAAGTATGTGAAGTAAGTACCCCTGTGGTAGTAAGCTGCCAAAAGGGGATGGCGGAAGCGAGGATACCGAATATGCGGGGTATTATGGCTGCCAGAACCAAACCGCTGAAAGTAATGGAACCAGTAGCGGCAGATAGCCTAACCAGCATTGTAAATTTTGAGTTGCCTCCCGCAAAAGCGGGCGTAAAGCTCATACCCGCGGATAATCCGGGTGAACTGGTAAGATTGCTGCATGAAGAAGCGAAGGTGATTTAAACACTCCAGCCCTACTAAATTTCAAATTTAAAATCTCAAGTTTACGTATGTCAGTACTCATATTTATAGATCAGTCGGAAGGGTATATTAAAAAGGCATCGGTGGAAGCTTTGTGCTACGGTTCAACACTTGCCAAACAGTTGGGCATGCATGCGGAAGGCATTGTATTGGGTTCCCTGCAAGATGATCTGCCGGCACTGGGTCAATACGGGGTAGAAAAAATACATCATGTCTCCGACCCCGCACTGGATCACCCGGATGCACAGGTATTTACAAATGTAATAGCACAGGCAGTGCAGGCAACAGGCGCCAAAATAATCGTATTCTCCAATAACGCAGATGGCAAAACAATTGCCCCGCCTTTATCGGCCCATTTAAAAGCAGCTCTGGTAACAGGTGCTGTAGCGCTTCCTGAACTTGCTAACGGATTCGTTGTAAAAAAATCGGTGTTTTCAGGAAAGGCTTTTGCCAATATAGCCCTGAATACTGAGATCAAGATCATTACGCTAAATGCCAATTCATTTCCCGCAACAGTTTTGGGTGATGCAACAGCAGAAATTATTCCGTTTAAGGCAACTATAGATGCAACCAAAGTAAAGATTATATCAACCAATAAGGTGAAAGGAGAAGTGGTTTTGAGTGAAGCGGAAGTTGTAGTAAGCGGAGGACGGGGGTTAAAAGGACCGGAAAACTGGGGTATGATTGAGGAACTGGCTAAACTGCTGGGCGCCGCTACCGCATGCAGCCGCCCGGTTGCGGATGCACACTGGCGTCCGCATCACGAGCATGTAGGACAAACAGGATTGGCCATAGCGCCCAATTTATATATTGCTATTGGTATTTCGGGCGCCATACAACATTTGGCAGGCGTGAACAGAAGTAAAACAATTGTTGTTATTAATAAAGACCCCGAAGCGCCCTTTTTTAAGGCTGCCGATTATGGAATTGTTGGTGATGCTTTTGAAGTATTGCCTAAAATAATAGAAGAAGTTAAAAAGTTAAAGGCCTAACATGAGAAAACAGGTTCCTTCACACCAAACCGCCCCAATTTAAAACGGGGCGGCTTTTTATTTTATGCCTGACGGGATTATGCGTTTTACAAAATTCCTGTACATTCGCAACAGATTATGAAGAAAATAGAACTGGAAATAGTAGCACTTTCGCACAGTATTACTCAAACACATTCTTATGCCGTTGTACTGGGCGAAACAAACGGGTTGAGGCGCCTGCCCATTGTAATCGGCGGGTTTGAAGCCCAGGCCATTGCCGTAGCCTTGGAAAGAATGCAGCCGAGCAGGCCGCTAACGCACGACCTGATGAAAAACTTTATGATGGCATTTAATGTGGAACTTCATGAAATTATCATCAGCGATCTGCAGGAAGGTATATTTTATTCGAAACTTGTATGCAGCAATGAGCACGATACAGTTGAAATAGATTCCCGCACTTCCGATGCTTTGGCATTGGCGGTTCGTTTTGGATGCCCTATTTATACGTATGAACATATTCTGGAAAGCGCGGGTATACTAATGGAAGATTCAGGCAAAAAGAAAAAGCCGGAAGAAGAGCAACAATTGGTGAGAGAAACCGGTTCAAAGGATGACCTGAAAGGCATGTCATTAGAAGAACTTAACCAGTTACTGGGTGAAGTGCTTGAACAGGAAGACTACCTCAGAGCAATTGCCATCCGCGACGAAATCAATCGCAGGAAAAAGAAATATTAGTTAGCCATATCCTTTCAAACTATAATCTGCCGTGGTTCTTTTTCCCAATTGCAAAATTAATTTAGGACTTAACATCGTTTCCAAAAGGGCGGACACCTATCATAATATAGAAACCGCTTTTTATCCGCTGAACTGGTGTGATGCGGTGGAAATAATACCAGCTTTTGACAATAATGTTCTTTCTCCTTTCGTACATTTTACACAGTCGGGCCTATCCATACCTGTAAAAGAGGCAGACAATATATGTTTGAAAGCATACCACCTGTTAAAAAAAGATTTTCCCGCAATTCCTGCTATTAATATGCACCTGCACAAAACAATTCCTGCAGGTGCTGGACTGGGCGGCGGGTCTTCTAACGGGGCGTTTACTTTACTGTTGATTAATAAAAAATTCAATCTTAACCTGTCTGCAGGGCAACTTACCGCATATGCATTGAAATTGGGGAGCGACTGCCCTTTTTTTATATTCAACGCCCCCTGTTATGCAACCGGCCGGGGGGAAGAAATGGAACCTTTGGCACTTGACCTTTCCACTTATTCATTTTTGATCGTATATCCGGCAATCCATATCAATACCGCCTGGGCATTCTCTCAAACCACGGCAGCCCATCCCCAAAAACGCATTAAAACCATTGTTCAGCAGCCTGTTGAAACATGGAAAGAGGAGTTGGTGAATGATTTTGAACTGCCTGTATTCAGTCAATATCCTGAAATAGAAAATGTAAAAAAAAATCTTTATGCCAATGGTGCTTTATATGCATCCCTGTCGGGAAGCGGATCATCGGTATATGGTATATTCAGAAAAAACAATTTGCCAGTATTGAAATGGGATAAAAATTATACGCAAAAGGCAATGCCATAAGCAATGCCGGCCATTCAGCCAATATTGGGATATATTCCGGCAATGATAAAATTTTTCCCGCGCATATTTCAAATTGTAATTGTACCTTGCATTACAATTCATTGCTATCATAACCCGGGCATACATATTATCCTTTCTCGATCGTAATCTCGACTTTCTCGATCATCAGTAGTTTTACTGCTATCTTACTCAGTTAACAATTTTGTTGCTGATTGCGGCCTGCATCTGTTGCAAATTTCTAAATTATTCATTTCAATTGTTTTAAAAATCTTAAAGCAGTATTATTATGTCGGCTACTATACCCCTTACCGGAAAGACAGCTTATTATTTAACGCTTGAAGAAAAGCATGGCGCTCATAATTATCACCCTATTCCCGTAGTCCTTAACAGAGGAAAGGGGGTATTTGTATGGGATGTTGATGATAAGCGTTATTACGATTTTTTGAGCGGATACTCAGCAGTTAACCAGGGACACTGCCATCCCCGGATCATTAATGCCCTCATTTCCCAGGCGCAGCAACTCACGCTCACTTCCAGGGCATTTCACAACAATGTACTCGGGGAATTTGAAGCATTCATTACAGCATATTTCGGTTACGATAAAGTATTACCCATGAATACGGGTGTGGAAGCCGTGGAAACAGCGCTCAAACTTTGCAGGCGATGGGGATATAAGGTAAAAGGTATACCCGATAACAAAGCGAAGATCATTGTTTGCGCTCATAATTTTCATGGGCGAACGATTTCTGTTATATCTTTTAGCACCGATCCCTCATCCACAAAGCAATTTGGTCCATTTACACCCGGCTTTGAAATTATTCCTTATAATAATACCGCAGCACTTGCGGCTGCTTTGCAGGATAAAAATGTTGCAGGCTTTTTGGTTGAACCCATACAGGGCGAGGCTGGTGTTGAAGTTCCGGATGAAGGCTACCTTAAAAAGGCCAAAGAACTCTGCGAACAGAACAACGTATTATTCATTGCCGACGAAATTCAAACCGGGTTATGCCGCACCGGCAAATTATTGTGTTGCGATCATGAAGGCGTTACCCCGGATATATTATTATTGGGAAAAGCATTAAGCGGCGGCGCATTGCCTGTAAGCGCGGTATTAGCCAACGATGAGATAATGCTTACCATACAAGCTGGTGAACATGGCTCCACCTATGGGGGAAATCCACTTGCCTGCAAGGTAGCCATAGAAGCACTGTCGGTTTTAAAAGAAGAAAAAATGGCTGAGAACGCTGAACACATGGGTGTTTTATTGCGTACAGCATTGAAAAAAATAAATTCACCTTATATTCATACCATTCGCGGCAAAGGCTTATTAAATGCTATTGTTATTCAGCACACCGATACCCACGCAGCATGGAGACTTTGCATGGAGCTAAAAGAAAATGGTTTGCTGGCTAAACCCACTCACGGAGATAAAATAAGATTTGCTCCACCTTTAGTGATCACCGCCGAACAAATAAAAGAATGTGCCGGCATTATAGAAAAAAGCCTTGCTGTTTTTTAACAGAAAAATGAAAGCGATTTCCGATTTTTACAGGAAATATAGCATTGATGGGAATTTCTGCAGAAAACACCCGTATTACACAACAACATATCAACTTGTTTACAACCATTGTTGGTAATGATTGTGTATTGTTTGATGAACAATCAAGAATCCACTACGGTCACGATGAAACAGAAGAATTATCGTTTCTTCCTGAAATAATATTATTACCGCACAGTTCTTCGGAAATAAGTGAAATTTTAAAAATATGCAATAAAGCTTTGATCCCCGTTACGCCGAGAGGAGCGGGAACAGGTTTAAGCGGCGGTGCGCTGCCCCAGCTCGGGGGCGTATTGATCTCTACCGAAAGAATGAACAAGATTCTGCAGATTGATGAAAGCAATCTGCAGGTTATTACTGAGCCCGGGGTAATAACCGAAGTATTGCAGGATGCGGTTAAGGCTAAAGGATTGTTTTACCCTCCGGACCCCAGCAGCCGCGGCTCCTGCTTTATAGGGGGAAATATAGCTGAAAACAGTGGCGGACCCAAAGCGGTGAAATATGGAGTGGTAAAAGACTATGTGCTCAATCTCGAGATAGTATTACCCAATGGCGATATTATATGGACGGGAGCCAATGTGCTAAAAAATGTAACGGGCTATAATCTTACCCAGTTGATCATTGGCAGCGAAGGAACGCTCGCTATTGTTACTAAGATTGTATTAAAGCTGATCCCCCTTCCAAAATATGATTTGCTGATGCTGGCACCTTTTCGCTCGCTCGAAAAAGCAGGCGAGGCCGTAAGCGCTATATTCAGGGCAGGCTTTACGCCCAGCGCGCTGGAACTGGTTGAAATAGATGCCTTGCTGATTGCAAGCAGTATGACGGATGGTTCGGCGATACCCATAACAACAGATACGGAAGCACACCTTATTATTGAAGTAGACGGTAATCACATCGAAACGCTGATGGCAGAAATGGAAGCAATTAGTGAACTTTTAACAAGTTATGATTGCGGAGAGATTTATTTTGCAGATGACGAACAGCAAAAAGCCACCTTATGGAAGCTTCGCAGGCGGGTGGCGGAAGCAGTAAAAATAAACGGTTACACTATTGAAGAAGATACGGTAGTGCCGCGTGCTGCTTTGCCCGCTCTTATAAGAGGCGTAAAAACATTAGGCAAAAAGCACAACTTCCATGCTGTGTGTTACGGACATGCGGGCGATGGTAACCTGCATATCCGCATTAAAAAAGAGGGTACCGCAAACAGTATGAATGATCCTGCTATGGTTGAAAGTTTACGTGCATTGTTTGATCTGGTAAAAAGTTTAGGAGGCACCATTAGTGGCGAGCACGGTATTGGATTGGTGCAGAAAGGGTACATGGATATTGTAATGAATGAAACACAGTTACAACTTATGCGGGGCATAAAAAAAGTATTTGATCCCAATAATATTTTAAACGCGGGTAAAATTTTTGACTGATGAAAAAAATAATGCTCTTATTACTTACAATTACAACAGCGTTAACACAAACCATATATGCGCAGGATGAACCCGAAGATACATCACCCAAAGGCTTCGATAAATCGAAATTATTTTTTGGAGGAAATTTTGGGCTGGGGCTTGGCAGCAATACTTCTTCAATAATTGTTTCACCCCAGGCAGGCTATAGGTTTAACACGCATTTTGCGGCAGGGGCAGGCGTTAATTTTAACTACTACAGCTATAAAACATATTATAGTGGCGGACTGGAAGCAAAAACCAGTTTCGGATATACCGGCTTAAATATCTTTGGAAGAGTATACCCTATTCCTTATATATTGATACAGGCACAGCCCGAACTGAACTATAGCTGGGGTTCCATAAAATATTCCGGTAATAACCCTACTGAAAAATTAAAAGGACAGTTTGTTCCTTCTTTATTAATAGGCGGAGGTGCTGCTATCCCTACCGGTGGAAACGGCGCTTTGCTGCTTATGCTTCAATATGATGTACTCCAGGAAACACGTTCACCATACGGAAGCAAAGCTTTCTTTACTATGGGATATAATTTTTGACATGGGATAAAAACCTCCAGCTACTTCACCCATCCCATGCCATCCGGCCCGTTACCGGTTTTAATATCATTTGTAAATTTTAACGTATCCAGGTCAAACACACTTACCATACCCGTTCCGCTGCGTGCAACAAAAGCTCTTTTTCCATCCGGAACTATTAATATCCCCACTGGCGCACCCTCTGCCTTAACGCGTTTGATCACTTTGCGTGCAGCGGCGTCTATGATGATCAGCTCTCCGGCGCCATTGTCAGACACCAACACTCTTTTGCCATCGGGTGTAAACTTAACGCGGATAGGCACTTTTCCAACCGCGAAACTTTGCTTTATGGCATTGGACACCACATCTATGATGTCAATGGTTCCATCACCCGTATTGCCCACCCACACTTCTTTGCCATCGGGCGAAACATCAATTCCCTCGGGTTTGCTGCCTGTTGCGATCTGCATCATTTTGCCCGGCGATGAGGCTGTGCCAATATCAATGGAAGTAACGGTATTGGATACCCTGTTTGCCGTATATATCCGCTTACCATCAGGCGTAAGTACCAGCATATGCCCGCCATCCTGCCCGGTGCCTGTGAGCCAGTCAATTTTATCAGCAGCAAAATCATAACGGCCCACCGTTCGGGTAAGCTCTGAAATAAAATATACTTTACCATCTTTTGCTTCAATGCCGTGAGGGCGCAGCAAAGGGCCAAGTTCAACCCGCCGGATTTCTTTATGGGAAGCTATATCAATAATGCAAAGACTATGTCCGTGCTCCCGTGCACCATAGTTGGCAACAAAGGCCAGCTTACCATCCGAAGATACGGTCATTTCATGGGGACCTTCGCCGGTGGGTATCGTGGCCACTATTTTGAATGTAGCTTCATCAATAAACACCATACTATTGTCTGCTTTGTTCAGCACCATCAGCGTACCGGTACCTGCTTTTTGTGCAACGCCGGTAAAGCAGCACATCAAACATATTGATATTGCAGAAATTATTTTTGCTTGCATAGCAGAAGTATTGAGGGAGCAGAAACGATCTTTCTAAGGTACAAATTTACGGGGGAAGGATGTTGAGCATTTGCAAAAAGCAAAACCAGCTTTGAGCGATCAGCGGCACTTTCACCATTCACAGCTATGGGCTGTCAACTTTGAGTGATCAGCGAAAGCTGATAACGATGAACAGATCACTCATTGACCTATTCACTTCTCATTTCTCACTTCTCACTTCTCACTTCTCACTTCTCACTTCTCACCTCGGCAAACGATAAAAACAATTACTACTTACTACTTACCACTCATCACTGCCCCCCTCCCCCATCTCCCACCTGTAAGGCGCCGATGCCTGCGCACCCTGCCTGCTAACGGCAATGGCTGCTGCCTTAGTGGCAAATTGTACGGCTTCTTCCATAGACTGATCTTCGGCCAGGGCTACTGCTACTGCGGCGGTAAAAACATCGCCTGCCGCCGTAGAGTCGGCCGCCTGAACTTTAACGGATGGTACATGCCCGGTAAATGTTTTACTGTTCACATAAGCACCCCTATCACCCAATGTAATAATGCTGTTGTGCACACCTTTCGCTTTAAAGATCTGAGCAGCATGCTCACAATCGCTTAAAGATTCAATTTTTATTCCTGTAAGCATTTCCGCTTCCAGCCTGTTGGGCGTTACTAAAAAAAGCTCTTTGAAAATTTCTTCCGGAAGCGAACATGCAGGTGCAGGGTTAAGAATAACTTTTTTATGATGCGCTCTTGCAAGTTTTATGGCTTCAAGAACAGTTTCCAGGGGAATTTCAAGCTGCAGGAGAATGATGCCTGCTTCAGTAATTTTATTTTTGTGATGTATAACATCGGAGGGCGACAGGAATGCATTCGCTCCTGAAGCTACCACGATGGAGTTTTCACCTGCTTCATCTACAGTTATAAGCGCTACACCGGAAGCATGAACAGGATCGGTAATTATAGTGCGGGTGTGTATCCCTTCCCGTTTGAGATGCGCAAGTGTTTGCTCTCCAAAAATATCGCTGCCCACCCTGGCAATAAAGTCAATTTTGCCGCCTAACCTTGCAACAGCTACTGCCTGGTTGGCGCCTTTACCACCAGGGTTCATAAAAAAATCATACCCCAGGATGGTTTCACCGGGCAGGGGAATACGATTTGATTTAATCACCATATCGGTATTTGAACTACCTATAACAAGTATGCTGGTGGAATCGTTTTGCCCCTCCTTCATATAGTAGAGATTAAACAGTATTTATCGTACAATATAGAAAATTATAACTTGCCTGCCGTACTGCGATTTTAATCCGGCTTCATTTTGCTTAAAAAATGCCTTGCAAATAAATGAAAAGTTGTACTTTTGCCGGCTCAAATTTGTTCTATTATTCTATTGCCCGATAGTATAATGGTAGTACATCAGTCTCTGGATCTGATTGTCTTGGTTCGAATCCAGGTCGGGCAACAAAAGTGGACTGATTATCAGTAAATTAAATAGTGAGAGGTAAAGCCAGGGAAACGGCTTAAAAAATTTCACCATTTTTGATTTTCATTTTTACTGCAAAAAAACTTCAGGAGGCTGTGTTTGTGCACAGCCTCCTGAAGTTTAAGTAACAAAATGACCAGCTTAAGAGATGTAAGCATATCCCCGAGTTTATCTGCGCCTACATTGTCAATACAATCAAATTCCCGGCTAAGCAATCTATCTGTTTTGTACATTTACCAAAGACCAGATTTTTTTTAAACATTAGAGCCCGGATTGTGAATGATAAAATAAATTGAGAAAATAGCATTGCCGGAGCGAATAGATCATTAAAAAACAAACCTGCAAATGAAAAGTATATTCAACCCGATATTATGTCTGTCCCTTACCTTATTTATCACATCCTGCTCGGTAAACAATACCAAAACCTCTAACCTGGAGTTGGAGCAGGGCTTTACTAACCCGCCGGATTCCATTCAAACCGGCGTTTACTGGTACTGGATATCTGGCAACATCTCTAAGCAAGGTGTGATCAATGACCTATACGCGATGAAAAAGGCCGGAATCAACCGGGCCTTCATCGGAAATATCTGGAATGAAAATATTCCTTTTGGAAACGTCAAAATGTTCAGCGGAGAATGGTGGGAAATTGTTCATGCGGCACTTAAAACAGCCGGCGATTTAAACATCGAAATCGGCATTTTCAATTCCCCTGGCTGGAGCCAGTCAGGGGGACCGTGGGTAACAGCCGGAAATGCTAT
Organism: uncultured Sphingobacteriales bacterium; assembly: GCA_937991535.1. Lineage (GTDB taxonomy): Bacteria > Bacteroidota > Bacteroidia > Chitinophagales > Chitinophagaceae > Agriterribacter. The sequence goes on from CALKHN010000072.1 coordinate 74,680, forward strand.
GCGCTACCTTACCAGTTCCGAGTTAAGATTGAAAGGACCGCAAAAAATATCACGAAAACTGGAAAAACCTATTGATATTTTTCAAGACGTGAAGGTTATTGCTTACCCCGCACCTAAAAATGACCAGCTTGTTTTAAATACCCAAAATGGAAGAATTACTTCTGTGCCGCAGGTGGCAGGCCTAAGTAACATTACAGACGGGGATAATAAAACGGGAATCAAATTCCCGGTTGGAAACGATTTTGTGATTGATATGAAAGCAAATTCGCCATTTACAGCAAGAAGCCTTTCTGTTCGTTCAACGGAGAATCCCATTCATTTGAATGCAGTACTCCAGGCGCAGGAAACAGATGGCACATTCCGCACCATTTCTGAGTTTCAGATTGATCGCTTCAATCCGTCGCTCAGTGTTGGATTTGAACCTTATGCTCCTGTTGTGGTGTCATTTCCAGCTACAACGGCTGGTCATTTCCGACTGGCAATTAAAAATACCAAACCTAATTGCGGACTGGCAGAGGTAGTACTTTCCGCATCGCCCCGCATTGAACGATATGCTGAAAAAACCCTGGCAAAAATGTTCCAGACACCCATGCCGTTGTGGAATGAATACCAATGGCCTTTAGAACCTGAACCCAATGATCAATCTCTGGTGATTGACGCTACGGGTGTGATTGATCTTTCACAAAACATGTCGGCCGATGGAACCCTTACCTGGAACGTTCCGGAAGGAGAATGGATAATCCTTCGAACTGGTATGACGCCAACCGGCACCACAAATGCTCCGGCGCCTCCTGAAGCTACAGGATACGAGGTAGACAAAATGAGTCGTGCACATATGGAGAAGCATTTTTACAGCCATATGGGCGAATTTTTGAAACGCATTCCTGAAGCCGACAGAAAAACATTTAAAGTGGTGGTTCAGGATAGTTATGAAACAGGAGGACAAAATTTCACAGATGGCTTTTTAGAAGAATTTCAACAAGTGTATGGCTATAACCCGCTTCCTTACCTTCCGGTTTACCAGGGGAAAGTTGTAAACAGCGTATTGAATTCCGATCGCTTTCTTTGGGACATGCGCCGTTTGGTAGCGAATAAAGTGGCCTACGATTACGTGGGAGGAATGAGAGAAGTTAGCCATAAGCACGGTTTGCATACCTGGCTGGAAAATTATGGGCACTGGGGCTTCCCGAGCGAGTTTTTGATGTACGGAGGTCAGTCAGACGAAATTGGCGGCGAGTTTTGGAGCAAGGGTGATTTGGGGAACATCGAAAACCGGGCAGCCACATCTTGCGGACATATTTATGGGAAAAATAAAATATCATCCGAAACCAACACGGCTGTAGGAAATCCATTTGCACAATATCCGGGCATTATCAAACAACGCGGCGACCGTTTTTTTGCCGAAGGTATTAACAACACCCTCCTGCATGTATACGTTTCACAGCCTGATGAAGATATGAACCTGGCATTGAATACCTGGTTGGGAACCGCATACAACCGGAAGAATACATGGTTTTCGCAGATGGACGTTTATGCCCAATACCTGAAACGAACCAACTACATGCTTCAGCAGGGATTGAATGTGGCCGATGCGGCGTATTTTATTGGAGAAGATGCTCCAAAAATGACGGGGATAACCGATCCTCCCCTCCCCATAGGTTACCAGTTCGATTATATGAATGCCGAGGTGATTGAAAAATACATGACTGTGAAAGATGGTCTGATTACGCTTCCCCACGGAACCCAATACCGGATTATGGTTTTACCAAAACTGGAGACCATGCGTCCGGAGTTGCTAAGTAAAATCAATCAACTGGTTAACGATGGCGCTGTTGTCATTGGTCCTCCGCCTTCCCGTTCACCCAGTTTGCAGAATCAGCCCCAATCCGACCGGCAGGTTAAGGAAATGGCAAGAGAATTATGGGGCAATGTAGATGGTACAACTGTCAAATCACGAAAAGTGGGAAAAGGCATGATCATGAACGGCCTGGATATGAAGGAAGCATTTGCGCTGATCAATTGCCTGCCGGATTGCAACTTGCCAGAAAACAATACAATCCATTACGGTCATCGCACACTTGGAAACAGTGAAATATATTTTATAACCAACCAAACTGCCGAAACAACAACGGTAACGCCTGAATTCAGGGTCAGCGGACTGCAACCCGAACTCTGGGAAGCTGCCACCGGGAGTATGCGGCATTTACCGGCGTACATTCAAAAAGAAAACACAACCGCGGTTCCATTGAAACTTGCACCCAATGAAAGCGTGTTCGTAGTCTTTCGCAAACAGGCAGGTCCGACCGATATTCATGATTTGGAAGCCAATTATCCCACTCCAACTGTTATCGGTGAGTTGAAGGGTCCATGGAACGTTCAGTTCAATTCAAAACAAAGAGGTCCGCGGCAACCGGTTGTTTTTGAAACACTCTATGATTGGACGACTTCGCCGGATGAAAGCATCAGGTACTTTTCAGGAACTGCTTTTTATACCACTGCATTTCAACTGGAAAAGAAAACCCAGGATCAACAAACAATCATTGATTTGGGCAACTTTACAGCCATGGCAAAAGTAACGGTGAATGGAACGTATGCCGGAGGAATATGGACAAAACCTTACCAGTTGAACATTACAAATCTGGTTAATGAAGGTAAAAATGTAATTCAGGTGGAAGTGGTGAATACCTGGGTAAACCGTTTAATCGGCGACAGCAAATTGCCGATCAATGAACGACCAGCCTGGTCCGCGGCTAACAATCCCTACAAGCCTACCGATTCTTTACAGCCTTCCGGGTTATTTGGGCCGGTAAAAGTCTTAAGCGTGAGTCCTTACCGAAAAGCGGGCAAGTAAAAAAGCATTCATAAAAAATTTAAATACACCTGTTGAATTATGATCTTATCATGTTTTAACCTGACGAGAAACAGGTTTTTTTTAGCCGGCTATTATTTCACTTATAGCGAATTAAGAATAACTTTATCTTCAATTACCGCAGATGCTAAAATGAGATAATAAAGGGGAAGATTTTTTACGGAGGCTAAATCTCATGTTGAAATTTTGGAAAGAAGAGCTGCAAAATTCACCCGGGCATTGATTTTTGTTGTATGAATAAATATTTATTCTCTCTAACCCTGGCATCAGGCCTTCTCTGTGTATCTGTTGTTGCTTTAGCGCAAGATGCTGCCCCAGGCGAAAGTTACTTTAAACAGAACTGCGCGACCTGCCATACTATTGGTAAAGGCAAGCTGGTAGGGCCAGACCTTGCAAACATCCTGCAAAGAAGACCAGAAGAATGGGTTCTTAAATTTGTAAAATCTTCGCAAACCGTTATAAAAAGTGGCGATAAATATGCCGATTCATTATTCCAGGCGTTCAATCAAATGATAATGCCGGATCAACCTACGGCTACAGGCGAAGTAGTAAAAAACATCATAGCCTATATTAATATTAGCGGAAAAAATCCAGGTCCAACAGCAAAGGCTCCCGCGACAACCTCTCCACAGACAGACCAACAGACTGGCAAAGCTTCTGGTTCATTTTTCACAACAACAAACGTTATTCTATTCTCCGCTATTTTCATCATGTTACTTGTTATTGTGTTTTTAGCAAGAGTAAATAAGAGTTTAGTAGAACAAATCAGAGACTACTACAGCAGTAACAAATCTTTCTTTTAAAGCGATATTGATACCAGTCAATATTTACTTTATTGAGTTCGCAGTACGATCATTCATAAGAGTGATTCTTCAATACGGGTTATTTTAATTTTTAAATGAAAGCATTATGAAAATGCATTTACTGCTATCAGGCACAGGCATGATGCTGCTAATACTGGCCTGTGTTCCGGCCCTGGCCCAAAATATCGGAGACCCTCAAAAAGGGAAAGCCTTGTTTGTGGGTAAAATCCGGTTTTATAACAATGGGCCTGCCTGCAATTCCTGTCATAATGTAGACATGAAAGGATTCATCAGCGGTGGTGGCCTCGCAAAGGATCTTACACAGGCGGTTACAAGATTAACAGCAGATGGCGTTAGCGGAATTATCGCTGCCATGCCTTTTCCGCAAATGCAAAAATCGTATGAGGGTAAACCTTTAACAGAGCAGGAGATCGCCAATCTTCTCGCGTTTCTGAAAAGTGCAGACACAGCGGCAGCAACTACACAGCCGGCAAACCCGGCAGGAAAAGATTTGATAACAGGCGGTGTTGCGGGCATCATTGTGCTGCTTATCTCCTTTTCTCTTTTCTGGATAAGAAGAAAAAAAAGGCCTGTAAACTATTTAATATTTAAAAGACAAGCTGAGTCAGCCTGATCTTTAAAATCTCACCATACATCGTAAAGCATTCCATTTATTAAAATATTAAGCTCATGAGTTGGATTGAAGATATCATATCGCCAAAAACCCGTAAATGGGAAGAGTTTTATCGCAACCGGTTTCAACACGACCGAATTGTGCGTAGTACGCATGGTGTTAACTGCACAGGAGGCTGCTCGTGGCAAATTCATGTAAAAGAAGGCATCGTTGTGTTTGAAACGCAGCAGTTGGATTATCCGGTTATAGATGATAAACTTCCCCCTTATGAGCCAAGAGGTTGTCAGCGTGGAATTTCTTATTCATGGTACCTCTATAGTCCTCTGCGCATCAAATATCCGCTCATCCGGGGTGTATTATTGGATTTCTTCAGAGCCGAAAAAGAAAAGTCGGGAGGAGATCCGTTAAAAGCCTGGGAAAACATTCAGAACAATGAAGATAAACGGAAACGCTATCAAAGCGCAAGAGGGAAAGGTGGCTTTCGAAGAGCAACATGGGACGAAGTGCTCGAAATAATAGCTGCTTCAAATATTTATACCGCAAAAAAATATGGACCTGATCGTGTGATCGGATTTTCTCCTATACCTGCTATGTCAATGCTGAGTTTTGCATCCGGCTCAAGGTTTCTTCAACTTTTTGGGGGTGTTCATCTTAGCTTCTATGACTGGTATTGCGATTTACCACCGGCATTTCCTGAGTTATGGGGCGAACAAACCGATGTTTGTGAAAGTGCCGACTGGTACAATGCAAAAATGATTGCAGACATGGGTACCAACCTGAATATGACCAGAACTCCGGACACTCATTTCTTTGCTGAAGCCCGCCACAACGGAACAAAAGCTGTAATCTTTTCCCCCGACTTTAGCCAGATCTGTAAATACGCCGACCAATGGATCCCACTTCACGCTGGAAGCGACGGTGCTTTCTGGATGGCTGTTTCTCACATCATTTTAAAAGAATACCATCACGAAAAACAAACGCCCTATTTTTTGGATTATGTAAAACGATATACCGACAGCCCGATGCTGGTTCATCTTGATAAAGTTGAAAATGAATATGTGCCGGTTCGTATGGTTCGGGCCAATGAGTTATCACAATGGAAAGACATTGAAAACGGTGATTGGAAGTTTTTATCTATTGATGGAACGAGTGGGCATTATGTAGTTCCCAAAGGTAGTATGGGCTACCGCTGGGACAAGAATGGCGGTAAATGGAATATGAAATATGAATGCGGTGAAACAGACAAAGATTTTGATCCGGTGCTTACGCTGTTAAACAGAAAAGATGCGGAGTTGCAGGTAACATTTAACGAATTTGGTTTATCAAAAAAAGCGCTGCGTGGCGTTCCGGTTAAATGGATGGAAACCGTGAACGGCAAAGTACCCGTAACAACAGTATACGATTTAATCATGGCTCAATACGGCGTAAGCAGAGGGCTGGGTGGCGACTATCCCAAAGATTATACAGATACCGACAGCGCCTATACGCCTGCGTGGCAGGAAGTTTTTACGGGTATTGATTCAAAAACACTATTTCAGTTTGCGCGAGAATGGGCTGATACCGCTATTGCTACCGAAGGAAAATGCATGATCCCGGTAGGTGCAGGCGTCAACCACTGGTATCACCAGAATCTTACTTACCGTTCCGGTGCAATGGCGCTGATGCTGAGCGGTTGTGTAGGCAAGAATGGCGGTGGGCTTAATCATTATGTAGGACAGGAAAAACTTGCGCCAGTGGATTCCTGGTCTTCTATCGCCTTTGCAAAAGACTGGTATAGTCCGTCAAGGTTGCAGCAGGCGCCACTGTGGCATTATATCAATACCTGCCAATACCGTTATGACGGACAATATTCGAAATACAATACTGTAGGTAAAAACAAATGGACAGATAAACACGTAGCAGATACCATTTTTACTTCGGTAAGAAACGGATGGATGCCTTTTTATCCGCAGTTCAATGACAATCCGCTGGAGCTTTGCAAACAAGCTGAGGCAAATGGGGCGACAGATGATGAGGGTATCAAAAAATATGTACTTGAGAAATTAAAATCAAAAGAACTTGCATACGCTGTTAGCGACCCTGAGGCAGAAGAAAACTTTCCACGGATATGGTATATCTGGCGCGGCAACGCCTTACTTGCCAGTATGAAAGGCCACGAATATGCTTTGAAGCATTACCTCGGCACACACAACAATCTCATCGCAACAGACGCTGATGAAAAACCGGAAGAAATAAAATGGCATGATGTAGCACCGGTTGGGAAATTAGACTTAGTGGTTGACCTCAACTTTCGCATGGATTCATCAGCGTTGTATTCCGACATCGTTCTTCCCGCCGCGTCGTGGTATGAAAAGACAGATTTAAATACAACTGACTTACATTCATTCATTCATCCGCTTGGCCAGGCAATAGCGCCTGTGTGGGAATCAAAAACAGACTGGGATATCTTCAAGAACATCGCAAAAGCCACGAGCGAAATGTCAAAAAAATATTTCCCCGGGGTGATGAAAGATATTGTTACAACGCCACTTACACATGATACGCCTGATGAAATAACACAACCTACCATTAAGGACTGGTATAAAGGTGAATGTGAAGCTATACCAGGTAAATCAATGCATAAACTTTCAGTAGTAGAAAGGGATTACACACTTCTTTATGAAAAGTTTATTACGCTTGGCGAAAGCATCCGTGAAAAAGGATTGGGGGCGCATGGCAACCATTATGAATGTAAAGAAGAATATGATGAGATGTGTACATCCAATCATTTTCATCACAGAAATTTCAATGGCAAAATACTTCCATCTATCCAGGAAGATGAATGGGCAGCCAATGCGTTGCTTCATCTCTCCACATTAACAAATGGCAAACTGACACAGAAAGCATACAAGTACATGGAAGGAAAAACCGGCCTTGTGCTCGCCGACCTTTCTGAAGGCAGTAAAGATGTAAAGATCCGTTATGCAGATCTGCTGGCACAACCCCGTCGTTACAATACCTCGCCTGTATGGTCCGGGTTATTGAATGATGGAAGGGCCTACGCTGCTTATACCTACAATGTTGAGCGACTTGTGCCATGGAGAACACTTACCGGAAGACAACACTTTTATCTTGACCAGGAATTGTACATTGCTTATGGTGAGCATCTGCCAACTTTTAAACCTGCCCCCAACCCGGAAGTGTATGGCGACCTGAGAGAAACCTGGAAAAGAGGTCAGGCCCTGGCGCTTAACTACCTCACTCCACATGGTAAATGGCATATCCATTCTACCTATATGGAAAATCTCAGGATGCTAACCCTGTCTCGTGGTTGCGAGCCCTGCTGGCTTAGTGAAAAGGATGCCGAAGCGCTGGGAATAAAAGACAACGATTGGGTAGAAGTACACAACGATCATGGTGTGTACGTAACCAGGGCCTGTGTAAGTTCAAGAATTCCACCTGGTGTTTGTATTGTGTATCATGTGCCTGAAAGAACAGTAGGTATCCCGAAATCGCAGTTAAGAGGGAACAAACGCGGAGGCGGCCACAACAGCGTTACGCGCATTCATCTGAAACCCAATTACCTCAATGGCGGTTACGGACAATTTTCTTTTCACTTAAATTATTGGGGGCCGGTAGCTCCACAAAGAGATACCCATGTTGTTGTAAAAAAAATGGATAAGCTGGTTTGGTAAGGTCTGACTAAATTTTAATGTTGAACGCTAAATTTTTATGTTATGGATGTTCGCTCGCAAATTGCAATGGTATTCCACCTGGATAAGTGCATCGGATGCCACACTTGTTCTATCGCCTGTAAAAATATATGGACGGATCGCAAAGGGGCGGAATATATGTGGTGGAATAACGTGGAAACAAAACCCGGTACAGGTTATCCGAGCAAATGGGAAGACCAGGAAATTTACAAAGGTGGCTGGGAAAAGAAAAATGGAAAAGTTACACTAAAAGGAGCAGGCAAAAGAAGAGGGCTGATCAATATTTTTTATAACCCCAATCTACCGGTTATTGATGATTATTACGAACCATTTACGTATAAATACCTGGATCTTATTGAATCACCCGCAGGGGATGACCAACCTACCGCCAGGCCCGTTTCATTGATTACAGGAAAGCCAATTGATATTAAAATGGGACCCAACTGGGACGATGATCTCAGTGGCACTCCTGACTTCGCACGAAACGATCCAAATCTAAAAAATATTTCTCCTGAAGAGCAGGAAGTAATGTTTCAATTAGAAAAGATGGCAATGTTTTATTTGCCCCGGATCTGTAACCATTGCCTAAATCCTGCATGTGTGGCATCATGTCCTTCCGGTGCTATCTACAAAAGAGGCGAAGATGGCGTGGTACTCATTAACCAGGAAGTGTGCCGTGCATGGAGAATGTGTGTAACCGCATGCCCTTATAAAAAATCCTACTACAACTGGTACACGGGAAAATCAGAGAAATGCATTCTTTGTTATCCCCGTATTGAAGCGGGGCTGGCTCCTGCCTGTATGCACTCATGTGTAGGAAGAATAAGATACCTGGGGGTGTTGTTGTATGATGCAGATAAAATTGAATCCGCAGTTCATGGTGACGATAAATATCTCATCAAAAACCAGCTTGATTTAATTTTGGATCCGTTCGATCCAAAGGTAATACGGGCTGCAAAAATGAATGGAGTCGCTGACTCTACCATCCATGCAGCACAATTTTCTCCTGTGTATAAGTTTGTGAAGGAATGGGGGCTTGCATTGCCGCTCCATCCGGAATTCCGTACCCTACCCATGTTATTTTATGTTCCACCACTGCTGCCGGTAATGGCTGCGGTAAAAAAAGTAGATAATAAGGAACAGCAGGGAAAAATGGATCCTATTGCAAAAAAATGGGATGATCACTGGTTGTATGATACCAGCACCGCCGAGCTGTGGGGCACCCTGGATCAAATACGGTTTCCGCTAAAATACATCGCCAGCCTGTTCAGTGCGGGTGATGAAGAAATTATAAAATACACATGGAAGAAATTAATGGCTGTGCGTATTCACCGCAGAAGAATTACTGTAGGGGATGTGAGTAATGAAAAAGCTGACGCTACATTAAAAGATGCCGGCTTAACTGCTGGGCTGGCAGATGCAATTTATACGCTTACCTCTTTACCAAAGTTTGAAGAACGATTTGTAATTCCTGCTGCTCACCGGGAGCAGGCCATTGAAATGCTTGATTTTACCGGCGACACCAAAGGCGAAACCGGCTTTGGAATTAAAGGAAAAGTAAAACGGGGAATATAAAATAAACCGGCAACTAAAATCAATTTAAGCATGGGCAACACTTTAGCGATAAATACAATGGAAACGGCCAGCTCCTATCCATATCTAATTGACTACAGCAGGCTGTCAGATCTCTTCATGTATCCTGAAAATGAAGATTATTTCAAAAAAGTAAAGGATATCTCTAATTATCTTTTTGAATCGCTCCCTGAAGCTGCAGCGGCTATGCAGCCGTTTGCCGGGTTTACAGCATCATCTTCGTTGGCCGAAATACAGGAACTTTTTCTGCGTTCCTTTGATCTGCAGGCCATTACTACACTGGATATTGGCTTCATTCTTTTTGGAGAAGATTATAAACGCGGGCAATTGCTGGTATACCTTAATACAGAACATAAAAACGCCGGAAACGAATGCCATACTGAATTATCTGATCATTTGCCCAATATATTAAACCTTCTTCCTAAAATGAAGGATGATAGTATACGCTGTGAAATGGCTACCCGCTTATTGATTCCGGCTGTATTAAAAATGATTGATGAATTTTCTACAGGAAGAGTTGAGAAAAAAGATATGGTATATAAAAAGCATCAGAAAATTTTATTGGAAAGTTCTCAAAACTACAGGCTAATTTATCAGTATTGTCTTAAAGCCCTGTTCGTTGCCCTGGAAAATGACTTTGGATATGATGCCGCTGTAAATGAATTCTTAACCTGGCAATCTGAGCAGGAAGACGCTGCCGGCATCAGTAGCAATGCGGGATTATGCTCCAGATCTGGCCCACAGGCAAATTTTACCCGCAGCATTGATACAGAAATGAATATCGAAAAAGATTAACGTTAAAAATAGAATACCATGGATACGCTTAATGATTTTTTCCTGATTGCGCTGCCTTATATCGCGCTTGCCGTTTTTTTAGTGGGTTCAATCTATCGGTATACGTATAAAGGTTTTCAGTTCTCCTCACTCTCCTCCCAGTTTCTTGAAGGAAGAAAACTATTTTACGGTTCTGTTCCATTTCACTGGGGTGTACTTTTTATTTTCACCGGGCACCTGGTTGCTTTCTTAATTCCCAGGGGAATATTGGCCTGGAACAGCCAACCGCTGCGTCTTATGATCCTGGAAATCAGTGCATTTATTTTCGGTATCAGTATGCTTATTGGACTTATCAATCTTTTTATCAGGCGTTATACCACACCCCGCCTTAAGTTTGTTACCAATAAAATGGACTTTGTAATTTATATGCTACTCATACTTCAAACCATTACGGGTTTGTGGATTGCTTATAACTTTCGCTGGGGTTCATCCTGGTTTTCTACATTACTCGTTCCCTATTTACATTCCATATTCAAATTACAGCCCGATATATCAGCAGTTTCATTGCTCCCATGGACGGTAAAACTTCATATCGTTGGCGCCTTTACTATTATTGGTATTATACCCTTTTCGAGACTGGTACATTTCCTGGTACCTCCCTTCAATTATATGTGGAGGCCTTACCAGCAGGTAAGATGGAATTGGGGCAGAAGAAAAGTTCGCAGCCCTCGTACACCCTGGTCGTTACAGCGTCCAAAAAATACATGAGCCATGCTACTGAATATTGTAACTGACGAAGAATTACTGGTAAGTGAGATTGTAAAAACGATTTTGCTGATTCTTATGATCACAGGTATTGTTTTAAATGTGATCAAATTGGTTCGCAATGGCAATAGGAACATAAGAACGCTTAATTTTTATTTTCTCTTAGTCCTTTTTGTTTTGGTGTTTTTTACAGGAAAAGAATACTTAGTGGAAGGCTCCATGCTACTGCATCCCCGGTACGTAAAAGGCACTACTATTGGCTATTGCAGCATATTTGCCCTGGGAAAAGGAATTGAATTTGAATACGAGATCAATGGAAAAAGATTCAGGAATTGCAATACATTCTATCCTTTATCAAAAGATAGTATCCGGGTGCCGGGGGGAAAATACAGCGTGAGGTTCGCCAAACCATTCTCCGAAAAAGGAAGAATGGATTTTCAAAAAAACAATGAATAAAAATGATTTTTTCATATGAACGGAGCCGCATTATCCAACCGCATTTTAATGCTCAACACGCTTGCCTTTATGGTATGCTTTGCGGCATGGATGATAAATGGAGTGCTGGTTACTTTTCTTGTAAACAATGGCGTTTTTGATTGGAGCCCTGTTCAAATAGGTTGGCTATTGGGTATTCCGGTATTGGTAGGTTCTGTATCCAGACTGCCCGTAGGAATACTTACTGATAAATTCGGAGGCAAATGGGTAATGGCTGCAATTTTATTCTTTTGTGCCATTCCTATTTTCTTTTTGTCGCAGGCCAATGGTTTTACTTCTTTTCTTTTACTCAGCTTTGGATTTGGGCTGGCGGGCGCTTCTTTTGCTGCCGGTGTTGCCTACACCTGCCTGTGGTATCCTCAGAAAAAACAAGGAACTGCTTTAGGGATTTTTGGTGCAGGCAACATGGGCGCTGCCCTCACAACATTGCTGGCGCCCATTACTCTAACTAAACTAACAAATAATGCCACTGATATTGAAGGCTGGAGAACATTGCCCAAATTATATGCTGCGCTTCTTGTGCTGATGGGTATTATTTTTCTTTTGGGCACAAAGCATAAAGTACCTCAAGTATCGAAAACATTACGGCAGCGGTTATCGCCGCTGAAAGAATCCAGGGTATGGCGGTTTGGGCTCTACTATTTTCTGGTCTTTGGAAGCTTTGTCGCTTTGGCACAATGGCTCATTCCGTATTATGTAAACGTGTATTCGCTGTCAATAGTTTCGGCAGGATTCATGGCAACTGCATTTAGTTTGCCGGCAGGAATAGTCAGAGCCGCGGGTGGATGGCTTGCCGACAAAGTAGGTGCACGCATGGTGCTGATCCGGGTACTTGCGATCTGTCTTGTATGCATGATTTTTCTTTTTATTCCACGAATGGAAATCCAGGCGCCGGGACAAGGCGTCATGGCCAATAAACCGGGTATAGTCAATTCAGTTTCATCAAATGAAATTGTTGTTGGTAAGGATACTTACTTTCTGCAAAGCAAGACGGGAGATTCCTCAGAAGTAACTATTCGTTTTGGAATTCATCATGACCAGGAAGGATTCCTGTTTCTTCCCACAACCACATTTCACCAGGTTCCTAATGTAAAGAAGGGAGATGAAGTGATGAAAGGCGAATTATTGGCCAGAGGTGTTACTAGGATTTATTTCCAGGCTAACAAATGGATATTTTCATCTCTCGTATTTATTATCGGGATCATGATGGGTGTTGGCGGTTCAGCGGTTTATAAATATATCTCAGATTATTACTCCGCCAACGTGGGAACTGTTGGAGGAATCGTTGGCGTGTTGGGTGGGCTGGGCGGATTCTTTGGTCCGATTGTTTTCGGTTATTTACTCAAAGTCACCGGCATCTGGACTTCCTGCTGGATGTTTCTGGCTGCCCTGGCTATTATTTGTATTGTACTGGGACGACTGGCCATTAGGGATATTGTTAATAAAAGCAATTGATTTTAAAACCGGGAATGCATGAAAAATAAATTTCTAACTGAGTAATAAATTTTTGGATTCCGTGCGGAACTTAAGAAATACAAAATGGTCGAATCAAACGATATTGCAAAGATTTCTTCATTACTTAAAGTAATCCTCGAAGATTTTAAGCAGGGTATAAAAAACCTCTCGCCTGCTTATTTCGCACTGGTGATGGCCACAGGTATTATTTCAACCGGAGCCTTCATTATGGAGATGAAATGGATTGCTTATATTTTATTTGTTCTCAATAATGTTTTCTATATTATTCTGTGGGCATTAACTATTTTTCGTCTGGTATGGTATCGAAGCAATTTTATAGCCGACTTAACCGACCACATGGCCGGAACAGGTTTCTTTACCATCGTTGCAGGCACCTGTGTTTTGGGCATCCAGTATATAGTACTATTTGAAAAATTTCAAATTGCCGCAGCGTTGCTGATTTTTGGGATTTTGCTGTGGCTTTTTCTGACCTACGCAGTTTTTACCGCACTTACGATCAAACAAAACAAGCCTGCACTGGATAAAGGCATTACCGGAGGATGGCTTACCGCCATTGTTGCTACCCAATCCGTTTCAATACTCAGTGCGCTAATTGCATCACACATAAAACAACCCTACCGGGTAGAAGTAAATTTCTTTGCACTTTCGATGTGGCTCTGGGGTGGTATGTTTTATATCTGGATGATATCCCTGATTTTTTACCGTTATACATTTTTTAAATTTTCACCCGGTGATTTAGCGCCGCCATACTGGATCAATATGGGCGCCATGGCTATCTCAACGCTTGGCGGTTCGGTACTCATCATTAATGCACCAGATGCACCTTTACTTCAATCACTTCTTCCATTCCTGAAAGGGTTCACGGTCTTTTACTGGGCTACCGGCACCTGGTGGATTCCTATGCTTATCATTTTGGCTGTCTGGCGGCATGTTTATAAAAGATACCCACTTAAATATGATTCATTGTATTGGGGTGCAGTATTCCCCCAGGGCATGTATGCCGTATGCACATTTAGAATGTCAAAAGCTTTGAACATTCCCTTTCTGCACTACTTCTATGACACATTTATTTATGTTGCCATTATCGCCTGGACGGCTGCATTTACAGGATTGATACGATTTTTCTTTACCGAAATGCAAAATGAGATTGAAAATCACGTATATAAAAAAGACAAAACCGCTATGAAACTATAACTAAAACAAAACCTTTAAAAGGGTTTACTTCGCTAAAAAGGCATCTGTAGCCGCAATAAAACTTAAAATCATGAATAATATTTTTGAAAAAATCAACAGCAAAAAAGATGATTATATAAAAAGATTTGCAGAAAAAGATTCCGGTGATGATCCTGTTTATTCACCTATGGCCCCACCCGATGCGTATAACCCGCCAGCGATAGACCCGGCACCTTATGATCAATTGCATCCTTCCCTGCAACTCCTTATGGATGAGCACAAAAATACAATGACTAAACTGGATGAATTTGAAAACACATTGCTGGAAATCAGAAAAGAAGGCATCAGCAAAGAACGAAGCGGCAGGCTTGGTTCTTTTTTTGAATTCCTTGATGACAACATTGTGCTACACAACCTGAAAGAAGAAAAAGTTATATTTCCTCTTATACACGAACGCATGATTGACAATGGCGAGCACAGCGTCGGTCCAGTACCTGAAACGGCAGTGGACATGCTGGAACATGACCATATCAAAACGATGGAATTGGCCACACTTACTTTCAGCCTGATGGGTATTTCTTCGCGTATTAAAGACCCTGTTTCAAATGCGCTGCTGATAGATGCCGCAATTGAACAGGGACTTGCACTGGCAGAGTTGCTTCGCCTGCATATTTTCAGGGAAGACAATATAGTATTTCCCCTGGCACATAAATATCTTACGGAAAGTGATTTTGATACAATCAGAAAAAAATTAAAAAAATACTTTTCGGTTGAGCTGCCCATAAAACAGTCACCGGCATAAAATAAATCAAAATGCTTACAGATCGGTTTAACCGGATACACGATTATCTGCGTATTTCCCTAACAGATAAATGCAACCTGCGCTGCAGCTATTGCAACCCGCCTGACCTTCTTAAAGATCACTTTAAAGGATTGCGGCGTATGACTGCGCAGGAAATTGATCAGATCGTTTGTGCCTTTGTAAAAGAGGGTGTAAAAAAAATTCGTCTCACAGGCGGTGAACCTCTGGTAAGAAAAGATACCCCCGAAATCATAGAACGCCTATCCAAATATCCGGTGGAAGTGGCTATCAGCACAAATGGTGTACTGCTTCATAACTATGTGGATATTTTTACCAAGGCTGGAATCCGGTCAATAAATGTCAGCCTTGATTCTCTGAAAAGGGAGAAATTTTTCGCTATCACGAAACGTGATGAGTTCAATCTTATCCTGAACAATATTTATCTTTTGCTCCAAAATGATTTTCGTGTAAAGATCAATGTGGTTGTTATGAAAGGCGTAAACGATGATGAACTGAATGATTTTGTAAGCTTGACCAAGCACCTGCCGCTTCATGTGCGTTTCATTGAATTTATGCCGTTTTCAGGAAATGCATGGAGCCGTGAAAAAGTTTTTTCTTACCAGGAAATGCTGCATCATATTTCCACCAAATATCAATTCATGAAGTTGGAGGATTCACAGCACGACACCGATAAGAAATATCTTGTGCCGGGCCATGAAGGCGCCTTCGCGATCATCAGTACCATGACCCAGCCCTTTTGCGGCAGATGCAACCGCATGCGTTTGACCGCGGATGGAAAAATGAAAAACTGCCTCTTCTCAAAAACTGAAATGGATATCCTGAGTGCATTAAGAAAAGGAAATGATATCATACCGTTAATAAAACAATGCGTATGGATGAAAGAAGAAAAACTCGGAGGTCAAATTAAAACAATGTATGGGGAATTGGACACTACAAAAATCAATAACCGCAGTATGATTCACATCGGTGGTTGAGTAAAAGAAATCCATATGCGTATCTTGCTTAAAAAATAAGAGAATATGATTACTGTATCCGAAGCAAAGGACCTAATTTCTGAAAACTGTGTTCCGGAAAGAGTAGAGAACAGGCTATTGTCAGAGTCTCAGGGTTATATCCTGGCAAAGCCTGTTTATTCTCCGGTGGATACACCGCCATTTCATCAATCAGCAATGGATGGATATGCATTTTCTTATGAAAGCTGGGATGGCAAAAGCATGCTGGAAGTATGTGGTGAAATTCAGGCAGGAAGTAATGTCCCTATTGAGGTAAAATCATTTGAAGCTGCCCGCATTTTTACAGGCGCCGCCTTGCCTGATGGCGCCGATACGGTTGTAATGCAGGAGCACGTTGTGAAAAATAAAAAAACAATTCGCATAGAGAATGTGCAGCTTACTAAGGGTGCTAATGTCCGGCTTTGTGGTTCTCAAACAAAAAAGGGTGAGCTTGCATTAAAAAAAGGGCAACTGCTCACTGCACCGGCGATATCTTTCCTTGCAGGTATTGGTATTGAAAGAGTCAACCTCTTTTCCAAACCCGTCATCAGCATTATTGTTACCGGTAAGGAACTTAAACAACCAGGCAGCGAAATAACAGAAGGGAAAGTTTACGAGTCTAATTCTTTTGGACTTTCTGCCGGTTTACATGCACTGGATATCGCGCCAGCTTCTGTTGAAATCGTTGATGATGCAGAAGAAGATATTATCAAAGCGATCACAAGACAATCAACAAGTGATATCCTTATTCTGACCGGTGGTGTCTCCGTGGGCGATTATGACCTGGTATTACCTGCCCTTAGAAAATGTGGCGTGGAAAATATTTTTCATAAAGTAAAACAAAAACCCGGAAAGCCCTTTTATTTTGGCAAACTCGACCAGCGTCTTGTATTCGGGCTGCCGGGGAACCCCGCATCTGTGCTCACCTGCTTTTATGAATACATAGTTCCCGCTATAAGCAGCTTTACAAAAAAACAATATTTTAAAAAAATAAACATGCCTTTGGCAGATGATTATAAAAAGAAAGCAGGCCTTACCCATTTTCTGAAAGGGAAAACTAATGAAGGGAAGGTTAGGATATTGAATAACCAGGCGAGTTACCTGATGAATTCATTCGCCATTGCTGATTGTATCATCGAACTGGAAGAAGAAAAAGAACAATTTATAAAAGGTGAAATGGTAAACGTTCTGATGATCGTTTGAACAGGAAAAATCAAAAGAGGAATGTAATCACGATCAACAATGCTCATAGAAATTATATTTTATTTCCTGCTGTTTTTGGTAGCCTTTCTCTATTCTTCTGTAGGACATGGCGGCGCCAGCGGTTATCTGGCTTTGATGACGTTTTTTTCTTTTGCACCCGAAACCATGCGACCAACGGCTTTGATGCTGAATATTTTTGTTTCACTTATTGCGTTCATACAATACTACAGGAGCGGTCACTTTCGCTGGCAACTGTTCTGGCCATTTGCAATTGCATCCATCCCGGCCGCTTTTATCGGCGGATTAATTGTTGTTGATGCAACAATATATAAACCAATACTGGGAGCTCTTCTTCTTTTTCCGGTGGTGAGACTTGCCGGAGTAAAATTTAATACCGAAAAAACCCGGAAAGAACAAACCCTGTTTGCTTCATTGCTCATAGGCGCTACCATAGGTTTTTTTTCAGGCATGATTGGTATTGGCGGCGGTATTATTTTAAGTCCTGTAATATTATTATTGCATTGGGCAAATATGAAACAAACCGCTGCGGTATCTGCCTTATTCATTCTTGCGAATTCTTTTGCCGGTTTAGCAGGTCTATTCACAAAGGGTTTTGATTTTAGAACTGAAATGGTGTGGATGATTGTGATCGCCTTTTCCGGCGGGCTTGCAGGCTCATATCTCGGTTCAAAAAAATTGAATACTACTTTTCTGAAGAAATTGTTAGCAATGGTGCTGTTGATGGCCTCCATTAAATTATTATTTGCCTGAGTATTCAAAACCAATCATTAATCCCAACATATCATTGTAATGAGCCCACTACTTTTATCCGGCAGATTACTATCCATGATTTTATAAATATTTAAAAATATCCTGTTTTTCAGGGATGGTTTTGGATTTCATTAAAGTTCATTTTTATAGCGTCATTTTAAACCGGATAAAAATATTTATCATGAACAAAATAATTTTTTCCCTGTGTTTTTATATTTCTGTGACGACAGTTGCTGCCCAGGAAATCCCACGCAGCGAAATTGAAGATAGCGTACTTGGCTGGATGAAAGTTTATCATTTTAAGGGTGTTAAGGAGCCTCTAAAAGTAGATGCTAAAGTTTATTCTGCCGCCCAGTTGTCTGTTGCCGATTCATTGGCAAACTGGGTCCAGGCCAGTTATACTCCAAAGGGTGGATTGGGGGATGTTAAAAGGGCTGTTTTAGAAAAAACAGGATTGTATAATCAGAATACAGCGGCTCTGCCACAGAGTTACGGCGCTTATGCCAAAACTTATTTCTTTCTGAAATATAATAATAGCCACAAACTGGTACCGGCAAATAATCTTGGGGTAACATGGGGTATCATGGCCAATGCAGTGCCGTCGGGCTGGGAAATCAATGACATTAGCAGCCCGTCACAATATTATTTTACGTTGCCTTCATTTGAGATAACCACAGGAGAACCAGCAGTAAAAAAGCAGCATGATCTCACAAAAATTACCAATCTGAAACCGTACATAAGCTTTTGGGTGAAGAATGTAGAATCGGGTGGAGGAACAGATTATGTATTACTATGCAAAGACAATAAATCGCCCTATTTAAAACTGTCCAAAGGAGCGTATCTTCAGGTTCTGGAAACTGCATTGCCGGTTATTTATCAAACTGAAAAGAAAAAGATCATTGAGAAAGAGCAGGGCAACCAAAAGAACATAAATTATTTTATAGGGTATTTAAACGAGAAAAATGAAAAACGAATTGCTAATTTAAAACTCATCAGGGAGAAATATAAAGGCCGTCTTGGAGAACCTGCACTCGTAAGCGCCCAACCTTCTATTAATGATTTAGAAAATGGGAATGATATATTTAGCAATGGCTATTTGTCAGACCCGGAATCAACATCGGGAAGAGTACCTGTTTATACAATTGATCCTGCGATGGCTGCGCTTTGTAAAACAGATAAACCACAATGGATACTCATTAGCTGGTGGTGGGCTGCCAATGACCCTGCAGAAAAATACCTGCATGAGTCTATCATCAACAATTTTAATTTCGATTACGTTTATAATTTTTTCTTTAACCCGGAAAAAGTAAAAGGTCAGCAATATAAGCCTCTTCGTTCTCCTTTATTCAAAGAAACAGTCACGGTTACCGAGGCGTCAGAAGCCAGCAATAAAAATACAGCAGATCCGAATATATTTTTCTTTGAAGACTTTTCTACCACCCTCCCTGGTAAAACTCCCATCGGCTGGAAATCAAAATTAAATAGCGATGGCAAGAACTGCGTTGTTGCTTCACTTGATGGAGAACCAGGAAACTGGGTTGAAATAAAAGGCAACGAAGCATTAACTCCAATTCAAATTAAAAAACCATTTCCGCAAAACTTTATATTGAGTTATGACCTGGTAGCTCCCAAAGATTTTACCTGGGGAGGCAAAGGTTTGGCATTTCAATTATCAAAAGAAACATTACCCGGGAATGCCGAATCTTTCCTGAATCTCAGAATAGGTCCCGGATCTGGCGGCGCCAATGGATCGGCTGTTGTTGAAACAAAATTTACCTCGCCACCAGGATATTTAACCGGTACCAAATGGGAAGCAGCACCAGGGTTTTCCAATAACAAAAAAAATAACAGGATTACGGTAACCATTAAAAAAACAGACGAAACACTACAGATATTTATTGATAAGAATAAAATAGCTGATTATCCAAAAGCAATTCCGGCAGCACTTCTATTTAATGCAATTTCATTTACACATAGCCGCAGTGATGCTGAAACCGAGAAATATTATATCAGCAATATTAAGATTAGAAAAGATTAATTTTTATAGATTTGTTGAAAACAAATATTGATTGCAACGAATTGTTTACTGCTCCCCTGCTTTTAAACATCAACCACAAAATGAATTTAAAAAAGCTTTAAAGCAATTGTAACATGGAAATTAATTTACTTTCATTCGGACAGGTTGCCGACATCATTGGAAAGGATCCCATGAAACTCGCTGATGTAAAAAATACAAGTGAATTGAACAGGTATCTCGCCAAAAATTGGCCGATGCTACGATCCATAAAATACTCCATTGCTGTTAATAAAAAAATCATTCATGAAGATACCCTGCTGCAGCACGAAGATACGGTAGCAATACTACCACCATTTTCAGGAGGATAAATAAAGAAAAATGACGCATTCAACTAAATATCAAAGATACCAGCGGCAAATAATACTGGAGCAATTTGGGACCAATGCCCAGGAAAAATTATTTCAGGCAAAAGTTTTGGTGGTCGGGGCCGGCGGTCTGGGTTGCCCTGCGCTGCAATACCTCTCCGCTGCAGGTGTGGGAACCATTGGGATTATTGATTTTGACGTTGTAGAACTGAGTAATCTTCAAAGACAAACCTTATATTGTACTGAAGATATTGGAAAGCCCAAAGCCCAAACGGCAGCAGATAAATTGAAAGCATTCAATCCGGATATTGTGTTTTATGTTCATCATATTAAATTGGATTCAAAAAATGCGCTTGACTTAATACGCAACTATGATGTATTGATTGATGGCACTGATAATTTTGCCACAAGATACCTGGTTAATGATGCATCCGCAATACTGAATAAGCCGTTGGTGTATGGGGCAGTACTATGTTTTGAAGGGCAAGTGGGTGTATTTAACCTGGCAGACAAGATTACCAGTACCAAAACCAATTACCGCGATTTATTTCCTGTTCCGCCGGATCCTGCATCTGCACCATCCTGTAACGAAGCGGGTGTGCTGGGTGTACTGCCTGGCATTATTGGAACCCTGCAGGCCACAGAGGCCATTAAGATCATTACCGGAATCGGCAAACCACTGTGCAATACTATAGTTTCATACAATGCGTTAACCAATTTATTTTATGAGTTCATGATTTATCCGGCAAAGGAAACAGATTCATCAATTCCTAAAAATGAATCGGCGTTCAGGAAATTTAACTACAATTGGTTTTGTGGGTCACACGAAGCGCTTAATGAAATAACACCCGCAGAATTTGATGATTTAAGAACACGGGAAAAGATAGATATTATTGATGTTCGTGAGACGAATGAATTGCCTCTCGCAGATGAATTTTCCTTTATTAAAATTCCTTTGGGTAAATTTGGAGCGGCCATGAAAGTTATTTCAACAAAACATAAAATAGTCGTGTTTTGCCAAACGGGAAAAAGGAGTCTTACTGCCGTAAAGATGCTGAATGAAAGATTCCCCGGGTGCGCTGCGGTTAGTTTAAAAGGGGGAATAGAAGCATGGAAAAAATATCAACTTTCTGTATCAACTACGCCGTTCAATGAACAATCATGAATTCAGGAAAAACCAGAAAAGTATTTATTAACGGTCCGGTTAGTACTGGCTTTATTGCAGATGCAATTGCAAAACACAGTACTAAAATGAATATCGGGGCGCACAGTATATTTCTAGGACAGGTGCGCAATGACGACATTGGCGACCAGAAAGTAGCAGCAATAGAATATACCGCCTATGTGGAAATGGCGGAAGAAAAATTTCATGAGATAAGAGAAGATGCATTTGGCAAATATTCATTGATATGCCTGCATATTTATCATAGCCTGGGAGTGATAAAGTCCGGGGAAATTAATTTATTCGTTTTTGTTTCTTCTGTACACAGGAAAGATGCCATAAAAGCATCCGAAGAAATTGTAGAAAGAATTAAAAAAGAAGCACCCGTGTGGGGAAAAGAAATATTTGAGAACGACGGCTTTCAATGGAAAATAAACACCTGATGCATTATGATAGACATCACCCATAAAATTGTAAGTTTTCGGTCGGCCACTGCGCAGGCAATTGTAAAAGTGAGCGTGCCGGAAACCATTGATGCGGTAAAAAACAAAACGGTTCCCAAAGGCGATGTGCTCGAAGCAAGCCGTATAGCGGGTTTGTTTGCAATAAAAAGAACCAGCGACATGATTCCGGATTGCCACCCTTTACCAGTGGAGTTTGCTTCTGTAACACATAAAATTGAAGGGCTTGAAATTATTATTCATACGGAAGTGCATACCATTTACAAAACAGGTGTGGAAGTGGAGGCTATGCACGGTGCATCAGTCGTGGCTTTAACCATTTATGATATGCTGAAGCCGATTGACAGGCAGATTGAAATTACAGGTATTAAACTACTTGATAAAAAAGGCGGCAAATCGCAATACATCGAAAAAACGATGAAAAAAATTTCTGGTGCTGTGATTGTGTGTTCAGATAGTATTTCTGCAGGGAAGAAAGAAGACCGCGCAGGAAAAGCGATCATCAGCAAACTTGAAAAGTTAAATATTCCCATTGAAGACTACAGTATTATTCCGGATGAGAAAGATATCATACAAAAAAAGGTGGTGGCATTATGCGAAAAGAAAATAGATTTAATTATTCTCACAGGTGGTACAGGTTTATCTTCAAGAGATGTTACTCCCGAAGCCATCCGTCCCTTACTTGACCGGGAAATTCCCGGCATAGCGGAAGCAGCAAGAAATTACGGTCAGCAACAAACGCCCTATTCCATGCTGTCCAGAAGCATTGCCGGGTTAAAAGGAAATACGCTCATTATCTCCTTACCCGGATCCACGAGGGGAGCGTCTGAAAGCATGGATGCATTGTTCCCTTATGTGCTGCATATTTTCAAGATACAGGATCACGCACCTCATGAATAGAAAGATCGCTTACCTCAACTTATCAGATCTTTTTAAAAATTTTGAGTACCCTTTGCTTTCTTTTATAAACTTTGCCGGTCCAGGCAAAGCGCCGGAGCATGAGCGGGTGCAACAGATTGCAGCTCATCTTTAAGTTCGCTGACCATGACCGTTTTGATAACAGATTTCATGGCAGGATTATTCAAAAAATTCATGGAGTGATTTGAAATAAACAGTGTTCCAACCCTCTGTAATATCATCAAACTCACTGTCGGGGATATTGCTGTGCTTTAACTCCACCGAGGTTCCCTGCACATGAGGATGCAATATAATGGTAACGATGGAAGCCTCATCCGTGTCGCCAAAATACCATTGCTGTACTATTTTTTTACCCGGGATAAATTCAAGATTCTTTCCTTCAATACTTTCGTCCCACAATGAAAATGCTGAACCAGGCTCGGTTGACATGGTAGCCGGCTCGCCCGTCCATAGTCTTATCGCCAACGGATTGGTTAACGCATTGTATACTTCTTCGGGTGGAGCCGGGATGATATAATATTTTTTAAACGCTTTCAATGATGTATTGTTTAGGTGCAAAAATATTATTTTGCAATTATGAAAGGATTTCCGGTTTGCAGGAGCCTGCAAGACTAAAAGGTGCTGATGCTGCCTTTAGCAAATTTACCCGTATGCCTGAACAGGATATGGTGGATATTCACGACCGGTCGTTCAACGAATAATAATGATGTTCAGCTCCCCGTTTCAAAATTAATAACAAGTGCCGAAAGACGGAATACACCATCAATTTTTCTCAAAACTACCCAATGCTATTTCCTCAAACACAATGCCTTCGTACGGATTTTCATTACCGGCTTCATACAGGCAGCCCAGGTTGCCATTGGGCAATTGTACCAGGTTGGAATACGCTGACGGGCCGGCATGCAATAATTTTTTCAGCTTCCATGACTTTCCTTTGTTGTAACTTATCTTAACGGTCATGGCTACCCGCGCGTCTGCATTTGCAGGATTGGAAAATGCAAGGAATGATCTTTTCCCGGAGTTGTCATACCACAACAGGCTGCCCTGGCATACGGGTTCCGTAAGCGCGGTGTCGGTTTTAGGTACAGACCAGCTTTCTCCCCCATCTTTACTGATAGAAACTTTGCGGTACCGTGTTGGGCCATAATTCCGCATGTTCAGCATCAGGCTGCCATTGGGCAATTCGGCTACGGTACATTCGTTAACCATATCCTCCGGCGTTGTGCCACCCAGTGCCCACGTGGTTCCTCCATCGTCGGAATAAATGCTATGGGAGTAATATTTTTCAGATACTGCTTCTATATGATCGCAGGGGATAACCAGCCTTCCTTTGTATTTTCCTTTCCGGAGTTGTATACCGTTAACAGGGCCGGTAGCATACCAGGTCCAGTTGTCTTTTTTTACGTCTTTTGTAATTTCCTTCGGTGCCGACCAGCTAACGCCATCATCTGCAGAAGAAAATACAAATACCCTGCGTGTATCTTTACTGGCGCCTGCCATGATATCCTTTTCATGGTCTGTTCCCAGGTTCCAGGTAGAAAGCAATAAAACAGTACCGGTTCTGCTGTCTATCACGGGAGCAGGGTTTCCACATGTATTTGCGCCGTCATCCCATACAATTTGCATTGCGCTCCATGTTTTGCCACCATCTGCAGAGCGTTTTACTACAAGATCAATATCACCCGCATCGTCGCAATTGTTCCTGCGTGCTTCTGCAAACGCGAGCAGGGTTCCGCCTGTAGTAGTAACGATAGCGGGTATGCGAAAACACTGGTACCCGCTTTCCCCGCTTTTGTACAGATGGTTAAGCTCCTGTGCGGAACCAGATATTGAGGCGAATAATAAAACCACTACAGGAATACCTCTATTCCACCGTCTTTTGAAAAAAAGAAAATATGCAACAGTTATTTTACTCCAGTATTTCATCATGATATAACAGATTGTGACCTAAAATTACACTGTAAAGGGGTAAAAAAAGCCCCATAGAAATGGGGCCTTAATGTAAAACCCTTAACCCTGAAAAAAGCAATTTACCTTAATTGTTCTGTTGAAACAATAAGCATTAACCCTGAGTTTTTAATAATTGTAATTGTATTGAGGGAAGAGAAGATTACGCAGGTTTTTATTTTTTTTGCAAAACCGGTTGTTACCTGTGCGGTAGCGTAGGAAATGTAACCAAATGATTGTTACGGCCCACTTTTTTATAACTTCCCTGAAGTGTACGCCGTTTCCACACAACGCATGGTGTAAATACAATCCTGTACAGAATTGTCGGGTATATAAGCGGGATCTGCTTTTGCTTTCATGATCTCCGCCATAGAACCTATAAACGCATGGGGAAACCATGAGCCATTGACAGGTAAGACCTCCCATGCAGGTGAAGAGCTTTCACCTAATAATATATATTCAAACCGATCCGGAACGCCTTCGGGATAATTCATCAGTAAACCCAACTTTATTTTAATCGCACCCTTTGTTCCTTCAATTTTAATATAGGCATCCTGGTTTTTCAATCCAAACCCGTGTGCATGATTGGTTAAAATATTCGCCCTTACCATATCCCCATAATCCATGATGATATTGGAACGAACAGAATGCAATGCATCCATTTGGGGATGACCTGTTGTTTTGGCATACACGCCTGAAGGATTACCAAGAAGGTTTCTGATGAGATCAATATAATGAATGCTGTGGTATAAAATTTCGACCCTCGGAGCGCTAAAAAGAAAATCCCACAATTGCCATGGCGTATACACGTTCACGTAAACTTCCACATCACAAATATCTCCAAGCCACCCTCCCGCGATCATCTTTTTAGCCATAACTATATAGGGTGCGTACCGGAGTTGGAAATTTACACCTGCCGTTATTTTCTTCTGCGCACATAATTCAAGTATGCGCTGAGCCTCTTGCTCGTTCTCTCCCATCGGCTTCTGCAATAATACAAATGCATTGTCCGGCAATTGCTCAAGTACACTAATCATGGCACTACCCGGCACTGCCACATCGTAAATAACTTCAGTTCCGGCTTTCCCAACAAGTTCTTCAGTGCTGTTGTAAACCACCGGTATTTGAAAATCTGATACAAGTTTTATTGCCTTTTTGTGGTCAGGATCAAAAATGCCAGCTACTGCAAATTTTGCCAGCCGGTATGCAGGAAGATGCGCCGTTTGCACAATACCACCAGCCCCGATAATCAACGAGCCAGGTACGGAGATGCGGTTGAGGACCCGCCCCGTTTCAAACCTTGTCCATGTTTCAAAGCCCGGGCTGCTTTCCGTAAGCTCAATAACACGTGCGCCGCGACACAGGCAGTGATAGGTATTAAGCCCGCCTGAAAAGCGTCCATAAGCAAGCGCTATTCCCTGGTGAAGTACAACATAATCGTTGTCGTGGTCGTGTCCCACAAATGCCGCTTTTACATCTTTGCATTCCATAAAAGCCGAAAAAAGTCCGGAGTTAACGGGAGGCACACATTCAGTTTCCAGGCGGTAGCCTACACGTTTAAGGGCAGCATTTTGGCTGGCAATACCAAACTCAATTAAGGGAATGTGAAAAAAGGCCAGGGCAGGGAACCCCCTTATTCTCTTTTGTAAATTGCTTACTTTGTTTTATATACCATTTGATCTGATTGCTTCTTATCCAGTCTTCCCGCCGGGGTGCATCGGCGATATCATTAGTGGCATTTGAATCGAGAAGATAGAACAGGTATGCTATTTCATTGGACCCCGCAGGTTTATAAAGTGGAATGACCTGGTTCGTATATCCAAAAAGCTCTTCCACCGATTCTTTTTTGGGTGTATTCAAACAACCGTCTAAGTTTACCACGATGTCGTACACTTTGTCTCTCGTAAGTTCTCTTTCTGAATCATGATTTCCGAAAACAACTGCAAAGGGAATGTTTCGGCTACGGGATATGTCCGTTACCTTTTTCCAAAGCGAAGCCGGATCGTTGTCGGTTACTATATCGCCGGTATACATTACAAAATCCGGCTTTTCAATGTCCAGTATTTTATTCATAATGTCGCAGGCGTGGTCCGTCTCTCCCGGTTTGTGAACAGCATGGATGTCAGTAAACTGAACGATCCTGAATTTGCCGTTTTTATTGAAGTGCAGTTTCGTTTTTGAAGCATGGTGGGCGTTCCCCATTTTTTTATCCGGGGAATTTTCTGCAGATATTCCCGTACCTGCTAAACCCAATGCACCAGCGGTAAGTGCAGTTTGCCTGATAAAGCTGCGCCTGTTAACATTGTTGTTTGCCATATGTTTTTTATAAATTGATTATTTCGGTTTTTTCTTAAACAATTTTTCAGGAGGAATGATTTTTTGAGCCATAGTATTGCTTCCATATCCTGCATGCAATAATACCCGCTCAGTTTTGCGGTTATAGTACAAGTCGAGTTTGATACGGAAAAACCCTTTTTTCAAATAAGCCATTCCTCCGTTGCCCCTGTGTTGAGTAGCATTGTTATTGTTGTTTACTACCAATTCGGTCCCAATAAATAATTTGCTGGCGCCTGTTGACCACAGGTAAAAGTTGTATATGCCGTCTTCATCAATCTGGATCCAGCCGGAAAACCGCACACCTATACCGCTCTCAAATTTATTCAGACTATGACTTACGGTTGCCTGAGCAATCCCGTTTTCAGGATCCGACACACCCAGCTCAAAACAAGTAGCGGTATATACGGGTTTCAGCCTGTCAAAATCCGGTAAGCTGTTAACATTGCTGTCGAGATGATAAATAAAATAATGTAGTCCGTGATTGCCGTCACTCCTGGCAACTCTGTATTCTGCTTTAACAAATGTGCTTCTGCCGGATTCATTAAATACAGCAGCAGTAACGATGGCAGAGTTGTTCAAAACGAACGGAGTTGCATAGAGTAATGATTTCCTGCTGGGGTTTGAGCCGTCAAGTGTATATCGTATTTCACCTGTTACATCCGCCGGCAATTGAATATCAACAACGGCGGGGGTATCGGCAAACAATCCACCATAGGGCACAATGATTTTTTTGTTGAAAAATAAGGGGGAGATAATATTGCGCCGCCCTGCCAGATATTGTCAGGCTCTTCAAATCCCTCAAAAGCGGCTTTGTTGGCCCTTCCTGTCCATACCTGAGGGGCTTTCAAACCCAATGCGAAGCATATATTTGCAGCAACATCATATTTGTAGATCTGCTGTTTGATCTGGTAGTTTTTCTTTATTCCTCTCCCCGAAAATATGATCGGGGTATTGAACTCTTCGTATGAAGTACCCCCGTGTGTATTGGCAATACCGCCATGGTCGGCCACCACCAATACCATGGTATTGGGTGCCATGGAACTGCTGTTGATGCCATCTATCAAGAGTTTTACGTCGGAATCGGTTTCTTCCACTGCTTTAATATACTCCGGGGACATAAATCCTATACGATGGCCCAGGTGATCGGGGTTATCAAAATGTATGAAAAGAAAATTGGGCGATTTCTCCTGTATGTAGGCGACAGCTTTTTCAGCAGCTTCTCTTTGTGTTTCACAAGCTGCCCAATAATCCAGTTGCTCCTTATGCAGCAGGTCTCCAAAACCACTCCAGTCATAAACCGCTCCTATTTCTGCCTGCGCATTTTGTGTACGGATCGCGTTAAAAATATTGGGGAATCGTTTGTGGCTATCGAGGGCGGTATAAGGGAAGTTTGTTACACCCGATCTCCAGGACTCATCAATTGTTCCGGTTGCCTCGGGGCCTGCTCCGCAGAGCATTGCGTTCCAGTTTGGCTTGCTGCTGGTGGGCAACACGCTTCGAACAGTATAGCTGTATGCTCCGGCCTTTCTCAAACTGTCCATGCAGGGTGTAAACGCGGATTTAAATCCATTGCTGCTTAACCCATCAATGCCAATAACAACAACGTGTGTAATGTAGGGCTGGGTCTGGGCCGAACAAAGTACATGCAGCAAAATACTTATCTTAATCAAAAGAAAACTTTTCGCGGGTATGCTGTTTCTTTTTGCAATCTTCATGTAACTTTTGTTGATCTTATATGCTCTCCCTGATAAAATTTAAATTATAAATACTAAATATTGTTTAGTATTTATTAAAGATATTCCATAGTCCTGAACAATGCAATTCTTAACAAAGGAATTTATTAAGGCTTTAATTTTGGTATTGCAGCTTTTGACACTGGATTGGGGTATAAAGAGGATTAATAGGTCAATGCGTCCATCCTTTCTATTAGATGTCCCGGTAAAACAGGGATGTTTCAATCGTACCCGAAGCACTCATCTTCTCAAGCCGCTGTTGGGCTTTGTGTTGTAAGTAGGGGCAAACTGAAAACTGAGTTAATCCTTCATCCAGTTGCCCTGCCACTGCTTCCTCCACTATCCTGAAAAATCAGATTATATACTAAGCAATCGATTTCCCCGGCGCAGTGGTTGCCTGGGGCGAAAAGCCACCCGGTATAATCACCGCATTATAAAAATGAAAGCGTGAGCACACTACACCGAAAAATTCAGTCAGTTGCATGAACACGATCCATCCATTGAATAAGGCCGGCAAGGCAAAAATATTCTTGCATTGGAAAACATGCCCCCTGAAAGTAAAATAGTGGAAAAAAAAGGATGGGTTAATTTTTATGAAAAAATTCATGAAGGGTTACAACATCTTCTGTCTATTTATTTGTGAGTGTTAAAATTCCAAGTGCTTTTTGATAGTCCATAACCAGCAAACGAATGGAATATTGCAAGCGGGTATCTTCAAGCCTGGCTTGTGTCAATTTTAATTCAGCATCGGTCAGTTCCAAACGGCTTCCCAAACCTGCTTTATAACGCTCGTACTGCATCTGATAACCTGAGAGAGCAGCATGAATATTTTGTTTTTGTATTGACCATTGCTGTACTTCATTTTTCAATTTCACAGACAAAGCCGCAATTACTGTTTCTGCTTTACTTGTAATATCTGCAAGTGCTAACTCCTGCTGTTTTAGTGAAATTGCAGAAGCTGCCGACTGATACTTCAGCCTGTTGCCAGAATAGATTGGAACAGTTAAACGTACGCCTGCAAAAGATGTTCTTGGTAAACCGTAATATTTGAACCGATAATCATCTGCCTGCGACTGAACCTGGTACTGTGCAAATACCTGTAACGTCGGTTTGAACATGGCTCTTACCCGTTCTTCCTGCAGTTTGCTTTGCTCCAGCCGTAATTTTGCAAGATGTAAATCGGAACGATTATTACCGGCAATTTCCATGGCTGCAGAGGATAGTAGTTGATGAATGAATGCAGTTTCGATTGCTAACGAATCAGTAAGTAATATTTCTTCAGACAGTTCAGCACCCATCACTTGTTTCATTTGCATGTGTGCTACACCTATCTGATTTTCTACTGCGGATACAGCCAGCTTGATATTCTGCACTGCAATAAAATGACTGAGCGTATCTGTTTTCAGGTTCTTTCCCTGTAGGTATAAATTTTTAGCATCAGTTAAAGCCTGCTCATTGCGTAGCTGGCTTTGTAATAACACCTGCTTTTGCTGTTCATAAAACAGTACTGTATAATACAATTGCGATACTTCAACAACCAATTGCTCTTCTAACGCTTTTTTGTTTTGCAAGGCTGTTTTTTGTTGCAGCGCAGCAGCCTTTACCTGGTTTTTAACAACAGGGTTAGTAAGTCCATACACAGCTGTAACATTTGCATCGAAAGCGAGCCGGCCGCCGTATTTTGTATCAATGGCCTTTGGCATTGCACTTTCATCACGCAGGTAAATTACAGGCCGCTCTGCGAAAAACAGGTAACTGCTGTTTAACTGAACTGAAGGAAGCAAAAAACTCTTTGCTTCTTTCACCATTTCCTCCGAACGTTTCAGTTCAAGAGAACGTATCTGCAATTGCCGGTTACCTTTTGCCGTTACCTGCAGCACATCTTTTAAGCTCATTTGCTGCTGCTGTGCAAATACAGCTGAAGAAGAGACTGCCGGTAACAACAGCATCAGTCCTCTTATTATATATTTTTTCACTATTGTCCGACTAAAATAACATAAAAAAAGCGGTTCCGAAGAACCGCCGA
>CALKHN010000073.1 GCA_937991535.1 uncultured Sphingobacteriales bacterium
ACAGTAAAGGGTTACACGACATTTTAACCCGACTTTAGTCGGACAATAATGATAAGAAAAATAGTTGAAAATGTATTGCAGGCGATTTCTTTTCTTCCTGGCTGCCTTGTTGTATTTAACAACAAATATTTCTTTTCTGTTTGCACAAAAGACAAATGAAATTATTGATATAGGTTCCCGGAGAGAGCTGTTCATTGACGAATTTATGATTGAAAGCTTTAGCGGAAAAGCACAGCGGGTTTTACATCACCCTGAATCTAAAGGAGTAGCAATTGTACATGATCAGCCATGGGAAGGCAATACATGTGGTTATCATAGCTTATTCAAAGATGGCGGTATTTACAGGATGTACTATCGCGGTTCTCATATCGCGACTACCCAGGAAAGCCTCAAAGAAGCTCACCCTTTCTATATCTGTTATGCTGAAAGTGCTGATGGAATATCCTGGACTAAACCAGAGTTGGGCATACATGAAGTAAATGGCTCTAAAAAGAATAATATCGTTATCATGAGCGGTAATATAGCCGGTGTGGAATTGAAAATGGGAGATAATGCGTCCATGTTCAAGGATATTAATCCTGGTGCGCCGGCTGACGCCCGTTATAAAGCATTTGTGTGCTCAAGTAACCCCCGGGGATTATTCGCTTTTAAATCAGCGGATGCTATTCATTGGTTACCCATGGCTGATAAACCTGTGATTACAGAAGGAGCATTCGATTCCCAAAATGTGGGTTTTTGGGATAGTGTTAAAAAAGAGTACAGAGCATACTGGCGGTATTTTAAGGATGGTAAAAGCGAAAATACACTCACATCCGGAGGCGTCAGGGCTGTGCGTACTGCGGTATCAAAAGATTTTATACACTGGACCAATTTAAAAGATGTTACTTATGATGATACCATGAGAACAGAGCTCTATACCAACCAGGTGAATGCATATTACAGGGCCCCCCATATTTTATTGGGTACTCCTACACGTTACATTGAGCTGGGTTGGTCTTCTTCAATGCGGGCTCTTCCCGATCTTCCGCATAGGGAGTTTAGGAGTAGCCACCATTTGCGTTATGGCACAGCGCTTACAGATGCAATGTTGATGAGCAGCAGGGATGGTGTATCTTTTTACAGATGGGATGAAAGCTTTTTCCGGCCCGGGATAGAAAGAACGGGTACCTGGAATTACGGGCATCAGTATATATGCTGGGGAATTGCTGAAACCAGATCGGATCTACCGGGAGCTCCAAATGAAATGTCCTTCTATTCAACAGAAAACTCG
This sequence comes from uncultured Sphingobacteriales bacterium, assembly GCA_937991535.1. Lineage (GTDB taxonomy): Bacteria > Bacteroidota > Bacteroidia > Chitinophagales > Chitinophagaceae > Agriterribacter. The sequence goes on from CALKHN010000073.1 coordinate 1,271, forward strand.
TGGACAGGCGAAGCCCTAACCAGTGATTTGAGGCGCTATACAATGCGCCTTGATGGCTTTGTATCGGTCAATGCACCAATGTCCGGCGGAGAAATCGTTACACGGCCTTTTCGATTTAAAGGTAGTAAACTATCAATCAATTTTTCGACTTCAGTAGCGGGTGCTGTTAAGGTAGAAATACAGGATGAAAAAGGTGTAGCTATTCCGGAATTTGCTTTGAAAGATATACAGCCGGTCTTCGGCGATACTATTGAACGTATTATTGAATGGAAAGGAGGAAGCAATTTGGGCGCTTTGTCCGGAAAACCTATCCGCCTGCGTTTTGTGCTTCATGATGCTGATCTGTATGCGTTTCGTTTTTATGATTGATTTTTTTTAACTTTTAAAATAGCTATATGGATGCACAATATCTAAAATCCTCTTTTGACAAGGATGGATACGTATATATTCCCGGTTTCCTTTCGCAGGAAGAAGTAGAAGTGTTGAATACAAATATCCGTCGTTTCATTGCGGAGAAAATCCCTTCCATGGCAGCCGGTCATTATTTTTATGAGGATAAAAATGATGCTGCTACCTTAAAGCAAATGCAGGATCTTGAAAAATACGATCCGTATTTTAAAACACTGGCGACAGACAGTAAGTTTGAAGCCATCGCTAAGGCTTTGCTGGATGAGGACGTGATTTGTAAAACAGTGGAATATTTTAATAAGCCGCCAAAGATCGGTAAAGCAACGCCACCGCACCAGGACGGATATTATTTTATGCTGGATCCGCAACAAGCGGTTACCATGTGGCTGGCACTGGAAAAGGTAGACGAAGAGAATGGATGTGTAAAATATATAAGGGGGTCGCATAAAAAAGGAATGCGCATACACGGACGTACCACAACGCTTGGTTTTTCGCAGGGCATAATTGATTTTGGAACCGAAGAAGATCTGAAAGAGGAAATTGCTTTCCCGGCTAACCCGGGCGACCTGCTGGTGCATCATTCTCTCACCATTCACCGGGCGGGCGCAAATACAACCGCGGGCAGAACAAGAAAGGCCATGGGGCTGATCTATTGGGGAGAATCGGCGAAGGAAGATATTGAGGCGAAAGAAAGATACATGAAGAAATTGCAGGAGGAAAGAAGGGGTGCGGTGTGAGGTTCCAGGTGTGCGGTTGAAAGAATTAATGAGAAGAACCAAATGACGGGAAAGAAATAAATCATAAAAATCTGCGAGCGCGTTTATAAAATTCCTGTTATTACGATCCGCCCCGGCGGATCGTAATCGAGTATATGTAAAATTCAGTTTTTATTGCCTTATGATCAGGGCGTCCTGTTAAAGCTAAACATCACAAAAAATTAATCCTGAACAGATTCAAGTCCATTCCGTGAACAAAAAATATTTTATAATCCCTTTTTGCACCATTCTTTTTATGATAGCCTGCAATGACAGTTCTGAGAAAACGGCTGCGCCGGTGGTTTCGCCTGAACTCAAAAACGAATCCATCCAGGTGCTTCATACAGTTATGCAAACACAACAGCAATGGGTAAAAGTGCATGCTGCGGAGTTTTTAATATGGACGGGAAATGCTGAGGGCATTAAGCAGGCTTTTTTAAAAGAACTGGAGCTGTTTAACGAAAAACCACAGTACCGCGTCGGCATCTGGAGGGTACTTGCACAGGTAAGCGATAGTGCCGAAGTCACTCAATATAAAAAGCAAATTGTAAATGCCTTTTTAGATACTGCGGGTAAAGACAGGATCCATGCCATTGAAACGATGGCGAAATTGAAAATGTCGCCGTTACCAGACTATCCGTTTGAAACGCAGGACGCGCTGAAAAGCAGCGTTAAAAGTCTTAGCGCTTATGCGCACTGGGCCATTGCTTATACCAATGCCGATTCTATGCAGTCGGCTCAAAAATATTTCCTGGGCAGGCTGCCGGATGCAAATGAAGATATAGTACAGCAACGGATAGCCGCGTACGTACTGCGCAACAGCGGTAAACTGAAAATGGCAGACTGGGATGTTTTACAATCCAGGACGTTAATGTTGCCTGCGGGTGCAGAAGCTGAAATCAGTTTTTTAAATGCTGCATTGCTTACTGCTCCCCCGGAGGTTAAGACAGGTGAAACGTATAAAAAAATTTTCGACCGGCTGCTTGCACTCAGCAATAAAAAAGATAAGGGCCTAAGAATGGATATAGCCGCAGGGTTGGCTGTTGCAGGCAGTAAGGAACATTTGCCTCTTCTTACGGGATGGATGCGTAATGCAGATCCAACAGGCGTGCCGGCAGATGATGCCGATGTGCAGGCTTCCGCGGCCTATGCTATTTTAAAAATCGAAAAAAGATTATCAGAGAAAGCAGCAGCGAAATGAAGCTGAAATCACAGTAGCATAAAGCGCCATCAGGGCTACTTTCCGAAATCGGGTTGTATATCAATTTCGGGCGGTTTTTTTGCCTGCCCGACTGAAGTTATTCAGTCGGGGTTACTTTTTTCCGAAAAAAAGTAACCAACAGCAAAAGACAGATAAAGCCCGTCCACATGGTGGATACAATTATTTTGTTCAACCTGCTAAAAAAAGCATCTGTGCAACCGAAAATGATAATTATTTAAAGCAAAAAGTTTGGAATCAACAAACCCTTTACTATGAAGTATATCAAAACATTAAGCGAACAGGATAAGAAGCTTTCGGTATCCATTATTAAGGGGTTCGTACCCGATGAAATCTATGATATTCATACCCATCCCTACCATCCTTCACATTTTCCCGCAGGAGAATGGTCTTTTTTAGAAAATGCAGGTATCCTTGGCTGTGAGGAGCACCGCAATGCCCTGCAACGTTACATGCCCGCCAGGAAAATTCATGGACTCTATTTTGGAATGCCGCGGAAAACCGCCGATCGCGGAGCCATGAATGCATGGGTGGCAAAGGAAGCCGGGCAAGATGGAACAGCACTCAGCCGGTCGCTGATGGTGGTATCCCCCGGCGATGACCCGGTTAAGGTGGCGGAGCAATTGCGAAGCGGGTTGTTTTGTGGGATAAAAGTATACCATTGTTACGCGTCCCGGCCTGATACCATGAATGCTTCCATAACCGAATACGCCCCGGAATGGATGTGGGAAATATTGCACGAAACGAAAGGCGTAATGATGCTGCACATCGTTCGTGATGGAGCCGTAGACGATGCGGATAACCAAAAAGAAATACGCAGGCTATGCCGTACCTACCCGCGTGCACAACTGATCCTGGCGCATATAGCCCGTAGCTTCAATTACCGCAATGCCCGTAATGGTTTGCATACGCTCGCTGATCTGGATAATGTGGTGGTGGACACATCGGCCATTTGTGAAGCAGCATCTTTTGAGGCAGCCATCAAAGCATTGGGCCCGAAACGCATACTCTGGGGATCTGATTTTGCGGTAAGCGAAATGCGGGGACGTTGTATTACCACCGGCAACTATTTTTTCTGGCTTCACCCCGAAATTATTCAGGAAAACTACAAGCCTCCAACCGCCAATGATATGACCTTGATTGGAATTGAGTCGCTGCTGTCGCTTTGCGAAGCCTGTGAAGACGCGGGCTTAACAAAAACGGATGTGGAAGATGTATTTTTGAACAATGCGCTGCGTTTGCTGAAGCCTCATTTGCCCGAACAGACAATGCCGGAAGCAGTAGCCGGACCGGACTTGTGGAAACAGGCGCGTACCGTTATTTCCGGCGGCACGGGGTTATTGTCCAAGCGCGCGGAGATGTTTGACCCGCTGCATTGGCCTTCTTATTTTTCCCGTTGTAAAGGTTGCGAAGTTTGGGATATGTCCGGGAAGCGTTATCTTGATTTTGCCGGAGGCATCGGTGCGGTGTTACTCGGTTATGCCGATGAAGAAGTAACTGCCGCTGTTCAAAGCAGACTTACAGCCGGCACTTACTGTTCGCTCGTTAATCCGCAAGAAGCAGAACTGGCGGATGTATTGCTGCAATTGCATCCCTGGGCCGCAAAGGTTCGTTATGGCCGGGGCGGCGGGGAAGCTATGGCAATGGCGGTACGCATAGCCAGGGCCGCTACCGGTAAAAGCGGTATAGCCTTCTGTGGGTATCATGGTTGGCACGACTGGTATCTTGCTGCTAACATAGGGGCTACGGGGGCGCTGGATGGTCATTTACTGCCTGGATTGCAACCCAAAGGCGTACCCCGCGAACTTGCCGGAACTTCAGTGCCTTTTCAGTATAATAACCACGATTCTTTTGAGGCTGCGGTTGAGGCCTTAGGCGATAATTTTGCAGCCGTGGTGATGGAACCCATGCGGTCGCAATTTCCACGGGATCACTTTTTGGAAAGGATACAGGAAAAGTGCAGGCAGAAAAACGCGGTATTTGTAGTGGATGAAATTACCAGCGGCTTGAGATACGGATTCCCCGGGGCGCTGTCAAAAGTTGGCGTTGACCCCGATATGGTTGTGTATGCAAAAGCCATGAGCAATGGATTTCCATTTGCGGCTATTGTTGGCCGTGAGCAGGTGATGAGCGGGGCGGAAGATAGTTTTATTTCGTCGAGTTACTGGACGGATGGCGTAGGTACTGCCGCGGCACTCGCTGTGCTCAAAAAAATGCAGGAGTTAAATGTTCAGCAGTTGGTGTGGGAGAAAGGCGTAAAATTTCAACGTACCTTAAAGGAGATAACCGACCGGTATCCCTCCTGTGCAATTGAAATTGGCGGAATGCCCGCCACACCCACTTTAACTTTTCAACTGGCCGAAAATGCGCCGGCGGCCAAAACCCTCTACATCCGGAAAATGCTGGAGAAAGGATTCCTGGTTTCCTCTATCTTTTATTTAATGTACGCACATGAAGAGAGGCATATGGCGGCATTGCTGGAAGCGCTTGACCAGGTACTTGCCGGTATGGAAAAGATCATTGCAGATGGCGCCCTTGCTGAAGAGACGGGAAACTATACTGCCGGCACAGGGTTTACACGGCTTGCATAATACAGGACGCAAAAGTGCAGTTTTTCTATATAACGGCGGGCACGACCGGCCTTGTGCTGAAAAATAGTATCATATATCCGGATGAAAGTAACAGCCGTGTTAAAACAGGAAAAGTATTTTTGGATCAAAGGAGCAATTCATTTTAATAACGGCAGATATTTGGCTTAATAAATCTCACAAATGATTTTTCACCTGATAAAAATTCCTGCTACCGGCACACAACTCACGCTTTTAGACTGGATCGTTTTGTTTGCTTACGGTGCAGGTATGCTTTTTATAGGCTGGTTCTATTCCCGGAAAAATAAAACGAAGGACGATTATTTGCTTGGCGGCCGGAAGATGAATCCTACCGCTGTAGGCATATCGCTGTTTGCCACGCTCATGAGCACACTGAGCTATCTTACTTATCCGGGTGAGATGATCCAGCATGGCCCGGTTATTTTTACGGGCATACTTGCATTCCCTTTGGTGTACTACGTGGTGGGATGGTGGCTTATTCCCCGTTTCATGAAAATGAAGGTAACCAGCGCTTATGAAATACTGGAAAAAAAGCTGGGACTCAGTGTGCGCATGCTGGCCATCTTCATGTTCCTTTCGCTGCGGTTGCTGTGGATGGCCACCATCATTTATGTAACAGTAGATGTGGCTCTGTATTCCGTAATACAATTCGACCGGTCTTATGTACCCTGGATCGGAGCCTTACTTACCATTGTTACCATTTTTTATACTTCCATGGGTGGATTGAAAGCGGTGGTGGTAACCGATGTAATACAATCCGGAATATTTTTGGGTGGAGCGCTGCTGAGTATCGTTGTGGTGTGCTTTCAGTTGGGATCATTTTCAGCGATATTTCCCGCCGAATGGCCGGCGCACTGGGATGCCCTCCGGCTGGGCTTTGACCCGCTGGAACGCACAACGCTTGGCAATGCCGTACTGGTGCTTTTTGTATGGTATGTTTGTACTTCCGGTTCCGACCAGATGGCAGTGCAACGGTACCTGTCTACAAAAGATATTCATGCGGCGCGTAAATCGTTCCGGATATCACTCTACTCCAATATTATCGCATATATCCTTCTTGCTTTGGTGGGATTGGCAATGCTGGCGTATTTTACCAGCAACCAGGATTTTCTGCTGGCGGGAAAAAATATTAACGAGCAGGCAGATACGCTTTTTCCACGGTTTATCATGATAGGACTGCCACCAGGTATATCAGGACTTGTAATAGCGGGTCTGCTGGCGGCGGCCATGTCGAGTATGTCATCGGGGTTGAATAGTGTTTCTTCGGTCATAGCTGAAGATATCATTAAGCGCTTCCGGAAAAAAACAGCGCCTGCCCCGGATCCGCTGAAACAGGTAAAAAAGCTTTCTTACCTCACAGGAGCTATGGTGTTGGCGCTTAGCTTTTTTGTGGGTGAAGTGCCCGGCAATTTATTGGATGTGATCATGAAAGTGGTTAATCTTTTTGTTGCCCCCTTATTTGTACTTTTTTTCATGGCGCTTTTTGTACCTTTTGCAACGGAAAGAGGTACATTTTGGGCTGGCGTTATATCGGTAGCCGTGGCTATTGCTGTTGCCTTCTGGGGCGTTTTTGGAATAACCGTACTATGGATCATGCCGGTATCACTGGTAGCCGGTATTGTTGCGGGTGTAATACTGAGTTATGCAGACAGGCTATTGTTTAAACCCGTGCCCGGACGCTCCTGAAAAACAAGTATCAGATATTTGTTTTAGAGAAATATCTGGTATAGGGACTGAATGGGATATTAAAAGTCGTTATTGTTTATGAAACAATTTTAGAAATAGATGAATTCCGCTTCGGGAGAACACCTTTAGCCCCTCTCCGGCGGAGAGGGGTTGGGGTGAGGCAGTGACATAAAATACCATTCATTATGACACAAATGCGAAAAAGCAGGGTGCTGCAAAAACTTCGTTCTGGCGAAACCGTTAGTTGCATTAAGATCAATCTCAGCGACCCTAAGGTTTGCGAAATAGCGGCCCTGGCGGGGTTTGATTGCGTATGGGTAGACCAGGAACATATCGGGCAGGACTGGTCGGTGATTGCGGCTTCTGTTTGGGCTACCAAGGCCCATGATACGGATATACTTGTTCGCGTACCGCGCGGTGCGTACAACAACTATATAAAACCCCTTGAACTGGATGCTACCGGTATTATGGTACCGCATATTATGAGCCTGGCAGATGCCCGGGAAATCGTTCACCACACACGGTTTCATCCCGTGGGCAGAAGAGCGATTGATGGCGGCAATGCCGATGGTGGTTATACCGGTGTTGATTTTAATGCGTATTTAAAGGAAGCCAACCAGCAAAGGTTTACCATTCTGCAGATTGAAGACCCGGAACCATTAGAAGAGCTTGATGAGATTGCTGCATTGCCCGGATACGATATGTTGTTTTTTGGTCCGGGCGATTTCAGCCAGGGTATAGGAGCGCCCGGGGTCTGGGATCATCCTGCACTTATTGAAACGAGAAAAAGGATCGCCGGCCTTGCAAAGAAACATGGCAAGTTTGCGGGTACGGTTGGTAGTCCGGCCAACTTAAAGGAGTTGAATGAAATGGGCTACCAGTTTGTAAGCATTGGCGCCGATGTGGTAGGGTTAAAAAATTATTACAGCGCATTGATCCGGGCTTTTAACGGGTCAGGCCAAACAGGCAATAGTTCCTATTTAGAAAAACAATAAACGATGCAGCGGAGATTTTTAGGAAATACAGGCATAGCGGTTTCGGAGATTGCTTTTGGTGGGGTAGAAATTGGATTGCCCTATGGCATTGGCGTGAAGTGGGAAGAGGATATGCTCCCTGAAAAAGATGCGGTGCAACTTTTACTAACGGCGTTGGATAGCGGCCTGAATTTCTTTGATACGGCGAGAATGTATGGTGTGAGTGAAAATATTATGGGAAAGGCATTTGCAGGACGCAGGGATGAAATTGTATTGTGTACCAAGTGCCGGCATTTCAGAGATGACAAAGGAAACCTGCCGGGCGATGAGACGTTAAGAAAGATCATCCGTCAGTCTCTTGAAGAAAGCCTGAAGGCGCTGCGGACGGATTATATTGATTTGTACATGCTGCACCAGGGTGATATGGAGATACTGGACCGGGAGGTAATTGCTGAGGAAATGCAAAAGCTGAAAACAAAAGGTATAGTACGATCCATTGGCGTGTCCACCTATTCAGCCGAAGAAACAAAAATGGTAATGGCATCTGATGTATGGAATGTGGTGCAGTTGCCCTTTAACCTCATGGACCAACGGCAGCAAGTCTTGTTTGATCTTGCAGAAGAGAAAGGTGTGGGCATAGTAGTAAGGTCAGTTTTATTAAAGGGCTTGCTGAGCAACAGGGGTACAGGGTTGCATGCCATGCTGGCGCCGGTGGAAAAACATATTCAGCAGTATCAAAGCTTGGTAAATGGAAATATTAGCAACCTGCCTGAACTCGCGGTAAAATTTGCGCTGTCTTTTCCCCAGGTGTCATCGGTATTGGTTGGTATAGATAAGATTGACTATTTGAAGCAATCGCTTGCAGCGGCTAATGGTCGTTATCTTACAAATGACCAACTGGTTGCCGCACAATCGCTGGCTTATCCCGACCCGGCTTTCCTTAACCTGCCCTATTGGGATAGGATGGGGTGGCTGAGGTAAGAAATTTGAAAATTTGAAAATTTGAAAATTTGAAAATGTGGAGAGGTGAAAATGTGAAAATGTGAAGATGTGAAAATGTGAAAATGTGGAGATGTGAAAATGTGGAAGTGTGAAAATGTGCGCAGCACCCAAAAAACTGTAAACTACAAACTACAAACGATAAACTATAAACCATAAACTATTATTCGTGCCGCTGTGGCTCAAATTTCAAATTTTAAATTTCAAATGATCAAAATCGGTATTATTGGAATGAGTACCGGCAACGCCCACCCTTATTCCTGGTCTTCTATAATAAATGGCAAGTATGATGGGGAAGAAATAGCCCGGAAGGGATACCCAGCCGTTACGGCTTATCTTAAGGCCAACGAAGATACCCTGGGGTTGCCGGATGCCCGGGTAACGCATGTATGGACCCAGGATGCAGGCATCTCAAAAAGCATTGCTGCTTCCTCAGGCATTGATCATGTGGCAGAGAAAGCAACGGGTATGATAGGGCACGTAGACGCGGTTATACTTGCCCGTGATGATGCTGAATTTCATTTAGAAATGGCTATACCGTTTGTTGAAGCGGGTATTCCCCTTTTTATTGATAAACCTTTGGCCATTAAACAGGAAGATATGGACTGGTTCGAACAACAACAGGCCAACGGTAAATTTATCATGTCCTGCTCCTCTATGCGCTATGCCAATGAGTGCCGGGTTGTTAGGCAGGACCTTGCATCGTTGGGCAAGCTTGAGCTCGTTACCGCTGTAGGAAAAAAAGACTGGCTGAAATATGGCGTTCACATGATTGAAGCGATGTTTGCAACACTGGATGACCCAAAAGTTGCTACCGTTCAGCATATAGGTGAAAAGGGGAGAGATGTGGTGCATATTGTTTTTGAAAACGGACTACCGGCAACCATCCACTTGTTTATGGACATCTCAGGCACATTTCAGTTAACATTCTTTGGACAGCAGGCCTGGCGGATGGCAGATATTAAAAATTCATATTCCATGTTCCGCGATAATATTATAGAATTTGTACGAAGCGTACAGGAAGGAAAACCAGGACTGGATTTTTCTAAAACAAAAAATATCATTCAAACCGTAATCGCTGCCGAAGAAAGCAGGCTGGCCGGTGGAAAAATCATTCATTTAAAATAATGCGCATGAACGTAATGGAGTTGTTCAGTTTAAAAAACAAGGTGGCGCTGGTAACAGGAGGTGCAGGCAACTATGGCCGTTCCATAACAGAAGGATTAGGCGAAGCGGGCGCTACTGTTGTGATTGCCTCCCGCAACCTGGACGCTATTGAAAGAACGGCTGCGGATTTCCGCACGAAAGGATTGGATGTGCACGGTATGCAGGTTGACCAGGCGGATAAGGATTCTGTATTGTTATTAAAAGAGCATATTCAGGATCAGTTTGGTAAGCTTGATGTATTTGTCAATAATGCGGTAAGTCGCCCCATGAAAGGATATGGCGCTCCTATTGAACAGTTTGATGAATCCATGAAAGTGAATGCCACCGGAATGATGTTTATACTGCGGGAGATGACGGATTTGATCGTCCGTACGGGCGGTGGAAGCGTGATCAACATCAGTTCGATGATGGGTATGTATGCACCCATTTACTCAAATTATGAAGGAATACCGGGCATGGGAGATATAGCGCCGGACTATTGTTTTCACAACGCGGGGTTGATCATGCTTACCCGTTTTATGGCCAAAACACATGCGGGAAAGAACATACGGTTTAACGCTGTGAGTCCGGGAGGATTGTTCAACAATCAACCAGAAAAATTCGTGCAAAATTATTGCAGGAAAGTCCCGCTGGGCAGGATGGCCAATAATGACGATATCAAAGGATTGATGGTATTACTGTCTTCCGATGCAGGTGCATATATCAATGGCGAGAATATTTTGATTGATGGCGGATTGAACGCATAAGTGAGTGGTAAGTGGTAAGTAGTAAGTAAGAGAAAAACGAAAGAAAGAATCTGCTTGTCGTTAGCATACTTTAGCTAATCGCTCATAGCTGATAGCTCATGGCTCATAGCTCAATTATATACAAAGCGTATGAAAATAAAAGCTGCGGTATTGTATGAGATGGGAAAACCCCGTCCGTATAACGAAAGCAATCCATTACACATTGAGGATGTTGATTTAAGTGCTCCCGGTTTTAACGAAGTACTGGTAAAAATTCATGCGGCGGGATTGTGTCATTCCGATTTGTCTGTTATTGACGGAAGCCGGGCAAGACCATTGCCCATGGTACTGGGGCACGAAGCATCCGGGGAAGTGATGGAATGCGGGGCGGGAGTAAAGGATTTAAAGCAGGGCGATCATGTTGTTTTTTCTTTCGTTCCCATGTGCGGTCATTGCTTGCCCTGCATAACAGGGCGTCCTGCATTGTGTGAGCCGGGGGCGGGGGCCAACACAAAGGGTATTTTATTAAATGGTGATACCCGCCTGAAAAATCAGCATCTTCACCCTCTTCACCATCACCTGGGCGTTTCCGCCTTTGCAGAATACGTTGTTGCATCACGAATGTCGCTGGTAAAAATCAATAACATACTTCCTTATGAAATATCAGCACTCTTCGGCTGTGCAGTTTTAACCGGTGTAGGAGCAGTAATAAATACAGCACGCCTCACTGCGGGACAAACGATTTTAATTGCGGGACTGGGCGGAGTAGGATTGGCCGCTGTATTGGGTGCTATATCCGGTGGAGCAGCTACCGTGATTGCTGCAGATATAAATCCGCAGAAAAGAGCAATGGCATTACAATGGGGTGCACAGCATATAATAGATCCCGCAGATTCAAATGCCGTGCAAAATGTAAAAGACCTTACCGGTGGCGGAGTGGATATTGCCATTGAATTTGCCGGCGTGATCAATGCCCTTGAATTTGCATATGCCGCAACAAAAAGAGGAGGTACAACTGTTACAGCAGGGCTGCCCCATCCTTCTAAAACATTTTCTTTATCGCCGGCTTTACTGGTAGGCGAGGAACGCACTTTAAAAGGCTCCTACCTGGGTAGTTGCATACCTGCCCGCGATATCCCGGCTTTTATTTCGTTGTATCAAACCGGACGCCTGCCTGTAAATAAGCTCTTGTCGCATACCATCGCCCTGGAACAAATAAATGAGGGTTTTGAGCGGTTGGCCACGGGTGGTGCGTTAAGGCAGGTAATCACTTTTGCATAGCGCAGTGAGAACAATGATCATCCATTACATCATAAATCAAATAACATGAGTAAAGAAATTATCCCCATTTTTCATTTGCGCGATAAGTTGATCTGGGTAGTTGGAGGTGCGGGCTATCTTGGACAGGCAACAGTGATTGTACTGAAGCATGCAGGTGCAAAAATAATTTGTATTGACCTGGAAGATCGTGCCGTTGCATTTGTACAATCTGCAGCATTGGGCGCGGATGTTACTGCTGCCAGTTTAGACGTGAGGGATGGCGCCGGAGTTCAACGATTTGTATCGGATCAGATTGAAAAGTATGGCGTGCCCGACGGGTTGGTAAACCTCACCTTTGGTTCTACATCAAAAAAAATGGAAGAGCTGACTGAAAAAGAGTTTGATGAAGTAAATCATGCAGGACTGACGGCTACTTTTTTATTGTCACGGGAGGTGGGCGCACAAATGGCAAAGCGGGGCAGCGGAAGCATTGTGTTATTCTCGAGCATGTATGGATCGGTGTCGCCACACCCGGAGGTATATGAAGCGCCTATGAATAAAAATCCGATAGAATATGGTGTTGGTAAGGCAGGAATTATACAAATGACAAGATACCTGGCTGTTCACTGGGGGAAGATGAATGTAAGATGCAACTGCATTTCACCTGGTCCTTTTCCTCATCCTGCTGTGCAAAGGGATAACCCGGCTTTTGTTGAAAGACTGGCACAGCTATCGCCCATGGGTCGTATAGGAAACGCGGAAGAAGTTGCAGGGGCGGTTGCTTTTTTATTGTCTGGAGCCGCATCATATATAACCGGGCATAATTTACGGGTGGATGGTGGATGGACAAGCTGGTAAGAGGGAGGTGGAGTAGGTGGAGGGAGTAAGGTGGAAGATATAAGGTATGAGGTAGAAGGTTGAAGGTGGAAGGTTGAAGGAGTAAGGTGGAAGGTTGAAGGTGGAAGGGCCCTATACCCTGCGCCTTATACCTCATACCTTATAAGTAACAACGGGCAACGGTGAAAAGTGAGACGATAGATGTACAGTATCTTACATAAAATAAACCAGTTTCTCATGCAATCCAGTGTAATAATGATAACGGGTGCGGCCGGTGGTATTGGACTATCTATAGCGAATACTTTTTTATCGGCCGGTTACACAGTAGTTATTTTGGATCTTGAACAGGATCGTGTTGACGCTGCTGTGGAAGCATTGGGCAATAGCCGGGTTACCGGTTATGCCTGTGATGTTACCCATGAAGAGAATCTGCAAAAAGTATTAGGCGACGTTTATGACCGGTATAGAAGCATTGATGTGCTGGTGAACAATGCCGGGTTGCAGCATGTAGCGCCTGTTGAGCAGTTTCCCACAGCAAAGTTCAGGTTGATGCTGGACGTAATGTTAACCGCTCCTTTTATTGCCATCAAGTACGTGCTGCCGTATATGAAGAAAAATAATTTTGGAAGGATCATTAACATGGCTTCCATCAACGGTCTGGTTGGTTTTGCGGGAAAAGCGGCGTATAACAGTGCAAAACACGGAGTAATCGGTTTAACAAAAGTTGCGGCGCTTGAGGCGGCCGGCTACAACATTACTGTTAATGCCGTGTGCCCCGGTTATGTAGATACTGTGCTGGTCAGGAATCAGTTAAACGATATAGCTCAGATGCGTAACATCCCTTTTGAAAAGGTTTTGGAAGAAGTGATCTATCCGCTCGTTCCCCAAAAGCGTTTACTGGATGTAGAAGAAATAGCACATTATGTACAATTCCTGGCAAGCGATAAAGCAAAAGGGATAACCGGGCAGGCCGTTGTAATTGATGGCGGGTATACGGTGCAGTGAGGGTTAGTGAGAGGTGAGAGGAGAGAGGAGAGAGGTGAAAGGTGAAAGGTTGTGGAGAGAGGTGAAAGAACCAAATCATTATCGTCCGGATAAAACTTTTGAAAGTTAAATGAAAGCCAATACAGGAGAGGATTTTAGCCCCTCTCCGGGCGGAGAGGGTTGGGGTGAGGCAAAATAGGCTGCTAAAGGATTTTACTACTTTTACCGGGCAACAATGTCTTAAATCTCAAATTTTCCCCTAAGCATAAATAATCCTCCTGTATTCAGTTGGTGTCATCTGCTTATATTTTTTAAACTGCCTGTTAAAATTGGCTAAGCTGTTGAATCCACATTCATAGGCCACATCAACAATGTTCTGATCTTTTTCTGAAAGCTTTTTACAGGCATAACCGATTCTCAATGTATTTAAATATTCCACAAAAGTTACCCTGTAGTTTTCTTTAAAAAAATTGCTGAAGGTGGTAACCGCCATATTTGCGATCGAGGCCACTTTCGATAAAGTAATGTCCTGGTCAAAATTTTGAATGAGGTATTCGGTTATTTTATTCAGCCGGTCGGAGCTTTTTACATTCACTGTTTTCACAAATCCGGGGCTTGCTAATAAGTCAAACTCGGCGGTACGGGACAATGTATCAAAGATGAGCAAAAGAGAAGACAAGCGCTGAAGTCCGTTCATATCCGGCATTTTTTCCATTAAAGCGATTATTTCACTTTTAGCCCTGCCGTTAATCACCATGCCACGGTTAGAAAATTTTAAAAAGTTTTTGAAAGCTTCCATTTCCGGAATTTCCAGAAAATTCTCTCCCAGGAAATTGTCTGTAAAATGAATCACAATGGCTTCAGCCGGGTAATCCACCTGCCCGTTAATGAATTTTGGATCGTTTACCCATACATGTGGCAAAAATGGGCCCATACATACCAGGTCGCCTTCATCAAATTTTCCGATATGATCACCGACCATGCGGCGGCCGTTGCTTTTTAAAACCAATACGATTTCATATTCGGGATGGTAGTGCCAGGGGCAGGGAAAGGATTTTCCAACTTCTTTAAATACAGTAAATGACTTGTCAAAATCCTTCGGTAGCCGCAATTCAATAGATTTCATCGTTCACTTCGTTTAGAGTTAAAAAAGTAACATTCTAATATATTGAATTATAGTTAATTATTCCACTTTTTTGTAAAATAGTATAAGAATTATAAGAAATAGTAGGAGGGTTCATTAAAAGGAGGACGCGTTGCTAAACATCCCTGTTATTCGGGTTTATACTTCTTTTGCATCCGGTCTATTCTTTGCCTGAGTGCGCTTAGATTGAATAGCATTGACTGTTACACCTAAAAAAATTGGGTATTTAGGTTATGAACGCATATTTTTAGGATTAAAACCGCACAATTGAAATGACAAACCCTCGTACAAAAAGTATAGCAACCCTTGAATTCTTATTTGGACTAATGATTGTTGCATTTACTGCCTGCCGCTCTGACCAGTATCAGCCACTCAAAATTAAAAAGCATACCAGTATTGCTCTTGTGGGTAATAACCTGGGGTCGCGAATGATGAACTACGGCTATTTTGAAACCGAAATGCAGGTACGCTATCCGGATAGTATGCTGTACATCCGTAATTTTTGCGACGGAGGAAATACACCTGGCTTCAGACCGCACGCTGCGAGGAATGATCCATGGGCTTTCCCCGGGGCGGAAAAGTTTCAAACAGAGCTGGCTAAAAATTCCGGAAGTGAAGGTCATTTTGAATCGCCTGATCAGTGGCTCACCCGTCACAAAGCAGATGTGATCATCTCTTTTTTTGGCTATAACGAGTCTTTCCAGGGGAAGGAAGGTTTAGACAATTATAAAGCTGAACTGGATGCTTTTATTAAGCATACATTAAGTCAGCATTACAATGGCGGCTCATCCCCGCAGGTAGCGATTGTGTCGCCTATTGCTTTTGAAGATCTATCCGATAAATATGATCTCCCCAACGGTAAAAAGGAAAATGAAAATCTTTTGTTGTATACACAGGGCATGAAGACGGTTGCTGATTCGAACCATGTGCTTTTTGTGGATGTATATACGCCTTCCAAAAAATGGTTTGAATCTGCTAAAGAGCCTTTAACGATTGATGGTTCGCAATTGAATGATGAAGGATACAAAAAATTATCTGTTTTGCTGACGGATGAAATTTTTGGTAAGGTTTCACCTAAAGCTGAAGCGAACAGGGACATGGTTCTTGCGGCGGTAAAAGAAAAAAACTGGATGTGGCATGATGATTTCAAAATTCCCAATGGAGTGCATGTGTATGGCCGCCGGTATAATCCGTTTGGCCCGGATAACTATCCTGCTGAAATAGAAAAGATCCGCCAAATGACTGCCATACGTGATACCGCTGTATGGCTGGCGGCAGGCAAGGGTGAAAAAATGGACATCGCCGCCGCCGATAAAAACACGCGGCAGTTGCCGGAGGTTAAAACCAATTACAATCCTAAAGCAAATGGTAGCTTAACTTATTTATACGGTGAAGACGCAGTACGTAAGCTTAAAGTGCCGGAAGGATACAAAATTGAGCTTTTTGCTTCTGAGGAAGAATTTCCAGAGCTGGCAAAACCAATGCAAATGTCGTTCGATAATAAAGGGCGCCTGTGGGTAGCTACCATGCCCAGCTACCCGCATTACAAACCCGGCGATCCTAAACCCGACGATAAAATTATTATCCTTGAAGATACGAACGCAGATGGCAAAGCAGACAAGCTAACGGTTTTTGCTGATAAATTGCACCTGCCTGTTGGCTTTGAAATTGCGGCGGAGGGTGTATATGTTTCTCAGGGCACCAATCTTAAATTATTTACAGATACCGACGGAGATGATAAGGCGGATAAAGTGGAGATTTTGCTGAGTGGATTTGATGATCATGATACGCACCACAACAGCCATGCTTTTACCGTTGACCCCTCAGGCGCTATTTATAGCGGAGAAGGTGTTTTTTTGCATACCAATGTGGAAACCTCATATGGCCCCGTACGTGCCACCAATGGCGGGTTTTACCGGTACGCACCACAACTTCATAAACTGGAGCGTACGGCGCAGCTTTCCATTCCCAACCCCTGGGGTATAGCATTTGATGAATGGGGACAGCCCTTCTTCGCTGAAACTTCCGGACCAGATGTAAGGTGGATGATGCCTGGTACGGTATTGCCAAGGTATGGAGAAGCCACGCACAAATCTTTCAACTTAATAGAAGAGGCACACAGGGTACGCCCCACATCCGGACTGGAATTTATTTCCAGCCGGCACTTCCCCGATGAAGTACAGGGCGATATGCTGATCAACAATACCATTGGTTTTTTGGGAACAAAGGAACATGCGATAGAAGACAGTGGCACAGGGTATAAAAGTCATCACCGGGTAGACCTGGTGGTTAGCGAAGACCGGAATTTTAGACCCGTGGATATGGAATTTGCCCCCGATGGTTCGCTTTACGTAATAGACTGGCATAATATACTCATTGGGCATATGCAGCACAATGCAAGGGATCCCCTGCGCGATCATATGCACGGAAGGGTTTACCGGATCACGTATCCTTCCAGGCCATTGGTAACGCCGGCTAAGATAGACGGTGCAAGTGTTGAAGTGTTGCTGGATAATCTCAAACTACCCGAATACCGCACACGCTATAGAACACGCCGTGAACTGAGAGGCAGGGATGCCAGCGAAGTATTATCCAAACTAAACACCTGGATAAACGAACTGGATAAAAATGATCCCCGCTATGAACATCATCTTCTTGAGGGATTATGGGTAAGCTGGGGGTTGAACAAAGTGAACCAGCCCTTATTAAGGCAATTGCTTAAAGCAAAAGATTACCATGCCAGGGCCGCTGCGGTTAATGTTGTACGTTATACCGGCCACCAGGTGGCCGACCAGGCGGATTTGCTGATGCAGGCGGCCCGCGATCCACATGGAAGGGTGAGGTTAGAAGCCATCGTTGCCGCTTCCTGGATTGGTAAGGAAAAGGGAATGCCCATATTGGAAGAAGCCGCAAAAATGCCTTTGGATGAATGGATGGTACATGCGCATGAAGCAGCGGTGGCCCATCTTAACGGGAAGCTGGTACAGGAACACAAAGAAGAAAAAATAATTTCGTCATTAAAAGGCAACGACCTTGAACTTTTCAAGCAGGGCAAAGAAATTTACGCCAGGGATGGATATTGTAACACCTGTCATCAACCCGATGGTAAGGGATTATTCTCTTCGGGCTATCCGCCGCTTACCGGAACAAAATGGGTGAACGGCAATGAAGACCGTTTGATAAAACTCGTTTTAAAAGGACTTCTTGGACCTATGGAAGTAGATGGCAGAAAATACCCTGGGCAGGTGCCCATGACGCCGTTTGAAGGTTTACTCAATGATACTGAGCTGGCCGCTGTATTAACCTATGTAAGAAATTCTTTTGGTAACCAGGCGCCGGCTGTTCAACCCGAAAAGGTTAAGCAGGTAAGATCGGAAGTGAAAAGTGTGGAGGGATTTTATACGCCGGAAAAACTGCTGCAGGAACACCCATTAGAAAAATAATTGAACAAAAATGTACAGAGGACCTGTAAGGGATGAAAAACCTTACAGGTTTTTTAATTCTCATCGCTCATACCCATCCCTCATCCCCGATTAACCATATGTTAACATACCCGCAACTTTTATAAATCGGCTTACATTTGCATCTTTTGATTTGCAGGCAGCAATGCAGATCCGATTATATATGAAACACAGGAACAATGAGTCGCAAGTCAGGAGTGCTTAGTTTGCTAAAATCTTACAGGGGGGGTGTGATGGTATTACTGCTGTTCACCCTTCTGAGCAATGGCATCAACCTGCTGCTGCCAAAGATCATAGCAGATGCTATTGACGCTTTTACTGCCGGTGTATTTGCATTGAACCCCGTGCTGATCAAATTTGGCCTCGCCATACTGTTTATCTTTATTTTTACCTACCTGCAGAGTATTTTACAAACCTACACGTCGGAAAGGGTGGCGCGTGACCTGAGAACAAAACTCTCCAATAAAGTTTCTGTACAAACAGCAGGTTTTATAGAGCAGGCCAACCCTTCCAAACTGCTTACCAATCTTACGGCCGATGTAGACTCTATCAAAATGTTCATTTCCCAGGCCATTGTGTCGGTCATTTCTTCCATATTTATTATTATTGGCGCCAGTATATTGCTCATCAGCATCAACTGGAAGCTGGCTTTGTTTATCATAGCCATAATACCCATTATCGGCATCACTTTCTTTCTTGTGTTGCGTAAAGTGAGGGTCTTGTTCATTCAAAGCCGGGCCGTAATAGACCGGTTGAATAAGGTGATCAATGAGAGCATCCTGGGAGCGGCGCTGATCCGTGTAGTCAATTCACAGCAACTGGAATACAATAAATTCCTTGAGGTCAATACCAAAGCCAAAAACTTTGGGCTGGCTATCCTGCAGCTTTTTGCGGGGCTTATTCCGGTGATCACCTTTACCGCTAATATGGCAGCGCTCGCTATCCTTGCAATGGGCGGCCGCTTTGTGATCAACGGCAGCATGAGCCTCGGTGATTTCGCTGCTTTCAACAGTTATTTGTCCATGCTCATCTTTCCCATACTCATCATTGGTTTCATGAGCAATGTTATAGCACAGGCAACCGCTTCGTACGACCGGATAAGAATGGTGATTGAAACACCCGACCAGGCCGAAACAGGAACCATCAGGCGGGTATTGCAGGGCCAAATTGAATTGAAGGATGTAAACCTGGTATACGAACAACGCCCTGTTTTGAAAGATATATCTTTTACCATACCAAAGGGAACAAGAACAGCGATCATAGGACCCACCGCCGCCGGTAAAACGCAATTGCTGTATCTGCTTACAGGACTGATAAAGCCCAGTTCCGGGGTTATTGAATTTGACGGTGAAAGTATTGAGCGCTACAACAGCGAATCTTTTTACAGCCAGGTTGGATTTGTTTTCCAGGACAGTATTATTTTCAACATGAGCATTCGCGAGAATATTGCTTTCAGCGACGCGGTAACGGATGCTTCACTTGAAAAAGCCGTGGAAACGGCAGAGCTGAAAGAATTTGTTGACCTGCTGCCAGATCAATTAAGTACGGTTGTTTCTGAAAGAGGATCCAGTTTATCGGGCGGACAAAAACAAAGGATCATGCTGGCACGAGCCCTTGCTATTAATCCCAGCATATTATTGCTGGATGATTTTACAGCGAGAGTGGATAACAACACCGAAAAGCGGATACTCGAAAATCTGCAAAGAAATTATCCCGACCTGACCCTGATTTCTGTTACGCAAAAAATTGCCACTGTTGAAGAATATGACCAGATCATCCTCTTAATGCAGGGTGAACTCATCGCTCATGGCAGGCATGAAGCACTGCTGCGCACCAGTCCTGAATACGTACAACTATTGAATGCACAACAAAGCACCAGTCATTATGAATTACAATCTTAATATGCTTTCGGGTGTGCAGCAAAAAACATCCACCTATGCTGCGCTTAAAAGTTTGCTGCAGCTTATTGCGCATGAGAAGAAGAATTTGCTACTGGCACTGGTGGCCATAGTGCTGAATGCTGCGTTCAACCTGATGGGCCCCTTTTTGATAGGATATACCATTGATCATTATGTGCAGCAAAAACAATACAATGGTGTGCTGCAATTTTCGGGCATACTGCTGGTGATTTATTTAATGGCCCTGTTTACCAGTTATTATCAAACACAACTGATGGGAGGGGTGGGGCAGCGCCTTTTGTTTACCCTGCGCAATGCCATCTTCAGCAAGCTGCAGGCTTTGCCGGTCGCGTTTTTTAATGCCAATAAAGCAGGTGATCTAATTTCGCGGGTGAATAATGATACGGATAAGCTCAATACTTTTTTCTCTCAGTCTTTAGTGCAGTTTATCGGCAGCATTGTAACCATGACCGGCGCCGGAATTTTTTTGCTGATCATTAATGTAAAGCTGGGTGTAGCCACGCTTATACCGGCATTGCTTATTTTAATATTTACAAAGCTGGTATCGCCCTGGGTAAAAAGAAAGAATGCCGTAAACATGACAAGCGTTGGCGGCATGAGCGCGGAGATCCAGGAAAGCCTGAATAATTTTAAGGTGATCGTTGCATTTAACCGCCGCGATTATTTCAGGACACGTTTCGCCAAAGCCAACCTGCAAAACTACAACACGGCTGTAGGCGCCGGCCTGGCCAACAATATATTCCTGCCTGTGTACAGCTTATTGTCGGCCCTGGCGCAACTGGTGGTATTGCTGTACGGCATTTACCTGATTGCCACCGGCAGTTTTTCTATTGGATTGCTCGTTAGTTATTTAGCCTATGCCACTCATTTTTATAACCCGCTGAGACAACTCGCCACACTGTGGGCCAGCTTCCAGGTGGCGCTGGCAGGGTGGGACAGGATAGGACAGATACTTTCATTAGAAACCAACCTTACTGTAATAAAAGGCATTGTGGCCGAACCTGCTTCCCGGTCAATAGTGGAATTCAGGAATGTACATTTTGGTTACTCAGAAGGAAAAGAAATTTTGCACAATATCAGTCTGCAGTTGCAAAAAGGAAAAACCTACGCTTTTGTTGGACCCACCGGCGGCGGCAAAACCACTACGGCTTCGCTGATCGCACGGTTGTACGATCCCACCTCGGGTACTGTTTTGCTTGATGGCAAAGACATTCGCGGGTACGAACCGGAAGTGCTTGCGAAAAAGGTTGGATTTATACTGCAGGATCCTTTTTTGTTTTCGGGCACGGTAAAAGAGAATATTTTTTATGGCAATGAACAATACCACCAGTTCAGCAATGAACAACTGGAGCAGGTGATCAGAGAAGCCGGGCTGGAATCCCTGCTTACCATTTTTGAAAACGGGCTGCTCACCAATGTATCTTCGGGAGGAGAAAGCATTAGCCTGGGGCAAAAGCAGCTCATCGCTTTTATGCGGGCCGTGCTCCGTAACCCCGATGTACTCATTTTGGATGAAGCCACCGCCAATATAGATACCGTTACCGAACAATTGCTGGAAGAGATTTTAAATAAACTGCCTTCACACACCACCCGCATCATCATCGCCCATCGTTTAAACACCATCCGCAATGCCGATGAAATATTTTTTGTAAATGCCGGCGAAGTTACCCGTGCAGGATCTTTTAATGAAGCCATAGATAAACTGCTGAATGATAAAAGAGTGAGTTGAGAAAGAATTGTTCAACGGCAAATACAACTTTGCTGTACGAAGTAATCTTTGCTGTACAAAGTCTCTGACTTCGTACCCAATATGTTCTTCCGGGACTCCGTCCCGCAAACTTAATATCAATTTAAAATGCTTTTTCTGGTTCCTGAATTGTTGGTTAAGCCAGGGGTTGCACTATACTATTCGACGGCATTTTCAATAATTATTTTTGTACATTGAGCTATGAACTTCAATCTCTCACAATGATGAAATATGCCTGTATTTTTATGATGCTGTTTATTGCTTCCGTATCATCTGCCCAAACGGATCCTATTCCTTCGATGGCATATGATGTGGGTGCGTTACCGGTTCTCAAAGACTCCAGCCGTTACCGCATACAGATCATGGATGGGCACACACCTTGTCTTTCCAACCTTGAAGTACATATTACCATGCTGGAGCCGGGCAAATCGGCACACCCGGCGCACAGGCATGCCAGTACGGAGGAACTGATTATTGTAAAGGAAGGAAAACTGAAAATAACCATTGCCGGTAAAACGAAAACAGTAGGATCAGGCGGTGTAGCCATGGCTATGCCGGGCGATTTGCATGAAGCCGTAAATGAGAGTAACCAAAAAGTAAGTTATTACCTGCTCAAATACACAAAGAAGAGGACTGATTCCACGATAGAAAACACAAAAGCAATAGCATCCATACTGGTAGACTGGGATGAGGTGGCTGTGCAGGAAAACGAAAAGGGTTTCAGGCGACAGCATTTTAACCAGCCAACGGTTTTGTTTGAAAAATTTGATATGCATGCCACCACCCTCAGGCAAAACCAGGTCAGTCATCCGCCACATACCCACCGGCCGGAAGAAATTATTATTGTAACAAAGGGCCATATTGAAATGCAGATCGGAGATACATTTCAAAAAGCCCGGCCGGGCGATATTATCTTCCTGAACAGCAATGTTCCGCACGCTTTAAAAAATTTAAGCAAAGGCGAATGTGAATACTTTGCCTTTCAATGGCAGTAAGCCGTCAAACCCCACCGGGGCGATCATTTAATCATCATACAATTCAAACACCTATTCGTCTTTATATTCAATCTCAATTTTTTTCAACATACCTGAATATTCTTCCCGGAATGTTTTTATATTTAAGCCATTCAAACTTAACATCGGGTTACCCATTCCTACATTAAAATACATAAGCGCGTAAAAACCGGCGTAAATTTTAAAACATGAAGAAAATAGGCTTTTTATCGTTTGGACATTGGGGGAAACACCCGTCTTATCAAACCCGGTCAGCCAGTGATACCTTGCTTCAGTCTATTGACCTGGCGGTAGCCGCAGAAGAAATCGGAATGGATGGCGCATACTTTCGGGTACATCATTATGCGGCTCAGTTGGCTTCGCCATTCCCATTGCTTTCTGCCATTGGCGCCAAAACAAATAAAATTGAGATCGGCACGGGGGTGATTGATATGCGCTATGAAAATCCGTTTTACATGGTGGAGGATGCAGGCGCCGCTGATTTAATTTCGGGCGGCAGGTTGCAATTGGGAATTAGCAGAGGGTCGCCGGAGCAGGTTGTGGATGGGTGGCGTTATTTTGGTTATGAACCGGAAGAAGGAGAAGACGATGCCGCTATGGCACGGCGCAAGGCCCTGGCGTTTTTAGATAAATTGAAAGGAGAAGGATTTGCACCACCAAACCCAAACCCCATGTTTCCGAATCCACCCGGACTGCTCAGGCTGGAGCCGCATTCCGAAGGCCTTCGCGACCGGATTTGGTGGGGAGCCGCTTCGGATGCCACTGCCGTTTGGGCTGCTGAGCATTCCATGAACCTGCAAAGTTCTACTCTGAAATACGACGAGAGCGGAAAACCCTTTCACGTGCAGCAGGCAGAGCAAATCCGGGTATATAAAGCAGCCTGGAAAAAAGCCGGCCACAAACGCGAACCGCGGGTATCGGTTAGCCGGTCCATCTTTACATTGGTAAATGACCAGGACCGTTTTTATTTTGGCGGTGAATCTGAACGGCGGGATCAAATTGGATTTATTGAAGATAACAAACGGGCCATCTTTGGAAGAAGCTATGCTGCTGAGCCCGGCACACTGATCCGGGAGCTCGCGAAAGACGAAGCCATTCAGGAGGCAGATACCCTGCTTCTAACGGTACCCAATACCCTGGGTGTAGAATATAATGTACACCTGCTGTCGGCGTTCCTGGAGCATGTTGCACCGGCACTTGGCTGGCGGTGAAACTCAGCAGGCGTTAGTAACTAAAGTTGATGTTGTTGACAATTGCGAGACACAGATGCTGAAAAAAATGATCTCTGAAAATTCATAATCCTTCAGTTCGCCCGGGGGATCACACGCTGCACCAGTGGAGGACTGTGGATATCCCTGGTGAAGAAAACTTTAGTTAAATAATGATAGTGAAATGAGTATGAAGGAAGGTTGTTGATCTTCTTAAGGAGTTCCGTTGCTTCAGTGGAGAGCGGCTATTTTTAAATTGCGGTTTGATATATTGTTATATGAAAAGGTACAGGTTGCCAGCATTGGCTTTATTGTTTGCTATAGGTTGTAATGATTTGTTTTCACAGCCGGCGCCACTAAACTTTAAGCACGTAAAAGTGTATTATGAACCGGGTATGTATGGTGGATGGCCGGCAAATAATGGCATATGGATATGGGGCAACGAGATACTCGTTGGTTTTTCTAAAGGTGTGTATAAGGATTTGGGAGCAAAGCACAATATCAACAGGGAAAAGCCGGAGCTTCATATGCTGGCGAGGAGCGTTGATGGTGGCGACACCTGGACGATCGAAGATCCGGGCAAAACAGGGGGAATGGTGCCGCATGGTTATTTTATGGCCAAGCCCAGGACAGACGTTCCGCAACAGGACGTTCTGCAGCAAAAGGAGTCTATCAATTTCCTGCATCCCGATTTTGCTTTAACGGTACGCTCCAATGGCGATGCCGGGCAGTCGCGTTACTGGTATTCCTACAACAGGGGGCATCAATGGAAGGGACCCTTTGCCCTGCCTGATTTTGGAACTGCAGGTACGGCGGCCCGAACAGACTACATCATCAACGGCAAAGAAGAAAGCATGCTTTTTATCAGTTCCGCCAAATCGGATGGTAAAGAGGGAAGGGTGCTGTGTGTGAACACCACGGATGGCGGAAGGAATTGGTCATTTTTGTCATGGATAGGCGATGAGCCTTCAGGATATGCGATCATGCCGGCTTCCGTGCGTATCTCGGCTCGTGAAATTCTGGTGACTGTCCGGCAAAAAGAAGGCGATCGTAGTTTTATTGCCTGCTGGTTATCGGACGACAATGGCAGGAACTGGAAGCAATTAAAAAATGCCGCAGATGATACCGGCATCGGTAATCCGCCGGCAATGCTGAAGATGAAAGACGGGAGGATCTGCATGGTATATGGGTACCGGGCCGACCTGCAAAGTATCCGGGCCAACACCAAAACCAGTGATATAAGAGCCCGCATCAGCAACGACAATGGCAAAACCTGGAGCAGGGATTATATACTGCGCAATGACGGATCCGGGCAGGATATCGGCTATCCCAGGGTGGTGCAGCGTCCCGATGGCAAAATAGTAGTGGTATATTATTTTATGGACGATAAAACCGGCCCGGAAAGATATATCGGTGCAACCATATGGACTCCGCCAGCCCAGGGCGAATAATGATTTAAGCCGGCCGTGCAGGGTATTTCACAAAACCATGCGTAATTATTGATAATTCTTCAGCGCAGAATACAGGTCCTTTTTAAGAAATACTATTTTTGACCGTGAAGCGATGCACTGCAAAGAAAGTTCTCTATGAGGAAATGAAATGAAATTGTAAGCAATATGTCTCACACAATCATCCGCATGAATTGCTGCATGAGAGGCAGACGGAATAATCAGAAATTTAGAATACGACAGGGTTTTGGCTGTAAGCTCACCAAAAAAGGGTGGACAAACCGGGTCATATTCCCCTGCCAGGATTAGAACCGGGATATCGCTAACCACGGGATCAAATATGTTGCTGGCCGGAAGATCCGGTCTCCACACATTACAAACCGGAACATTAAAACCGGCGTTGAACGAAGAAAACTCCGGATAATTCTTCAACAATGAATCTTTTGAGTCTTCAGGCCGCTGAGGCTTGCCCTCAAAACATAAAATGGCATTGCTTTGTGCAGCCGAAAATTTTCCGTGTGCATCTGGTGAGCTAAATGCAGTTGACCATAGCTGAAGTATAGAATCATTGCCATTTGCTATCTCCTGAATTGCTAACGGCACAAAGGGAATGGATTTAGGCTTTAGCATAGAAGACCAAATACTCCAGGCAAAGTCATCACCTGTATAATTGCGTTTATTGGTACTGTCATTTGCTCCCGGCGGTAATAGCTGCACAGGTTTTTCATTTAGTCTTTTAACAGCGGCAGCAAAGTCCCTTCGCAGGTTTGCAAACTGTTTCTCCGTTGCCAGATCTTTTTTCAGATTATTCTCCAGCACACTGAAACAGGTTTCGAATGGTCTCACAAAATCAACCCAGGGTGCATTGGGAGGAAAAGGAGAATCGAGGATCACAGATTGTAATCCGGCAGGAAAACTTCGAATAGCATTCAAAGCCACCGTTGTACCATAAGACACACCATAAACATTCCATTTATCTATCTTCAATGCCTTTCTTACCGCATCGGCATCTGCAGCAAGCTGAAAGCTTGAAAATGTTTCCAGGTTGATACCCTGGCTCAATAAATTTTCTTTACAACGTTGATATAATGAAACCTCCTTTGCCCTGATATCGTTTGCTGTTGGATTTGTTCTGATAAAGGCAGATAGCGAATCGGGAAGATCATTACAAAGGGCAGGTTGGGAAAATCCGGTACCCCGGTAATCAAAAAATACCAGGTCATGCTTTTCCCGCATCAATTTCCATGTGTGGGAATTCAAATATGATTTCAGCTTTCCGAGCGTGGCAATTCCCGGTCCGCCATGCAGGTACAGCAAAGGAAATTCCTTCAATTTATTTTGTGAAGCAGCAACAGCCACCGCCAGGAAATAGCTTCCGCCTGATGCCTGTTTGTACGCTTTATCAACGGGAATTAAAAAACAGTTCACTTTATTTGAGTCTGCAAACCGCTCATCAAGTCCAATTTTGGAACATGGACATTGAAAATGCTTTTCCTGTGCTAAGCAGTTGTTTTTAATAAATAAATAAAGCAACAACAGGAATAATTGTTTCATTTGCATGGCAGAAAGTTATAGTATCGCCTGCGGACAGTGTATAGCGCAGGTGGGTATTTACAATCCGTCTGTTGAACTACCTGATGTCAATTTAAAGTAAAATCCTGTATTCAGATGATTTTTGTTAGGGCGCCATTGGCAGCAAACTGAAGCTTAGAGTTTTTTATTCGCCAGGGTCTGCTCCCCACAGTTGCCCGGCGGTGAGGACCCCGTTGGGAAGAGAAAATCTTTCAATTTTCCTATTTCAGCTTCGAAAGTCTCTCTATAGCCTCTGCATAACCAATTTCAAAAATTTCTTCAAGATTATTTTTAGATAGAATATTATGTGTAGTTAAATTAGGTGGAGATATAAGTACATCACAATTGCTGAATTTTTGTTCAAACTGATTTTTTCTGATGATCATGTAAGCTCTTTGTAAAACATTGAAAGATGATTTCAAAGACTCACTACTGGCACTATTTAAAAGATTCACATATACCCCAATAATAAGATCCGACATCACTAAAAGCGGTTCAATCGGAAAATTATTGGTCACTCCTCCATCACAAAGCAACAATCCTTCTATGGGAACTGGCGAGAAAACACCCGGTACTGCACATGATGCAATAAGCGGTTTAATGAGTTCTCCCTTATAAAAATAATGTGTTTTACCTTCAATTAAGTCTGTTGTAGCAATAAACAAAGGCAATTTTAGTGATTCAAAACTGTCGTTCGGAAAATACTGGTCAAAAAGATTTTTGTATTTAGCACTATCAAACAATCCTGCTTTTTGAAATGAGTACTTATTGTAACTTATTACTTCAGCTTCTTTTAGAAAATTCATAATTATTTCCCAATCATATCCTGCAGCTATAAAAGCTCCCACAATGGCGCCAGCACTGGTTCCTGCCACCAAATCAGGCTTTATTCCCAATTCTTGCATCGCTTTAAATACGCCCACATGTGCAGCACTCTTAAAGCCGCCACCGGATAAAACTAACCCTATTTTTTTTTTGTTCATTTTTAATACAGCTACAGATTAAGTTACGTAGAATTTTATATGGTTGGTTTATTTTTTTCAATGAATTGTCAGAGAAAATGCCACTTATACAAATAACGCCTCTTCCGCCAGGTGAATTAGCGAAATTAGGTATTTTATTTCTTGTTAAAACCATGTCCTGCCAGGCAAACCAATCGCTAAATTTAAATAGTTCTTCTATTCGCCGGGGTTTCACGCTTCTCATAATTGCCGGGCTGTGAAGACCCGTTGGGAAGAAAACGGCATGTCTTGAATCAAATACCGGCTTTCTTTTTTGACTGAATATTGTTTTTGTCAGTGAACTTTGTTTCACCGTTTACTGCAATTGTTTGTTTCACTTCTTTAAACACGGCATATATGGCCATCGAATGCCCATGTCCTGATCCGAAATCTTCTTTCAGCCACTTTACTATTTCGCCTGCCTTTACAGTTGGCTTTAATTTTCCATTTTCGAGAAAACCTTTTTGCTCCGCCAGCTTTTTAAAATCTTCGGGACCTTGGCCCGTCTTTGCTCTAATATTGTCTATGTATGCTTGAAACGACATAAAATTATTTTTAAATGGTTGCTAAATTATTCATTGTATTGTTCTTTTAAAATGATAAATATGTTTTTGCAATTACAATCAGCCAGGCGATGTAACAAACAATCAAAAAGCGGTTGGCATACCCGTTAATACCAATCACTCCACCTGGTAAGTTATCGGGCGGGTCTGTGTTTGGTCCAAAAGCTACGCCTGCTTTTTTAAACCCGGAAAACAGCAATATCATTGAAGATGCCATCAGCGCCAAACCAATCCAGGTCAAATGCGCTGAAATTAAGAGGGGTGTTTGATGGTTATTCCAGCTTTCATTTTTAATAAGGTTGTAGCTAAGGAGCAATGCGCCGATCGGAAAGAAAGGAACACCTAAGAAAAACGCTAAGCCATGTAGTTTATGTTTTACATCAAACAAACCTCCGGATATGGCCCCGATACCTGTAACGAAAACCAATACGGCACCGAGACTGCCCCAGTTTGAAGTTGTGACATTCCACAGCAGGCAGGCAGAAAGAATGGAGGCGGCACCCCACAACAGAAAGAAGATCGTTAGCGTTTTTTTATTTTTTCCTAAAGCGTACTCGCTTACCATTCGCCAGCCCGGTTTAAATTCCGGACTTGTAAAATGCAAGAGGAGCAGGCATAAGAGCGAGGTGATTCCGGTTGCAATGGTTAACATTGCTATGATTGACAGATTTTCCATTGTTTTAGTTTTTAATTAAACAATTTAACATCCGGTTAGCCATACTTATCGGTAAATGAGCCTGGGTAAGCACCCCAAAACATGTTCTGCAAAGGCATTGATATATTTCCTCCCGCCGGGAGTTCTTCAAAAATCCTTAATGCTTCTTCGGCATTCCCAGGAAAATTTCAGTAAGTGCAAACTCTTGCGGCATTGATCATTTTGTTTTGTTGGCGAAGGTTAACTGTTCTTCAAGGTACCGGTCAAGATTTTCTAGTCCCATTGAAAAGCCTTCTTTAAAGCCCAGTTCAATTATCTGCTGAAGATCGGCAAGGTTCTCATATTCAATAGAAATGTTTACAGTTGTTGTATCTGTGTTCCCGGTAAATATATTCGTCCATTGCGAACGTGGGAAATCGCTGTTTACATTTCCGTTCTCATCGCAAAACGCGTCTGCAAGAGAATAGTTTTTCTGCTCTTCTATTTTTTGATAATCTGCTTTGCACCAATGTGCTTCGTTGGCCGGACTCACCATTGCATACAACCACATTCCACCCACTTTAAAGTCCATTGATTTTGTTTTTGCCTGCCAGGGTTTTGGCGCCCACCATTGGTCAAGAATTTCAGGTTTTGTCCATGCATCCCAAACCATGTCAAGGGGCGCAGCGAATTCCCTGTTTACATTAATTGTGTTGCTTTCCTTGTTGACCGTAAAGTCAAATAATAAACTTTTTTTCATTTTTTGTTGTTTTTAATTGCCTGCCTGCCGGCAGACATGGTTGCTAATACATGATCAAGTTGAGTAAAGCGGCTTTCCCAAATTTTGCGAAACTGTTCCAGCCACTGGTCAATCTGTTTCATTTTATTTATTTCAAGCTGGTAATAAATTTCTCTGCCTTGCTGCTTTTGCGTTACCAATTCACATTCGGTTAAAATGCGTAAATGCTTTGAAACGGCCTGCCGTGTAGTATCAAAGTGTTCGGCGATAGCATTTGGCGTCATTGCCTGTAATGCAATAAGTGTAATGATTGCCCGTCTTGTGGGGTCGGCTATTGCCTGAAAGATGTCTCGCCTTGTTTCCATTATGCAATTATTTGGTTGCAAATATAAGCGCAACTATCTGGTTTCGCAAGTTTTTTTGAAAAAAATTTTCAGGCGCTAAAAAATTAAAGCGTTGCGGGATGGGGGGCTTAGGCGCGTTTGGAAAAAAATCAAATGGGGTATTTCGTGTGCAGGCTTTGTTGGCATTTTTTCTTCCTTTTGCTCGTGCAAAACGAAGCCAATAGTCCGCCCGACTGAACATCGTTCGGGCGGGGCTTTTGGTTACTTTTTCCGCAAAAAGTAACAAGGAGAAGTGGTATAGCCTGTAATCCGTGATCTGGATGATAAACAGTAAACCGCTTTTAATACGCCAGCAACCTGCCGCAGGCTATTACAGCTATCCATAAAAGAATAGAGCACACCGCGTTGGCCTTTCCTGCTCTGTACCAACTGCTGCCGGAATTGAATTGTACTTCCGGACGGAAAACAAAGGCATGGAAAATCCACGCATTGATGCCTGCAAGTGCAAGCAGGATCAGTTTGGTATGAAAGGTTGGGTCGTATCCCAGCGTTTCAGCATTGGTAATAAAAAGCAATATGCCCGACGGAATGGCCAAAATCAATCCTCTTTTAGACCAGGTTAATAAATGCCGCGCCATATCGGTCACGGGTATTTTTTTTGACATGCCCAGCAAACGAAGATCAAAAAATATGGCGCCCCCGGCTACCAGTACAATGCCGGTGATATGAATGATCTCAAGTGCGGGGTATAACCATAAAGACTGGCGCACGCCAACAGCCCATGAACTGTTTTGCAGCCACTGAAGCCATCCGGCAATGCTTTCGGACATCATTAACGAAGTTCAAATTTAGCGCCATCTACAAATACCCGTTCGGCTCTCATTTCCGTTTTTATCTTTTTGTGAGGATATCCCACAACCCTCACAGAAGCGCCCTTTTTGAGTTTATCTACAGGCACTCCGCGGCTTTCCATCCTGCTGGTAGGGGCCAATACTACGAACCAGGTTTTGTTCTGATGCTTTACTCTGGCCGTGGCGTGAGGATTTTCATAAGTAAACTCCTGGATGATGCCCGTGTAATCAAGGGTGTCTTTTTGATTATAGTTCGCCCATCCGTGATGAAACGGCCGGAACGAAACAAAGCAGAACACGAAGGTGACCAGCAAACCGGTTTTTAAATAGTTCATTACGGTATATTTTATATGGTCAGGAAACAACACTTAAAGTTACCCATTATATTGGTAAAAGTTATTTTAAGCGGCCATTGTACAATTCGGAAAATTGCATTAAGTTTATGTCCAGCATTTTTTCTGCTACCTCCTGGTACTATCTCTGCGCCTCCACAAAAGAATTGCTTTTCTGAACAAGCCGGCTCCTGAAGTTGTATCGCATATACGCCGATGCGTCTATACCCTTCTGAACGATCGCAGGTTAATATTATCCAGCCCTGGCATACGAGTATTTTTTATTTACAATAAAACCCGTTTTATGCGTAAGTTCTATTCACCCCTTTGTATGGGCCTGGCACTGGTCTCCATCCTTTTTATCCAATGCAATGAAAGCCAACAGGCGGCGCCGATCGCCACATCACCCGTGATGGCAGAAAAGAAAAGTTTCGGTGGTTATGAAACCCAGGTCCAATGGGGCGAACACCTCGTTATCATCGCCGGTTGCAATGATTGCCACACACCCAAGAAAATGACAGCCATGGGGCCCGTAGATGACAGTGCTTTGTTATTATCCGGGCATCCCGAAAACCTGCCCGCTCCTGATGTAGACCGGAAAGAAACAGAACGCAAGGGACTTGTGGTAACCTCAGATTTTACCGCATGGGTTGGTCCCTGGGGGATATCCTACTCCGCCAACCTCACACCCGATGAAACGGGTACGGGTAACTGGACTGAAAGCCAGTTTCTATACGCTATTAAAAACAGCATCAGCAAGGGGATCCCCGGATCAAGATCGCTGCTGCCACCCATGGCGCTGATGCCCGTTAAGCACATGACCGATGACGAGTTGAAGGCGATATTTGCCTACCTGAAAACCATCCCTCCTGTTAAAAACCGTTCCGTTCAGCCTACTCCGCCTGCCCTGGCTGCGAAGTAGTTGTGATGACATTACGATTGGCGCCGGTGTTTGCATCAAAAGCCTTTGTGGGCTGGCCAGCCCCTGGCGCTTAAAAAATAATGCTTCTATGCAACGGGGGCTTACGCTCCACACAGTTGCGGGCTGTGAAGACCCCGCCGGGAAGGAAAATCTTTTTTATGTTCTTTTTTCTTGATAAAAAAGAACCAAAAAATCAAGGCTTCAGAAAAATGGCTAAAAATTACTGCATTCCACTACCGAAAACAAGTCTAAAGCCAGTCCCTGGTGCTTTGATTTGAGTGAAGCTGTGCTTCAGCTATACAAAATGCCCGAAAGCGTTTTCGGCTTAACGCTTCATTCCGTAATTTTTTTAACGCCATTTTTCTGAGGCCGGCAGCAGGCATGCTCATTCCTTTATTACTACGTTTCTCACAATTGCCAGGCTGTGAAGACCTCCATCGGGAAGAAAGGTGCTTAAGTCGTAAACGTGTTATATGTAATGGTATTCTGTAACAACTACAAGTGGTTAATATGGATCAACCGGTTAAATTCGATGCCAGCAATAGCGGTCTACTGCTGAGATCACAGTAGCACCAAAGCGCTATCAGGGAATAACCACGAAAACGGGCAGTATTCGTTTTCGTGTGCCTTTTTTTGTTTCTTTTTTGGGCAGGCAAAAAAGAAAGGAGAACAGCAAGGTATGAAGAAGTCGCACTGGAGTCTTCATCAAAAGCCTTTGTGCGTTGGCCATGAGACCCTGGTGCTGAAAAAAATAATGCTTCTATGCAACGGGGGGCTTACGCTCCACAGTTGCGGGTTGTGAAGACCCCGCCGGGAAGGAAAATCTTTTTTATGTTCTTTTTTCTTGATAAAAAAGAACCAAAAAATCAAGGCTTCAGAAAAATGGCTAAAAATTACTGCATTCCACTACCGAAAACAAGTCTAAAGCCAGTCCCTGGTGCTTTGATTTGAGTGAAGCTGTGCTTCAGCTATACAAAATGCCCGAAAGCGTTTTCGGCTTAACGCTTCATTCCGTAATTTTTTTAACGCCATTTTTCTGAGGCCGGCAGCAAGCATGCTCATTTCTTTATTACCACGCTTCTCACAATTGCCAGGCTGTGAACATCCCGCCGGGAAGAGCACTTTTTGCACAGTTACGCGGTAGCGGCTTCGCAGATCAACAGTAGTGGTTAGTGTGATTTTAACAGCACAGGCTTTTCAAAATCTCCCTTCATGGTGTAAGGAAGTTTCCAAACCTTGTTTCCTTTTTTGTTGCAGAAATAGAGCGCCGATTCCGAAAAGGTATCCGCATTGCCATCGGCCCAAAAAGCATAAAAATCCGCTTCGGCAGAAACCGCCCTGCGTGCATAGGAGTGATTTCGGTTACTCTTTGCTGTGAGTTGACGCTTTTTTTGCCAGGTTTTGCCGGCATCCTCACTTTCCCACATCACCATTTCACCACCTGTACCGTATTGCTGCGGACCGGCATCGGTTGGACCAACAATTTGCCAATGATTTTTGTCGATATACAAAGAACCCATATCGTAGTTGTGTGTAGAAGTACAAACGGTATCAAAACGCCAGTTGTTTTTGGTCCAATGCATCAGCACCCATTGTCGCGGGTCGCCGCCGGGGCCGGGTTTGTAATCATTGCTTATCACTGCCAGTATAACCGGGTTTCCTTCCTCATCAAAATTGAGGTCGTTCAGGTATACCAACCTGCCTTCCTTTTCGTAATCCTTTATCAGTGCATTGTTTTGTGCATTCAACAGGGGCGTTTGTAAAGGTTTTCCATCAACGGTTGTCCAGGTTTTGCCCATGTCGGAAGTTTGAGCAACATATACGTTCGTTCTTTTGTCTACATTGCCACCGGGATGATAATTAAAAACCGACACCAGTTTCCCGTTCCATACATTCGTAACCTGGTAATGACCACCCATGCCCGCCAGTTTTTGCGCTTCTGCCCATTGCTGCCCGTCGCTACTGGTGCTCCAGTACAGTTCCCTGCCTTTGGTATATTTTGTAAACAAATACAGGAAACCTTTGCCGTTGATCCACCAGGGCTGGGGATAGGTCATGTCTGCTTCTTTGATTTTATCAAACGCATCTATCGAATAAGGCTGGCGGCTTTTGAAAATGATACCTTTGCGTGATGTATTTCGTCCACTTACAAATACCCAGATATACCCTTTGTTATCAATGGCAATGGAGGCATTGTCGTGCGGATCATTCACACCATCTTTATCGTATACAATTACCGGCTTTGGCACACGCTTTTTTGCGTGATCATAATAAGATATCATGATCAGCAAATGTTTTTGATCCTTTTGGGTAGTGCCGCCGTATACAAAAAAAGTCTTATTGGCCGCTTTGCTATAGATGGCCACCGGTACGTGGCTGGAAGTGTAGGTGCCCAATCCACCCGAATATTTATCGCCGTAATCCGAAAATTGGCCCAAGGTAAACCAAATGCCCTTGTAACCGTTTGCACTGGCATTTTGGGCGAATAGGCTTGTGTGCATACACAGCACAAGACACACTGATGCAATACCATATTTAAAAAGTATTTTCTTATTGGGCATCAGCGCTGGTTTCATGAGCCGATTTCTTCATGTGCGGATATTTAAAAGTCAAGTTAAGATTAAAATGACATTTTTAATGCATCATTCCGGCGACGACAACCGCACTTTTACCGTTCCTTTTTTGTTCAGGAAGATGTAAGCAGGGATCCGTATTTCAATTCTTTTCAGGTTTTCAATTCTTTTGTCCAGCGCCATTGGCGGAGGATCCATCACAATTGTTGAAATATTCATATTGGCCGGAGAAAGAATGGTAAGGTTCAGCAATTTGCCATCTTGCTTCAAAACTGCCCCATCACTGGTGGGCATAACCTCCGCAGTTGTCATTATAGCCCAGGTGATGCTTTTTGTAGAATCATTCAAACTCAATTCATCCTCAATGGTTATGGAGTGATCTGAATCTTTGGTGAAAGTACGGTGTGCGCTGGTGAGATGCCCTGTAAAAATCTCTGTCATGTCTATGGCTGCTTCGGGACTTTTACCGTTTGTGAAGCGAATTAAACCTGCATTGCCTTTAACGTTAAACCTGGCATTGTCAACCGTGAGGGTACTGTGTCCGAAATTTCCTTTGGTAAGCAGCGACCATCTGGGGCAATCCTGGCACATGCCCCAAAGGTTAAAGCCTGCCTGCTCGAGTGTATTATAATCCTGCACGCCCGGATCAACAACCCACCTTACGCCATTCAGTTCAAATACAAAACTTCCGGCATCCATGTTTCCATGACTCAGTGACGCCCTGCCACCTTTGCCGGCAAAATAATACTGATTGGAATTGTTTTCTTCGTTGCGAAATATAACAATTGGATTGGGTCCGTCTCCTTTCCATGCCAGGGGGAGACTAATTTTGTTTTTAGGTTCAAACTCCGATAACCAAACCAGTCCAGGTCCTGCCAGGCGGGTTAGTTTACCCATAGCTGCGGGTGGTCGCAAAAATTTTTCTTTCTCAAAATACAGGTCATTTCCGGTTTCTTTGGCAAACCAGGCAAGTGTGATGTCGCCATTTTCACCGGCGCTGTCGCCGCAATCAGCAAAATTAAAATACATGCCCGAAGGGGCCACTGTTTGCACCCGGAAATCAGCACTCTTCAAAAATGAAGGATAGGCTGCGATACCAAAATCGGTACCGAAGGCGCTTGAAAGCAGTGAAGATGCAGTAACAGAAAAACTTGTACCATAGCCCCAGTATGTTGCGCCCTCGGGGTATACGCCATCGGGTGCATATTGTTT
This sequence comes from uncultured Sphingobacteriales bacterium, assembly GCA_937991535.1. Classification (GTDB taxonomy): domain Bacteria; phylum Bacteroidota; class Bacteroidia; order Chitinophagales; family Chitinophagaceae; genus Agriterribacter. The sequence continues at coordinate 37,577 of CALKHN010000073.1, forward strand.
TAACGCTTCAGGCATTCCATTCAGCGAGCGGCTGATGGTTTTTGCAGCCAGTTCAGGATCTTTATCGGCTATTACAATCGCTGCGGCAATCATTCCCCCATTGCACACCTGGTTCCAGTTGTTGGTTCCGGCCACCCATCCGGGATCCCGATCACCAAAACTGGGTTTTATTCCTTTTTCAATCAATGCAGTTTTTGCCAGCGCTGCGGTAGCTTTGGGCAAATCTTTTCCCGTCCAGTCAACCGCTATGGCAACAGCCAGCGACATTTCGGCCACGTCCAGAAAGTGCGAGGGGTTCCAGTCCGAAAAACCACAAACCGCGATCAGTTCATCATTAATTCGTTTCAGCACAACCCGATCTCTTTCTATTCTGTACAGCATGGAAAGAATAGTCATCCGGTATAGCATCTCCCTGGAAACACCCAGCAAACGCCGGCCTTCCAATTTTCTTTCGAGGAAGGGTTCACCGGCTATTTTACCGGCATTGAGTTTTATGGCTGCATAATAGTTTTTTACAACGGGGTCGGTTTTTATTTTGTTCTTCAGGTTCTTTTCAATAGAGGGTGTAAGGATCAACCGGGGAGTTGATTTTCTCAAATTTTTTTTAAGGTATGGAACGGTAACAGGGTTTTGAAGTTTTACCAGTTCGTTCTTTTCCTGTGTGGGTTCCTGGCCTTTCACCAAAATGGCCATTGCTTGTAACAGAACAAGCGCAATGATTTTATTATTCATTCCTTAATTGTATTGATGCTTTGTAATTATTTTGATAATAAATTGAGACTGACTAAAAAGGTCGTCATTGCGAATGAAGTGAAGGAATCTCAAATACTTAAGCCTTTATCACTCCATGAGATTGCTTCGGTCGTTCCTTCCTCGCAAAGACGTTCAACGACCTTTTTAGTCAGCCCCACCATACTGGGTTACCAGCCGGGGTTTTGCCCTATTTCAGGATTTTGCGATAAAGCGCTTAAGGGTATGGGCCACAGGTAGTGTTTACTCTCATCGAACACAGGGTTATCCCAATCCGAGTCTTTATACACGTCAATATAGGTTTTGCCTGAAACCGGGTCAACCGAAGACTTTGGCTTAGCTCCTGTATAACGTGCAATTGCCGCCGCATCCCAAAGTATTCCCATAGATTTGATTTCGAGTTTTTTGCCCTGTTTCCAACGCCTCAGGTCGTCGTAGCGAAACCCTTCCATAAAGAGCTCCACCCTGCGTTCTCTTCTTATTTCCACAATTAACGGGGAAACGCCATCGCTTGTGTATCTGGGATCAACCGGAATATTGGCCAAATCCATATGCGGCATAGCTACCCGGTCACGCAATTTATTGACCGACATATCGAGGTCGGCCTGGGTAATGGTTCCCAACTCAGCCTTAGCCTCCGCAAAGTTCAGCAGGCCTTCGCCCAAACGCAGTACAATTACGGGGGTGGTAGAGATATTGTATGCATTACCAGCGGCTATTGACTCATAGGTTTTAATAATGTGGTAGCCTGTTGTACTGGAAGTTCCGCCGGCCATACCCGTTAACCTCGGATAACTGTAAGCAAGGCTCCTTTCGTAATTGTAATAAGCCTGGTCAGCAGGATAAAGAACAGTCTGTCGTAAACGGGGATCCCTGTTTTCAAATATATCTTCAAATTGCGCATCGCCTTTATACAGGGGCGAAATTGAAATGGGCTTACCATCGGTACACAGGTAATCTTCCACCATACTCTTGGTGGCCCCGCCATTGTATCCTTTCCAGTAATTGATAAGGTGGTTGGTGAGCACGCCTGTCTGAAACTTTCTCCAATAGATAATCTCCGAATTTCCGGTAAAGTCCGATCCATAGGCAGGGCGTTGATACGAATTATAGTCATGCATGGGATTACCGGTGCTGTACACCTCATAAGGTCCGTTTTCAATAAGTTCCTGTGCGGCGTCGGCAGCTTCCTGCAGCCACATATCGGCATTAGTGCCGCCATGATATTTGCGCCAGGTACCTTCAAACAGGCATATTCTCGACTTAACCAGCAAAGCTGCCCACCTGTTGAGCCTGCCCGGCGCATTTCCGTCGCCCCAGTCATCGGGAAGGTTAGCGCAGGCAAAGGTAAGATCGGCCAATACGCTATCCATTGCCTGATCACGTGGTGTACGCGCAGCAAACAATTCTTCGGAATCTATATTCAGTTCATGTCCTACCCAGGGCACATCTCCAAACTTAGACACCTTATCACCATAAAACCATCCACGGAAAAGCCTGGCTTCGGCGGCATATTTATTAATGGTTTCCATGGGAATATCTGCGGTAAAATAATGATCAAGTCCAACGTTGATGGCGCGAACAAAATCCCACCCGATCCAGCCATACTGTTGCGAGCTGGATGGAATACTGTGTTTGCCAGAGCGGGTTTGTGCATAAAAAGCCTGCCGCGAGTGGGTTGGAGCAATGTTGTCTGAATATTCATCAAGGTACCACGACCCGCACCAGTTGCTCTCGAAACCATCATCTACCCCCATCATAATGGGCACGTTCTGATGGTTTCTTGCCATGTTGTACAGTCCGTTGTTATAAACCTTCAGGTCATTCTCTGTATGCCAGAAGGTAGTGTTGCTGATCCGGTCGAGCGGGTACCTGTTGAGGTAATCTTTTTTACAACTGTTAAGTAGAATTGCCGTAAAAACACACAATCCGGCTTGTATTATAGATTTTTTCATTTGCTGATTTTTTTGTTTGATGTTTCTTTCAGAAGAAATTAAAAACTCAGTTTGGCGCCCAGTGTAAATATCCGCTGTAAATAATATTCCTGTGTTACGGTGAACACACTTTCGGGGTCGAGCGGTTTATGCATTTTGCTGGCCTCCCATAAATTCATCCCGGCAAAATATATTTGCGCGCCGGTGAGTTTCACTTTCTGAATCCACTGAACAGGGAACTGGTAGCTCACGCTAAGGTTTTTCAGCCTGATATAACTGGCGTTCTGAACGTAGCGCGACTGCGGATGAATGTTCTTTTTGGTATTGTATCCAAAGGTAGGCGCCGCGAAATATGCATCGCGGTTGGTTTCGCTCCATGATTCTGTAATCGCATACTTTTCAAGATGTCCATCGTTGTAAGGGTAGAATGCATTCCAGTTGCCATTATCAGGCAGGTAGTCGCGTTTCATAACGCCCTGGAAAAATACGTTCAGCGCTATGCCTTTAAAACTGAGGTCGCCGTTGATGCCAAACAGATAGCGGGGAGTGGTGTTGCCTACAATCCTCAGATCACCATGATCTTCGAGCGTTCTAACGCCCGGCGTAATTTTAGCATCCTTATTCAAATCGGCATACTGCATGTCTCCGGCCTTCCAGGAGGCGCCCAATTGGTCCTGGTTTGGAGCCGAAGCAATTTCAGCATCCGTTTGAAATATGCCAACCGTTTCATAAGCCCATATTTCACCAATATCTTTTCCTACATAGTAGTCGTCAATAGCGCCGGTGGGGTTAAGGTATTTTGTAATTTTAGAGGTGTTGTCACTCAAAGCCAGGGTAAAACCATAATTCCAGTTGGCGCTGAACTGATCGTGCCATGAAGCAGATAACTCCCAGCCCGTTGTTCTTAAGTCGGCCGCATTCGACTTGGGCGCTGATGTTCCGAGAATGCTGGGATAGCTTACATTCATCAGCATATCTTTGGTGTCTCTGGTGTATACGTCAAACGACAGATCCAGCCGTTGATTCAATATGGTGAAGTCCAGTCCGAGGTTTTTGGCAACCACCGTTTCCCAGGTAAGCGTAGGACTTACCAGTCCCGCCGGTGAAACGTAGGGAATAAAGCCGCCCGACATGATATAAGGAGCCTGTCCTGAACCCATTGTTGAAATATAGGGGTAATAATCATCACCCAATAACTGGTTGCCGAGGGTGCCGTAGGAGGCGCGCAATTTCAGGTTGTCGAGCCAGCTCCGGGCGCCATTCATAAACCCTTCTTCAGAAATTCTCCAGCCCACGGAAACCGATGGGAAGAATCCGTACCGGCCATCCGATGGGAAACGGGAAGTTCCATCATACCTGCCATTGGTTTCCAGCAGGTACCTGTCTTTGAAGATATAGTTAAGCCGGTAAAAGAAGCCCTGTAACGAAACGTGCGATTTGCCGCCTGTGGTTTGCTGGTTGCCTGTTGTAGTGCTTAGGTCGGGAACAGTAGGTGTAATCAGGCTCCTGGCTGTTGCCTGGATATAGGTATTTCTTCCCCACTCGTTATTATAACCCACCATGGCTTTAATAAAATGATTCTCAATTTGGTCAACCGTATATTCTGCATACCCGTTAAAAACGGTATACTGGTTGTAATCAGATCTGTTCCTGATAAAATCATCGCCACTGAAACCGTTTGTGATCATGGGTGTTGCTAAAAGATCCGATGAAACGATATTCACCTTGCTGGCCACTTCCTGCCGTTGACGGTTAAAACTGTTATATGAGAAATCTCCGCGGAGTCTTAATCCCTTAATGGGCGTTAAGGTTAGGCCCTGGGTTAGCCACACGTCATTGTTCACAAAATTATCACGTCCCCCATTTTCCAGGTAAGGAAAGAAGTTTGTTCCTCCAAAACCCATTCCAATATACTGCGCGTATTGATCATGATCGCCCGGTGTGATATAGTAAGGCAGATCGGGAAACGTTACCAGTGAAAGCGGGCTTTGCCTTGCACTGGAATTAATATTAACGTCCCAGTTGTAAAAATAAGGTTTGTCGCTTACCTGCGAATTGAAAACAACTTTCTCGTCGAGCGACAGCCAATTGGTCACTTTAATGTCGGCCTTCATTAATACATTGTACCGTTTAAACTTTTCATTTTTATCTTTGTTTTTCAGGTAGCCGTCTTTATTGAGCAACCCAAAAGAGGCGTAATAACTTACTTTTTCTGACGAGCCTGAAATAGACAAATCATATTGTTGCTGGGGTGCATAATCGGTGATCAACCTGTTCTGATAGTCGTTGTTTCCGTAATAGCGAAAACTGCCATTATACACTTCCCACTCGTTTTCAAGTGTTGGATTATCTACCCACTGTTTGGTTTTGGCTACATAAGCATCGTCGTAAGCCGGCTGACCACTTGCGCGGATGGTAGCTGTATTGTACGCGGTAACATAGTCGTACGGGTTGGTTACCACATCCATCAGGAAGATCGGCTTGGCCAGTGATTGCTCGGTACTCAACTGAACGTTTATCTTGCCCCCCTTTTTTCCCTGTTTTGTTTCAACCAGGATAACACCAAATGCAGCCCTCGCCCCATAAATTGCCGAAGCTGCCGCATCTTTTAAAACCGTTACGCTGGCGATATCATCCGGGTTGATCATTTGCAAAGGCATAGGCACATTGTCAACCAGTATCAGCGGGCTGCCGCCGTTAATTGAGGTAAAGCCCCTGATATTAAATTCCGGAGCCGTTGTGGGGTCGCCATTGCGGATGCTCACATTCAGTCCGGGAACCACGCCCTGTAATCCCTGCCCGGCATCCACAATCGGACGGTTTTCAAGCCTTTCACTGCTCACTGTACCTACTGCGCCTGTAAGGTTTACCTTTTTTTGAGTACCATACCCTACTACTACTACCTCATCTAAAGCACTGGTTTTTGCCAGTAATAAAATGCTAAATGTTTCCTGGTTGGTTACAGTAACTTCCTGCGTGGCGTAGCCTGTAAAAGAGAAAATCAGGATGTCTTTGGGTACAGCCTGAATCGTAAAATTTCCCAGGGCGTTTGTAGTGGTTCCCCGTGAAGTGTTTTTTACAAGTACAGTTACATTTTCCAGCGGGGTTCCTGTATTGTCTTTCACCGTACCCGATATATTGCGCTGCGCCAGGGTGGGAATAGCAAAAAATGCAAGCACAATGAAATACACAAGAACAATCGTCCGCTTTTTCAAAAACCGGTTGCTCAAAAATGATGGTTTACTCATAACGGAAAGTTTTAGTTATAAAAAATAGAAATCATCTGCCTCTGGTAGGGGGGACGTATTAAGATTGAGGTATCGGGGTAATTTGTATTTTGCTTTTACACAGAGCTTTGAGCACAGGAGTCAAATTAAATCCTTAGTCTGAGTGGGTTGGACCTGTAAGATTGCTTTCTATTTCCTTCATCATTAACCAGAATAACCACCCGAATGAGTAGCTTGTTATTCATTGGAGTAGTATAACCATCGCCTGGCATCAACGGGATAGCCAGAGCGGTTGTTCAGCAAATCCTTTGTTTCTTTGAGGGTCTTTAAGGTTGAAGTGTCAAAACTTTTATAGGTATAAATCTATAAATACTTTAGCAATTATTTAACTAATTACTTTTTTTTTAATGAAATTTTATTAGGATGGCATTGATGAGGGAGGAAAAAATATGGGCTGCATCAGCGCAGGGCTGAAGTTCTTTTTGTTTTGCTTTAAATGTTAGCTTGCTATGGGAAATAGCTACGGACTGTGAAGCGCCCGCCGGATAATAATTTTTTCTGCAGAAAAATCCATTAATCACCTTTTCTTTCTTCGAGGTCGTTGTGTTTATCTCCGCCCAGGCTGTAATAATTGTTTTCTTCGTCTTCTTCGCCGATAGCTTCATTTTTATCATCCAGTTCTGATCCGGGAACATCAAGGTCAGGCCCATCAGCGGTATCAGCATCTTCATCCGCTAAAGGTTCTTTCTTATCTTGTTCATAAATATCCTCTTTCTCAGGATAGTGCGGGTAGCCGGGAAGGTCTTTATTATCTTCAGCCTTTTTATCCGGCTGTTTCATATTCTTTTCCATACAATCAGTTTTTTGAGATAATTTATTATTTCTGTCTGCCACAAATCTCCTGAAAAAATACCAGATGTTACACCTAAATCATTCAAATAAATACAAGCATATATTTTGTATATTACTGTAAGCATGCAACTTTCCTTACCTGTTTTTTTTAACTGGGAAACCAGCCGCACCATAGTGGATGTGCGGCCGGTGGATGCTTTCAGGAAGGGACATTTTCCTGGAGCTGTTTCTTTTCCTTTGGAAAACTTTGCTTCCCCGGAGGCACTGCTGCAAATGCTGAACGGGAGGGATCTTCCCAAACCGTTTCACCTGCTTGACCTCGATGGCAGTATTGCAGAAACCGAAGCCGGCTACTGCGAAACCGGCTTTCTGCAGGGAGGATATAAAGCGTACAAAACATGGATGAGCGAAGCGTTTCATTCCGGACCCCGCGTTGGCATTATCGGTGGAAAAACCGGTTCGGGAAAAACAGTGCTGTTGCGGGAGCTTACGGCGATGGGCAGGCAGGTGCTCGATATTGAAGCCATTGCCCAACACAGGGGATCTGTTTTTGGCGGATTCAGCAGCCCGCAACCTTTATTGGAGCAATTCGAGCACGATCTGTTGAAAGCATGGCTTTCGTTTGATTCATCAATACCTGTATGGATGGAAGAAAAAGGCGCTGTGCTGGGAAAGCTGGGCATACCCAAAAACCTGTACCGGAAAATGCTTGCCGCCGTGCGGTTTGAACTGGACCCGTCTTTCGAATCGCGTCTTCATAATATTCAGGAAGGGTATACGGTTACGGACAAACGAAAATTTTTGAACAGTATACGACAGCTCGAATCACGGATGGGTTTTTCAAACAATCACAAAGCCCTGCATTTTTACGCAGCGGGTGAGGTGAAAAATTGCCTGCGGCTGCTATTGCATTATTACGATAGCGCTTACGATTACAACAGAACCAGGTACAACTGCAAATTGTGTAAGGCTGCCCGTCCTGAACTTTTCAGAGAGAAGCGTGCCATACTTGCCATGGAAAAGCTGATTATGGAAACGGCATAAAAAAAGAACCCTGCAGTATTACCACAGGGAACATAAAAAAGAAAGCAAACCAACACCCGCTTCGGAGCATTCTTGGATTAAAAGTCCAGGCCTTTTCAGCAATCTACTAACCGCATTACTGCTTGACGCAGAAACACTATCTTATATGATTTCAATATTTTTTCAGCCATCAGCCATCAGCCATCAGTATTTACGGTGTTAACAAGATACAACATTGCTGCTTTTTTGTCAATAGCTGAGATCAACTATTTTTTACCGTATACAGCTTCTTATTCTGCGGGAACAAGGGCCTCCTGGTCCGCATAGTCTATATAGATCACCTCATCAAATGCCAGTCCGCTCGCGCCTTCTCCGCGTGCCGTTTTTTTCCTGCGGCCATACCAGCATATTGTTTTTCCATTGTACCACCGGGTGCGTTGCCACGATGCCTGCACAATCACGCCATGCCGGGGCGCTTCTTCTTCAAAAATAAAGTAAGGACTGTTTTGTATTTCATCCGTGGCATTTACAAACAAATGGCTTGCTGCCACGGCATCATTGTTCATGCCTTCTCTTAGTATTGCGGTGCGTGGTCTTACCTGCGAGAATGCTTTGTTGAACCACCGGGGTATGGAAGCTCTCTGCAATTGTATGGCCCTGTTTTGTCCCGGCAAATGTATTGGCAGAAACGGTATCCAGTTTTCGGGAACGGTATTGCCCAGGCGGTAGCTGAGTTTTACGCCTTCGGGTATGGGTACGGGGGGATGTTCGTCTTCCCGCTCCAGCTTTTTGAAATAGTTCTGCAGTTCCTGTGCAGCGGCCTGCCCGCTTTGTCCGCCACCCATCAAATCGGGTATGATGGATTCTATACCCCATACCATATTGGCCATTTCATCGCGGATGATGGCTACAGATTCCTGTGGTTTGCTTTCCAGTACTTTGCTTATCACCGGCGGAATATAAATGCGCGGATCTGTTTTGCCGCTCTTGCCCTCACTGGCGGCTGTTTTGGAAAAGTTAAACATCGTCCAGCCGGTCCAGTCATTGGCATCGCCCTGCCCGGCAACCTCCACCAGGGTTCGCTCGCCAAAGGTATCGGTTACCAGTATGCCTTTTACTTCGGAAACCGAGCCCGCAGCAACGTCGTACGGAACTACAAACCAGTCGTTGCTGTACATCAGTGCAAATTGCGCCAGCAGTATTTTTGCAAGGTTGGTTGTTTCTGCTGTAATATTGCCCAGGTCAGTACTTCCATCTTCAAACTCCCACCAGCGGCTGTTGGGCATGCCGCCAAAGCGGGCCTCAGAAGGAATAACGGTGAGTATTTCCGTTTTCACGAGTGCTTCCTGGGCGGCGGGATCGGGTTTGGCAAGACCGGTTCCGTTTGTATCAAGGTCGAGATCAAAAGCATACCAGTCGAGCGTACCCGAATAGTATTCTTTTGCATCAAGTACCGTATTGCCCGATGAGCCTTTATTGGGCATGCTGCAGCCAAAACTGTATTCGAGATTGGAAGGCGCCCACGAATCGTTGCTGCCGGGGTGTTCATGCGATTTTTCGAACCATGCTATAAAGTCATTTGCGGCATCCAGTACAAAACTGTTAAAGGCCGCTTTCCAGGCAGGATGCCCGGTGATATCTGACGGCAATGCAACGGGGTTGCCGGTTGCTTTCAGCGCCTCATACCATGCCACGCCGTCGGCGGTTCTTCCCGATAAACCGGTCATCGCCTGGTGGGCAAGTTTGTTGGACAGGAGCCTGGCTTTGGCAACCTGCAATGATGTGGAATCATTGACGCGATCCATTTCCGGCAAGGACAGCGAAAAAACGGTTGCGAATGCATTTTGTATGGTTGCATGGTTGTAAACATCCCCCGGGGTGGGCGCTGTATAATCCAGTGATTTCTTTTTCAGCATGCGCATCCAGTGCTGGCCCGCAATGGCCCTGAAGCGAACATCATACAATACCGGCATGCGTTCAACAAAGGTTTCCAGGGGTACAGTTTCATCATAATCCGTGATGCTGCCATCCCGGTGTTTGAATTTGTTGACGCTTGTTGTTTCCAGCATAATTTTAGCGAACACTGCCGAGCCGGTATCTTCGCCCTGGAATTCGCCAAACTGCCACTGGCGGGTAAGCATCCACAACGGATCGTGCATGGCCACCTTAAGTACTTCATCAAACTCGGATTTTCTAGGGCGCGACTCTAACCTGTTCCAGCACCGGAATGGTTCGCAGGTTGCATAATCTAAATGTGATGTAGCCATGATTGGTTTGTTTACTGTTTATGTTTTTCATGTCGATATTGTGAAAGGAGAAAAGTGAGATGTGAAAGTTTTTTCCTGTACATGCTTCATGTTGATCATTTGTCATTTCACATTTATCGTCTCCCCGTTCACTATTGCCTATTCACTTCCCCAGCCTCCCCCTCAGGCTTCCTCCGGAACGTAGGTGTCATTCACCACGCCAAAATCGGTTACCACCTGTAACCCCAGCGGGTTGTTCTGTGCATCCCCGCTGCTTCCACCGGCGGGCAGCAGTTGCGGCGGCACTACTTCTGTCAGTAGCCCCGGAAGTATCTGGCCAAACACCGTATCCTCCAGGTGCCCGGGTTCAACTGCCCTGTTCTTCGCCAGCTCAAGTGTGTCGTTCAGCGTTTCTACCAGGTCATCCCAGCTCCAGCTGCCCGTTTGCTCCGGCGTTACCGCCAGCAGCAGGGTATTGGGTGGCTTTGCATCGGGCTGGTCATAATTAAAAGTGATGCCTGTGGTTTCCACCCTGTTTGGAATGATTTCCACCCACTCGTCCAGCAACATGCCGCATGCGTTTGCATCTGGGGGAGTATCTATTCCGATGCTGGCATTCATCAGCACCAGGGAAAGCTTGTCTTCATCCGGCCGATAATCATTTGGAAATTCAATACCGGTCCAGTGGTCGGTTGCCGTGCCGTCTTCACCGGTAATAAACGGAAATTGAAAAGGTTTTTTTTCAGGGAAAGAGATGCTAAAATTTTCGGCCCACATTTCTATTGTTTCGAGTACGGATAACCGTTGTCTCACCCTTGCTATGCCCTGGCTCCATTCTTCCATCGCAAATTCAGACGCCTCTCTCAGCAGCCCCCCGGAAGCTGGTAATGTGTTCTGCACCTGCAGATCTGCAGTATTCCTTATTTTGAAATGGGGCAACACAACAAATGATTTTCCCGATATCTTTTTTGCCGCTTCAGCCAGCGCGTTTACCCTTGTTTCCGGGCCAAGCGAAGCATTGGCCCCGGTTGCAATATCCGCATTGGCCTGCTGCAAACGGGTGGTAATTGATTTGGCAGCGCCATCGGCTGCGTTTAATAATGCTAAGCCAATCGTGTCGCCGTAACTGGCCACTGTATCGGCCACCGTGCCGGGTATGCCAAAAGCGGCTGCATCATTAAGCAGGGATCTCAAATCGTCTATCTCATCTTCCGTAAAACTGTGTCCAACAGCGTCAACGGGCGCCAGGCGGACCTCAAAAAATTCGTTCAGTGTATCCAGCACAGTTTGCAACCGCGCAGCAAGGTTGCTCACACGGATATGCAGTTCCTCCGGCTGCAGGTTGCGCACCTCGGCCTCCGGCACTTCCTCCGCTCCGGGAATGAGCAGGTCGTCGGCTGCCAATGCCGCACTATTGGTGGTCATTTCGCGGATAGCCTGGATATACCCCGCTTTTTCGTAAAAAGAATAGTCCGTACCATTCCAGTCTGCAGCCCTTTCGGTGTATTGAATATTTAAGATGAGGTCGTCTGCCGTTCCCGTAAACCCGCCCGCCAGCACAGCATTTTTTCTCGCATAAGCCGATACCCTGGCATTCAGTTCGGCTCCACCATCCAGCGGGCCGGTTCCAAACAAACGCAATATATCCAGGGGTTGCAGGGCAAGATCAGCAAGGGTAACGGTGAGGGATACCGTATCGGTAACCGTATAACTCACCAGGCATTTTATTTTTGCGGGGTCGCCGATGAGGGTTCCGGCCCACTTGTTCAGCGTGGGCTCCGCTAATGCGGCAGGACTAAAGTCCGCATCCCATTTTGCCGGTCTTGCGCCAGCGGCATTAATGGCAGCAGTAAGTGCGGCACCCGTAACGGGCTTGCTGTTGGCGCCACTTTCGGTAAGCGCATGATCAATGCCTTCAATGGTTTCGGTAAACAGCGCCACTTTATGGGTTACAACCGTTCCGGTTCGGGGTGTGTCTGCAAATTCTATATCGAAAGGCACATCGCCCTTTGCCAGCTTATCCATAATGGATGAAGAACGAACATAATTGCCTTTGCTCACCTGGTAAATACTTTCGGAAATGCATAGATCGCCCAACGCGTCAAATGCATCTGCCATGCGGTCTATCTCTTTGAGCATTGCGTCTCTTTTTGCAGCACTGGCACTGCTGATATTGCTGTTGCCAAGCGATGTCCACCAGGCGGCTTCAAAATGTTTCAGGCTCTGGTAAAGATTGTCGCCGGGGTTGGGTGCTCCCCCGTTGGATTCAATAAACGCCTGGGCAGCTTCCAGCAGTTCCAGCCCGTTAAACACCTGGGTCAAACTTACTTCGCCCGGTTCCACGGTTTCGTCAACGGGTAAGGTGAGCGGAAATTCATCCCTGAAATCATATATGTATTCATCGAGTTCCAGCGGAATATGGAGATAACGCTCGTGCAAGCCTCTTTCAAACTGGTAGCCCAGCAGGGCGCCTGTTTCCTGTCCGCTGCGGATGCCGTTTAAAAGGTTTAGCGCCATGCGGATCCGTTCCGAAGAAAGGTTTACGGCAAGCAGGTTGTTCACTTCATCGGTGGCCTGGTTGGCGTGAAATCCGGCGCGAAGTATGGCTGCGGTAACAGCGTGGTTAAGCGAAGGGGTGTGAATGAAGCCCAGGTTGTCGGCGTCTGTAAAAACAGGTTCGTCACCCGTTTGCCACAGTTCCGGCGGAATATTTTTTGCCGGCGTACGCTCGCCGCCCTTGCGCAGGTTTTCTACCCAGCCGTAAGCGCCGAGGAAAAGGCCGGAGGGCTTCAGTGCGCGGTTTTCGCGAAGCCGTTTATTCACCATGCCCAACTTCCAGGCGTCAAGGCGGTAGGTACACAAATCAAGATGTTCACGCAGCAGGGCATCAAGCCTTAAAGTTGGAATGTCTTTCAGTTTTCTCACGGCATTTTTGGTATCCTTCAACTCATCAGCAAAAGGCTGGTGAAGTGTATGGTTGGTGTAATTGGTAAACACGCCCGGGCTATCGGGTGAGAGGTAACGGTTGAGATAACCATTAGGGGTAGCCGCCAGGCCGTTCATGTACACAAAAAAGCTGTTGCTCTTTTCCATTTCGAACCCGAGCACGCCGTTCAGCCTTGCAATTTTGCTGAAGAGATAGGTCCATTTGGTAACATAAGAAAAATTAACAGCCAGGCGCTGGTAGTAATAACCGGCGCTGCCCATCTTTTTGATCGTTACCTGGTCGGTGAGTTTTTCAAATTCCAGTATTTTCAGTATGGTATCGGCGTAAGCCGACAACACGGAATGGCGCAGCAGCATGAACAACAGCGACTTTGATGGCATGCCTTCGGTTAATCCCGAATCGCCTGCGGTGGAAAATTTATTGTCTGCATGCACGTCCCATGGGTTTTGATCCAGCAGCCAGTCAATAAAGTAGGGGAGTTGTTTGCGGGCCTCCAGTTGCTCTTCGGCTGTGCCGGCATTGGGGTCGGACGCGGCTGTTATGGTATCGGATAATACCGTATTGTCAATTTTGTGCCCCAGCAACTGCGATTGATCCTGCAAATGCCGCATGGTAAATACCCTGGCTTTGCCGAATTGTGTGTTGATCCGGTTCCATTTAACTATTGCCTGTGTGCCAGGGTCGGCTACCGGAAACTGCTCATCGGTGAATCTGTCTGACTGGAAGTAATAACCCGAGAAAACCTGGTTACCCAATGTCTCCGCCACCTTTGCGGGGCTCCACGGATCATTGCTGTCGAAATTAATGCTTACTTCCTCGTTGCCCTGTCTTGCCGCTACGTTTACCCCATACCGGTAGAAATGTTCTTCCGATACCGCATCCAATCCCAGCATGGTCATAAAATGCGCCTGCGGATCTTCGGGATTGGTATTGCCGGCATACAGCACTTTGCTGTTCCTTATATCCGTCCACAATGTATCCAGTACGGCAAGCAGTTGTTTAAGCCGGATGTCAAAACGGGTTTGCAATTCATCCTGTATGGTAGCCGGGTTATTAAAGTCTTCCTTTGTAAGTACAGGTGGCGCAGCGTCGTTTGCGGTAATGCTGAAGCGTGAAAAAGCCGTTGTGGCAAGAATGCCATAAGGCTGGGTTCCTGTACGAAGCGCCGGCAAAAAACCTCTGGCACTTACATAGTTGTTGAAAAATGCTTTTGTCCTGTCAATATTGTCCCTTGTGAACAGGCTGTCTAAGGCCTCTTCCATGTAGTTGGCTATGGTTCCCGGAAACAATGCCTTATTGAGCGTTAGCGCCTCAGATATTTCAGTACGGTCGCTGTAATGGAGGTTTCTCAGCACGCCAATATTAATGCCGAGCGATTCCGCCAAACGCTCACTGTCGGTAGGGAATGCGGGATCGGGGGTATGCGTATACGGTAGTTCATTGTTTCTTTCCACCGCGAAGCTCAGTGCATCATCTTCTTCAATTTTGCGGTAACCCGATGCGCCGCTTTCGGTGTTATTGGTGGCGGTGCCCACAGGCAGGAAAGACGCGCCTTCGGGTATATAGTGGTGATTGTCTATGAGATCTTCCAGTAATTTTTTGGTCTCCGCTGCGGTGCTGCTTTTTACACCCAGTACAAATATTTTGTCGAACCCCGTCTCCAGGTCTTCCTGCTCCAGTGCAATATGCAGTGCCATGCCTTTGGCCTCGGCGTCGTTAAAATCCGTGAGCCATTGAATGGAATCATCTACAATAAGATTTTTATCCTCATCGTACACAAACGCACCATTTTCCATCATCGAAGGATGGATGCCCACGGCAATGCCGGGTGGTACCGCTTCCGTTACCTGTATGTGCCGGTATGTTCCATTGCGCATGGTAATCACTACAAACTTGTCTGGCATTACCCGCGAGTGCGGAACCTGTGTCCATGTGCTGTCTTTTATTTCAACTTCAGGAAAAGCATCTTTGGTGTCAACAGTGCTTATAATGTTTTTGGATGTGAGCCTGCCTATGGTCTGGAACTTTTGGGTAACAGCATTAAAGGTTTTCAGAAATTCATTCACCAGTTGCACGGCCTCAGCGGCGCCCCTTGTGCTTTGGGGAATCTTTTCAACAACCTTAAAGTACTGCTGCAGCAACGCTTTTATTTTCAATAATTTTTGCTGTGTTTTGAGCAGCAGGGTGCCATTGTCTTTTTGCACCGGTTTTAGTTTGGTTGCTATATTTTTAAGGAGTGGATAGGCTGTTCCCAGGGTGGCGAACAGGGTATCGGGTGATGCGGGCTTATTTAAAATATCGTAAAGCTGGTCGAGCAACTGGTTGACGGTCAGCAGATTTTTTGAATTTTTAAGCAGGCTGTCTTTCGTTGAACCGCCGCCAGATTTAGATTCCAGGCTGCGCACAATCCATGCGCCCCGCTGGGGTCCAAAAGCGGCCACTATCGCGCGCCAGGCCGCGAGTTTCAGGTCGGCATCGTCGCCTGCCGCCCAAATTTCAAGCCAGTAGGCTTTGCCCGCATCTGCTTCGGCCTGGGTTAGTGGCGCTTCGTGTGTATGTACGGCAATATCATCAGGGTAAATACGAACCCACAGCTCGTCGCGGGTAATGGTGGGCGTTGCCAGTACCAATGGTGGAATCTCTTCGGGCAATGTCCTTTTTTTTGCCGCAGCCACGCCTGTACTTTTCAGTATTCGCAATAGCGCATGCACTTTTTCTGCGGCGCCCGGGTCCGGATCTTTCTTGCTCCCGGTTTTTTTTGCCGGCTTTGTTTTCTTCAGCGCATTGCTGTGTTCTTCAAGTTGCTTCGCGGCTTTCAGTAACGTGTTCTGCGCCTGCTTTGGCAGAAACCGCAGGTACGGCAAAGCTTCGGTTATATCATCGAGAAGGTTGTCTGTTTTTTTTGTAAGCGATGCAGACAGGGTTTTGGCCTCCTTCATTTTACTGTTGAGGTCGTTCATTTTTTCTATTGTGCTATGAAAGACGCTAATCGTTTTGTCGAGGTTTTTGTTGTTTAGTTTGATGGCAGGCGGTGTTTGCTTCGAGCGCAGGTTATGCAATTGCTTCCGGTACACCGCGTTAATGTATTCGGCAGTGCCTGACAAATCTTTTTTTTGCGCGTCGGATACCCTGGTAAATGCCTTGAACTTTTTAGATAGTGCTGCCAGTGCAGTGTCGGCGGCGTCCCAGTTTTTTCTTATCATCGCCAGTTCATCTTCAGTACCCACGATCACCTTTCGGCTGTCGGCAATCAAAGTGTTCAGTTGTTGGTAAATATCTTTCCGGTTTGCAATGGCTTCGTTGTAATTTTTGAAAGCAGTGGTATTGGAGCGCCTTACCCGGTTCAGCAAGTCATTTGTGCTGATCAGTAACCCGGCGGCATTTACGCGTTGTATCTCCTGCATGATCTGCAGTTTAAGCTTGAACCGTGTTTCGATTTGATCCCGGAGCACAGCAATTTTTCCGGTGAGAACATTTTGGCTGGCAATGTACTGCGCCGACTTATATATTGATTTCAGGTTTTTCAGATTCAACAGCGCTTTTTTGCCCAGTGGCAGCAACTGTGCCGTGAGCACAGTAAGCTGCTTCACCTGGGCGGCTGTTGCTACCATATTTCCTGCCACAACCTGTTGCATCTCCTTTATTCGCGCAGCAGTAGCCGCCTGCTGTTCGTCGAGGAAACCGAATACCCGTCTTTTTTCAAGCCGGGAGGTTGTGGAGATTTTTGTTGTTGCGATAGCGGTAAGCGATTTAACAATTTCCTGAAGCGGCTGAAGGAACATATTGCCTGAAGGCGCTTCAGGTTGAAGATTAGCCATCAGGGAGAGGCTGGTTTTTAAACTGGCATCTGTATTGTTTCTTGAGGTTCTTAACCCGATGATGGTTGCTGCATCAAGACCGTTGACCTTTGCTGCGGCGGCGCCGAGCGACTGGTTGAGTAGCAACAGTTGATTCACCTTACCGATCAGCGTTTCCTTTGATGGTCCATCGAGGAATGCAAGGTCGGCGGCTTTGTCCCGGATCGCATTGGCCATAATATCTATTCTGTTGTACCTTCCGGATACTTCATGAAGAGGCAGACGGGCGGGGTCAAATTTCGCATATTCGTTCAGGTTAGAAATATCGGCGAGCAGTTCTCCGAACCTGTTCGGCTTCGACACGGGCCGGTCTACCCGCATAAAACGCGTTTCAATCTTTACCGGCAACAGCAGGTAAGGGATTTTGTCGTCGTTTGCGGCCACCTGGGTACGGATAGCCTGGATCGCGGGATCAGTATACGTTGTGGCAATAATTGGTTCACTCATCATCCGGTCTTTAAAAAATGATCAATCAGTCCGGCAGCATTTCCTGCCCGTGACGGGCAAAAAGCACCGGGTTCTGGTATAGTATATAAGCCATATCGGCTGCGTTTTTACCCCATTCGGCCAATGGAACATTTTCACTTCCTGTTCCCGCGGCAAAGTGATGGGTTGTATCTGCCTGGTAATTTTCCAGCTCTGCCTTCTCTTCTACAAAATGTTCCCACGAGAGGTCATTCCAGTTGGCGGGATCGTTCACGGGCATTGGCGGGTCGTCAGGATCGGTAGGTGTATAGTCGTCCAGCCCAAACCTGATCTGCCCGGGCCTTTCACGCAGCGCAAAGTACCATCCTGGCTTTGAGGCATCCGTACTGTCGCCCTTTGCTTCTTCTTTATCTAAGTCGAAGCCAAAAAGATAGATATCGGGCTCCAGGGTGGCCAGGAACACGGGCAGCAAAATATTGGCTTCTATGTTTGCGTCCGACAATATTCTGGGTGCTGCAGGATGCGCCGGGTCGGTGAATTTGGCCTTCTGCGCATATACCTGCGTATTGGGATATTTTTTTAGCAGTTCCCCCCGTATCAGCAATACCAGGTAGGGGCTGTCGTTCGCGCTGGTTTTTACCTGCGAAGAGTGGTCTCCAAGTTCGCCCTTCCAGGTATGCATTTTGGTGATATCGTATTTTTTTTCCGGATCCGCCTGGCGTATATTGTCTACCACGTTCCAGAACTGCCTGAAATACGTGCCCCGCTGATCGGTAGGATATTCACGCCACAACAGTTCTTTGGACATTTCGTGGTTCAATCCGGCCATAAATGCTTCAATAAATGCCTGGTTGGTTTCCATCAGTGTAATGGAATTGTCCGGAACCTTGTCAATGTTGGGTAGTATATATTCCTGCGACAGTGCCTGCAGGTTGCTGAACATGGGATCATCGAACTTTGGATAAGCCATAATGGGCTTAAGCTCTTCCAGTTCTTTTTGTTCGTAATTTTTTGTAATGGGGTTAAACACGTTGAGGATCACCATGCTCCTCACACGCGATGTGATGAGATTTGCCGGTGTAAGCAACTCATTGATATTGGCGGAAAATGTCTCCAGGTTACTGATCGGCGGCGCCTTGGGTATGGGTAACATCGTTGTTACCAGGTCGTCATTGAAACCGGTAAACGAATCGCCGAAAGCAGTGATATCCTGCAGCAGGGTGGCCCTTCCCAGTTGCCCCGGTGCGCCGCCCGTATTGCGCGTAATGATGAGGTTTTCGTATGTCTTCGCGGTGATCTCTTCACCAAAAATGGCTTTGTATGCTGCCTCTTCCACCACTACCGAGTTGGCGTTGCTGGCATTGCCCTGTTGGGAGGATGTGATGCCATCCACTGCGTTTTTGGCCAGGCTTTTTGCCGCGGCGTTCAGCCCGGGGTAAGCGTCTACCGCCGCTTTGAGCGCGGTTTTTTTTGCGCTGTTTTCCAGGTTACTAAAATCCGTTTCCTGCAGCAGTGTGTCAAACAATGCCTGTTGCGCCATCGCCGTATCACTTGCCTGGTAATTGTTTACCGAAGCAGTAATAGCTGTACTGATGGTGGTGAGCGCCACGGCAAGTGGTGGTGCCGCTTTATCAACTGCGGTTTTGATCAGTTCACTATTAAAATGCTGCGTAACCTGCTGGTGTATAAGGTGGGCTCCAGCAGTGGCGGCGGCGTTGATTTTTTTGTTGCTTTTTTTGCCCGGCCGGGTGAGCTTCTTAAATGCAGCACTCTGGGAAGCATTGGGCACAACGCTGCTGTTGATGGAGGCTGCCACTGTTTTGCCACTGTTCACCACAAACGAATGCATCGGCGCTGTGAGGCGTACAGACTGGTCTTCGGAGGCAAATTGAATGTGTTTGCGGTATATGGCATTGCTTACCATTTTGGAAAGTGCCCCGCGCCGTATTTTTTCATTGGCTTTGTTAACCTGTTCCACCTGTTTCCAGGCACGTTTCATATAATCTTCCTGGTTTTTTTGAACGATGGTTACCCCCAGTCCGGCCGCGGCGCGGTTGCGCGGATCGAGATTAAGGGTATTCACCCATGGATAGTTTTCTCCGGCCTTAAGACGGTTTACCAGTGCATGCCAGCGACCGTAGATGGCAGGTGTTACAATAGGATCGTCGCCCAGGGTTGAACTGTAAAATGGATTTTCGGTCATGCTGTCTGCGGCAACAGCCGGCTTATCGGTTTGCCGTTTTTCGTTGTCAACCGACAGGTTAAGCAGCTTGCGCAGATGTTGCCTGTAGGCGTTGTCGCGTGTGCCATTCGGCCAGGTGTCGCTCTCAAAATCCGGTGGCTTCAGCGCGCCTTCCAGCCCCAGCACCGGCGTATTGGGATTTGTTGTTTCAATGCCATACCCGGCGTCTGCAATATACATGTCGCGTTTTCCCAGTTCGGGGTCCATTACCACGGCTTTTAGTATCCTGGCCAGTGATTCAAAATCGCCGTTCGCCCCGGTTTGAAAGCTCCACATATAATAAACAGGATAATCGTATCCCTGTGGTTTTGCATCGTAATCTTCTGTTTTGCCCCATGACATTTTTTGTGCGGGCACATCAGCGAAGGAAAGTCCCAGCACCGATAATCTTCCTGTTTCGTATGCCGGAACAACGAAGGCAGTGTATTTTGTTTCCTTTATCAGTTTTCTCGGGCAAAGGAGCCGGCATACACCGGTGTCGGGGTTTGCATCGAGTTCAGCGTTCACCTCGCTGATCTTCTCCGGCAGGGTGGATGCGACAAGTTCTGTGCTCAGGTGCACATGCGCCCATGCCCAGTGCTGTGTTTCGTTATGAAATACATCGTTGATCTTTTCAGCATCTATGGTTATGACCGAACGTCCATCGCTGGTTTTCTTCAATTCAAATTCATCTTCTTTCAAACAAATAAGCGCCAGCCAGGGCGTTAACCTGCCGGTTTGTGTATTGGTTCCCGCACTGGCAGGTGTGTACGTCCACAAAAAACTTTCCTCGTAAAATTCTATATAAGGCAACCCATTCGATTCGTAATTGTTAATGTTCGCTTTGGGTTCTGTGCGTACAATAGCGCTGGTGGATAGGGCCAAAACATCCGGCGGGCCCAGCAGCTTCACCGTTTTGGGTATAGCGGTCTCGAAACTGCTGCCATCATTTACATCGGTGCTCTCTAATCTAACGCTTACTTCAAGCATGGCGCGCTCTTTAGCCATGGTATCGGTAGCAACACCCCTTGCATCCAATTCGGCGATCTTTGTGTTGATGCCTTCTTTTAGCCAGGGTAGAAAAGCATAATGGGCCAACTCATCACTCATATCTAAAATCGTTTATGTTATTATTGCGAATATTGTTTACGCCATTTGAAATGCCGGACTCAATTGTATCTTTCCTTTTTGGGCAGGATCTGTTTTGAGCAGGTTTTTCATATATTCGTCTGCTTCCGACCTGGAGCCAAATACCTTTGCTTCTTCGTGTACATTGGTCATGTTGTTTTTGGATACGATTACGTAAGGTTCCTGTAAAACGGTAGCCATCCTGTTCGCTTTCACAAGGTTGTTTTTTGCGGTAACCGACAGGGAACAGCGCCCTACATCGCCACCCGATACAAATGGCTTAAAAAATCCGGGTGTTTCACTGATGAGTCCAAGTGCCTGCTCTTCAAAATCAGAAAGGATCGTTTCGTACTGCACCAGGCGGTTAATGCCGTAGTCGAACACGATCTCATCGGTAATGTTGAGCCGTGACCCCGATTGCTGGTCTTCATAAGAAGGAGCGGTAAGTTTGTCCTCATCTTCCATTTCTTTATAGGCGGCGGGGGCAAAGGCATTCAACAGGGATGTGAGACTGCCGGCAGAAAAAGTGTCGGTTCCTACAATAATGTTTTTGATGATCACTTTTGAAATATCTGCCGGAACGTAGTTGCCGAATTTCTCCATCGTAAGGTTCAGCGGCACAGCCATCTGGTCTACTTCAAGCGAGCCGTCGGGCTTTACAAATACTTCTCCTTCGGGTACAGCATATCCCGCCAGGGTTACCGTTTGGGGTAAAGCGCCTATAGCCGAGGTTTTCCAATTGGTGCTTTTCGACAATTCATCAAGCAATAAGGGCAAAACGGAAGTGGAAGGCAGGCTGTTGGTTCTGCTTTCGCCCCAGGTTTTATCGAATTTTACCTTGATTTTTACAAACCATATTTTAAAAGCGCCGTAACCATAAACATGCCATGGCGTAGGCCCCTCCAATGTAAACTCAAGATCAATAGAGCAAATGCTGGTGCTGCCTGCCGTAATGGAAGCCCTTGCACTGATGGCGGCGATAAAGTGGAATGGCGAAAACTGTATCAGCACATCGAAGCCAAGGTGGGCTTTGGCTTTAAATTCCGAGAACTTGTAAACAAAATCGGCCGCGGCCCCAAATTGTATGGTATTGGTGGTTACGGCAAAGTAAGTAGTGAGCACCAGGTTGGGATTGCCACTCAAAATATTTACCGTAATGCGCTTCATTACCGGCAGGTTCAGGTTTGCTGGCGGCGTGTAGGTTGGATGAAACCCTCCAACAGAAACAAGAAAGTCGGGTTGGCTGCCCCATCTTATTCTGAGCGCCATGTCTCCTTCCAGTGTAATGGTAAGGATACGGGAATTGTAAATAGATGCATCAAAAGAAAGCATCTCGTTTTCAAAATCAATGATGCCAACGAAAGCTACATTCAGTTCAAGTACCGCGTCGTCGGGCGTGGGCAATGCGCACTTTATAACGCCAATGATTACGATGGTTACAGGATTGGGAAACTCAATTACCAAACCTGCTTCTATTGTAAGTATCGCAGGCGTATTCCAGGTAATGCGTGCCATAATGCCCAGCACAAACTGGTCCTGCTTAATGGGAAAGATGGACTGGAGGTCGCTGATGATCTTTGTGATATTGGCGATCACATTTTCGGGGAACATGATATTGTCTACCGAACCTTCCTGCACTCCTTTTTGCAATGCGCTGGTGCTTACTGTGCGGTGTAAGCCTATCAATCCGCCGATGCCGGTAAGGTAAAAGTTGAACCCAAGTACAATGGGCGTATCAAAACTAACATTGATCAGCAGCAGCAGTGAAAACCCTTCGGAACCATCCGGAAATTTGGTATTGATGATGCCGATGGCCGAAAATCCGAACAGCCCTTCAAAATACAATTCAATGGCGCCTGCATACTCTCCCTTGTCAAAATCGAGTAGCAAAAAACCGCCACCTTTTACTACACCTGCATCGAGCGACAACCCTATGCCGGTAGGAGGTTTAAAGCCAATTGCCAGGTTCACCGGTCCCAGATTGCCTTTGCGGTCTTCGGGGAAACTGAGCGTAGTATTCATGCCAATGCCCTGCACCACGGCGGTAAACGGCCCAAGCAGGGCTTTGATATCTGCCCCAAGACCAATTTTAAAATCGCTGCCGGGTGTGAGTGCCACCTTAAGATTTTGTATTTCTATGGGTCCCAGTGATATAGACACGGGTATATCCAGTTCAAGCGTACCGCTGCCATTAAAGTAAAATCCTTTTTCGCTGCTTAGCCCGATCAATACATTAAAATCTACGGTGAAGCCTTCGGGCGGTAAAATTTTTGCCAGGAAACCATCCGGGTTGCCGGGTTTGATGATAAGTTTTCCTTCTTTAATCGCCGCTTCTGTGGTAACCGTGCCGGTTGCCTTTGATCCGTTCCACGCAAAATCAATCTCCAGCAATGCAGAAATTTCTTTCGCTTCGAGGCGGCTTTCATCGCGGTCGCCGATGAGCAGCAACGGCAGGTTGGTTACCGCATCTTTGGCCACCCATTTTACAAAGGCCTTACCTTCTATGGTAGCTGAAGAGGCAGAAGGCGGTTCCAGCTCAATATTGCCATTGGGCTGGATGGTAATACCCGCGCCTACCCCAAGATTGGCTTCCATACCTATTTCCAGCGACCATTGATCCTGGCTTATCGTTTGCGAAATGTTGCTGCCAAGGGTTTCGTGTATTGTTAGGGCAATACCTTTGGGCGTAAGGTTGGTACGCGGTTCTATTGTTGCCATCAGTACATCCAGTTCCGGTTGTCCGCTGCTGTTGTCGAATACTGCCGGCAATCCCATCGCGTTGAGTAGTTTTTCCAGTATGCGGAAAAGCTTCTCGCCGGTAAAATCTGTATCACCCCAGTCGTACAATTCTTTGGCCAGTTTTGCCGGACTTTCCAGGAAGGTTGGAATACGATCAAGCCGGAGATTTTTTTTGGTATAAGGAGGCAGCAACGGGTTGGCTGAGCCCGCATTTTCTTCCGTTTGTTCAATAAGTCCGAAGAACTCAAGGAACAGGGCAAATACCGGGATGGCGGATTGAATATAATTGATGACTAAGTAATCAATCAGGTTCCGGGCCAGGTTGGCCACAAAATCGTCCAGTTCAGCATTGCTGATGCCCGGGTACGGGCCGTTGGCTTCAATAGCATCGGCAATGGTTTTGATATCATCTGCCATTCCGGCAATCAACTGTATAAGCGCTATGGATTTTTCTGATGACAGGGCATAATCTTCAGCTTTTATGGCATCTATAAGTTCCTTTACCAGTGTGGCCATTTGATTTACCTTGCCGGCTACAGCGGTTATGGCTGTTTGGAATGACGCATCGTTGGCCAAACTTTCGGGGAACTCAATGCCCAGTTCCGCCAGCAACAGCATGATCTCACCCGCTTCCACGCTTTCCTGTAAAGGCTGAAAGACTTTTGCAATTTCAATGCCTATCGCTTCCAATGTTCCTGTTTCGTTGTTGGCCATAAGTATAACGGTTATGCGTACCTTACATTATCAAGTTGTTGCAGGTATGCTTTCCATTCGTGCTGTGTACGTCCTGCAGACAAAATATTCATGATCTCTATATAGTTTTCAGACACTGCTGCTGCCAGCGGTGCACTGCTATTGCGTTGCAGCACTGCCGTCATTTTCAGCAGCAGGCTTTGCATGGTAATGCCTTTGATGTTGTCGGGTACAGGTTTGTC
Organism: uncultured Sphingobacteriales bacterium; assembly: GCA_937991535.1. Classification (GTDB taxonomy): domain Bacteria; phylum Bacteroidota; class Bacteroidia; order Chitinophagales; family Chitinophagaceae; genus Agriterribacter. Next base: position 61,862 of record CALKHN010000073.1, read on the forward strand.
GTTGCGGCGGATGTTCTTTGCAATATGTGCCAGGTAAGCCGGTCCCTGGTAGCGGTTCCATGCCGCCATCACCTCTCTTTTGTGCCGCACCAGGTTAAGCAGTTCGGTACGGTGTGTTTTAAACAGTTCGAGGATGCGCATACCCTCGGGGGAAGTACGCAATTCGGTTTCCAGTTCAGCAAGGCTTTCGGATAACGATTTTATAGTTGAGGGGTTACCGGCTGAACCCAGCAATACCCCTTCTTTTCCTCCTACAGCACCATGGAAACTGCTGTCGAGTACCTTGATCCCCAATGCCGTTTCTATCGTTTTTATATTAGAGCCATAGCCTGTGTGGTTCGTGGCCACGGTAGAGAAGTTCAACAATACTACCTGGTTGTGTTCATTTACCGATACAGAGCCGGAATCGCCTTTTATTATATAATCAGTATCTCCCCCCGTTGGCGTTACTTCAAATTGTCCTACGCGGTCTATAATAATATTGTTGTAATATTCATACTGGGTACTATGGGGCACATTGTCATGCGTGATCTGTCCTCTTATCAGTTTTCCGCTTGCGCGCCCCCTCACAAATACGGTTTCCATTGGCAAGGGATCGGTGCTGCCTGCCACAGCTCCGATCTCGAGTATTTCATTAAGAAAACGCATCTCAGGAACAGTATCGTTGTCCTGTCCGTCGAGTAAAACGATAGCGGCATCAAGATTATCTGTTTTCAATCTTCCGTCGGTAACCTTACCAATTTCATTACTGGCGCAGCAACTGCAACATCCGTTGTGTGTGGGCTGTCCAACGCGGTCGCCATCTATTGCATCTGGACTTCCCACCATTACGTGCCAGGCGCTTAATATCACTATTTTGTTATCCGAATTTCTTTTGGCAAAACATCCCAGTGTGCCTTTGCTTGACGATGAGCCACTTCCTTCAATTTGAGAACCACCTATTAGTGGTCTGTAGTTTTTTGAGTCACTGGCGATAGCGATTCCATTGGTTGGCTCGGTTATATCGGTTTCAAAACCAAATATTTCTTCCGGCACCAGTTCTGCTTTTTTTATCGCTGATTTTACTTTCTTCTTTTGCACCGTTACTTTAAAGCAGGGTTGCCGCTGTATTTCGCCTTTCACCTCCTTTAACCCCACGCCAACGGCCACCACGCCGGGTATCTTCATCAGCGCTTCTTCGGCCTGCCGGCGCACTTTGTTGAATGCGTTGTTGATGTCAACCACTTCGTCTCTCGGTATATAAGTGTCCTTAGGCATATTGTTCCATGTTTTGAATATTGTTGATGCGGTGGATGATCTCCTTCAGGGAATGGGTTTCGCGCGCCATTTTCAGTACCATGGGCGCATATTGCCCGATGGCCTTTTTAAGTTCCGGTGAGCCATAGTCCTGCAGCACTTCAGCCATGTACAGGATCAGCGTTTCAAGCGATATTCCATCCACAGATTTAATAAAATAAGTATCGTCTTCAAAGCCGCTGTCCACCATTGACTTCACAAACTTTGGCCCGTGGTTACGCTGCCAGCAAACCATTGTTGGCCGGTTTTTGTTGATGAGGTACATCACTTCATGCCCATGCTGGCGCACCAGTTGCAGCACCTGCCTGCCTGCGGCAGATACTTTAAGCTGGTCTTCAAAATGTTCTATTTTACGGATGCGTGGCATGGTCATATTTCTAAAAGCGTTGTAATGCTAACGGTTGTCCGATTTTTTTCTCACCTTTCCGAGGAACTCATGGATGTTGGCAACGTTCCCCATTGTATCTGTTGTACGTGAAACGCCGGTTAACTGCTCTATCGCTTCACTCACTTCATTTTTTAACCGGCGAAGACCAGTAACATCTTCTCCGTGAATAACAGTGCCAAAATCCTTTTCGAGGCTTGTCATTAACATTGACAGATCGTTGATGGTAAGGGTAGCCTTTAGCTTTTTAAACACGAAAAATGCGAGTTCAACCGAGTTGGTTGCTAATACCTCTCTCCATACTTGTGCGGATGGCTCCTGTATAAGCATTTTTTCCACTTCGGCCTTAGCGGCGCCTAAGTTGCCATCATTTACATATTGCTGCAGGTTATTCATAATAAATATATTTTTTAAAAGCCATTGTTGGTAAGGTCAATCAACGTTCCGTTATCAACCCAAAAAATTTTGTTTTGCGCTCCGTCTTTGTCATAATCTTTTCCATCAGTATCCTCACTTCTTTTCACACCCCGAAAATGCAACCGCCAGGTTGAAAAGCCTGATATCGCATACCATTTGGTATCGAGCAGTATCCGTGCAAATTCCCGGAAATGATTTCTCACTTCAAAAGTGTCGTCCACATCTCCATCGGTATGCCGGATAGGTCGTGTGGGGGTATCGTCAGCACTAATCTGTCCTACAGCTACGAGCCCTCCAACGTAGGGATCATTATCTTCATCGGCAGTGCCCTGGTCATCGTTGCCCGCAAGTGCATCAGAAGGGTAGTTTAAAAATGATGTATAAAAGAAGGGGCCTGAGGCAACAGTATCGGGAATATTGGCCACATCAACCGCTTTTCTTCTGATCTGTCTTGAAACGTCCCATTTATGATCTGCTCCACCGGAAAGTTGGCCTGCAGCACTGTTTGCTACATTTACATCTCCGGCTGTTACGTCGGGAGGATTTACGGTATTGGTGGCAAGATCCTGGTTTGCACCGGTAAGGTCGGGGATATCTGTAACTGCAAAAGCCGCAGAAATAATGGTGACAGGTTGAATGGTGTAAGTGTGCCTGATTGACCTGCTGAAATCATTTGTAGTTGCTGTATATGTTACCGGATCGCCCGAGGGTAATGGGGTTATGGTTTGTACTACGGAGGTCCAGATTGTCCAGTAACGGCCATTATAACAAATATCTCCGCCAATCTTGATCGTAAAAGGTATATCCTGCCCGGCGCCAGTGTTGCTGCTGATCTTTCCTGTGGCCCTGTCTGCTCCTAATCCCGGCACAGTAAATCCAAATGCTCCTGTTCCGTGCCAGGTAATATCTGCAGGTGCAGGAGCCGGTACAATTGCCGCCTGTAATACGGTATCTCCCTGGGCTTGTGCAGTGCAAAAATGATCAAGCCCCAAACCGCCTGCAGCAACAAGCGTGCTGGGTATTAAGTGTGTATGCCTGTCTGTTGCATGTACAGTTGCTGTTATCCGGAAAACTGTCCTTCGCTTAAACCATGATTTACCACTTACCGGATGTGTTGCCTGTATTCTTGCCGTTTGAGCCCTTGTAAGATCGCCTGACTGCGTATCGTAACGCACTTTTACGGTAGTTGCACCGTTTACAGTCCCTGCGGGAGCAATAATGGCTCCGTCGGCTTCTATAATAACAGCGGCGATCCCGCCTGTAGTTACATCCCAGTTCAGCGCACCCGCGCCGATGCCAAAATTGGCGGCGTTGAAAACTTCTGTCATATTCCTTCCCGCTATCGGATCTCCACCTCCAATGTTTTTCCATTCTACCACGTTTACAATGATCTCAACAGGGTCGCTAACGAAGTTACCCGCGTTTCGGGATAAGGTTTCGGTGCTGTCTTTACCTATGGCGGAAAATTTAAACTGGAAGTCGCCGGCGGGGGCGGTGAACACTGTAGATGTTCCTGTTGTTGTGCTCAGCACTGTTGCCGGACCGTCGGTTTGCACCCAGGTTGCGATGATTATATCATTATCACTATCGGTGCCGGTTACACTCAGTGTGAGATTTTCCCCTGGTTTTATTTCGCGGAAATCTTCTCCCGGAACAATTACCGGTTTCTGATTCGGCACTTTTTCCGCATTTACCCCGGCCCCCGAATTATTAGGGGCGCCTGCACCCGGAGGTGGCGCAGCATTAAGACTACCCGTGAGGTTGGCAAACCAACCCACTTCCGGTGTTATGCGTGCCCACGCCGTACCATTATGAAACTCAAGATAATCATTGTAGTCTGCACGCAAATAGCCCTGCAGCAGATTAGCGGGATCAAAACCCTCATTGGCTAACCGGTAAAGCGCATTGGGTTTCGCATTGGTTGGCTCCTGGAAATCTGCTGCGGTGCAGGGTCCTGCATCAATAAAAGCTGTTTGATCCGTATGTATGCGATTGGGCGTTCCGTTTTGCTGTTCGCCTTTGGTAAACTTCGTTTGTCGTCTTGCCGTTATATTGCCTTTTAAGCCGGCAGGCGCATTGGTAACAAAACGGATGGCACCGCCGCCGCTCCAGGCTATATCCTGCGGAGTAATGTCAAAAATGATTTCAGCCTTGGCCATAAACCAGTCACCCGCACCAGATGGTGTATGCACTTCTGCGAGATTGGTGGTACCTCCTTTTAAATCAAATTGTTTAGTATTATCTGCGTCGAGCGGATTGGAAGTATTAATGGCCCGTGGAGTAAATGCAAATACGGTCCTGAATTTTGTGCGGGTTTCTCCACCGCTGATGGCCTGCACCTGCACGGTATCGGTAGGGTTTTTGGCAGGAGAGCTGGTATCGTACCGTACCGACACAGATTCAAGCGCATTGGCTGTTTGTGTTCCCGTTTCCACGATAACGGCCCCTGCACCCCCTTTTGATACATCCCAGTTTACCGCACCGGTAAAACCAAAATCGGTGCTGGCAAAGGTCTCCGCTGGATTGAGCGCGGTATCTGCCTGCCCGCCGGGCCATATCAACAGTTCGCAGCCCGAAGGCCCGCCGCCCAGGGGTTCTCCAATGGCAGCCGCATCCGTGCCGGCAATGGTGATGCCCAATTCCACCATTACCGGCTTAATGTGGGTAACAATGGTGCGTTTCATATTGGACCTTGCCGCGGCAACAATAAGACCTACTACCTGGTTTGAGGAATTAACCACCACTGCACCGGAATCGCCGTGGCAGGCAAACGGACCATCAGCGCCATCACCAGTGCGTTCTATCAGCATCTGATTGGTTCCATACGCAATGTCGCTTACCTTGCCGGTGGTAATTCCCGTTGCACGGCCGCGTTTGGATACGGTGTCAAAACAAACCATAGCCGCCGCACCTGTTATTTCCGCCGCCATGCCTGCTATCCTGCGCTCCGTATTTTTATCGTTTACTTTTTCTGTAACATCCTCATGCATTACAATAAGCGCGCAGTCGAGGTCGGCGTTGAAAGTAGATTTTGATACATCCCCGATATACCCGCGCGGGCAACAGCAGCAACAGGTCCAGTAGTCGGGCTGGCCGATTTTTACGTTTATAGCGGTGAGGTCCTGTGATCCTGTATTCACCACGTGGGCACATGTGAGGCCTACCAGGGCATTGTCTGCCTTTCTCCTTGCGAGTATGCCAAGGGTACCATAGCCCGATGGGTCCTTGCTCTTAAAACACCCGTTGTCAAAATATTCATTGCGGATGGGTATGCCACCCTGTACACCATCATCGCGGTAGTCGGTATCGTCTATGGATAATACACCTGCTTCACACACCAGTGATTCCTGTTCAAAATGACTGAGCACATCGGTTTTTATGCCAAATATCTTTTTAGGGATCATTTCCCGGGGGGGAATATCTTTCCTTTGTTTTTTTTGCTGTACATAAAAACGGAACGCCCATTCGTTACTGAGCCTGCCTGCTTTTTCTTTGGCTCCAAGGCCGATCAGCACTACCCCGGGTATGCTTCCGAATTGCGCTCTTACATGCGGCAAATAGGAAAGATACAAAGCTTGACTCGCTATTATTTTCGATCTCCTGTTCATGAAATTCCAATAGAATTGTATACCTCTTTCTAAAGGATGGGCTATACGAGAAGGAGCTGTTGATCTAATTTCAGGACAGCCTCACGGTACCTGTGATTTCGCGGGCATCACCGGGTATGAAAAGATACTCCATAGAACAGGATCAAAATACAGCGCTAAAACTGTGAAGGGGAGGCAGAAAAAGATTTATTCATAGTGATATGTGGAAAATGGCAGTCTTATTAAATTAAGCCTGAAGTGTAAGAGTAAAAATTTTTTTTTAAAAAAGCAAGTACTTTTTAAAATTTAACCGGCGCCGGGTATTAATTTTTTACGGCAAGCTCCTTAAAGTTGGTTATTTTTCAGAACCGGTATGCGTGATGAAAAATCAGGGAATCCATCATGATCCGGGTTAACATAAAAAACAAAACCAATATAATGAAGCATTGCATGGCATTGACTATTCTTTTTACAGGACTAATGTATATAAACATTTCCTTTGCTCAAACAAACGATCCCGCAAATCTAAATATAGTTGAATATAACAACCCCGGTTTGGTAGTTGATCTGGGTGTTGGATTGTGGGTCTGGCCCCTTCCCATGGATTTTGATGACGATGGTGATATGGATCTGCTCGTTTCCTGCCCGGATAAGCCTTACAACGGAACGTATTTTTTTGAAAATGTTACCGGCGGAACAGAGCCTGTATTTTTGCCCGGACAGAGATTGTCCGGTGCTTTAAAAGACGTGCAGGTTTCTTACATCAATGATCAGCCCAGGATACTGGTTCCAGGTTATGAACTGATCCATTTTAAACAATCATTCGGCAGCGAAAAAGATTCCCTGTTCCCCATCCATGAAATTTTAAAGGACTTTAAAAAGAAACCCCGTTTCAATCAATGGAAGCTGGTGGATTATGACAAAGACGGAGATGCTGATATAGTGGTGGGTGTAGACGACTGGAGCGATTACGGCTGGGACAATGCATTTGATAGCAAAGGAAACTGGACCAATGGCCCGCTGCATGGTTATGTATATTTGATTGAAAACGCAAACGGTACATATGTTAACAAAGGAAGGCTCAAAGCAGGGGGAAAGGAAATTGATCAGTATGGCGCGCCTTCTCCCAACTTTGCCGATTTTGATGGCGATGGTGATCTTGATTTAATATGCGGTGAGTTTTTGGACAAGCTAACCTGGTTTGAAAATACGGGAACAAGAGAAAAGCCCGTTTATGCCAGTGGCAAAATTTTAAGCAATGCAGAAGGAATGATCAAGATGGATCTGGAGATGATCATTCCCGTTGCCGTTGATTTTGACCGCGACGGGCATACAGACCTGGTGGTGGGCGATGAGGATGGCAGGGTGGCTTTCATTAGAAATACAGGCAAAGTAAAAAAGGGCATGCCGGTATTCAAATCTCCTGTTTACTTTAAACAGAAAGCAGCACAGTTAAAATTTGGCGCCCTGGTTACGCCCTATAGTACAGACTGGGATGATGATGGAGATGAGGACCTCATTGCAGGAAATTCTGCGGGGTATATAGGATTTATTGAAAACCTGGGAACTTATGATGGCATGCCCCGCTGGGCCGCACCGGTATTGTTAAAATCTGGCGGTGAAGTTATTCGCATACAAGCCGGAACGAATGGATCTATACAGGGCCCTGCCGAAGCCAAATGGGGATATACCACGCTGTCGGTTGCCGATTGGGACGGCGATGGATTAAAAGACATTGTTATCAATTCCATTTGGGGAAAAATTCAGTGGTATCAAAACAGTGGTAAAAATGGAGCGCCCGTGCTCAGCAGTATACAGGATGTGAAAATTGACTGGCAGGGATCGGCGCCCAGGCAGCCGGAATGGAACTGGTTTAAAGCAAATTCACACCAACTGGTTACCCAATGGCGAACCACACCATGTGCTGTAGACTGGAATGCTGATGGTTTGATGGACCTTGTGATGCTCGATCATGAGGGATACCTGGCATTTTATGAACGGTTCAGGAAAGCAAACGGCAGTTTAATGCTGAAGCCGGGACAAAGAATTTTTTATGGCAGCCAGGCATCCGGGTTCGACTCAAAGCACCAGGTGATGGAGCCTGTACCGGGCCCGTTAAGGCTGAACGTAAAAGAACATGGCGCCAGTGGAAGGGTAAAGCTTACAATCACCGATTGGAACAATGATGGTAAACCTGATATTGTGCTGAACAGCGCCAACGCTTCTGTACTGGTAAACCAGGGAGAGAAAAACGGGAAGGTATATTTTGAAGAAATGGGGCAGGTAAGCGATAAGGTACTTGCGGGTCATACTACCAGTGCAACCATGGTAAACTGGGGCGGATCGGATTCCGGCCTATTGATTGGCGCGGAAGACGGGCATTTTTATTTTATGAAAAAGTAATTTCCAATCAATATCTCAAAAATTGCCTCCTGGCGGCCCGGCTTGCCGCCACCGATATCGGTATAGCGGCCAGCAAAGCCGTTTTGCCCGATGCCCGTTTTCATTTGATACCTCTAATATTCTTTTTCAAATCTGAAAAATACATGTTCATCATGTTCATGATCGCATCCTCTTTGGAGGTATTTTTAAAGTCGGCTTTAAATACGGCATTGTCCAGCTCCGGCTTATTCAGTTTGCTGATGGTGTAATTATAGTCTTCCGAATTCCACCAAACCACTCCGCTTACCCCATCGTTAAAGATCCTTTTAACGTAAAATGTAAAAAGAGCTACCGGTACCTGCTGGTTACCCAACTGCTTGTTAGAGGGATGATACCGATGATTTACTACTGCATAAACTGGCTTATGCAGTTTGTTTCCTATTTGACTGGCAAGCGCTATATTGTTATCAATATAATTCTGCTGAAGCTCCTCAGCTACCTGCCGGGAAGAGTAAAAAATATAAAGCGATGGCGCCAGGAAATCAAGATTTGAATAAAAAGACATTAAATTAAGATTCTTCTGCCGCCAGGCATCGTTCGCATGCCAGAATTCTCTTTTGGGAAGCCCATAGTAAGACCACTTGATACCAGGACGCATTGACCTGGCTTTTTGAATGGCGTCGGTAAATTGTTTCCTGTATTTATCTCCCGTTTTTCCGGCGCTTGTTAAACTGTCGAAGCCAACGCCTTCCCAATCAAGAATGGCCATGCCGGAATGGCTTTTATCGGGAAATTTCTGGTTGATTGTGCTGATCAGTTTTGCCTCATCGTAATTATTGTTTGTCACAAATTGGTTCTGGTAAATAAAATCTGTTCTGCCAAGATCATTGTTGCAGATAAAATCGTTAACGGCGCCGGTTGTGGAATTGGCTATAAATAAATTTTGAGCATAGCCATAAACACTAAAGTTTACCAATACCGCTAATATTATAATTTTATTAGGTTTCATTTTTGGTATTTTAAACATTTATTTGGGTAAAGGAATGATACAAATTTAAATTGGGCACTGCTGAACTTGCTGTGGGAGTATGTAGACTATCATTTACAATATTCTCTATTGGGGCGACATTGGGAGAATGTTTACTTGAAGAGTCGTCAACCTGCAAACATAAATCAATTCCATTCAGGCTCGTACAAGATTTTAGATATTCTAATAAATCGACCTTCTGCTCGAAATCATTCCAGCATGTGCCTGTAAGCTAATGTGAGCTGCCTGTAGCTTGTAAATGCGGGATTTTACTTAAATGGATTAAATAGTTTTATGATGGACGCCCATTTTAAATTACCTTTAATCTTCATTAATTAAGTGTTCATCAATAATAGTATGTTTAACAATTTAACTGAATATGCTGATACATTCTCAGACGTCTTTGAATCTCCTTTGCTCGCTGAATTAGAAACCAATTCAATGCTGATGGAAGTGGCGGCAGGCACTGTTATGCTCAACCCCGGGCAAACTATTCGCGCAGTTCCTCTTGTAATAAGTGGCTCTTTTAAGGTAAGCCGCATTAATGAGGAAG
>CALKHN010000074.1 GCA_937991535.1 uncultured Sphingobacteriales bacterium
TCTATTGTGTACCAATGTTTCTACTGTACCTATGAGTTTGTTTTTAACACATAGGGTCATAGACACATAGGTATACATAGGGATATGTTTTCTTCTATTGTGTACCAATGTTTCTACTGTACCTATGAGTTTGTTTTTAACACATAGGGTCATAGACACATAGGTATACATAGGGATATGTTTTCTTCTATTGTGTGTCTATGTTTCTACTGTACCTATGAGTTTGTTTTTAACACATAGGGTCATAGGAACATAGGTATACATAGGGATATGTTTTCTTCTATTGTGTACCTATGTTTTTACTGCGCCTATGTGTTTGTTTTTGACACATAGGATCATAGGCACATAGATGCACATAGAGACATGTTTTCTTCTATCGTGTGTCTATGTTTCTACTATGTCTTTATTTTTAACCACATAGGATTATAGATGCACATAGGTTTTTTTATATCTCTCCTCAAACATTTGGCTCCGGTTGCAAAGAATAATCGTTATTGCCATCTCCCTGCACCCTATAACCTGTAACTTACTGTATCCTCCCCATCCATATTTCTGGTGTGCGCACTCCTGCTCTCACTTCTCCATTGGGTATTACCACATCGTTGTTCCATAAAATGGCGGTAGTAGTAACAGATGCTGCAAAAGGAAGCGGGGCGATATTTGTCCAACTGTCCGTTGTTGTATTATATACCAATACATCCTTACTAAACCCGGGATGTGAAGCCTGCAATTGATTTTTTTGCAGTATCAGCTCCTGTTTTTTTGCAGTGTCGGTGGCTGCATTGATGGCAGCTATTAACAATTCTGTGTTATGAAAAGTTTCTCCCTTATCTCCGCCAAACAGTAAAATTTCGTTTATGCCCAAAGCAATACCCGTTCCGGCACACAGGCTATAAGGTAGTAATTTAATTTCCTTCCATTCGTTCTTTTTAAGATCGAATGTGTAAGCGGATGCATAGATATCGCTGATGCCATTGTTTTTTTTCTTTCTGCCACCCATTACATAAACCGCGGGGTTACCGTTAGCAGATTGAGCAACCACCACGGCATGAGAAACGGCATGGGGCAGGTTGGGTAAAGTGTTCCATTGAGCGGCGGTATCTGTAATATCCAGACTGTAAAAACCAATTGAGGTACTGTCGCTGTTCTCTCCCCCGGCAAGATATATTATATTACCGTGCGCCGCAATACCCGCGTTGGTGAGGGGCAGGGGAAGGTCGGGTAAACTTTTGACGATCACACTATCATTATTCCATTGAAGTAAGATTACTTCAGCGCTTACGCCTTCGGAATTTTCGCCGCCGGCGCATACAATTCCGATGGGAGTGGAGATGCAGGCCGCGTAAGCCAAGGCATAAGGCAAAGCAAATGTTTTATATACCGATAGCGAATCTTTGCCTGTTCTTTTCATCACAAAACCTTCGGCATAATATTTTTTCTTTCCGCCTTCCCAGGGCATCCCATCAGGAAAATTAGCGCCTCCGGCTACCAGCAATAGATCCTGGTGAACACCACTCACCGGTCCCGCAAAACCCAATGCGGTTGTTTGTCCCGGAGGGGGAGGGAGCGTAGCGGAGAGTGACCATTGTATAGCGGTACCCTGCCGGTTTTCTGTGCAGGATGGCAGATGAGTAAGCATAGCGATAGCAAGGAAAAAAATGGATAACCGGGTCATTATTGTTCACACATTTATTACTGTGGTTTTGCCTGTTATCAGGCAGACTGTCCGGCCGCCACACGGGATGAAAAGCTGTTGAAATTCAGTTGCTCCACATCTTTTTTGAATAACTCAAACTGTTCGGCTGACATGTTTTTTACGGGCAGACGGAACTCACCGCAATCTACGCCAATTAGCTTCATGTAGGCTTTTCCGGTAGCTATGCCACCGTATTTGCCCAACAGGCGGATCATATCAATGGATTGTTGCTGAAGTGCCTGTGCTTTTTTCAGTTCGTTGTTATTAAATGCGTCTATCAGTTCATAATATAATGGCGCCGCATAGTTGTATGTGCTTCCTACTGCGCCTTTGGCACCCAGCACCAGGGCCGCAAGCATATTTTCATCACGCCCCCATAGCATATCATACTTCCCGTTTTGAAAACGCATGCACGAAAGAAAATCCATAAAGTCTTCGTGCGTGTATTTGATGCCGGCAAAATTGGGTATCTTACCATCTATTTCCTGCAGTAAATCATACATGGCAATGTTTACGCCTGTAAGCACAGGGATATGATAATAATAAAAAGGCATGCCGGGCACGGCTCCTGCCACTTCAGCGCAGGCAGCAGCCAGCACGGCCGCGTTAGCGGGCTTAAAATAAAAGGGCGAGGTAAAAGAAATGGCATATAAGCCGAGTTGCTCTGCATACCGGGCCAGTTCCTTACATTCTGCAATACTGGTTCCTCCGAGGAACAGCATCACTTTAAAATCCTTGTCTTCCCTGGTAGCAATGCTCCAGGCTTCGGCTGTAGCTTTTTTTTCCTGCATGGTCAGGGAAACACCTTCTCCGGTAGAGCCGCAAATAAAAGCGCCGGTAACACCGTTCGCTTTCAGCATTTCATAATACCGAGGTATCAGAGAGGTATTCAAAGAACCATCTTTATGCATGGACGTAAAGGGCGCTGCAATTAATCCTTTTAAATGTTCTGATGTCATGTTCATTTAATTTGAAAATTGAAAATATGCTTTTTTTTAAAACCGGAAACAGCAACATTCCGGGTTATTAATTAAGATGAAGGCATGAGATCGCTTTTCACAAAAAATTGTATAAAATTACCGGCAAAAGAAATTCCAGAAAATGCTGCCGCCGTTTTTTGATTATGTTCATAAAAGTGGGTTACAAAAAAAGCAACAATCTGTCCACTGCGCCTTGATATTTGTCCTGGAATCGTCAAAATTTTACTGTTTCAGGCATATTTGAGTAATATCATAGCAATTGATGATCAGCATCATTGTTGGAATTTGTATTATAATGTAAATTTGAAACAAAGCCCCATCTATGCAACTCAACATTTCTACATCCATTCCTTCAACAGACGAAAAAAAGCGGCACTGGCCGGCAGTCTCCATTATTATGCCGTTTGAGCCTGTTATACAGCGTAAAGATGATTTAATGCAAAGACTTCAGAAAGCCATGAAGAAAGTAGAGTGGGAAATGGGAACCGGGTATGACGAGGACCTGGCCGGACTTGTGATGCTGAAGTTAAGAACGATTATAAAGAATCTTAATTTCAGCTCTTTTAAAAAAAGCATCGCCATTTACGTATCGCCGGTCTTTGAAAGGGTAATGTATATGAATATACCTGTAAACGAGGCTATTTCCGTTAATGATACTTTTGTAATAAGAGATATTGTTCATGCCAAAAAAGAGATACCTGCTTATTTTGTGCTTATGCTGAGTGAAAAATGGAGCACAGTATACGAAGGCGGCATTACCGGGCTTACTAAAATAAAATCCAACGGTTTGGGAAACATGCCCGGTTTTAAGAAGGAAACAACGGGAGGACAAGTTCCGGATGGCAATGCATTTTTTACAAAGCAATTTTTGCAGCATACCGATGAGGGACTTTCCGTATTGCTATCGGTTATGCCGTTGCCTGTGCTGGTAGTAGGTAATAAACAAATACTCGCACATTATAAGGCACTAACAGTTAACAGTAAAAGTATAGTGGAATGTATTGAAGGCAGTTATGAAAAAGTTGCTGAACAGGTTTTGTTTAATACCATAAATCATTATATAACAAACTGGAATAAAATAAAGGTAAAGCATTTGTACCATCAACTGGAAAAAGCCGCAGCAGAAGGAAACCTGGTAGATGGAATCCCGGCAGTATGGCAAAGCGTTGCACAACACAGGGGGCGACTGCTGATTGTTGGGAAAAGTTCAATGCTCAACCCGGAAATAATGGAAACAGGTGAATTACCTGTAACGGCTACCCGGTTTAATAAATTTTCATGTGTTAAGCATGTCATTGATGATATTATAGAGAAAGTACTGGAAAACGGAGGTGATGTTGAAATAGTGGATGATGACGTGCTGGGTGGCCAGCAGATCATACTTGTGAAGGATAAACATGATTATTTATGATTTCTCAATCGTTATAAGCAATATTTATTGGGGTATATCGGGTAAGCAGCATCGGGTGCATTCCAAATTGTTGCATCGCTTTGCTTCATGTTGGCGGTGAAGACACCGCCCACGGCGGACGCCCCGGTTGGTGGAGACACCAACCGGCGACAATTTAGAATACACCAGCAGCATCGCACTAACATAAATAGGATCTATATGAAAAAAATAATCGCGGCTTTTGATGGATTAAAGTTTTCTAAAGCTACAAGAGACTATGCAATTCAAATTGCCAGGGAAAACAGTGCTCACCTGGTTGGCGTTTTTTTGGATGATCCACTGTACCATAGTTATAAAGTGTATGATCTTATAAGCGAGGAAGGCGGCATTTCTGATGCGAAGCAAAAGAAATTCCTTGAAATAGACGCAAGGGCGAGAGATGCGGCTGCTGCTGATTTTGAAGCGGCATGCCAGAAGGCGGGGCTCCAGTTTTCTGTGCGCCGCAATAAAGATATTGCCACCCAGGGGCTGCTGCAGGAAAGTATTTATGCAGACATGCTGATTATTTGCAGTAATGAAACATTTACTCATTATGAAGAAAAGATTCCTACCCGGTTTATAAGAGATATATTGTCGGAAGTACAGTGCCCCGTGCTTGTAGTACCACCTCATTATAAACCCTTTAACAAGTTGGTTTTGTTATTCGATGGAGAACCGTCTTCTGTTTATGCCATCAAAATGTTCAGTTATATGCTTCCTGCTTTGAAAGAACATCCCTCCGAAGTATTATCGGTAAAGCCAATGGGTCAAAGCATGCATTTGCCGGATAATAAACTGATGAAGGAATTTATGAAAAGGCATTTTCCAAAAGCCGCTTATAAAGTATTAAAGGGGCTTCCCGAAACGGAGATCGTTAACTTTCTGAAAGCCTCCAAAGGGTTCCCGTTGGTGGTATTGGGAGCTTACCGCCGGGGAATGGTATCGCGGTGGTTTAGGGCAAGCATGGCCGATGTGTTGATGAGAGAGTTAAAAATGCCGGTATTTATTGCGCATAATTAAAAGTATATCAGTATTTGTTAATGCCTTTTTGTTAAAGCTGGAACGATTGAATTATTCACCATGAGGATATATAATGTTTAAATTACGGGTAACGGGTTCTAATGAAAACCGGTATATGAAAAAGAATATGAATAATACAGACAGGTTGATACGTGCCGTCTTCGCCATTATTTTCGCAGTACTTTATTATAACAACATTGCAGGCAATGCCTGGGCTGTAGTATTTTTAGTGATCTCCTGTATTTTAGCAGTTACAAGTTTTATCAGTTTCTGCCCCTTGTATAAACTGTTCGGTATTAGTACCTGCTCCAAAAAAACTACCTGATATTCTATACATTTGCGGGGATAGTATCTTCCACCATACAATTTTTTTTGCGGCATAACCTGAAATGGATTCTATTACACATATAGCACTGGGCGCCTGTGTTGGCGAAGCTTTTTTTGGAAAGGGGTTTGGAAAAAAGGCGATGCTATGGGGAGCGCTTGCTCAAAGTGCTCCGGATATTGATTTTTTAGGCGCCTTTTGGTTGAGTACAGATGAAAACCTGCTTGCGCACAGGGGGTTTACCCATTCCATATTGTTTGCGTTACTCATTTCACCAGTATTGGCAATAACGGCGGAGAAGGTACATCGTCCGCAAAATATCCGGTTCAGTAAATGGCTGATTTTTTTTCTCACAGAGGTTTTCTTGCATTTGCTGCTGGACGGGTTTAATAATTATGGTGTAGGCTGGTTTGAACCCTTTAATCATCACCGGTTTTCGTTTAATGCCATTTATGTTGCAGATCCATTTTTCTCTATATGGGCTGGTATTGCCATTATAATGTTATTTGTTTTACACAGTTATCATCCCCGTCGCAGGTTTTGGTGGCGGTTTGGAGTGTTCATTCCTTTTCTTTACCTGGGCTGGTGCACGATCAATAAAATAAAGATCAACAGCGATGTAAAGGAAATCCTTAGCCGGCAACATATTGCGCATACGCGGTATTTTACCACGCCAGCGCCTTTTACCAATCTTCTGTGGTATGTAGTAGCCGGTAACGATACCGGTTACCACGTTGGATTTCGTTCTATATTAGATAGTAAAAAGAAAATTGACTTTTCGTATTTTCCCCGTAACGATTCCTTATTGAAACCTGTTACCGATCATGAAGAACTGCAGCACCTTATTCGTTTTTCCCAGCAATTTTACACAGCAGAGTTGTGGGGCGATACCCTGGTATTCAATGATCTGCGGTTTGGGCAAATGAAGGGATGGCAGGATCCGCAGGGGAAATTCGTATTTCATTATATACTTAACCATCCGGAAGATAATACGCTGGTAGTACAGCGGGGGCGATTTACGGGCTGGAGCCCGAAGGTGGTGGGCGGATATATAAGAAGGATTCGCGGGAACTGAAGATGAGAGGAGAGAGGAGAGAGGAGAGAGGTGAGAGGAGAGAGGTGAGAAAGGTGAAAGGTGTGGGTGAGAAGAGAGTGGAGAAACGAGAGAGTGTGGTCACAAACTTGTACCCTGCACCCTGCAACTTGCAGCCTTTAACCTTTAACCTGCACCCTGTAAGCTGCAGCCTTTAACCTGCAACTTGCAGCCTTTGACCTGCAACCCGCACCCTGCACCCTGCAACTTGAACCCTGCACCCCGCTTAATTTCTTTGCCTGAAGTAAAATGTAAAAAGATAGATCAGTCCTTTAACAGTTTGATAAGAACACCACCACATAAAACGTTTAAATAAAGTGCGTTTTTGAGCAAGCATTTCTGCCGTTACAGAAACACATTCTTTTTCAATAATATCTTCAAATACGCTTTCTACTCCGGCGGCAAAATTTTCGTTGCGTATATCAAGGTTTAATTCAATGCTGGCATGAGCGCTGATATTATTAATGTTAAAAGAGCCAATGGTTAGCCACGTGGTATCACAAACCGACACCTTCCCGTGCAAAACATTTCCCTGGTACTCGTAAATAGCTATATCGTTCCGCAATAACCAGTCATAAATATATCTTTCGGCATACTTTGCCAGCTTTATATCCGATAAGCCGGCAAGAATGATTTTGATCTTTATTCCTCTTTTTGCAGCAAGCGAAAGCTGTTTTCTGAAATTTTCACCGGGCAGGAAATAACTGCATAAAATAACAATATGCGATTGGGCGGTTCTCAGCATTTCAGTATAGCTGCGCGATATTTCTTTTTTATTACGCACCCAGTCGTTAACACGCATGCGTACCAGGCCGGGCGACACCGGTAAGTTGTCTAACTTTATGAAATCCTTTTCGCATGGAAGTTTTCCTGTTTTTGCGGGGAACCCATTCCATGTTTTCCAGCAAAGTTCGCATAGCTCTTTCACGATATCTCCCTCAACCCAAACGGCAAAATCGAGCCATGCCCTATAACCGGGTCCATCGTTGTATCGCTCTGTAATATTAACCCCGCCCACCATAGCGCATCGCGTGTCGGTTACTATAATTTTATGGTGCAGGCGCCGGCCAAAATAAAAATATTTGCTCCTGATAAGGGGTTCAAAGAAGCGAAAATGAATTCCAGCACCCCTGAGTTCATTAATAAAGGATCTGGATAATACCTTAGATGCGTAGCCATCGGGCATTACATATACGTTCACACCTCTTTGCGCTGCTTTTTTTAATGCCTCTCCAATAAGTTTGCCGGTTTCGTCATCATCAAAAATATAGGTTTGTAAGTGTATGCTCTGTTTTGCCTGGTCAATCATTTGCAGCATCTGGCTAAAATATGCAGCTCCGCCACGAATAAATTTTACATTATTATTCATGGTATATCCGGCGCTGAGCCGCTTTTTTTCAGATGGCCGGCGCTTTTGATTTTTTGTGCCGCCCGGCATAACAGACCTGGTTTTCAATGATCAGTCTTTTTGTAAATATAGATTGTATATTCTATTATAATGATAAGGATGCCGTAAGTAAAAAAATGCTGATGAAGATCATACTAAATTAATGCAGGTATCATAGTTGCCTCATTAAAAAATTTTACCTTTGTGTTGCTGTTATACTGTATGCACAGTATAGTTTGAAAAATAATGAGTGAAGAAAAATACAGCATACTAACCAGGTACATTATTCATCAATAATACCGCATTCGTATGATCTCATTCAGCAATCAAAGAAAAAACGACTCCCATGAATATCCGGGGGGTTACCATCCTCCCTCGTATAACTGGACTAAGGTGATGCAACAGCTACGACAAACAACTGCTCACGGCTTCAAACCGTCTGTAAACATCCACGAAACCCCGGGGTATTATTGTGTTGAAGTTAAAGCACCCGGATATAATAAGGAAGACTTTATTGTTACAATTAACGATGGGAAGCTTAATATTTATGGCATACCTCAAGCCTGCGATGCCGGTGAGCGAGGGTCTCAATTGCCAGATCCGGGGTATTCCTGCTTTGAGCATACCGTAAATTTGCCAAAGTATATTGATACCGATTTTGTGAGGGCGGAATATAAAGCTGGAATTCTTCGGTTTGATTTTCCGAAAACAGATTATGAAGACAGATGTACGGTTGAAAGGATAATCGTTTATTAAACAATAGCTCGTAATAAAACACATGTCTTTTCAGTTACAGCATCCCTACGAGTTTGCACCAAAATTTTCAAAGCGGGTTGCCTATTTCTGCATGGAATTTGGCATACACCAGCCATTGAAGATTTATTCGGGCGGGCTGGGATTTTTGGCCGGTTCACATATGCGCAGCGCGTGGGAACTAAAGCAAAATATGGTAGGAATTGGTATTTTGTGGAAATTCGGGTACTACGACCAGATCCGCAAAAGTGATCAGTCTATGGATGTATTGTTCCAGGAAAAAGTATATGGATTTCTGGTAGAAACAAATATTAAGTTTACTGTTAAAATATCAGGACACGATGTGTGGGTAACCGCATGGTACCTGCCCCCCGAGATTTTTAAAACAGCTCCCATTTTTCTCCTGTCTGCAGATTTACCCGAAAATGATTATCTCTCTAAAACCAATTCGCATAAATTATATGACGCGAATCCTGAAACCCAGGTTGCTGCTTCCATTTTGTTAGGGGTTGGAGGCGCCAAACTACTGGAAAAACTGAACTGGATTCCCGACATCTATCATTTAAACGAATCACATGCATTACCCCTGTACTTTTATTTGTACAGCCAGGTTCGCGACACAGAAGCATTGAAGAAAAAAGTTGTATTTACCAACCATACGCCGGAGGCGGCGGGAAATAAAAAAACCCATCTGGCGCTGCTGGAAAAAATGAGTTTTTTAGGTGATATACCTCTTGCCGAAATAAAAGCGATCGCAAAAGTGGAAGGGGATATGCTCGATCACACCTTAACCGCCATAAAGCTTTCGGGAAGGAGCAACGCGGTTTCAAAGGCGCACTGTAAAACATTACAGGCGATGTGGTCCGATCATGAAAATATCAAAAACATTATTGCTATTACAAATGCACAGGATTTCTCGTACTGGCATAATGATGAACTGTATAGCGCTCTGGCTAAAAAGGATGATGGGGCGTTACGAAGGGTAAAGCAAAAGGCCAAATGTGAGTTGTTTGAGGTAATTGCCGATCAGTGCGGGGAGATATATAATGAGCACGTGCTCACCATTGTTTTTGCGAAACGGTTTGCCGGCTATAAAAGGGCCGACCTGCTCCTGTACGATATGGAAAGGTTTCACCGGCTGGTTACCAATAAAGAACGGCCGGTACAAATTATATGGGCAGGCAAACCTTATCCCATGGATTATGCGGCCATTAGTGTATTCGACAGGATTGCCAATCTCTGCAAAACCTATTCCAATTGCGCTATACTGGTGGGCTATGAACTGAAGCTTTCCAGGCTCTTAAAAGGAGGAGCCGACGTTTGGTTAAATGTTCCCCGTATTACACGCGAAGCATCCGGAACCAGCGGTATGTCGGCCGCGATGAATGGTGCGGTGAACCTTAGCATTCATGATGGATGGTTTCCCGAGTTTGTGAGGGATAAATCAAATGGCTTTGTAATTTCCCCCTGCGAACCTTCGCTGCCTGAACACCTGCAGGATGAAAAAGATGCTGCCAGTTTGTACGAGCTGCTCGAAAATGAGGTAATACCTATGTACTACGATTATCCCGAACATTGGCTGGCGATTATAAAGAATGGGATGAAAGATATTGTTCCCGGTTTCGGAAGCAACAGGTTGGCCGCGGAGTATTACGAAAAGCTATACAGCAATTTATAGAAATACTCCATATAGAGCAGGTTATGCTGCTATATTAGCCGTATTTCTCTTTAGCTTAGCACTATGTTACTTGCTCCTGATACCTGGAAACTGCTTGCAGGCATTTCCATATTTTTGCTTGGCATGCATTTTCTGGAAGAGGCACTCAAAAGCCTCACCGGCAGATCATTTAAGCTATTTCTCAAAAAAAACACATCCAGTAAACCCGCTGCAATTGCAGCAGGTGCAATAGTTACCGCTGTTCTGCAAAGCAGCTCTGTTGTTAACTTAATGGTACTTGCCTTTGTTGGCGCCGGTGTAATTACCATGCATAACGCTTTGGCGATCATGCTGGGTTCCAACCTGGGAACTACTGTAAGCAGTTGGATCATTGTTACTTTAGGATTTCAGTTGAACATAGAAAGTCTTGCATTGCCGGTTATAGGTATATCGGGTATAGCAATGATGCTGGTTAACAAAGACAGTCGCTGGCGCAACTGGTGCATGTTTTTTTTGGGTTTCGGCTTTCTTTTTTTTGGATTGAGCTTTATCCGTACCAGTATAGAACAAACCGTACAGCAACTGGATCTGAGTACATTAAATGAAAAGCCGGCCATCCTTTTTGTATTAGCCGGGTTACTGATTACCTCGCTGATCCAGTCCAGTTCAGCTACAGTGGCAATCGTGCTCAGTGCATTGCACGTAAATGCAATAAGCGTGTTTGCGGCAATGGCTATTGTACTGGGTTCGGAAATTGGAACAACTGTTAAGCTCATACTTGCTTCGTTGAAAGGGGTAGCCGTTAAAAGAAGAGTGGCGCTGGGAAACCTGCTGTTTAATATAATTAATGCATTGCTGATATTCATTTTTCTTGAACCTATATATAAATTAATTACCAGTACCATAGGTATTCATGATAACCTGGTAGCGTTGGTTTTTTTTCAAACATTCACTAACCTCACTGGCATTATTATTTTCTATCCCTTTTTGGAAATCTTCGGAAGATTCCTCGAAAAGCGGTTTACCAGTACCGTTAATGAAACAGCTTATATTCATAAAGTAAAAGTAACAGATACTGAACTCGCGATGCTGGCCCTGGAAAAGGAAGCACAGCATTTTATTTATCATGTTTGTATTTTCTCGCTCAATGTATTTGACTATAAAACCACGGAACATAAACAGTTTGCCATTAATCCTTTATTTGAACCACAAAAGTTGCCGGGGAAATATGAATATATCAAGCACCTTCATGGTGAGGCCCAAACCTATTCCATCCAGCTCCAGGACGCCACTACGGGAACGGAACAACAGTACCGCATCCATCAGTTGATTTCATCTTTCCGCAACAGCATGTATGCGGCTAAAAATATTAAAGATGCCCTGCCGGATATTGAACAGTTGAAAAAGTCATCCAACGATCTGAAGTTTGATTTTTATCTGCACACAAAAGAAAGAGTGGGTCTTTTTTTTGAACGGGCAATTGTATTACTGGGCTCGGAAAATGACCCAACTAATTTTCAACGACTTACTTCCATTTATAATGCTACACAGGAGGGCTATAACAAAACCCTGCGCGAGTTATACCGCGAAAGTGTATTAAGAAACGTAAATGAGGTTGAATTTTCTACCATAGTTAATTTTAACCGGGAAATGTATACGGCAGAAAAATCAGTTGTTTTTTCCCTAAAGGATTATCTTTTACGGGGTAACGAAGAAAATTATTTTGATGAACTGCCTGGTTTTATACGGTAAAAATAATTACAAAATCAAATGGTTCATTGATCGTATTGTATCCGATTCTTTAAGTCTGTTGATGCGGGCATACAATATTTGAGTATTTTTAAATTATGTTGCGTTCTCAGTTCTGGAAAAATTTTTTACAGGAAACGGGGGAGATTGCCCGGTTTACCGGCAGGTTATTTTCACAATGGTTCAAACCCCGTTATGAGATAAGGGAATTTCTCAGGCAATGCTATATCATTGGCTATAAATCTTTACCGTTGATTGCGCTTACCACTTTTATTATGGGTTTGGTACTAACCATGCAAATACGCCCCTTTTTGGTAGATTATGGCGTTGAATCGCAGTTGCCGGCCATGGTAGGTATTGCCATTATACGGGAAATTGGACCGGTAATTACCGCGCTTATTTTTGCCGGGAAAATTGGCAGTAGTATTGGTGCGGAACTGGGTTCCATGAAAGTAACCGAACAAATAGACGCCATGGAAGTATCCGGCACCAACCCTTTTAAGTACCTGGTGGTAACCAGAGTAATGGCTGCTACTTTTATGCTGCCGCTGCTGGTTGTGCTGGGCGACGCAGTAGCCTTATACGGCACTTACCTGGGTGTAAATATGACCGGCGTCACCAACTTTGGTTTTTTCTGGACAAAAGTATTCAGGAACCTTTCCTTTGGCGATGTGCTGCCTGCTTTTGTAAAATCTTTTTTCTTTGGTTTTGCTGTGGGAATAGTAGGATGTTACAAAGGATATTATTCAAAAAAGGGAACAGAGGGCGTGGGGCAATCGGCCAATTCGGCCGTTGTACTTTCTTCTGTACTTATATTTATCATTGATCTCATTGCGGTGCAGGTAACCGATGTGCTGGGATTGAATTAAAGCTGTATGCATATTGCAGGAAATATAAAAAAAATACCGCAAACCTCCGGGCAGGGTGAGGCGGTAATGACGGTTCGTAATTTGTATAAATCATTTGGCGCCCATCGGGTACTCATTGATTTTAGTCTTGCTATAAATAGTGGTGAAAATGTGGTAGTATTGGGAAAATCGGGATCAGGGAAATCGGTGTTGATCAAATGTATTATTGGTTTGCTGAAGCCCGACAGCGGCACTATTGAAGTACTGGGTGAAAGTATTCCGGAACTGAGTGATGAAGCCTTAGACGAGATCAGAATGAAGATTGGTTTTCTTTTTCAAAGCAATGCGTTGTATGATTCAATGACAGTAAGAGGGAATCTTGAATTTCCACTGAGGCGGCATTCCATCACCGCAACGCAGGAAGAAGTGGATGAGTTGGTGAAAAGCGCATTGGAAGACGTTAAGCTGGAGCACACCATTGATATGATGCCGGCGGAATTATCAGGAGGAATGCGCAAAAGAATAGCGTTGGCCAGAACCTTAATACTGAAGCCTGCCATTATCCTGTACGATGAACCCACTACCGGGCTGGATCCGATTACCAGCAGGGAGATTATTGAATTGATTAAGGAAGTGCAACAAAAGTACCATTCGGCTTCCCTGATTATTTCTCATGATATGAATTGCGTTCGTATGGTGGCAGACAGGGTGGTTATGCTGATAGATGGAAAAAACTACAAAGAAGGTACTTACGATGAACTTATACAATCGAGCGATCCTGTGATAAAAGCTTTTTTTGAATAAAAACCGTTATGGCAACAAAATCATTTTCAAACATTAAGCTGGGGGCCTTTGTATTGGCGGCGCTGGCTTTTCTGATCCTGCTTTTATACATGATCGGCAAAAACAGGAATCTCTTCGGGAATACGTTTACAGTAAAAGCTCGTTTCCACAACGTACAAGGATTAACGCCGGGAAATAATGTAAGGTATGCCGGTATACAGGTGGGCACGGTAAAGGAAATAACGATATTGGATGATGGACAGATTGAGGTGGAATTGCTTATTGAAAAGAAAATGAAACCGTATATCCGTAAAAATGCAAGCGCTGCTATTGCAACCGATGGATTAATGGGGAACAAGGTACTTAATATCGTGCCGGTGCAGGGCCAAGCAGACCCTATTGAACCCGGAGACCTGCTGGCAACGCAATCTTTACCAAATCTGGATAACATGGTAAACACGCTTTCCGGAACCAACAATGATCTTGCTGTAATTGCTGCCGAACTAAAAAGCGCATTGCTGCGCATAAACAACAGCGCTGCTTTATGGGATTTATTAAACGACAGCTCGCTGTCGCCGAATTTAAGTGCATCAATGGCAAATATACGGTCGGCTACCGCTAAGGCAAATACTATGGTGAATGATTTGGATGAGCTGGTGCTGGATGTAAAGAGCGGAAAGGGATCGCTCGGCGCCATATTAACAGACACTTCTTTTGCTGAAAACCTGAATACTGCAATTATAGGGATCAAACAGGTTGCCGGCCAGGCAGATACACTGGCGAAAGAACTTTCGCTGGTTACCAGGGGTATTAAGCATGATATTAATGAAGGGAACGGCGCTGTTAATGCCTTGCTTAAGGATTCCGCCATAGTTAAATCCATTAATGTTAGCCTGAGCAATATTGAGAAAAGTACTCAGAATTTTAACGAAGTAATGGAAGGGATGAAGCATAGTTTTCTGGTGCGTGGTTATTTCAGGAAACTTGAAAAAAAGAAAGCCAGGGAGGAGAGCCTGCGCAAGCCGGAAACGAACTGATCTGTATTATTTTCTTACCCGTAAACAAACAGCTTTACTGATTATTCTCAGTTTAAAGTCTGATTAAAATCCTTATACGAGGTCTCCATTTAACGTAAATTTGGTTAAGACATTGAACATTTTATAACCAAAAACAAGGAGGTTTTTTATGTCTGCTTTAGCAAAACGCGGAAGTGTTGTCTCACCTTCCGTGTTCGACGATTTTTTTAAACCATGGAATGAATGGTTTACCAAAGGCGATGGCTTTTTCGGGCGTTCCCTTACCATGCCATCTGTAAATATTACAGAAGATACCAACGGATACAATGTATCGCTGGCGGCGCCGGGACTGAAACGGGAAGACTTTGCTATTGATATCAGTGGTAATATACTTACCATTGGATCCGAGCAGGAAGAAGATAAAGAAGAAAAGGGAAAGAAATTTACTAAACGGGAATATAACTATAGTTCGTTTAGCCGGAGCTTTACTTTACCCGATGATGTAAACAGGGATAAAATAGAGGCAAAGTATGCAGACGGTGTATTAAACCTTTCTCTTCCCAGAAAGGACGAGCTTAAAAAGAGCTCCGTAAAAAAACAGATCACTGTAAAATAAGCATTTGGTTTTGTTTTAGTTCCAAAGCGCTGCTTCAGGTGTGTAGCGGCGCTTTTTTGAATGTTCACTCTGCAATGCCGGAGAAAAATATTTTGAAATGTTTTATGCCTGGTGTAAAACCAGACCGATAATATATTATATTTAATTATTTATTGCTTCACTTAAATCGTATGCAAAATGAACCAGGCTTATATGCATCTTCTCACTAATCATATTCCTGTATTTGGATTATTGTTTGGTATTATAATACTGCTGTGGGGGATTATTTCCCGCTCAAAGCAAATAAAGATGGCAGCTTATTTTTTGTTTATCGCCGCGGCTGTTGGCGGGCTTATTACATTTAATACCGGAGAGGCAGCGGAAGATGTTGCGGAAAAAATAGATGGGATATCCAAAACTGTAATTCATGATCACGAAGAAGCTGGCGAAACCGCTATTTATCTTATTGCGGGTGTGGGAATTATAGCTTTGTACGGATTTTATGCAGAGGTGAAAAATAAAAAAACAGCATCTGCCATTTCAATAGGGATATTGATTGTTGCTATTGTTGCTTTTATTCTGACAGCAAGAACCAGTTACCTGGGAGGCAAAATAAGGCATACGGAGATATCCGGAAATACTGTTTTGCAGCCAGGTTGATCCATGGGTAATACGCCGGACGCGCTTTTCGCATAATCGGTTTAAAAATTACAATTTGATAATAGCACACTTGTACCTTTTTTCTTTATAAATAAGTATTATTGCGCAAAGACTGTTTAGTAAAATAAGTAGGAACTTAATTGCATGACCAAAATGAAAAAAATACTTGTACCAACAGATTTTTCTTCCTGTGCGGCAAATGCTTTGAATTTTGTTGTACAAACCGCCAAGCTTTACCCGCTTGAAATTAACCTGCTTCATGTTGTGGATATAACGGACCGTTATTATAGTGAACGTATGGACCTGATACAGGAAAGTCTTAAAGCCATTTCGGATGAAGCCAACAAAAATTTGAGCCAGGTTAAAGCAAGTATTGCAGAAACAGAGTTTGTAACCGTGCACACTTTTCTCCGCGAAGGCGCCGTTGAAGAAACCATATTGCAATTGACTGAAGCGCTGGAAATAGATATGGTGGTGATGGGAACTTTTGGAATAAATGGTCTGCAGGACAGGATATGGGGCAGCAGAACCGCGGGACTTACCGGGAAAACCAAGGTACCCCTGATGGTGGTGCCTTATGAGTATAACTGGAAGATTCCGGAAAAGCTTTTATTTGCTACCAGTCATTTCGAAGAAGATAATAATGTATTGCAGGAAATAGCCGGCCTCCTC
The DNA here is from genome assembly GCA_937991535.1 of uncultured Sphingobacteriales bacterium. Classification (GTDB taxonomy): domain Bacteria; phylum Bacteroidota; class Bacteroidia; order Chitinophagales; family Chitinophagaceae; genus Agriterribacter. The sequence goes on from CALKHN010000074.1 coordinate 16,664, forward strand.
GAAATTTTCAAAGCTGTTCTTGATGTTGTTGTATTTACCGATGAAGACACTGCCGATGCAAGTGTATTTTTAGAGCATGGAATGAATATGGCCGAATATGAAAGAAAGCTGAAAAAGAAATTCAATACGCAATCGCTCACTACAGCGCATTTGTCGGGGCATGAGTTTGAAGATTCATTGCAGGATTACATTAAAAGCAATGACATAGATATCCTGGCAATGATCACTTACCAGCGAAGTGTGTGGGACAGGGTTTTTCACCCGAGCGTTACCCGGAGAATGTCTTATCATACCACGATTCCGTTATTGGTAATTCCGGCAACCAAAATAAACAGCTAAGGACAGCTTCAAATGTTTTTACAGAAAGCATAAAACCCTTGGGTTTACTACTGTGTTGCGGCATAATAAGCGGCGCCAAGCAATGCTGTTTTGCTATTCAATATAATTTTCACCGGCACCTTCTCTAATAAAAAATTCAATCTTCCGCTCTGTTTGAAGGATGAATAAAATGCCCCGTTCTCAAAAAGATGGATGATTTTCGGTGCTATACCTCCGCCTATAAAAAGTCCGCCGGTGGCATTTAATTTTAAAACCAGGTTGGCAGATTCATAAGCCAGGTATTGTATAAAACAGCGCATGGTTTCTTTGCAAATGGGGCATTGGTCAGCATGTTCACTGATTGTAGCAGCTTCATCCGCATTTGCCATTTTCTGTGTCAGCCAGCCGGGTTCTTCCATTTTTTTCTCATCGCGTAAAAACTGGTAAATGTTTACAATGCCGGGCCCGCACACTAATCTTTCCCAGCTTACATGATCAAAACGCTTCTGCAGATAAGTATACAATTCAAAATCAAAACTACTCCTGGCGGCAAAATCGGCATGACCACCTTCTGTTGCAAAAGGATGATAATAGTCGCCATCCCAGTACAGTCCTGCTTCGCCAAGACCTGTGCCAGGCGCTATAATAGCGGCATTGCCGCCTATCGCCGAGTTTCCTTCATGAACAACCGATATGTCTTTTTCATCAAGTACTGCCAAACCGTAAGCAGTTGCCTTAAGGTCATTGATAAGATGAACATTTGCAGTTTTATACTGCGCGGTAATTTCTTTTATGTTTATCTCCCATTGCAGGTTGGATAGCGTTGCATGTCCGTTCAATACAGGTCCGGCAACACCAAAACAAATGGTATCGGGCTGAGGGATGTTTCTGGTAAACTGTTCTGTTAATTCCGTTATACTATTATAATCTTTTGACACCAGTTTCGCCTGGTGCAACAAATGGTATTTCCCGTTTTCCACTTTATACATAGCCAGGTTGGTTTTGGTAGCGCCAATGTCGCCGGCAAATACGATCCTTCCGTTATCGGCCTTTTTAGATTGAAGAAATGGTAATAACATATCGTGTTAAATTGATGATCACCTGATCTTTCTGCTGTCGTTTACATATTAAAGCTATTTAAAAATAAACATATGCAGCTTAATTTTACCCTCAAAACAGGCGCTGCCGCCGGATGGATCGCGGGCGCCCGATGGATATACGATTGAACGGGCAACTCCCCCGGGAATGGGCGCATATCCAATGTTCGCTACCTTTGATAACAAAGGACGACTTTTTGTAGTGGAATCCAACGGCACAACAACTTCAACGGAAGATGTTGTAGAGAACCCCGCTTTTTTTAAAAAATAGATGACGTGTTGTATTGAATATACCGGCTCCCACCAGGCATTGCGTACTTTTGTATGCAGCCATTATACCGCATTTCATGAAAAAGAAGTTGTGATTTACACTTCAGCCATTGCGGGAATTTCAGCAACTTTATAGAAACCGATATCTAATTTTTTCTTGGTTTCCTCGAACGCGTTCAATGTTTGATCTATATCTTCCTGCGTGTGCGTGGCAGTAGGAATGAGACGGTAAATAATATGTCCTTTGGGAATAACAGGGTATACTACAATAGAACAAAAAATACCATAGTTTTCCCTGAGGTCCATTACCATTGCGGTGGCTTCTTCCACACCCCCTTTCATATATATGGGTGTAACAACAGAGTCGGTATTGCCAATATCAAATCCCCTGTTCTTTAATCCTTGTTGAAGTGAAAGGGCGTTTTTCCATAGTTGCTCTTTTAATTCGGGATGTGATCGTAACAATTCAAGACGCTTAAGATTACCCAGAACCAAAGGCATAGGTAAACTTTTGGCAAAAATCTGGCTGCGTATATTATAACGGATATAATCAATTACGGGTTTATCACCTGCAACAAAAGCGCCGATAGAAGCCATTGATTTGGCAAAAGTGGAAAAGTAAAGATCAATCTTATCCTGCACACCCTGCTCTTCTCCTGCTCCGGCGCCGGTTTTTCCCAATGTGCCAAATCCATGCGCGTCATCAACCAGTAACCTGAATGAATATTTATCTTTAAGCGCCGTGATCTCTTTTAGCTTTCCCTGGTCGCCGGCCATTCCAAAAACGCCTTCTGTGATAACGAGTATACCTCCCGCGTTTTGATTTTTTATTAAAGTCTCCGCGCGCTGCAATTGCTTTTCAAAATCGGCTAAATTATTATGCTTGTAAACAAATCTTTGTCCCGCATGTAACCGCACCCCATCAATAATGCAGGCATGGCTTTCCGCATCGTATACGATCACATCATGGCGGCTGCACAATACATCTATAATGCTCACCATACCCTGGTAGCCATAGTTCAGTAAAACAGCATCCTCCTTTTGCACAAATTCTGCGAGCCCGCTTTCTAATTGTTCATGATAATTTGTATTGCCGCTCATCATGCGGGCGCCCATTGGCAGCGCCAGTCCAAACTGTGCGGCCGCTTCGGCATCGGTTTTGCGTACCTGCGGGTGATTGGCAAGTCCAAGATAATTGTTCAGGCTCCATACGATCATATCCTTTCCACGGAATTTCATGTGGCTGTCAATTTCTCCTTCTAATTTAGGGAAGGTAAAATAGCCGTGGGCCCGTTCACGATGCTGGCCCAAAGGCCCATAATTATTCGTCAGTCTTTCAAAAATATCTGCCATACAATGATGTAATTAAAACAATATCAATAATAAAAGCGGTGCAATGATAATATTTTTCACAGGTCGGGTAGAATGGAGTGCTGGCGGCAAGATGGAATGCTGCGAAGGTAAGATTTTTGTGCTATTGTTAAGCAAAAAAAAAATAAATACCCGGGGAAATTCTTCGCCGGGAAAGCTATGGAGCTTTCTTCTCCGGCGCGTAAAAACGGGATGATTCATTCCGCATTCGACATGCAAAAGTGCGCCGGATTAAATACAGCGCACTTTTATGATCAACCCACCTGGTGCTGTTTTTCCGGTCTGTTGAAACGATCATGTTTATCTTACTTTACAAAAAGGATTTTATTTCAGTTTCGCTGAGAGGTTGTTATTGATGGCTTCCAGAAAATCCTCAGTATTGAGGTAATGTTCGCCAAGCTTAACTTTATTACCATGTATGCACACGGCAAGATCCTTCGTCATTTTACCGCTTTCTACCGTTTCAATACATACCGCTTCAAGGGCATTGCTAAAATCAATCAGCGCCTGGTTCTTATCTAATTTTCCACGAAATGCCAAGCCCCTGGTCCATGCAAAAATAGAAGCTACAGGGTTGGTGGAAGTGGGCTTTCCGGCCTGGTGATCGCGGTAGTGGCGGGTAACCGTTCCATGTGCGGCTTCGGCTTCCAGTGTTTTACCATCGGGGGTAACCAGCACGGAAGTCATTAAACCCAAAGAACCAAATCCCTGCGCAACAGAATCGCTTTGCACATCTCCATCATAATTCTTACATGCCCATACAAAATTGCCATTCCATTTTAATGCGCTGGCTACCATGTCATCAATAAGACGGTGCTCGTATACGATACCTGCAGTTTCAAATTGTGCTTTGAATTCCTGCTCGTAAATATCCTGGAAAATATCCTTAAACCGCCCGTCATATTTTTTTAAAATTGTATTCTTGGTGGAAAGGTATAACGGCCATTTTTTGCTCAGAGCCATGTTAAAGCAACTTCTGGCAAAGCCTTTTATGCTTTCATCTGTATTGTACATGCTTAAAGCAACCCCGCCACCTTTAAAATCAAATACCTCGAAAACTTCAGGCGCGCTGCCATCTTCGGGTGTAAAGGTCATTGTTAATTTGCCTTTGCCTTTAATTACGGTATCGGTTGCTTTGTATTGATCGCCAAAAGCATGACGTCCTACAATTATAGGGGCTGTCCAGTTGGTTACCAGCCTGGGAACATTTTTCATTACAATGGGTTCGCGAAAAACCGTGCCATCCAAAATATTGCGGATGGTGCCGTTGGGGCTTTTCCACATTTGCTTCAGGTTAAATTCCTTAACCCTGGCTTCATCGGGCGTAATGGTGGCGCATTTAATACCAACACCGTATTGTTTAATGGCATTGGCTGCGTCTATGGTTACCTGGTCGTTGGTCTGGTCGCGGTACGCAATACCCAGGTCGTAATATTTAATATCAATGTCAAGATAAGGCAGGATCAGTTTGTCTTTAATGAATTTCCATATGATCCTTGTCATTTCATCCCCATCCAGTTCAACTACCGGATTAGCCACTTTAATTTTTTCTGCCATGCCAGATTTTTTAAGGTTAAAGTAATTAATTTGACGGCAAATGTACATCCTGAATCCTGATTTGAAAATATTAACTTGTAGGGTATAAGGTGCAGGGTTAGGTAAGAAAAGAAGTACCAAGCTCATTGTTAGTAGTTTTTAGCTCATAGCTGACACCTCAAACCTGATACCTGAAACATCCGTTTCTCATTGTATCTTGCACCATATGGTTATTACTTCTGCAACATATGTGATCAGTAGCCCGGATTATTTGCAATGTCCCAAAGCCGACCGTCCCGAATATGCTTTTATCGGCAGGAGCAATGTGGGTAAATCTTCCCTGATCAATATGCTTTGCAACAATCAAAAGCTGGCTAAAACATCGGGTACGCCGGGGAAAACGCAAATGATCAACCATTTCGGGATAGAGAGCATATCGGAAAGCAAACAAAAAACACAGTGGTATCTCGTTGATCTGCCGGGATATGGTTTTGCCAAAGTGTCGCAGCAGCAGCGAAAGAGCTGGAGCAAAATGATTGAGGATTATTTGTGTAAAAGAGAGAACCTGGTAAATGTATTTGTGCTGGTTGACAGCCGGCATTCACCGCAAAAGGCCGACCTGGAATTTGTGAACCGTTTGGGCGAATGGGAAGTGCCTTTTTGTATTGTATTTACCAAAACCGATAAAACAACACAACAGGAAGTAAGTAAAAACATCAAAGCCTTTCTGAACACAATGCGGGCCACCTGGCAGTTTTTACCGGCTCATTTTACCAGCAGTACCGTAAAAAAAACCGGGAAGAATAAAATACTGGCTGCGATAGAGAAATGGAACGGGGAATTTGCAGTAAATGCTCCGTGAAACTGGCTCAGTGTTTCACGATGCAGGGTGTTATAAGTTTCAAGTTTCAGGGAGAACAGGTTTCAGGTTTGTCCAATTTCTCACTACCCACCTCTCTCTTTTCCCTTCTCACTTCTTCCTGTCTCACCATTCACCCCTCTAATTTACTACCTTATTGGCGCAACTGCTGCTGGCAAAAGCTTCCGGTTTGGCTTTAAAAGCAAAGCCCATCCCCAGTATGTAACCCATTGCTTCGCGCAGGGCTTCATTGCTTTTAAAATGAGGATTGGTGTTTATATCGGCATGTACTTCCATGTCAACATCAAACGCAGTAAACAAATCGCATAATTCATAAGCTATCTCAATGCTTTTGGCTACTTCCACCAGCATCCTTTCTTTAATGGAATACTGCTTGGATGTTTTTTCGTTGTGAATGAACATGAATCCGCCATGTCCTTCTCGAAGAAATACGATTACTGTTGCAAACTCGGTTTCAGCACCCTTTACCTGAGAATCTGTACCAATGCAAACCTTAAGGTGAAAGCCTTTTTTTGTTTCGCGGATGATGGCCTCTTTAACTTCTTCCTTAATGGGGAGATGGATGTGTTCTCCGTTAAATCTTCTCCATAGCATACTTGAATAGGTTTTCCCAATGTACGTTTTTTTTTAAACCTATGCATCATCGTTAGGTTATTATTCTGTTACGGGGAAGAAAAAAATAGGAATAAGGGTACGGATTAAAACGCATCAGTACATCAGTATTGGCCTGTGCTGAGCAAAACCAGTGTGCATGCATCCTGGGCTTTAATGGCATGATCGGTTGCCATACGGTACAATTCTTCATTTTCTGCACCGGGGTTAAAAATGATGCGTTTGGGGCGAAGCGATAAAATATAGTTGTAATATTCTTTCTGATGTAAGGGATTGAGATAAAGCGTTACGGTGTGCACATCTGTATAAGGCTTTTGTTCCGTATCAATCTGAACATCTTTCACCACTACATTTTTTCTGCCAATGGCTACTACTTCATGTCCGGCATTGCGGAGACGGTCAAGCGCAAGGTAGCTGTATCGTTGTGGATTAGCCGATGCACCCAGGATGAGTGTTTTCTTTTTATCTGTTGCCTGCATAATTACAGAAGTAAGGGGCAAAGGTAGGCCATAAGTGCATAGGAAACTGAAAAGGCCACCCGCTTTACGGGCAGCCTTTTGAAACTGGCAAACAACCGCACCACTTACTTTTTTTTAAGCAACGGCTATGGTTAAAACAAGACCGGTCCTCCATTCATTATTTCCGCAGGAACTTTATTACCGTATTGTTCAAAGTTTTTGATAAACTGCCATGCTAATTTTTTAGCAGTTTGCACATATGCATTTTTATCGTTCCAGGTATTTTCGGGGTTAATAATGCTGTAAGGTACGCCGGGGCAGCTTTGCGGTACGGCCAGTCCAAAAAATTTATCCGTGCTGTATACTGCGTCATTTAACTCGCCGTGTAAAGCGGCATTAATCATAGCACGGGTATAACGCAAAGGGATACGTTTCCCTGTTCCATACGCACCTCCTGTCCACCCGGTATTGATCAGCCAAACATTGGCCTCATGCATTTGTAATTTTTCACCCAGCATTTTCGTATAAACTGCAGGGTGAAGCGGAAGGAACGGCGCACCAAAACAGGCACTGAAAACCACTTTCGGTTCTGTAATGCCGGCTTCTGTTCCTGCTATTTTGGCGGTATAGCCGCTGATGAAATGATACATGGCCTGTTCAGGCGTAAGTTTGGAAACAGGCGGAAGTACGCCATAGGCATCGCAGGTTAAAAAGAACACATTATCCGGCGCAGCACCTTTTGAAGGCGTTGCAATATTGGGAATAAAATGCAGGGGATAGGATACTCTTGTATTTTCGGTGATGCTTTTATCGAAAAAATCAATCTGGCTGGTACCCTCAATGAAGCCCACATTCTCTGCCAAAGCACCATACCGGATGGCTTTGTAAATGTCCGGTTCTTTATCTTCTTCAAGTCCTGTACATTTAGCGTAGCAACCACCTTCAAAGTTAAAAATACCTTCATCGCTCCATCCATGTTCATCATCTCCGATCAGTTTACGTTCCGGCGATGTGCTGAGCGTGGTTTTACCCGTACCGCTTAAGCCGAAAAAGAGCGCGGTATCGTCTTTTGCCCCGATATTGGCTGCGCAATGCATACCCAATACTTTTTTCTCAGTGGGGAGTAAATAGTTGAGTATGGTAAAAACAGCCTTTTTCATTTCACCGGTGTAAGCGGTTCCTGCAATCAGGATCATTTTATGTTTAAAGCTGATCACTACTGCATTTCCCTGCCTTATGCCGCACGCGCTGTAAGGGAGTTGTAATCCGGGTGCTGAAAAAACATGCCAGTCCGGACTGAAGTCTTCCAATTCCTCTTCTGTGGGCTGCAAAAACATGTTGGCTGCAAACAAATTGATCCACGGTTTTTCATTTACAATACGGATGTTTAAACGGTAATTCGCATCCGCGCAGGCATAACAATCTCTTACCCAAAGTTCAGGCTGGCTGTTAAGATAACCGGTAACATGACTGAAAATAATATCAAAATAATGCGCTTCAAGCGGCAGATTAATATCGTTCCAGTTTACTGTATTTGTGGTAATATGATCTTTAACAATAAACCTGTCCATAGGGCTTCGTCCCGTAAATTTCCCGGTTTTTACCACAAGGGCGCCCGTATCACTGAGCATCCCTTCACCCGATAGAAGCGTAGCATTTATGAGGTCTCCGCGACTGGCCTGGTAGTGCATCCTGTCCGATACTTTTAAGCCATAACGTATCAATTCCCGGGGAGAAAATAAAAATACAGGTACTGCCATAACAACGGTTTGAAAAGGCAAAGCTAAAGATCAAATCTGAATTTACCTAACGAACGTTAGTTTTTTAATGATAGCCTGCTGACCGTAGCTGGTAAAAGAACCAAATCACAAAAAACAAGAACCAAAGAAATTTCAAGTCCGAAATTTCAAATTCGAAATCCGGAGACGATTGTCAACCAGCCATCAGCTCTTAGCCATCAGCTATCAGCTCTCAGCCATCAGCTATGGGCTATGAGCAAGAATCATCCTGTTAATAGTGATCACCCGCTGATAGCCGGCGGCTGATCGCTATACCTTCCCAATTTTTTGCAACCCGGCATTTTATGCAGATATTGCATTATTATTCAAACGGATAAACATCTGACATGAAGTATTTGCCATTGAATCCAGAAATATTTATTCAGAACCGCAAAAGGTTTACTTCACGCATGGAGAAAAACGCCATAGCCATATTCAACAGCAATGATGAATTACCGTCAAATGGCGACGCACTGTATCCTTTTAAGCAAAATTCTGATCTGTACTGGCTAACGGGCATTGAACAGGAAGATTCCATGCTGATTCTTTTTCCGGGTAACCCCGATAAAAAATACAGGGAAGTGCTGGTGCTGGTGCGCCCCAATGAGCTAAAGGAAAAATGGGACGGACACCGGCTGAGAGCAAAAGAGGCCGAAGCCATATCGGGTATTTCAACCATTGTTTGGTTAGATACATTAGATGGTTTGCTGCAGCCCTGGATACATTTGTCGGATACCATTTATCTCAATACCAACGAAAACGACCGGAAGGCAAATCTTGTACCTGTAAGAGATTACCGCTATGCGAAGCAAATGCGGCGCCGTTACCCCCTGCATGAATACAGACGAAGCGCCAGGATATTGAAAGAGTTGAGGGGTATTAAAACGCCGCTTGAAACAGAAGTGATGCAGCAGGCGATGGATATAACGGAAAAAACATTCAGGCGTTTATTATCCTTTATCCGGCCGGGAGTGATGGAGTATGAAATTGAAGCGGAGATTTTTCATGAGTTTTTACGCAACCGGGCCACGGGACCGGCCTATGGATCTATAATCGCCAGTGGCGACAGGGCAAGAACCCTGCATTATGTGTCGAACAACAATGAATGCAAAGATGGCGAATTGGTATTAATGGATTTTGGCGCTGAATATGGAGGTTATTGCGCAGATCTTACCCGCACCGTTCCCGTGAACGGTAAATTTACCAAACGGCAAAGAGAAGTATATAATACCTGCCTGCATTTGCATCATTATGCCGCGTCTATTTTAAAGCCGGGCATCACGATGGTTGATTATACCGAAAAGGTAGGTGAGGAAGCAACAAAGCAATTTGTAAAAATTGGGTTGCTGAAAAAGGCGGATGTAAAAAATGAAGACCGGGAAAACAGGGCTTACCGGAAGTATTTATATCACGGCATTTCACATCACCTGGGTGTGGATGTGCATGATTTGGGAACACGAACCGAACCCGTAAAGGCAGGGATGGTATTTACCATTGAACCGGGCATTTATATTGAAGAGGAGCAAATGGGCATACGCATTGAAAACAATTTCTGGATCACCAAAAACGGCAATAAGGACCTCATGAAGAAAATTCCCATCACTGCAGATGAAATTGAAGCGTTGATGAAAAAATAAAAGCAACTTACATTACTTTCTATCTACCACAAACTGCACAATTGATGAAGCAAATTCCTAATATTTTTACATTGCTCAACCTGTTTTTTGGTTGCCTGGCCATTATTGCGATACTGCAAAGCGGCATTGGTTTAATAACTACTGCCGACGGTGTTCAAATGATGAGCATGCCCGAACAAATTTTCATGGCTTCCCTGTTTATTGCCTTGGCGGCTGTAGTAGATTTTTTTGACGGATTTGTTGCCCGGTTAATGAATGCTTCTTCTGATATGGGCAAACAACTGGATTCTTTGGCAGATGTGGTGAGCTTTGGAGTTGCCCCCGGACTGATCATTTACCAGTTTTTGCGTTTGTCGGTAGCCCGCGAAGCAGATGGGCTGGATGCATCTGTTGCCTGGCTGCTGCCGGCTTTGCTGCTGCCCTGTGCCGCGGCATGGCGCCTCGCTAAATTTAATTTAGATGAAACACAAACCTATCATTTTAAAGGTGTGCCCACGCCGGCTGTAGGTTTGCTTGCTGCCTCCTTTCCGCTGATCTTCTGGCATAGTTCAGATGCGGCAGTTACAGCTATTTTTTTGAACAAATGGATATGGTATGCGGTGGTATTATTACTAAGCTGGCTGATGGTGTCCAATATTCCCATCATGAGCTTAAAGTTTAAAAATTATTCATTAAAGAACAACATCTCCAAATGGATATTGGTTATTGCTGCCGTAATACTGGTGGTATTATTTAAATGGGCGGCGGTTCCGCTTATTTTTATCGCTTACATTCTGTTATCTTTGCCGCTCAAAAATAAAATAGCATCATGATCTACACTGTTCATATCAATATAATGCCGCTAAAGGAATTGCTCGATCCGCAGGGAAAAGCCGTGCTGAGCGGTTTAAGCAATCTGGGACTTAAGGGTATTGAAGATGTACGTATAGGAAAGCATATCATTTTGCAGGTAGAAGCGGGCTCTGCTGGGGAAGCTCAAAAAATAGCTGAGGAGGCTTCGCAAAAATTATTGGCCAACCAGGTAATGGAGCATTTTGAAATAACGGTTGCGCCCATCGCCTAAAGGAGCCGTTATGCTTTATATTGTTCCATCTCCCATAGGCAATCTTGCCGACATCAGTTTCAGGGCCGTAGCTGTTTTAAAAGAAGTTGACCTTATATTGGCCGAAGATACCCGCACATCATCGGTATTGCTCAGGCATTACGATATACAAAAACCGGTTACCCCGTACCACCAGCACAATGAGCATAAAATAGTACAGCATTTGGTAGAACAGTTGCAGGCAGGCAAAACGATGGCCATGCTTACCGATGCCGGCACCCCCGGTATTTCCGATCCTGGATTTTTATTGGTGCGGGAATGTATAAAAAACAATATCAGGGTAGAATGCCTGCCCGGCGCCACGGCGTTTGTACCGGCATTGGTGAACAGCGGGTTGCCCATTAACCGGTTTTGTTTTGAAGGCTTTTTGCCTTTAAAAAAGGGGAGGCAAACCTTATTTAAAAAACTGGCGGAAGAAGAGCGCACCATTGTTTTTTACGAATCGCCCATGCGCCTTGTTAAAACGCTGGAGGAATGTATTGTTTATTTTGGAGAAGACAGGCAATGCTGTGTAAGCCGCGAACTCACCAAAATGTTTGAGGAAAATAAACGAGGCAGCTTGCATGAAGTTTGTAGTTACTTCAAAGCCAAAGCCGTTAAAGGAGAGATCGTGGTGGTGGTTAGTGGTAAGGGACATTGATCAATTTGAAAATGCCTGCCCGGCTGAATAGACGGGTGGAAATGTGAAAATGTGAGAAGGATAGGTAGATCAATCACAAAGCATTACGGTTCTCTAACTTGTATGTTATAAAATGGCAGTTGGGAACTATAATCCCGTAAAGTAACAATACTTCAGGCTCTTTGATTTATCAGGGATATATAGCTTAAGCTACAGTAGTAACATAGCTAAACCAGGGCTTGTGCACGGATGTGTTGTATCCTCATCCATGCTTGAACTTTTTTTTACTTTTTCTTTCAAGAGAAAAAGTAAAAAGAACATTTATTATTTGAAATATGAAACAGAGGCATGAAATAGTGGCGGTCGGTATCCGCCGCGGCGGATCAGACCGCATGCTGCGCAAAATTATATTTAAGTTTTTTTTACCAGTGGCAATGTGCTTATCTGGTTTCATAGCATGAAATTGCATCTATATTAAAAAAATAAAAATCATGAAAAAGATATTTATTGCAACGTTATTGTTAAGTGCTGTAAGTTTTACTCAAATCAATGCGCAGATCAGGAAAATACCGGCAGAAGTAACGAATGCCTTTTCGGAAAAATACGATGACGCGAAAAATGTGGAATGGAAGGATAACCTCACCGCATTCGTTGCCAGTTTTGAAAGAAAGGGCGATAAGTATGAAGCAAAGTTCAACAAAAAAGGAGAATGGCAAAGCACTGAAAAGGAGCTGGAGATGAGCGATTTGCCGAATAAAGTAAACGATGGATTTGAAAAGAGCAAATATTCGGAATGGGAAGTAAGATCGGTTTATGAAATTGACCTGCCCAATGACGTTATGCAATACCGCGTGCATGTTGCCAAATCAGACATTCAGCAAAAGAACCTGTTGTTTAATGAGAAAGGAAAACTGCTGAAAGATAATCTTACATTATAGGGGAAAATGGTAAGAGAGTAAGAGAGTAAGAGAGTAAGATAGTAAGAAAGTAAGAGAGTAAGATAGTAAAAGGTGAAAGTGAGAGGAATATTCTCTTTGCTTTCACCTTTTAACTTTTACAATGAGGCTTATATATCTCTGGTGTTATTATCTTTGGCGCTATTGAAATATAAAAATTAAATATCATTCCGGAAATGAACAGGATGTTACTCGTTGCACTATTATGTGGTAGCTATACGCTTGCTTTCGCCCAGCCGGAGCGCTGGCAGCAAAAGGTAAAGTATGTAATGAATATTGACATGAATGTGCAGACCAACCAGTTTACCGGGAAGCAAAAGCTGGAATACTGGAATAATTCGCCCGATACTTTACACAAAGTATTCTACCATTTATACTGGAACGCATTTCAGCCCAACAGTATGATGGATGCCCGCAGCCGTGAACTGGGTAATATTGAATTCCAGGGAAGAAACAATCAGGTTATTAAGGATTGGGACGCGCGGGTAACCAACCGTATCCAGCAGCTTAAACCGGATGAAATAGGATATCAGAAAATTCTCTCACTTAAAATGAATGGCGTAACCCAGCAATATAAAGTGTATGAAACCATCCTGGAAGTACAATTGAGTAAACCTGTTATGCCCAAATCGAAAGTTGTGTTCGATATGGAATTTGAAGCGCAGGTGCCCCTGCAGATCAGGCGTTCGGGACGCGACAATCCCAACACCGGAGTAAGGTATTCTATGAGCCAATGGTATCCCAAACTATGTGAATACGATTACGAAGGCTGGCATCCCACGCCTTATGTGGCACGCGAATTTTATGGTGTATGGGGCGACTATGAGGTAAATATTACAATTGATAAAAATTATATCATAGGAGGAACCGGTTACCTGCAGAACGCAAACCAGATCGGTTATGGTTACGAATCAAAAGGGGCAAAAGTAACACGACCGTCAGGCAACACGCTCACATGGCGGTTCACAGCACCCAATGTGCACGATTTTGTTTGGGCAGCCGACCCGCAGTTTAAGCACATTACAAGAAACATTTCCGGCGGCCCCACTATTCATGTTTTATATAAGGATAAACCCGGCAATACGGCTAATGATAATGCATGGAATGAAGTAGCCGATGCGGCTGTAATCGTATTGCCTTTCATTGAGAAGCATTTTGGGGCATACCCATATAAGCAATATTCGTTTATACATGGGGGCGACGGCGGTATGGAATATCCGATGGCAACCTTAGTAAGCGGTCCGGGACTAGGCACTGCCTTTCACGAATGGATGCACAGCTGGTACCAGATGATGCTCGGCACCAATGAATCGCTGTATGCATGGATGGATGAGGGGTTTACCACTTACGCCGAAGACCTGGTATCTGCTTATTACAAACAGCAAAAAAGCAAACCGGTTAAGGGTAATGAACTTTCTGCAGGGCCTTCTGAAAGTGGTGCAGGCGTTGACCTTCCGTTATACCATGCCGGCACCTATGCCGGTTATTTTAGCCTGGTAAAAAGCGGTCTTGAAGAGCCATTGACCACCCATGCCGATCATTTCAATACCAATTTTGCCTATGCCCGCGCAGCTTATTCAAAAGGAGGCGTATTTCTTGCACAACTGGGATATATCATTAGTGATTCACTGAGAGATAAAACTTTACTGGAATATTATAATCAATGGAAATTTAAACATCCCAACGCAAACGATTTTATTCGTGTAGCCGAAAAGGTAAGTGGTATACAATTAGACTGGTACAAAGAATATTGGGTGAATACCACCAAAACAATTGATTATAGTATTGACAGTTTGTGGGAACAGGGAGGTAAAACAAAAATACGCCTGCGGATGGCAGGACAGATGCCCATGCCCATAGATGTGTTATTGCAGTATAAAAACGGCACGAAAGCAACCATATATATTCCGCAGTTCAGTATGTTTGGCGAAAAACCGGCGGAGAACAGCATTCCCAGGATTGCACAGGAACCCTGGAAGTGGACGCATCCTACCTATGTGTTTGAAGTGGAGCAATCACTGATAAATATACGTTCTGTTGAAATTGATCCTACCTGGCGCATGGCAGATATTAACCGCAGCAACAACAAACTCGAATTAAAATGGTAAAGGAAGAATGTGGGAAATGTGAAAATGTGAAAATGTGAGAAATGTGAGAAATGTGAGAAATGTGAGAAATGTGAGAAATGTGAAAATGGAAGCAGTTTCAAATTGGTACTCTTTCACTTCTATCCTTTCACTTTTCACCTGGTTGCATTCCCCAATTTCGTCTTGCACGCGCGGGACCAACTTCGGATTTACCATTTAACCCCGATTCCGGGCATCATTCTCCCCGGAATTCATTATATTACAGCAAGGTCAGCATTTATCCTTCAATTATCATCCTGGGGTTTGTATGAAGCGATTTTTACTATATTTTTTTCTTATATCTTTTTTGCCTGCTTTTGCATTTGGTCAAAAAGTAATATCCATACAAATTGATGGAACCATTAATCCGGCGTCTGCAGATTTTATTCATAATGCCATTGAAAGGGCCAGTGAAGCAAAAGCGGAATGCCTTATTATTCATCTCAATACGCCTGGCGGGTTATTAACCTCAACGAGGAATATTGTTAGTGATTTGCTGGTATCTCCTGTGCCGGTAATCGTGTACGTATCTCCCGGCGGCGCCCATGCCGGTTCGGCCGGCGTTTTTATAACAATGGCCGCTAATATTGCAGCAATGGCGCCTGGTACCAATATTGGCGCCGCTCATCCTGTATCCATGCAGGGCGGAATGGACAGTACGATGAATAGTAAAGCAACCAATGATGCGGCGGCTTTTATACGCAGTATCGCCGATAAGCGTAAACGGAATCTGGACTGGGCAGAAGATGCGGTAAGAAACAGTGTTTCCATAACCGAAACAGAAGCCCTGGAGAAGAATGTTATTGATATTGTTGCCGTTACTGAAAAGGATTTACTCAGCCAGATAGATGGAAAAAGGGTTCAGCTTCCGTTCGGAGAGCGGGTGCTGCAAACCAAAAATGCTGTAATAGAAACATACGGTATGAGCGTGTGGGAAAAAATACTGAACATTATCAGCGATCCCAGCATTGCTTACATTTTGCTGATGCTGGGTATGTATGGAATAATGTTTGAACTGTACAATCCCGGCGCTATGTTGCCGGGCATAGTGGGAGTGATCAGTCTTATTCTTGCTTTTTATTCCATGCATTCTTTGCCGGTTAACTACGCAGGACTGGCGCTTATTATTTTTGGCATCATTCTGTTTATTCTGGAAATAAAAATAGTCAGTCATGGTATATTGGCCATTGGTGGCGTTGTATCCCTGCTACTGGGGTCAATGATGCTGATCCGGACCAGTTCGGAACTGGAACTGGCAAAAATTTCCCTCGGTGTTATTTTTTCAGTTACTATTGTTACCGCTTTATTTTTTCTGTTCATTATTGGCATTGGATTAAAAGCACAGCGTCGGAAAGTAATTACAGGCAGAGAAGGATTACCAGGTGTTACCGGCGTAGCGATGGGTTTACTTGATCCGCTTGGACTGGTAATGGTGGAGGGTGAAATCTGGAATGCCGAATCTGTTAGTGGTGACATTCAAAAAGATGAAAAAGTAAGAGTGAGAGAGATGAAAGATCTGAAATTATATGTTGAAAAGATGAGTACTTAACCCTTAAAAATAAACTTATGCAACAGATTCCGGTGGCACTTATTGTGATTGTATTTTTCGCTATCATCATTCTCGCCAATTCCATCCGTATATTACGCGAATATGAAAGAGGTGTAATTTTCAGACTTGGCCGTTTAATTGGCGGCGACGGGGTAAAAGGCCCGGGACTTATTATACTTATTCCTATAATAGATAAAATGGTAAAAGTGAGTCTCCGCGTGGTGGTGATGGATGTACCTACTCAGGATATTATTACGCAGGATAACGTTTCGGTTAAAGTAAGCGCGGTAGTGTATTGCCGGGTGGTAGAGCCACAGAAGGCTATAGTGGCTGTGGAAAATTACCTGGTGGCTACGTCACAGTTTTCGCAAACTACACTGCGGAGCGTACTGGGGCAGTCGGAATTGGACGATCTTCTTTCGCAACGCGAAAAAATAAATATCAAGCTGCAGCAAATCATTGACACACATACCGAACCCTGGGGTGTTAAAGTATCGAATGTGGAAGTAAAACAAATAGACCTTCCCCAGGAAATGCAAAGGGCTATGGCTAAACAGGCGGAGGCCGAAAGAGAAAGGAGAAGTAAGGTAATTGCTGCTGAAGGAGAATTTCAGGCTTCACAACGGCTGGCCGATGCCGCCCGGGTATTAGCAGATCAGCCCAGCGCTTTAACATTGCGTTATCTTCAAACCTTGCGTGAAATTGCTACCGAGAATAACTCAACTACCATATTCCCAATTCCCATTGATATACTGAAACCTTTTTTGGATAAGAAATAGATGTCATTGCTTCCGTTGTTAAGAAATAAAAGTATATGGCGGTAAACGAAATATTGTCCATTTTTAATCATCAGATATGCAGACCGACAAGCGGATTGATGCTTATATAATGAACGCTCAGAGATTTGCACAACCCATTTTAAATCATTTGCGCGAACTTATACATGTAGCCTGTCCCGGTGTGCAGGAAACGATGAAATGGAGTTTCCCGCATTTTGAGTATAATGGTTCAATACTATGCAGCATGGCGTCTTTTAAGAAACATTGTGCTTTCGGTTTTTGGAAAGCATCGGTAATGAAAGATCCTCACGAATTATTTGAATTGAAGGAACGTACTGCAATGGGGCATTTGGGACGCATTGAAAGTATGGATGATCTGCCTTCGGATAAAATATTGATATCCTATATTAAGGAAGCGGCAAAGCTCAATAAGGAAGGCGTGAAACTGCCTTCAAAGGCAAAACCTATTACAAAGGCATCCATTGAGCCACCCGATTATATGCTTAAAGCCCTTAACAAAAACAAAAAAGCATGGAGCAATTTTGAAGCATTCAGTCCAGGCCAGAAAAAGGAATACATTGAATGGATAGCTGGCGCCAAAACCGAAGCTACGCGAAGCAAACGGGTATCCGATATGCTGGAATGGGTGGAAGAAGGAAAAATAAGGAATTGGAAATATTTGAGGAAGTAGTTTTGAGGCTAAGGGTCTCAGGTTTCAGGTGTCAGTGTCTTGTCTGGTTATTGGAACGCCGCCCTATGAGTATACCGGATAATTTTCTGTCTCTCAGTTGCGTATCTCTTATGACAAAAAAATAATGATGAAATTTATTATCTCTCTTTTGCTGGTGTTTCAGGTGCAGATTTTAACAGCTCAGACTGAAACGACTTATGCCGAAAAATTAGGATACCCGAAAGGCGCTAAAATTATCATCCTGCATATTGATGATATGGGTATGTCGTACGATTCGAACCTTGGTGGTATTGAGGCGATGACAAAAGGCGTCGCAAACTCCTGCAGTGTTATGATGCCCTGTCCCTGGGTGCCAGGCTTTGTGCATTTTATGAAGGAACATCCGGGATTAGATGCGGGTTTGCATCTTACTTTAACCTCCGAATGGAAGGATTACCGCTGGGGGCCTTTGAGCGGAAAACCCAAAACCCCCGGGCTGGTAGACACTGAAGGAGCCATGTGGCGTGGTGTGGCCGATGTGGTGAAGCATGCCAGTGCAGATGAAGTGGAAACTGAAATAAGAGCGCAGGTTGAAAGAGCACGGACAATGGGTTTTGAACCTACTCATCTTGATTCACACATGGGTACTTTGTTTGCCACACCGGCTTTTGTTGAACGCTATATTAAGGTTGGTATAGATTATAAAATCCCGGTAATGTTTCCGGGCGGGCATAATACTTTAATAGCGGAGGAACTAAAAAATACTTCAGCCGATATGAAAATGGCCCGTGAAGCGGGCAGAACCTTATGGAATGCGGGGTTACCTGTTTTGGATGACCTTTACAATGACAGCTATAGCTGGAAACCCTCACCCGGTATATATGCGAATGATAAAAAATTACAGTCCTATAAAACCCAAAAGTATATCGGGGTGCTAAAGTCACTCAAGCCGGGTATTACTATGATCATTATGCACTGCACCAATACGTCCGAAATATTTGAGCATATATCCGACTCAGGACCAACCCGCAGGGGCGATTATTTAGCCATGATGGACCCGGCACTTAAAAAATTTATTGAAAAAGAGGGCATTGTCCTCACTACCTGGAGGGAAATGAAGGAGCGGAGAGATAAGATAAAATGAAATGTAAGAACCAAAAGATAAGAACCAAAAAAAATCATAAAGAACCAAATCCGAAGGAATACAACGATAACTAAAAATCATAAACGCTCCGGTCCGGAATCTGAAGGAGCTGTCAGCGGTCAGCTTTCAGCCTTTAGCGGAAAAGAAGTATTCATTCCATCTTTGGTAATAAATTCACTGATAGCTGAATGCTGATAGCTCACAGCCTGCTTTCCGGTGAAATTTTTACTCAATAACACGGCGCTTACTTCAGCAAATTTTTTATTTCATTCAATTTCAGCAATGCTTCTACAGGGGTAAGCCTGTTAATGTCGAGGGTTTCCAGTATTTGCCTGATATTCTGGAAAGTTTCGGTATGTATATCGAAAATGGAAAGTTGCAATTGAGCAGCAGATAGTTGCTTTACCGCCTGGGTTACCGCATTGCCGTTATTATCTGTGTGCTTATCCTCTAACTGTTTTAAAATAGTATTGGCGCGGTCAATTAAGGATGGAGGCATGCCCGCCATTTTGGCTACATGGATACCAAAACTGTGTGTACTGCCACCCGGTGCTAATTTCCGCAGGAAGATCACCTTATTTCCAGCTTCTTTATTGGTGATGTGATAATTTTTTACCCGGGGCAACTTATTTTCCAGCTCATTGAGTTCATGATAATGTGTGGCAAACAGTGTTTTGGGTGCAAATGGTGAATTGTGTAAAAATTCAGCAATGCTCCATGCAATGGAAATACCATCATAGGTAGAAGTGCCCCGTCCAATTTCGTCGAGTAAAATCAAACTTGCCGGAGAAATATTATTGATAATGCTTGCGGTTTCATTCATCTCTACCATAAAAGTAGATTCGCCCGCACTCAGGTTATCTGATGCGCCAACTCTCGTAAATATTTTATCGGTTACCGGTATGTGCGCACCGGCGGCCGGTACAAAGCTTCCGGTATGGGCCATTAAAGTAATGAGGGCGGTTTGTCGCAGCAGGGCGCTTTTACCACTCATATTAGGACCGGTAAGAATAATAATCTGCTGGTCTTCAGGATCAAGCAATATATCGTTGGCAATGTATTGTTCACCCGCGGGCAAATTACGTTCTATTACCGGGTGACGGCTTTCTTTTAGCTCAAGCAAACGGCCATCATGCAATTGGGGTTTTTTGTAACCGTACTGTATGGCGTTATTGGCAAAACAGATCAGGCAATCCAATATTGCCAGAATATTGCCATTTACCTGCATAGGAGCGATATAATCCTGTAGCTCCAATAGCAACTTGTCGTACAGTTCCAGTTCTATCTGGAATATCTTATCCTCCGCACCGGTAATTTTTTCTTCGTAATGCTTTAATTCCGGTGTAATATAGCGCTCAGCATTGGTAAGTGTTTGTTTGCGGATCCAATTGTCCGGCACTTTGTTTTTGTGAACATTGGTCACTTCAAGGTAATAGCCAAATACATTATTAAATCCCACCTTCAGGGAGGAAATACCCGTGGCTTGTGTTTCTTTTTGCTGGAGTTCCAGCAAGTATTCCTTCCCACCGCTGGCAATACTGCGCAACTCATCTAACTCCGTATGTACAGCTTTATTAATAATATTTCCTTTGTTTGATTGTGCCGGGGGATTATCAATAATCTCCTTATTGATCTTTTCAGCAATATAGTGACAGGCATTGAGCCCGTCGGCCAACCGTTTCAGGTAGTCGTTGCTGCTATTGATGCAAAGGTTTTTTATTTGCTCAATGTGCTGTAGCCCCCGGGCGATCTGTTTAATTTCCCTGGGATTGATCTTTTTGACGGGAATTTTGCTCACCAGACGTTCTACATCGCCGCATTGTTTAATATGCTGGGACACCATATTCCTGGAATCGGTGTCTTTAATAAAATATTCTACCAGGTTAAGCCTTTCATTAATACGACTGATATCTTTCAGCGGCAATACAATCCATCGTTTCAGCAGGCGGGCGCCCATAGGCGAAACCGTATTGTCCATCACTTTTTGCAGGGTTTGGCTGCTGTCTGAACTGTTGCCCAGCAATTCAAGATTACGGATGGTAAAACGGTCCATCCACAAATGATCGTCCTTATCAATGCGTTGCACCGAAGTAATATGCTGCAGGTTAGGATGTTCAGTATCTTTAAGATAGTGCAATACAGCGCCCGCAGCCACAATCCCGGCATGCATATCTTCAATACCAAAACCTTTAAGGGAATGCGTTCCAAAATGTTTCAGTAAAGATTCTACCGCATATACCTTGTCAAACAACCAGCTTTCGAGCGTATAGGTGTAAAATTTTGCTCCAAAGGTTTCTTTAAACTGTTTCTGAAAGCTCCGTTGAAAAACAACTTCCGCAGGTTTGAGGCTCTGCAGTAGTTTATCGGCATATTCGGCATTGCCTTCCGCCACAAAAAACTCACCTGTGGAAATATCAAGAAAAGAAGTACCAATTATATTTTCATCGAAGTAAACGCCGGCTAAAAAATTATTGCTGTTATGCTCCAGCAGTTTATCATTAGTGGCTACACCTGGGGTAACCATTTCCGTTACACCACGTCTTACTATGCCTTTGGCCTGTTTGGGATCTTCCAACTGGTCGCATATGGCTACCCGGTAACCGGCTTTCACCAGTTTGTGGAGATAGGTATCCAGTGCATGGTGCGGAAAACCAGCGAGTTCGGATGAAGTTGCGGCCCCGTTATTTCTTTTGGTAAGGGTAATGCCCAGCACACGGGAAGTGATAATAGCATCTTCACCAAAGGTTTCATAAAAATCGCCTACGCGAAACAATAATATCGCATCCGGGTATTTTTGTTTGATAGCCCGGTGTTGCTGCATTAAAGGTGTATCGGAACTTGCTTTTGCCATACAGGAGAGGCAAAAATAAGGAACTGCGGGGAATGCAAAGCCCGAATGTTCAATTCCTAAATATGAGGTGAAGAACCAAAGTATAAATCACAATAAACAAATAAAATTCAAATACCAAATCCGAAGTAGAAAATCCGAAATTCGAAGACAAAAGCAACCATAAACCACAAATTATAAAATCGGAAGCATAAAATCCTAAATCCGAAGCGGATGCAATCTCAAATTTAAAATTTCAGATTTTCAATCCCTTTATCTTTGCGCCATGCGAAAACTAAGCATGGATGAACTGAACCGCAAAACGGTGGAGGAGTTTAAACGATCCGATAAAAGCCCTTTGGTAGTGGTGCTGGATAATGTGCGCAGTATGCACAATGTAGGCAGTGTATTTAGAACTGCCGATGCTTTTTTAATAGAATCCATTTGCCTGTGTGGCTATACCCCCCGGCCGCCGCACAGGGATATTCATAAAACGGCATTGGGCGCTACAGAAACCGTGCACTGGACGTATTATTCTTCCACAATGGAGGCGGTAGGTGCATTAAAAGCAGAAGGATATAGCATTTGGGCAGTGGAACAGGCAGAAGGCAGTATAGAGCTGGATAAACTCAGTTGGGCAACCCTTACGGGAAATGATTCTATGCGAAAGGTGGCTGTAGTATTTGGCAACGAGGTGAGTGGGGTTGAAGCCGGCGTATTGGAGCTTAGTAATGGAGGTATTGAAATCCCGCAGTCGGGTATGAAACATTCTTTAAACATATCGGTAGCTGCGGGCATAGTGTTGTGGGAATTGGTGAAAATGGTGAAAAAGAATGAAACAGCGCTAAAATAGTACAGCATTGAATTCCATTTACTGTTCATAACTTCGCAGCATGACCCAAGTGAAGAATTACCTATCCCTGATCAAATTCTCCCATACTATTTTTGCAATGCCTTTTGCAATGATTGGTTTTTTCCTGGGTGTATATTATTTTCCTCTAGGTAACCAGGGGAGTTTGGGTAAGACGATTGGATGGGAGTTGGACATCACTAATTTTTATTTGTGGAAAACTGTAGTGGTTAAATTCATACTTGTCATCTTTTGCATGATCACTGCCCGCAGCGCTGCCATGGCTTTTAACCGGTATTTAGACAGGAGTTTCGATGCCCGGAACCCGCGTACGGCAATAAGAGAAATCCCTTCAGGTATCATTAAGGCCAACCATGCTTTGTTGTTTACGATATTATCGTGCGTGCTGTTTATGATTAGCTGTTTTTTTATCAATTCGCTTTGTTTTTTTTTAGCGCCCGTGGCATTATTTGTAGTACTGGGCTATAGTTATACCAAACGGTTCACCCCGTTGTGTCATATTGTACTGGGGTTAGGATTAAGTCTCGCACCCATTGGGGCCTACCTGGCAGTTACGGGGCGTTTCGACTGGCTGCCGGTTTTGTTTTCGCTTACCGTTCTTTTTTGGGTGAGTGGTTTTGATATTATTTATGCCCTGCAGGATGAGGAATTTGATAAGTCCCAAAACCTTTATTCTATTCCCGTGGCATTGGGTAAAAAGAGTGCATTGCGGGTGTCCGAAATCATGCATGCCGTGTCTGCCCTTTTGGTTATTGCAGCGGGCTTATACGGTGGCTTTGGTATATGGTACTGGATAGGGGTATCTGTTTTTACCGGTATGCTTGTTTACCAGCACTCCATTGTTAAGCCGGATGACCTTCGGAAGGTGAATGTGGCATTTATGACTGCCAACGGTATTGCCAGCGTAGTATTTGCTGTTTTTGCGATCGGGGATATTTTTTTAAGGTAGCATGCAGGTTTTCCCGGTTTTAACATCTTCCTGTTCTTGGGTAAACATTTTTTGAATACTCATAAATAACCGATATTTATGCAATGGTCTGCTTAAGCGGCTATTCCCTAAATCTTTTCTTTTTACATGACAACCCAGGCATCATTCAAAAGGTCGCTGGTCCGGAGCGGCATTTATACAGGTTTATTGTGTTTGTTGTTTGTATACTTTACCTGGAATGATAATTCTCTTTCTGATAACTTACTGGCGCTTCCTTATTTTGCTATGCTATACTTTATTTTACTTTCTATAGGAAAGCCACGGGTGTCTGACTGGGTGCGGGAAAAAATGAAAGGAGATATCCGGCGGATATTTCTTTTCCCGGTGTTGCTTGTACTGCTGTATTTCAGTTATATAGCATTTAATGGGGAAAACCCATTGAAGGGAACCATTTTTCTTATTCCGTATCTTCTTTTTTTCCCGGTATTGCTGTTTGCTGCAAACGGAAATAAAACTCAGAAAACAGACTGGCTTGATTTTACCACCTTTGTACTGTATTTTTTTCCGGTTACCCTTCTTGAAGCAGGCCCGTCTGATCTGCCGTTTAATGGCGGCGGATTCGATTCTGTTTACCGTATATCGGTTATGCTGTCGGCGGTATTTGCCTTTGTAACGGTGCGGCATATCCGCGATGTGGGATTTTATCCCGTTTTTAAATGGAGGTATCTCTTTACAACACTATGGGTATGGCTTGCCTTTTATGCCTTTGCATTTGTAATTGGTTATGCGCTTCGGTTTATTACATTATCTGAAGAGCATAGTATTGATCTTTTGTCTGTTGAAAAAATCATAAAGAGAACGCTCGGTATTTTTTTACATACAGCGCTTTTCGAGGAACTTGTTTTTCGCGGGTTATTGCAAAATATGCTGAAAAAACGTATTGAACAGCCGGGCGCATCGAAAATATTCCGGAGATGGGGACTGGTAATCCTGGTGGCACTTTCCCTGCTAACCGGTTATTCATTAAAAGGCAATATGCAATGGTTCCCGGCATTGGTAACGATATTGTTATTTGGAGCGGCATTTGGCATTGAAAAAACAGCCAAAAGCGGGCACGGAACATATACTGCCCTTGCCATTACCAGCGTTATTTTTGGGTTGGTGCACTGGCATGCGGGTTCCATCATTTTTGTGGGATTGGCCAGTATTGGCGGCTGGGCTTACGGATATGTGTACCTTAAAACAGGCAATGTTTTTTATGCTGCGCTTTTACATGCACTGGTAAATGCAACCCCCTTACTATTTGGGCTGGATCTGGCGAAATAAAATGATCAACCTTGTTGCAACTCCCAATGGAAAAGAGAAAGACAGCCATAGCACGAATACAAATACAAATACAAATACCTATGTGTATCTATGTGCCTATGATTCTTTGTGATAGGGCGCATTTCAAATTTTCGCAGGCGGGTGGTGACACCCGCCTGTAGAGTCCGCTACCGGTCGGTGTCTCACCGACCGGAAAGTGGTGCATAAGCGAAAATTTGAAATGCACCCATGTGATAAAAAAGATTCAATAGGAGTTATCTTTGTATTATGCCACGGATTCTCGCTATTGACTACGGACTAAAACGAACCGGTATTGCCGTTACCGATCCTTTGCAAATCATCGCCACCGGTTTAACTACGATAGAGTCGCCCAGGCTCATTGATTTCTTAAAAAAATACTTTGAAAAGGAACAGGTAGAAAAAATAATTATAGGAGAGCCAAAAAACCTTGACGATTCCGATACACATGCAACTTTACTGGTGCGAAACGCAATTGAAAAAATGAGGAAAGCTTTCCCTGGAATACCGGTTGAAAAAGCAGATGAAAGGTATACCTCAAAAATGGCGCTGCAGGCAATGATAGACATGGGGATGAAAAAGAAACAACGCCGCAATAAAGCCCTCGTTGATGAAATTGCCGCCACTATAATATTGCAGGAGTATTTGCAGCATAACTCCGGTTAGTTTCATTGACCTTATTCAGTGATCGTTCCTGTAAAAAATTCAGCAGGCACGCCTTTTACCCCCGGCTTTACGGAAAACAATCCACCGCTTAGCGGGAAGGCCGCCAGTTGTGCTCCTGATAATTCTCCGCGGGCGGTAGTAATGTATAATGTGTCTAAGTCCTCTCCTCCAAAAGCACAGGAAGAAACGTTCGGCGCCGGTACTTCGATTTTCTGCAATAGCTCGCCGGTCTCCGGGTCAAATCTTCCCACAGCATTAGCGCCCCAGAGCGCCGCCCATATTTTGCCCTCTGCATCCAGTGTAATGCCGTCGGGCGAACCGCCACCTTCGGGTACCGTTGCCACTATTCTTCTGTTGGTAATGAGCCCGTATGCATCATTATAATCAAACGCGTCTATCCTTCGCAGGTGGCTGTCAGCATAATACATTGTTTTTTTATCTTTCGTCCAGGCTATACCGTTAGAAACCGTAACGCCATCCAGCATCTTGTGTACCGTATTATCTGTATCCATACGGTATAGCGAAGCCGCTCCCTCTGTAAACTGAAGGTGCATGCTGCCCACCCAAAACCTGCCTGAAGGATCGCATTTGCCGTCGTTAAAACGAATATCGCCGTTGGTAAGAGGGTTAACAATGAACTGCAATGTTCCTGTTTGAATATTAATGAAATGAATGCCGTTTTGCAGGGCAACCAAAGCTCCCCCGCTTTTTACGGGTACAACAGTGCCAATTCTTTCTTTGGTGTAAAAAGATATATTCTCTTTCGTAACCGGATCGTAAACGTGAAGCATTCTGCCTTCAATATTTACCCAGTACAGTTTATTTTCCGTGGGGTGCCATAAGGCGCCTTCGCCAAGCTGCGCCCTGGCATCTATTTCAAGTGTTGGATTTTCCGAATGTAGATATTGCATATAAAGAGATAGAACAATTACAGAGCGGTAAAGGTGCAACTTATACTGCTGCCGCGGGAGAAAAATAAGGAAGAACCGCATTGTAATTACATTAATTAAATATTTTAACTATTGTCAGCTAATCCCGGTTTAGTGTTAATTCTTTATTTTCGCGAATGTTTAAGGAATAAAACAAAAAATATACGGATGAAACCTACATTGGTAATTATGGCAGCAGGAATGGCCTCCCGATATGGCAGTTTAAAACAAATACAGCGGTTTGGTCCTTCCGGTGAAACAATTATGGACTATTCCATTTACGATGCGTATCGCGCGGGATTTGGCAAGGTTGTATTTATTATCAGGAAAGAATTTGCCGATGATTTTAAATCCATTTTCGAACCCAAGCTAAAAGGGAAAATTGCTGTTGATTATGTATTCCAGGATATGCAATCCTTTGTGGAGGGATACGATATACCAGCAGACAGAACCAAACCCTGGGGAACTGCCCATGCGGTTTTATGTGCTTCCACTGCGGTGCATGAACCCTTCATCGTAATCAATGCGGATGATTTTTACGGACGGGATGCTTTTGAAAAAGCGTATCAATTTTTAACGAAAGAAGCCAATGATCATACTTTTGGTTTAATTGGATATGAATTAATTAAAACGCTTTCAGATAATGGTTCTGTTAGCAGGGGCGTATGCAGGGTAGATGCTTCGGGAAACCTGGTAGAAATTGCTGAACGCACCAAAATATACCGCGACGGAGACCGCATTGTATATGAAGAAAACGATAATCAAACAGAAGTTCCCTCAGATTCAAAAGTTTCTATGAATTTCTGGTGCTTTACACCTTATGTTTTCAGCATTTGCCAGGATATGTTTAACACATTCCTGCAAAAAAACATCAACCAGCCCAAAGCCGAAATATATGTGGTGGATGTTGGTGCGGCTTTTATCAAAATGCCCGGCAATGCGTTAAAAGTCATTCCTACCCATTCTGAATGGTTTGGGGTAACATATAAGGAAGACGCTCCTGGCGTGGAAAGCAATATTAACGCATTGGTTGCCAACGGAGAATATCCTCAAAGTTTATGGGAAAATGTTTAACAATTTTCTGGCAGATTAATATCATATATTTCAACGTATAAGAAGAAAAAGGCAAAATGGCATTATTTTAGGTCTGTTATTGTTTTATTTACGCGTAACTTAATTTTTACCCAACTTGTGCGTTATTATACCGTACCTATAAAAAAATGCTGGTGAAACAAACATTTATTTTAGCATTATTGCTTAGCACTTCTGTTGTATATTCCCAGGGAATATTAAAAAATGTAAGCATAGAAGCTTTTGGTGGTCTTGCCAATTACCAGGGAGAGTTACAGGAGAATACGTATACTTTTTCACAGGCAAAACCTGCGGGTTCATTAGGAGCAAGTTATGCCTTAACCGATAAGATTTCTTTAAGAGGACTTATCACTTATGGAAATATCCAGGGTGCAGACAGCTACAGCAGCAACCTGCAGAGGCGACAGCGCAACCTGAGTTTTCATTCTAAAATATATGACGCCAGTCTTACAGGCGTATATGAGTTTTTCGACATTATGGAAAAAAGGTATACGCCATATGTGTTTGGAGGTATTTCGGTTTTTAATATGGGGCCTTACGCCTATGACTCATTGGGTAAGAAAATTGGTTTAAATAACCTGGGTACGGAGGGACAGGGACTACCCGAATATCCCGAAAGGGAAAAATATAAATATCAGAATATTTCTATTCCCTTTGGAGGTGGGATACGCTTTGCCGTTACCCGCAATGTTTCCCTGGGCTGGGAATTCCGGTTCAATAAAACCTTTACCGATTATTTAGACGATGTAAGTACCCAGTATGCTGACCGTAGTATTTTGTTGGTTGCCCGCGGCGCCCGAGGATCGAAAGCTGTGGAAATGGCATACCGGGGTGGTGAACTTAAAAATGGTAATCCTTCCTATCCCGCTGCCGGAACAATGAGAGGAAATCCTAAAACCAAGGATTGGTTTTATTTTTCTGGTATTACCGTTAGCTACAAATTATTCAACGACCGCGACTTCAACCGCGGGAACGGTGGAAAAGGAATACCATGCCCGAAGAATGTTTATTGACGGCTGAAAGTTGGCGCCTCATTGCGTAAAGCCTTTTTATGAAAGATGGAATTGTTTTGTTGCTATTTCCTGTACTGCGTTACCGATAGCCAGAGCGGCAGTGGCTGCCGGCGAGGGGGCATTCAGGACGTGGATGGCGTTATTACTTGTTTCTATCTTAAAATCATCAATCATCTTACCCTCCCGTGAAAGCGCCATGGCGCGTACTCCTGCACGGCCGGGTACAATATCTGCTGAAGTTAATGAGGGTATAAGCTTTTGCAGTCGTTTCAGGAAATATGCTTTAAAAAAAGCGCCCCGGTATTCATCTAATCCAAAGCGCCAGTGTTTGGCAAAAAATTTCAACGTGCCGGCATATGATAATGCAGCAGCGGTATCCCTTATACTAAAATCGGTTTTTTTATAGCCTTCGCGTTTAAATACAAATACCGCGTTCGGTCCGCATTCCACTTCACCGTTCACCATTCTTGTAAAATGCACGCCGAGGAATGGAAATTGGGGATTGGGCACTGGATAAATCAGGTTCTTTACTTTGGTTCTTCCCGTTTCACTCAGGTCGTAATAATCGCCACGAAAACCAACGATTGCTGTATCAGTGCCGGTTCCTTCTTTTTGGGCAACCCGGTCGCTTTGAAGGCCGGCGCAGGCTACAATATATTTTGCTTCAAAGTTCTTCCTGTTCGTTTTTATAATGGTTTTATCGCTCTCCTTTATAAAGTCTATAGCTTCCGTATTCAGAAACACTTTGCTCCCATCAAACTTTTGTTCCAGCAACTCGGCCAGCTTTTCTGTAAACCCCACGTAATCTATAATGCCTGTACAGCCAACCCATATACCGGCAATGCCTTCGCAATAAGGTTCAATGTCCTTTATTTCCTGGGCTGTTATCAGCCGGGTATCCTCCACACCATTGGCTATTCCGTTCTGGTATACTTTATTCATATGCGCCAGCTCATCTTCCTGTGTAGCCACAATTACTTTACCGCAGATATCATGTTTTATACCATATTCTTTTGCAAAAGCCACCAGTTCTCTTCGCCCGTCAACACAGTTCTTTGCCTTATAGGATCCAGGTTTATAATAAATGCCCGAATGGATTACGCCGGAATTTCTGCCGGTTTGATGTGCTGAAACACGATTCTCTTTTTCGAGTACTGCTATCTTCAAATGCGGGTAGCGGGTGTTGATCTTATAAGCAGTAGCCAGTCCAACACATCCGCCGCCAATGATAACAATGTCAAATGATAATGTGTCCATAGTTGTTTAGTCTCTGCTGAGGGCGCAAGTTACGGAGTATTGATGGTTTGTAGTTTATCGTTTGTGGTTTTTCAAAAACTCTCATTGCGTCGGATGCCGGCCCCTTTTTCGGATTTCGGATTTTCAGCTTCGGGCTTTCTGAACTCAATTGCTATTTGCTGCTTGTATCTATTCCGAATCATTTTTTAAAACAATAACCCCTCCTGCTTTGCAGGTTAGTTCAATATATCCATCAACGGCTTTGCCTGTGGTTATGTTTTTGGCAGATGCGATCTTCCATTGCTTGAAAGGAAGCTTCAGCCTGGTTCTTCCTCCTTTTTCTGAAATGATTTTTATTTCGCTTATTTTACCGTTTTCCTTTTTTGCGCCCACTAAGAATGCACCTTCTGTTCTTAGTTGCTGAAAAGAAATGTCTTTCCATGTTTCCGGAACTGCGGGCATAATTTCAATAAATCCTGCATAGCTCTGCAACAACATTTCCTGCAGACCGGCGGCAAAAGCAAAGTTTCCTTCCAGCGTAAAGGGGCGATAGGTGAATTTGGAATAACCGGATTTTGTCTGATCTCCATTAACATGAAAACTGTTGGGAAGACAAAATGCTTTAGCGAAAATCTGCAATGCTTTTGCAGCGCCTTCGCCGTCTTTGGCTCTTGCCATAATATTACCCAGCCACGAGTACGAATACCCGCACCAGTAATCCGGCCCGATCTTTTCAAGCAGCGCTATCGTATTTTTAATAATAGATTGTGCTTTTTCGCCGTCCTCCCATTTAATAAGACTTAAAGGATGAATGGCCATAAGATGTGAAAAGTGGCGGTGCGACTGATTGTAGGGCAGGGTAGGGGCAAACATTAGTTCATCATTGGCGGTAATGGAGTAATCGCCAAATTCAGAAAGTGTTTTCTCCCACTGAGCCGCTTCCCTTGTTAATCCTAAAGCATAGGCCATTTCCGCGGCAGCAGTAAAGCTGAATTTCATCAATGCCAGGTCGTAATTGGTGTTCTGGTGAAACCAGGCATCCATTCGGTTGTCATTTATTTCCGGACTGGAACTGAGCGGTAATTTTCTCAGTCCGTTCTCATCTTTAATGGTTATGTTCTCCAGGAATGTGCAGGTTTCTTTCAGCCATGGGTAAGCGCGGTTTTTAAGAAATGATTTATCCATGCTATAACGCCATTGCAGGTAGTAGTGATGTGCCAGCCAGGAAGATACGGTTGGTGAAAGCGAATATTGCGTCCAGCCTCCCATTTCTGTTCCATCAAGAGTGGTTACGCCCGGCACCGCCAATCCCTCCTTAACGAAAAATAATTTCGTGTAGCGTTTGTAGTTAGCCTTATTTTCATCAAGATGGTCTGTATATCCCAGTGCTTCTTCCAGGTGATTACTGCTATAGGCCGGCCAGTAACTCAGTTGGGTATTTAAATCGTGATGAAAATCTCCTTTCCACGGTGGTATTCTTCCATTGTCCGCCGTCCACACTGCCTGTAAGGAAATAGGTGGCGCTCCCCGTCTTGCTGCGGAGCCAAATTTATATTGTTCAAGATACCATTGCTTTTCCAGCAGCGTGTCGGGCACATGAATGGCAGACTTACTCCAAAAGTTTTTCCACCAGCTAAGATGACTTGCATAAGCCTGTGCCATTCCTTTTTGTATGTTATTGTTCACCACAACCGATGCCAAAGGATTTATTTTTTTGTCTGGATATTGAGATGATACACTCCATACGCCTTCAATGGTAGCCGCATTTATTTTTTTCCATTGCACGCTTATTTCATAGGTAAAACCGCCCCATCCTTCCTGCCGGTAGGTAATGCTGTTGCCCTGTTGTTGTATTTTGCCCTGCTGGTATCCTAGTCTTGCAAGGTCATCACCCACTAAAGAATTTACCTCACCACCCTCTGGTATATCAGACTTATAGGGCGGTGCGATGAGTTGCGGTTTAAAATTACCTGCAAAATTTTCAAACCTGAACCATCCGGCAGGCGCTGTGGCATGCACAAATGTTCTCAACAGCATACCATTTTCCCATTGCACTTCACATAATGCGTTTGCAAGCACCAACCGGACAGATTTTACTTTTGTATCTGCAGGTATACTGAACTCCAGTGCGCCTGCCGGTATTTTTGAAGGAGCGGGTTCCCTGTCGTAAGGTGCATCAAAATACTCCTGAACCGGCTTGTAGTCTTTTTTATTTACCTGTTCTTCTATCCATTTGTAAGTAAATTCTTTTCGGTGCAATCCCTTCAGCGGACGCAGGTCCCATATATCCGACCGGTCTAATGAAAAACGCAGGTGATCGTTCTTTTGCCATATTAAAGCGCCAACTGTAGCATTGCCCAGCGGAATGGCTTCGTCCCAAACGGTGGAAAGCTGTTTAAAATAGAGGTCGTGCTGCGGGGCTGGTTGTGCCAATATGAATAGCGGGAGCAATAAAAGCAGGCTGCAGGAAACTATTTTATTCATGCCGAAAATTAGTGATTTTATACACTCCGGTAGCGAATTGTTTAATTACTTCAGCTTAAGGGTAATTTCTTTTATAGTAGGGCTGCTATCCGGCACGATGCCTGAAAAATATAAACGTTGTCGTAAATGGCATTGGATTTGAATATTAATAGCCGGGTATTACCGGCGAAGCAGGGCTATTTTTTTTGCCCCAGTTCTTTAATAAAGCGAAAATGAGAATATACAGCCTGTGCCATGGTAGGAATACTGTTATAGGGCAGGTTAAAAGCAATGCATTGCGCCTGAACAATTTTGCTTAAGGCGGGGTAATGCACATGGCTGATTCGGGGAAACAGGTGGTGCTCAATCTGGTAATTCAATCCCCCCGCAAACCAGGAAACAATCTTGTTGCCGGGTGAAAAATTTGCCGTGGTCTTTACCTGGTGTACGGCCCATTCGTTTTCTATTATTTTGGTTTCATTCAGTCCTGCCGCTTCAAATTCCGTTTCTTCCACAACATGCGCCAACTGGAATACAATAGCCAGTACAAAGCCAAGACCAACATGCATGCTTAAGAAAAATACCAGCCAACCCTGCCAGCCCATCAAAAGAATGGGCAACACAATGTAAAATAACATATACATCACCTTACTGAACCAAAAAACAAAATGATCGTTACCAGACATCTTACTCAACACCGTTGTGTTCACCTTCCGTTTGAAATATTTTTCAAAATCCTGGAAAAGGATCCACAACAATGAACTTACTGCGTATAAGAATGGCGTATATAGGTGCTGAATTTTGTGCATGGGCTTCCATACCTGCGTTCTGCACATGCGTATAAACGGACTTTTGGCAATGTCATCATCAACTCCATCTACGTTGGTGTACGTGTGATGGATAATATTATGTTTTTGCTTCCATATGAAATTGTTACCGCCAAGCGCGTTTATCGAAAGCCCCAGCGTATTGTTTACCCATTTTTTGCTGGAATAACATCCGTGGTTGGCATCGTGCATTACATTAAATCCTATGCAGGCCATTAAAAATCCGAGCGTGCCACCTAAAAGGATCGTTAGGGCAACGGGCATGGAAACAAAAATGAGTACAATATATATTGCAGCGGCTGCAGGAATAAGGGTGAGCGTTTTCGTATACAGCAGCCAGTTACCTGTTTTTCTTACATTTTTCTGTTTAAAATAATCATCTACCGATGCTTTAAGCGACGAAAAGAAGGCGGCATTTTTGTTGTTGAATAATACTTTTGACATTAATTAAATTGTGTTTTTATTTCACGCGAATGGTATGAAGATAGGCTAAATACCTACAGCAGTAAGCAGAGGTTTGCCAATCTTGTCACAATGTTACCCTCCGCAAAGCGAAGCGGGTTAAGCAGATAAGATGATAAACCTCAAACAAGTTGTGCTTATTCTCCCAATCCTGCAATAATATTTATCGTAAGTGCAACTATAACAGTATTATAGGCAAACGCGATCAGACCATGCCACAAGGCCCACCGTCTTATTTTTTTGGATGTTACCGAAACATCCGATACCTGGAAAGTCATACCCAGTATAAAGGAAAAATAGGCAAAGTCAAGAAAATCGGGCCGATCATCTTCCGGGAAATTCAGTCCGGCTGCATGTGTTTGCGGGTGCAATTTATGATTGCTGTAATACAAATGGGCATACCGTACGGCAAAGACCGTATGTACCAGCGCCCACGATAAAATCATTCCGGTTATTGCAACAGCCAAATGAAGGCCTTTAACTGTCCACGAGAGCTTTTCTTTGCCTGCGGTATTGCTCATAATGTGGTTTTAAACAATTTTGCTTATCACTAATGTGTTGGGTTAGCGATAGAGGTATAGCTTCAGGGATTTTTTCTTCCTTTGACATTATTTCTGCCAGGCAGACTTTAGTTTATATACTTCCATGTTTTCCACTTTCACATTTCCTCCTTCGCTGTAGAATTCCATGTTATTGAAAGTGTACACGGGAATGAAGCAACCGGATAATGATATTTTGCCGCCATTGGCAAACACCTCTAAGGAAGCCCTGTCGGCCAGTATGCGCAATTCAATTTTTCCATTCACGGGTTCAAGATCAACGGTCTTTCCCGGAACGCTTAATTTTTTATTCCTGGCATCATAACGCACAGGGGTACCGCTTGTTTCATAACTGCCTTTACGGATTACAAAACCAAATGATCCGGCCGTGCCAGGTTCTATTACTGTATGTATATCCAATGCATCTCCTTTTACTGCAGATAATATATTGGAGCCGGGTTGCACCATCTTATTTGTGATAGAAAATTTTTCTCCGTAAATGTTTTTTATTTCCGCCACGGGGTTCCTGCACACACGTAAGCCTTCCGGGAACCTTTTTAAAGTGAGTACGCAGGGAAAAGCCATCTGCTGGTTAAACGGAGCGTCAGGATAAATGCCACCATTCATCCATCCAATTTGGATCCGCCTGCCATCTGCAGCGGGAATATCACTATAGGATTGAGCGGCGTAAAAATTATTGCCCAGATCCATCTTTATCTTTTCCGTTTCGGGTGTAAAGGTGCTGCCATCAAAACTGCCAATAAAGTAAGCGCCATCTGCCCCATGCAGTACCCATTTTTTTTCTGCGGGGTTATCATCAACAGCCAGTTCAAACAGGTCGGGGCATTCGTACATTCCTTTGATAAAACTTTTTTGTTCCCATTGCAATAAGTTAGCAGAGTTGTATATGGCAATTCCTCTTTCCTGCTGATCTTTATCGGGTCCGATATACAAAACCATCACCCATTTTTTTGTTGGTTCATACCAGAAAACTTTAGGATCGCGTTCATCCATTGTTCCATTCTTCATAACCGGTATCACCGGGTTGGGATAGGTTTGCCAGGTTTTACCCGCGTCATTGCTGTATACCAGCCGCTGCCCGCAATGCATCGCTGTATATATAGCTACAATCGTTTTTTCACTGCCTTTTTGTAATCCTGCAGTATTGTTCCAGTCTACCACTGCACTTCCCGAAAACGCGGGGCATTTATAATGATCGCGTGTGCCTTCTAACGGGTAAATGGCTAATGGACGGTGCTTCCAGTGCAGCAGGTCGCTGCTTACGGCATGTCCCCAGTGCATATTGCCCCAGCCTTTGCCATAAGGATTGTGCTGGTAAAAAAGATGGTATTCGCCTTTATAATATACTAGTCCGTTCGGATCGTTCAGCCAGTTTTTTTCTGCCGTAAAATGAAATTGCGGGCGATAAGGTTCATTGTAGTAAGACGCATTTGTTTGGGCAAAACACGAAGCCACGGACAATATTGCAACAGCGGCAAAAACAAACAGGAATGAGTGACGCATAAATTTCCTCTGATATGTTAAGAAAATGGATGTTGAATACAGATGAAAGATAAGGCTATTTCTTTTTGTTAACGGGCCTGCCGGTTTTTTTGTACTGGTTATTTTGCAGTTGAGTTGTTATTCATTCAATATCATCTTTGCCCGCTGCACCATCGCTTCTGCCGGGATCGTTTTTAGTTTTTCAATTGAGAATTGCTGCAAAACTTCGTCTAATTTTTTTAACGATTGTGTATCGCCTTTTGCTGTGAACATCTTTTGCATCAGCTTTATCTTTTCAAAATCCTGGATGCCTTCAATGAGTTTTTCAAAGCGTATGGAAGTCCGCGGTCCGGGGTAAACCTGGTACGTATCTCCTGCGGGCCAACTGCGGAAGCGTGAATCCCTGAGTGGGTCGGCTACCCAACTGTTGTAGGCCCACCGCAGGTAGCCGGTAAAACCTTTAGCGGCGGCATACCAGCCTATCCACACATGTTCGGCGGGAGGAGAGAAGGTAAAACCGTTGGGATAAGGCTCAACGCAGCAGGTATAATAGGTGCTGGGCTTGCCTTTGGCTATGCGTTCTTTAAGTATGGCTTCATCAAATTGCTGGTTAGATGCCAGGCAATAATCAAACATGTCCTTTTCTATTTCGGGGTGATAGTTGCCTGCAAGTGCGATCTTCCAGCCCGCATCAATGCTTTTAAGCAATGCAATCACCACCTGCATGTCTTTCATAGGTCGTTCATCCATGGCAATTGTGGTAATATCAAACCAGCCTTTGCTTTTTAAATGCTTCGTAAAATCCTTCAGCATGCTTGTCCAGTGCACGGTATATTCCGCCGAGCCAATAGGCGCTTTGAGGGTGGTATCTTTTCCCGCTGTTTCATCAAAATAACGGAACGATAAGGCCCATGCTACCATGGTATAACAATTGATGCGTTTGTTAATGCCACAGCTCATCACAAAAGAAATGTATTTATCAAACAAGCTGTAATCATATATCCACGATCCATCCCTGCGTTTTGTCCATTTGATCAATCCTGGAAAATCGTCAAAGGTTTGATGTCCCCATGGCTCGTCCATAATGCTTGCCGTAATGTTTTTTTGTCCTGCACCGGCTAACAACGTGTAATAAGGTTTCATCAGCTCAAAATGCTTATCACTCCACAACGGTACACCATGTACTCTGGCGATAGCGGCAGGATGCTGCCAGAGGTCAAGATCAAATGTCCATTTCCCGGGCGATGGCAACGTGCGGTCAATCACTTTAACGGTATAATGTAAGGTATAGGTTTTGTCTGCTTTTACTGAAATGCTTCCCTTGTAATTGCCGGCAGCCGCTCCCTGCGGAACCTTAATGCTCAGCCATATGGGCTGCACGGTATTGGCTTTAACAGGGATATGGGAAATGATGTCTATGGCGTCTTCTGCCAGCGAAGAATCAAAATCCGCGGGTTTCCGGTAACCGCAACCGGCGGCAAATTCGTCCGTTATTACATAACGCACGAACCCCGCTTTAATATCCGCAGATGAAATGGGTTGACCTTTTGCATTTACCAGCTCACTAACTGTATAAGTTAGCTGCTCAACAGGCTGGTTTGTCCATACCAGCAGTTGCGTGTGTACCTTTTCTCCCTTCCACGCTGTAGTGCTCCAGCTATCCTGAACGGTTTTAAACGGAACTTTTTCTTTGGCATAACGGGTATTGCTACTGGCGAAGCTTACCATAACCGGTTGCTGAAGTGTTTTCCATTCTTCTCCCGGTGCTGTAACCGGCATTGCAGTTTCAGCAAAATAATTGTTGCCTTCGGCACTGTAACTCATATCCTGCGCAAAGAGCTTTGCGTATAGCATAACACCTGGTATCAGCAGCATTATTTTTTTCATGACGGTAAAATTTAACATGGTTAAAACTACGGTAATAAAAGGGAAAGAACAGGGGCAAACGATTGCATGAATTATGGGGTTACAGGTTTCAGGTTTCAGGGTGCAGGGTTCAGGGGCTCAGGGTTCAGGTTGCAGGTTTCAACGTGGGCAACGAAATTTTGTTTCGGATTTCGGAAGTTTATGATTTTTAGTTTTTTGTTTATCGTTGTATTTCCCGGATTTCGGATTTTAATGTTCAGATTTGAGATTTTTTGTTTCTTGTTTTTTGTGATTTTGCCCTCGTCTTAGGATGCTCAAACCCATACCTGATACCTCACACCTGGCACCTATTTGTTTTTGATACCCCAAAATATGCAGTTACCTTAGCTATTCTTAATTCTTATGGAGAAGAAGGTACCTACGATAAAGGAAATTGCAAAAAAGCTCAATATTTCTGTTTCAACCGTTTCAAGGGCATTGCATAATCATCCCAGCATAGGCTTGCGCACTAAAATGCAGGTACAAAAGCTGGCAACGGAAATGAATTATGAGCCCAATCAAACAGCCATTCAGTTTAAACAAGGAAAAACATTTACCCTTGGACTTATTCTTCCCAACCTCCGCGAAGAATTCTTTTCAACGGCTATCAGCGGTGTAGAAGATACAGCTTTTAAAAGTAATTATAATGTGCTGATCGGGCAGTCGCACGATGAACTGGAGAGGGAGCGCCAAATTGTTGAAACCATGCGCAAACACAGGGTGGATGGTGTACTGGCATCTATTTCAAAACAAACCAAAAGCATTGAACATTTCGAACAATTGGATAAATACAATATTCCAGTAGTTTTTTTCGACAGGGTACCCGATGTACCCAATATCCATTCGGTATGGTGCAGTTTGTACTATAGCACCATTGAGGCTGTGGAATTTTTATTTCGCAAAGGTCATCAAAGGGTTGGCTATATACAGGGGCCTCTATCTTTAAATATTAAAAATGAAAGATTAGAAGGGTACTATGCTGCTCATAAGAATAAAAAACTTCCCCTACAGGAATCATTGATCGCAACAACAGATCTTTCCAAAGAAAGTACGGAACAGGCTATAGAAAAATTATTATCACTTAAAAATAAACCCACTGCTATACTTGCTTTTAATGATAATGTGGCCCTGGATACTATTCAGTACTTAAGAAATAAAAAACTGAAGATCAACAAAGATATCAGCGTTGTAAGTTATGCCAACTGGCCCATCACCAGCTATCTTGATTTTCCTCCTATTGCTTCCGTGGAACAATTTCCGTATGAACAGGGCAGCAGGGCAACAGAGTTGTTGTTCAAGCTTCTGAATACAAAATCGCTTGAAGGTAGTTTACCTTATGAAAATATTGTGCTGAAAAGCGAATTGATCGTACGGTAAAAGAAGAATCCAGCCAAAGGAAGAAACAAATGATACCCCGCCGCCGCATCAGCATCACGACATGCAGCCTGAACATGATTACAAAAAAAGCCGGGCTGGTGACCCGGCTAATTGCCGATGGAAGATCCAAAGGGATGTTTCCCTTCGCGCTTCAAGTTATCTTCCTTCCGGCTTGTTCTGCTGCTGTTGCTCTGAACGTGCTACAAGTGTTTCAAAAATTATGCCCTGGTTGAAGCAAAGGCGCCCGCCCATTTCGAAACCTGTTTTAAAAGCAATATCCCGGAACAACTTGTGAAATACTTTCTCCGGCAACCTCGCTTTTGGGGTAATATGTTCTGTAAGTGGCGGATAGGTGTTACTGATTCCATGCCTGAGCAGCCATTAGGGTTAATGAGACCGGAGATCCATAAATAAATGTAGACTTTTTTGTGGTATTAAATGCTCATGCTGTGCAGAATATTACCCATAAGCATACAGACAATCATTTATTTACGTATTTATGGTTTAAGCAATGGTTACGCAATCCGGTGGGTATGGATTGATACCAGCGATGTGATATGGAGGGTGAGTGGTGGGTAGAGAAAATGACAAGAACCAAATCACAAGTAAATCGGAAAACTAAAAATCGAAGTTCGAAATGAATGCAAAATCGTGTGCTATATGGTGGTTTTTTAAACAACGAAATCCGGGAACTGGCAGCAGGCGGCGCTCAGATTTCATTGACAGTGCAAAGAAGGTGCATACAGGCTGTCATTAGTGGTTTTGAGCTCACGGCTGACCGCTGATAGCCGATGGCTCAACCAACAAACGGATTCAATACCAAGATCTCAAATTTAAAATCTCAAATCAACCCAGGGTTTGCAGAGCCGCTATCATTTTCTTCACTTCCACGGTATCCAGTTCAGTGGTTTGCAGATTTTCATTCATGGAAGTATTGAAATATTTCATTTTTGAGTCTTCTGTTTTTCTTGCGGAGGAGTGAAATTCAGTAGCTCCGGTTTGTGTGGCCAAAGCAACAATATTTTCTGATCTTACGCCTGATCCCGGCATAACAATAATGCGGTCGTTGGCCTGTCGTACAAGCTGAGAAAGTGTTTCGGAACCTTCTGCTGCTGTAGGTTTCAACCCGCTGGTCAGGATTCTTTCGCATCCGGTGGATATTATATCCTCCAAAGCTTCAAATGGATTGGCTACGCGATCAAATGCCCGGTGAAAGGTAACGCCGAGCGGGTAGGCAGCCTCCACCAATACTGCGGTTCTCTTTTTATCAATACTTCCATCCGGCTGTAGCAGCCCGATCACCACACCATCGCAGCCCAATTCTTTACAAAGCAGCACATCTTTTTTTATGACCTCAAATGCCTCGCTGCTGTATAAAAAATCACCCCCGCGGGGGCGAATGATCGGGTAGAGCTGGAGCGAGGTTTTTTCTCTCGCGGTTTTGATCGTGCCATAACCCGGTGTAGTGCCACCTTCAGCAGGGTTATCGCATAACTCAATACGATGGGCTCCTGATTGCTCCGCCAGTAACACAGACTCAATGGTAAAGGCAATAACCTCAAGTGTATAATGCATAGCGACAGTTGTGGGTAGTGAATGGAGCGGTATATGAATGTTGTTTTGAAGTTGAAAGATAGCAAATCACTTTCCGAATTATATTTTTTGCAGAACAAACGATTGTTTAAATTTCAGCTAACGCGCTTTTATTCGCACAAATTTAGGATATTAGCGCACACAAAATTATTCATTCAACTACTTGCCATGACATCCAACCGCAGAAAATTTTTACGCAATATTACTTTAGGCACCGGTGCGATTGCCACAGGATTACCCGTGCTGGGTAAAGACCATTCAACAGAGAAAGATGAGTTATCATCCTATGCAGGAAAAAGCGGGTTTAACATGAGTGGCTACGCAGCGCCTAAAATAGATAAAGTGCGTATTGGCATTATAGGGCTGGGAAACCGGGGATCGGGCGCTGTGGGCCGTTTATCCTTTATTGAAAACGCTGAAATTGTTGCCTTGTGCGACAATCGCCCCGAAAGAATTCCCCTGGCTCAAAAAACGATTACGGATAAGGGATTGCCAAAAGCTAAAGAATATACGGGCGAAGAAGGATGGAAGGCTTTGTGCGAAAGCAATGATATTGACTTTGTATATATCTGCACACCCTGGCAATTGCATACACCTATGGCAGTATATGCCATGAAGAACGGAAAACATGCTGCATCGGAGGTACCCATTGCCGTTACCGTTGATGAATGCTGGCAACTGGTGGAAACCTCGGAAAAAACAAAAAAGCATTGCATGATGCTGGAGAACACCTGCTATGATTTTTTTGAACTGCTTACTTTAAATATGGCGCGTAATGGTTTGTTTGGAGAGCTGATACATGCCGAAGGCGCTTACATACATGACTTGCTGAGCTCCAATTTCGGGAAAACCAGCTATTCCAAAATGTGGCGCTTAAGGGAAAATGAATTCCGCAATGGTAATTTATATCCCACACACGGGTTAGGACCAATAGCGCAATGCTTAGACATAAACCGGGGCGATAAAATGGATCATATGGTTTCTATGTCATCCAATGATTTTATGATGGGTGCAACGGCAAAAGAAAAAGCGGCGGAAGATCCTTTTTTCAATGAGTTTGTTGGAAAGTCATACCGCGGCAATATGAATACAAGCATCATCCGCACCAATAAAGGAAAAACGATCATGTTGCAGCACGATGTTACTTCTCCACGTCCTTACTCACGGCTTCATTTGATCAGCGGTACCAAAGGTGTTGCCCAGAAATATCCCGATCCTGAGCGGATCGCTTTCGGTCATGAATGGATCAAGCCTGAAGAATTAAAAGCACTGTATGATAAATATACACCTGAAATTGTAAAACATGTGGGTGATATTGCAAAAAAAGTAGGCGGTCATGGAGGTATGGACTTTATGATGGACTGGCGTACTATTGATTGTTTGCGCAACGGGTTGCCTTTAGATCAGGATGTATATGATGGTGTTTTATGGAGTGTAATAGGCCCGCTCAGCGAAAAATCTGTTGCGAAGAATTCAAAAACGGTAGACGTGCCCGATTTTAGCAGGGGCAACTGGAAAACCAATAAACCCGTGAATCTTACCCTTGAAGGTGGGGGCAACACCACGGTAAGAGAGGTAAAAAAAGGATGATATTGAACCAATAAAGCTTTAAAGTATTCCTGATTGATAAACCACCCGTTATTTTTTGGCGCCGAAAGGCGCCTTTTTTAATGAGAAAGCAGCAAAGTAATGAAGCTGAGACCACAAGAGCTCAAAAGCTATATCAGGGCTTCTTTCCGAAAACGGACCGTATTCGTTTTCGGACGCCTGCCCGACTGAACGTCGTTCGGGCGGGGCTTTTGGTTACTTTAGCCTACCGGTAGGTGTCTCACCGACCGGAAAGTTTTTTTACATATTGGTGTTCCCGCACCGCTGTTTTTTTCCGGTGTTGGTGTTATGGCTGCGCCGCCGTTGTCAAAAGAACCAAATCACAAAAAACAAGAAACCAAACCTGTCCGCCGGGGTGGAGCAATTTCAAATCCAAAAACTTTTCATAAATGCGGGTTGGTAATTGCCTGCCTTACCGAAGATTCAGGCATCAGGATAAACATCTTTGCGTAAGATAAAGACAAACGGCTTTTTGGCGCAATCAACCCCTTAAACTGTCATAAATCCCACCTTTAATCCTCGCCGTTTGTATTCATCTTTGTGAT
Source organism: uncultured Sphingobacteriales bacterium (assembly GCA_937991535.1). Classification (GTDB taxonomy): domain Bacteria; phylum Bacteroidota; class Bacteroidia; order Chitinophagales; family Chitinophagaceae; genus Agriterribacter. Next base: position 59,294 of record CALKHN010000074.1, read on the forward strand.
GTCAATTCATATTAAACAATAACAATTCAAAATTCAACACAATGGCAAAGCAGGTATTTATCAACCTTCCGGTGAAAGATTTAAAAAAGGCAATGGCATTTTACGAAGCCATTGGCTTTACCAACAATCCTCAATTTACAGATGAAACCGCTGCCTGTATGGTATGGAGCGACGCCATCTTTGTAATGCTGCTTACGCATGATAAGTTCAGGCAATTTATCTCTAAGGCTGTCATTGACGCCAAACAAACCGTTGGAGTAATTAATGCACTCTCCCTGGAGAACAATGACGAAGTAAATTCTTTTGCTGAAAAAGCGGTAAAAGCAGGGGGCAGGGAATATGCCGAACCCAAAGATTACGGATTTATGCAGCAGCGGTGTGTGGAAGATTTGGACGGACACAATTGGGAAGTGTTGTATATGGACATGAGCAAATTTCCAGGTTAAAAAATATTCGTTCATTTAAAACAAACGAAAATGGCAAAGCAAAAGATAACTCCCTGTTTATGGATTGAAAAAGATGCTAAAAAAGCAGCTCAATACTATCTGTCCATTTTTAAAAATGGGAAACTGAAATCATACAAAGCGTATAAAAATTCAGGCGCTCCGGGCGGCGATTTTGATACAGCGACCATGAATTTACTGGGAATGGATTTCCAGATCCTGGCTGCCGGGCCTTTATTCAAATTCAACGAGGCTGTATCCTTTGTCGTTACCTGTAAAGACCAGTCCGAAGTAGATTACTATTGGAAAGCCCTCACCGCTAAAGGCGGCAGTGAAGGCCCCTGCGGCTGGCTGAAAGATAAGTACGGACTTTCGTGGCAGATCGTGCCGGAGCAGTATTTTAAACTGGAATCGCACAAAAACAAGGCAAAGCAGGAATATGCATTCAGGGCATTAATGAAAATGAAAAAAATAATCATTGCTGATCTGGAGGAAAAATAATTGTAATAAACATGAAACGGCTTTGTACTTGCGAAAGATCAAAATGAATTTCTCACCACAAAAAACTAAACATCATGCGTAAATTAAAAATACAAATGAACGTTTTATTTGCCTGTGGTGAAGTGTAAGCCATTTGATTGCGGAACAGTTTTGCTGTGTTACAAATTGGCTTAGCAACATTCGTAGATTACCATCTTACTATCTTACTGTCTTACTGTCTTACTATCTTACCATCTTACTATCTTACCATCTTCCCCTCTTCCCCTCTTGCTATTTTACCTCCCTGTACTCCACTCTCCGGTTCCTTTCCCTGGCCGCGGGATTATCTTCCCCATTTATTTTTTCCGGCTCAAGCGGACAGCATTCGCCATATGCTTTACCTACCAGCCGGTGTTTGCTGATGCCTTTTTTAACTAAGTAGCTTATACAGGCATCTACCCGTTTTTGTGCCAGCTTTAAGTTATAGGCTTCCGAGCCCCTGCGATCGGTATAACCACCCACTTCAATTATTATGGAAGGGAATTGGTGCATCAGCGCCGCAAGCGAGTCTAATTCATAAAAGGATGCATTTCCCAGAGCGGACTGGTTAAAGGCGAATTTGGCCAGAGTAGCTGATTCGCTCATATCATATCCCCCGGTATGCGCAACAGGCTGTGTTATCAAAGAAAGACAAATGTTATTGTTGTTTACACTGGTAGATCCTGCATCGAAGTATACTTTATAGCTTTCATTCGCGGTATTGTATCCTTCTTTTTCTGCTGTAATTTCAAAGCGGGAAGTATTTTTGAGTTCGAAGCTATAGGAACCATCTCGGCCGGTTTGCTGCCTGAGCAATACCTTTCCGCCTTTGGGATCTTTTATGGTTAATGCTACGCCCTGTAACGGCTGGCTGCTGCTGCAGTCGGTAACCGAACCGGATACATATTGTGCGTTGTCCTGGCGCACGGCAAAAAGTTCAAGACAACAATCCGTTGCCCGGTCGGAGCTTAGCCAGCCGGTATTCCAGAGGTTATCTTCATCGGTGCTTATAAAATACAGGTCGTCTTTAGACGAGTTGATGGGCTTGCCGGCATTTACCGGCTTATCCCAGTTGGATAGCTGAAAATCGCCTTTGGCGGAAAAAATATCATAGCCGCCCATACCCACATGGCCGTTGCTTGAAAACACAAGCGTTCGGCTGGTATAATGATAGGAGGGGGATGCCTCGTCTCCCGCTGTATTTACAATATTACCTGCATTGGTAATAAGCAACGCATTACCATTGGTATCCAGCGGAGCGTACCAAACATCGTATTTGCCAATACCTCCCTCGCGGTTGGAAGAAAATAAAAGATATTTTCCGTCGGCCGTTATGAAAGGCTGTGCACTGTTTGATCCTTCCATGTTCACCGGTTCGGGCAATGGCACAGGTTTTGTCCAGCCGGTATCTGTTTTGTCGGAACTATAAATTGCAGAAGTGGTAACCCCGTTGTTTACCATCCACCGGGTAAAAAACATTTTTTTGCCTTCTTTTAAAAATGCAGCCATCCCGTTGTGAATACCCGGCGCTTCATCCAATGCAATCATTTTCTTTTTTCCTGTAACATTATCATGCCGGCTCGTTTCATACAGCCGGGCAACATACAGGTTATTCGTTTTATCTTCATGCACAGCAGTATGAACGGCGCGATCTGCCTGTGAAGCCGACAGGGCGTACGATGAGGTATTGGCCGGCATTTGTTTTCTTTCCACAAAAAAACCATCCTTTTCTTTTGACAATTGTTCTCTTATAAATTTGAGATTTTCGAGCTCTTTATCTGCGCCTACCAGTAATTCATCCATTTTAGTGTAGGATTCCCTGAAAGCAGTGATGGCATTAAATGCTTCTTCATATTTTTGATTGGCACGCAATGAAACCCCATACCAGTAGGGGCAGGCGGGATAGGCTTTCCTGGAAAACGACATGGCTTCTTTATACCATTTTTCCGCGAGGGTATAATTATTGATCATCCGGTAGCTTTCCGCCAGGCCATAAACCACTTCATTGTGAATGTTAAGATTTGATTTTCCCGGCGCTTTCTTTTTTACGGCGAAAGGCTGGGAGCGTGGCGTTGCTTTTATTTCTGTGCTCAGGTATTTTTCATAATACTGTATGGCTTCATAATAGTTTTTCTGCTTAAACAATGCTTCACCCTTAGTATAATAACCCGGACTGTCATTTTGAGCAGTCACCGCTAAAGTGCAAAGCAAAAAAAAGAGGATTGCTGTAGCATTGCTCACCAATAAAAAGGTTTTTTTGCTCATCAAATGCTTACTGTTTTTGTGCATATGATTATCATTTGTATGCCTTTGTTTTTAAAAACGGGGGCAGTAAAAAGGTTTTGTTTTCATACTGTTTTTTCGCCACCACGTATACGAAAGCGATACTTCCATACTGTTCCTGTTCATTTCCATAGCGTCTTTGGTTGATACATTGGTATCATAGCTCATACCCACCGTGATGCCCTTGTAATAAAATCCTGCAAAAGGTGCAATGGCATCCTGGAATCGGAGGTTCGCCCCAAACATGAGATCAACCTGTTCACTGGCATTTACCTGCACATAAGCTCCTGCCATTTTTTCTTCCGTTTGGCCCTGGCGCATATACAATACATTGGGTACAATATTCAATAAGTCGGATACGATAATTCTTGCTCCGGCATGCAAACTGTACCGCGGGGGCAACGTCTGCTTATCGCCTCCGGAAATGAATGGATCTTTAGGTTGTGTAATATGAAAAGCAGAAAATCCTCCAAAGAGATTTACTTTTTTATCTGCAGTGGCATCGTAGTAAACCAGTCCTGCACCGGCATCAAAAGAAAATACATTCGGTTTTTGAAATACTTCTGATGAATGAGCCGAAGGATCGTACCCGATGCCCGATACCCATTGCTCACCAAATTGCAATTTGTTTATATTAAAACTCCTGTTCAACAGGCCCGCCTGCATGGCCATTACCACGTAGTGATCTTTAAACCGTACGCCCGTGTAGGCTATGCTCAGGTAAGCATTTGTATAGTTATAGGCCTTATCGGCAGAAGATTGATTTAACAGGTTAACGCCAAGGTTAATGTTTTTGCTGGTGGGCATTTCTGCAGATATGCCTTTGGTTGAAAAAGTGTTGCCGTACTGGCTCCGCCAAACCGCAGATACCCGGTAATCGCCCTCAATGGCGCCGGTAAGCGCCGGGTTTAGCAACATGGGTTGAATAAAGTATTGCGAAAAGTGGGGATCTACCTGTCCATATCCCTTGCCGGCGAAGCCACATACACCCATCAGTGCTGCAAACAATATTTGAAATCTGCTTTTCTTCATTGTTCAAAATTTATCATGTTCCGAACCCGCCGCGACGGGCAGGCTACTCATTACTCATTCATTATCTTATCAGCCGGATAGTACCTTTTTTAAGGAATGAATCTTCATTCGATAACCGAACTTTAACTACATATACATACAAGCCTACTGGTTGTGGATTGTTTCTATGCGTTCCATCCCAGCCCTTTTCATTGTCTTTTGTTTCGTAAAGCATGGCGCCCCATTGATTGTATATTTTTATTTCCGCTGCCGTTACTGAAGAACCATACACTTTAAATATGTCATTTTTGCCATCCCTGTTGGGGGTAAATGCGTTGGGTATAAAAAAGTCTTTGTTATCCACTTCTGTTTTCACGTTAGCTGTATCTATACATCCATCTTCCGATCTTGCAATAACATAAAATGTACTGGTAGTATCATTAATAATAACAGACTGAGTATTTGCTGTCTGATTACTGAAATATATTTCTGGTTTCCAGCCAATTACTTCATAGGTGGCACTGGCTGAGGTGGTGAGCGTTGCAGGGGCGCCAACAAGCATTGGGTTGGGGTTGGCTTTTAAAGAGATAGAAAAATCCCGCAACTGTATATTTACAATGGCGGTATCTGTGCAACCGGCTTCATTCATGGCAACCGCTTTATATATGCTGTTGGCAACCGGCTGCACAACAATGCTATTGCCCGGTCCCATATTCTGCCATGTTATTTCATTACCAGGCGAAGATGCTGTTAAGGTAACCGGTAATCCCTTGCAGGCTATAACCGTATCATCTGTTGTAATAACCGGTTGGTCGTTAAGTACAACTACTATTTGCCCAATGTCGGTTAAGCAGCCGCTTGCACTGGTTCCCCGTATATAAAAAGTATCGCTTATTTCAACAGCAGCGGGGTTATCAAGTATTGTTGTTGCCGTTTCATCTTTAAAATAATGATAGCTTAAACCGCTGGTACTGCCCAGTGTAATAGATGGTTCTGTAATATCTGCCGTAGGCGATCCGCATACGGGTAATGGGTTGGTAATAATAAGCAGGGGGTCGCCCACATCTATATTGGTGGTATACGTGCTGGTGCATGCACCGCTGCTAAGGGTATAATTAACAGTATAAGATCCGGGTTTGCTCGCCCCAAGATTTACCTGCCCGGTAGCGGCGTTAATGGATAGTCCTGAAGAAGAGCTGTATGTGCCACCCGGCTGGCCGGTTTGGGTTACAGTGGCTGTACCGGTTCCGCAATAAGGTGATTGGTTATAACTTATAGTTGCAGGTGGCAGAGGATCTGCGGCAATTTGTACAGCGGCCGAAGTATTACTTTCGGCGCCGGAATGTACTATTCTTCTGTACCAGTGGGTTTGGGTTAAAAGCCCCGGACTATATCCCTGGCTTGTTGCCCCATCTATATCCACAAATCCGGCGCTACCGGAAACAGTGCTGCTTTGCCATTGAAAGCTAAAGCTCCCATTTCCGCCTGCAGGCGTACTTCCGGTTAAAGCAACAGGCAAACTATTATAACAAATGGTTTGATCGCTGCCAATGGTATTGTTGCTTATAGTCCACAAAAGGCCCTGATCCTCAGCAGGAAATGTTTCCAAAAATGCAAAACTGGCTGGTATAATTGAACTGGTATTGTTGTGGCTACTATTATTTACCCCGGCAGGAACGCTATATACATTCATGGTATTTTGGGAACTTGTGCCTCCGGTACTTAGCTGCACACAAACCACCAATGAAACTAAAAGGAAATGGTTTCTCATTGCTATCAACAGGTATTGGATTTATTACCCTGGTTTTTCTTCAAAAATCACTATCTACATAAACTTATAGCGACGGAAGTTATTGTATATCAATAATATTTTTTGATGGTATTTTAAGCATTCCGGGGAAACCAAAATAAGAATTAGGGCCGGCATCCCTATAATTACTCTTTAAGATTTATTACTGCGGGCAATTTTCCAATTTTCAGGCTTTTATCGTATCTTTTGAAGGATATTCCGTATCCGTATTAATTTTTTATCTAAAACTTCCATTATGCGAACGGTTGCACACATCTTTAAACGCAAAGGGCATCACAACGTTACTATTGATACTGATATGTCCGTACTGGAGGCACTGAAGATCATGTCGGAAAAAAATATAGGATCAGTAATCGTAGTAGATAGTCAGGGGAAATATTGCGGGCTGGCTACGGAAAGGGATTATGCCCGTAAAGTAATATTGCTCGGAAAATCATCGGACGAAACGCCCGTTGGTGAAATTATGCTGGAACATTTACCCAGGATAACGCCCGAGCATACACTTGAAGAATGCATGAGCATGATGACAGCGCACAATATCCGTTATTTGCCGGTATTCAAAAGCAGCGAATTTTATGGGGTTATTTCAGTGCTGGATATTGTAAAAGAAACTATACTTGCGCAGCAGGAAACCATAGACCAGTTGCACAGTTATATTCATTCGGTTTAGCTTACCGGATTACAATTTCTGTGATAAGGTTTTCGCCAAGGGCTTCGTTCACCCGTTGAACAATTTTTTCTTTTTGAAAGAGCAGTTCATTTTTAAGAGGTGCCACGGAAGTAGCGATAAATAAAGTACGGTTCATGATCTGGATCTTATCGGTATACCGGGCTATGGTTTTACCCATCAACTGCTCCCATATATCGGTTATCTGCATGGCCTGCATGTTTCCTTTCAGCTTGCTTTTCTGAAGAAACAGTTTCAATGCATCGCCCATGGAAAGTTCACTCATGCTGCTAAGGTAATATGATTTGTATTGTTTTTTATTTTAAACGTTGGAGATTTTATCTTTTTATTTTGTCTATGATTACTTTTTTATACTGTTAAGTCCTTTGGTTCATTACCGGGTTTTAGCTTGTGCTCCCGGGTATAAATCGAAAAATATACAATAACCAATAGTGTTGCAGTTCCGGTTATGATGAAGGTGGCGGCCGCTCCGAACTGGTACCAGAATAAGCCAGCCAGGGAGCTGGCTAACATGCTGCAAATGCTTTGAAAACCTCCATAAGTACCAATTGCAGTAGCCATATCCTTTTGTGGAGTAATATTACTGATCCAGGCTTTTGAAATACCTTCTGTTGCCGCCGCGTATATTCCGTAAAGAAAAAATATGGCGCTGAGTATATAAAAATTACTGAAATAACCAATCGCAAAATATACTGCGGCAAATATAAAAAGTCCGAAAATAAACATTTTTTTCAGACCGGTTTTATCTGCTATGATACCTAAAGGAAAAGAAAATAAAGCATAAATAAGATTGTAAAAAATATATACGCCAATTACGAGCGTATCGTTCAGCCCCGCCTGTTTTGCTTTTAATAATAAAAATACATCTGAGCTGTTAAAAAGGGTAAACGCCAAAAGACCCGCAACCACTTTACGGTACATTGGCGGGCTTTTTTTCCAATAGTTCAGGAATGAGAAAAATGGCGTTGCAGCTTTGGCTGCCGCAACGGGTGCTTTTTTTTCTTTGAGAAATAATGACGTTAAAACCGCAAGCATACCGGGTATAAAAGCGATGTAGAACAGTGTTTTGTATTGAGCGGGATAAAAATACAGATAAAGCAGGGCCAGGGATGGTCCTAATGCAGCGCCAAAAGTATCCATGGAACGATGGAACCCAAATATTTTTCCTTTGGTTTGCGGCGAGGCTTCGTCCGATAAAATAGCATCCCTTGCACCGGTTCGTATCCCTTTGCCTAAGCGATCAATGGTGCGTGAAAAAAATATCCAGAGCGGGTAAGTAAATACTGCCATCATAGGTTTGGATACAGCGCTTAAAGCATAGCCTATTTGTACAAACGGGGTTCTTTTGGATGTGTTATCCGAAAGCTTTCCAAAGTATCCTTTGCTTAAGCCTGCTGTTGCTTCAGCCACACCTTCAAGTATACCGATAAGTACAATGGAAAAACCGATGGATTTTAAATAGATGGGCAGAACGGGGTACAGCATTTCACTGGCGGTGTCTGTAAATAAGCTTACCAGCGACAAGGTCCAGACGGTTCGCGTAATGTATTTCAGTTTTAATATTTTCAGACTGAAAATAATTAAGAATTAAAAAGTTAAAGGTAGGTAGTTTTACATTTTTGAGGAAATGACAATGGTTTCATTCCTGTTGCAAACAATTTGCCCGGATATTTAAGGCGTCCGGATACAAAAGCGTGAACCCCTCAAACATTTTCACTCCATTGCCTTACATTTGCAACGCTAAAATCATTTGAAATGCTTTGCGCAACCAGTTAACCAATCAGCGATATCAATGGGAAGAATATTTGAAGTACGTAAATCAACCATGTTTGCCCGCTGGGACCGCATGGCAAAACAGTTCAGTCGAATTGGAAAAGAAATAGCCATTGCCGTTAAATCCGGCGGCCCCGATCCCGGCACCAACCCTGCTTTGCGCCGTTGTATGCAAAATGCAAAAAGTGTGAACATGCCCAAAGACAGGGTAGAAGCAGCCATTAAAAGAGCGCAGGGCAAGGAAATGGAAAATTTCGAAGAGATACTGTATGAAGGTTATGGTCCGCATGGTGTGGCAGTGCTGGTGGAAACCGCAACAGACAATCATGTACGTACGGTAGCCAACGTAAAATCGCACTTTAATAAAGGCAATGGTACCCTGGGAAACAGTGGCAGCGTGGCTTTTCAGTTTAAAAAAATGGGCGTATTTAAATTGAAGCCTGAGGGACTGAATGCTGAGGAACTTGAATTGGAACTGATAGATCATGGACTGGAAGAATTGGGCGAAGGCACAAATGACAATGGTGAGGAGGTATTGGTATTGCGAACAGGATTTACCGATTTTGGAAATATGCAAAAAGCGCTGGAAGAAAAGCATATTACACCCATTAGTGCCGAAGTGGAATGGATACCTTCCACTACGGTTGAATTACCGGAAGAGCAGGCACAGGAAGTGTTGAAATTAGTTGACCGGCTGGAACAGGATGAAGATGTACAAAAAGTATTTCACAACTTACAATAAGCTTCCGGCAGGCAGTGCCTGTGGAAGCGCCTTCTTTTAACATGACTACCTACAACCAGATTTTTGAAAATAACAGGAAATGGGTCGCTTCCAAAACTGCTTTGGATGTTGACTTCTTTGAAAAATTAGCTTCTGATCAAAACCCGGAATATCTCTATATTGGTTGCAGCGACAGCAGGGTGCCTGCCAATGAGATCATGGGGCTCGATTCGGGCGAAGTATTTGTACACCGCAATATAGCCAACCTGGTGTGTGCAACAGATTTAAATGTGATGGCGGTGATCAATTATGGTGTGCGTTACTTAGATGTTAAGCACGTTATCGTTTGCGGACATTATAATTGTGGGGGTGTAAAAGCTGCCATGCAGCCAAAAGATATGGGTATCCTTAATCCCTGGCTTAGGAATATCCGCGACGTTTACCGTTTACACAAGGAAGAATTAAATGCTATAACAAATGAAAAGCAACGGTACGACCGGCTGGTTGAGTTGAATGTGCAGGAGCAGTGCGTAAACGTAATTAAATTGGCCAGTGTGCAACAGGAGTACATAAAAACAGGTTATCCGATAGTGCACGGCTGGGTTTTTGACTTAAAGACCGGCCTGCTTAAAGATCTGAATCTCGACTTTGAAAAAATACTGCACGATATACAGGAGATATACGATCTCACAGATACAAACTGGAAACGGTAGTTTTTTGCCTCGTAATTATTTAATAGCCCTCCAAAAGCCTTTTCGGAACCTTCTCCACTGGTGATGATTGACGCCTATCTTCCGCGGAACCCCTATTCGGCCGGTGGAAGTTTTGATGAATAATCAGAGCAGATATCTGTGTAAAAATGGATAACTTTATTTGACAATGATTATGAAACTTGTGCTAACTGGAGACGCGCGGGTTATCAATACTAACATCTGCAGATTATCCTGTGAATGTTACGGTTGGCTTAAACAGTTTTCAATATGAAACGCAGAGCAATCATCAAAGGGCTTGGCCTGTTTCCTTTAGGCGGAACTTTTTTAGGAACATTATTTTCCGGGGAAACTTTAAGAGCCTCGCCCATCTCTACACCCAAAAGGAACCTGCTTAAAGAACTGGGTGTGCGTACTTTCATTAATGCCGCAGGAACATATACTACGATGACTGCATCGCTGATGCATGATGAAGTAGTCGAGGCTATAGCGCAAAGCTCAAAGGAGTTTTGTATGCTCAACGATGTGCAGGACAGGGTAGGAGAAAAAATTGCGCAAATGGTACACGCCGAAGCAGCTATGGTAACAGCCGGCGCTTTCTCCGCGCTTACTCTGGGAATGGCAGGTATACTTACCGGTACCAACAAAGAAAAAGTAAAACAAATACCACACCGCCTGGAAGAATCGGGAATAAAGTCGGAAGTACTGCTGCAGAAAGGGCATTATGACGGTTATGAGCAAGCGCTGCATAATACCGGCGTAAAGTTAATTCCTGTTGAAACAGCGGAGGATGTTGACCGTGCTGTAAATGAAAAAACGGCCGCTATGCATTTCCTGAACTGCAACGCTCCTGAAGGAAAAATAATGCATGAAGAATGGCTTCAACTGGCAAAAAATATAGCCTCCCTGCTACTATTGATATTGCTGCCGATGTACCTCCGGTTTCCAACCTCTGGAAATATAATGATATGGGATTCAGTTTTGTGGCCATCTCGGGCGGTAAAGCACTTCGCGGACCCCAAAGCGCGGGTATTCTTATGGGTAAAAAGGATATTATAACCGCAGCCCGTTTAAATAACTCTCCTAATGGTATAACCATCGGAAGAGGCATGAAGGTGAACAAAGAAGAGATGCTGGGCATGTATGCAGCACTGGAAAAATATATCAATCAGGATCATGATAAGGAATGGAAAACCTGGGAGAAAAGGATTGATGTTATTAATAATGCCATAAAAAATATTGAGGGCGTAAAAACTACTGTTGTTGTTCCGCCGATAGCCAATCATACCCCAACATTACAGGTGTCGTGGGATAAAGACAAAATTAAAATAACCCGCGAAGAATTTATGGAAGGGCTTCGGAGCGGCGCAACATCTGTTGAAGTAATGGGCAATAAAGAGGGCGGGTTTAACACAACTGTGTTTATGCTAAACGACGGGGAAGAAAAAATTGTAGCCAGAAGATTGAAAGAAGAGTTTCTAAAAGCGGCAAACACGTAGTGGGCCGGTTAATAAACGAACAATTAAAATAGAACACGCAAAGTATTTTTCCTGTATAAAAAATTAAATAGAATTATCCATTTAAGTCGCAAAGGCTTTGTGGTTGTAGGGTTTGTTTATCA